>DATCFT010000001.1:0-33467 GCA_036509335.1 Hanamia sp.
ATGTAAAAAATGATATTGATTTTTTTAGCGATTCCAGTTATCCAAACCTGGGAATTAAGTCCAATGAATTTCCTGTTGTCACATTGAATGAAGATTCAAGAGACTTTATTTTTGCCAACGTCAGCACTGCACAAACCGAAAAGCTGATTTACTATGCTCCTGTTTCTCAGTTTAACTCGGGTAAAATTGAATGGAAAATTTTATGCAGGCCTGAAGATCAGGTTGTAAGAAGCATAGTTATTATAGGAAATGATGTATATGCCATTACTTATAAGGGAGCTAAAAATTATAAGCTTGTTCATACTACCTTAACAAACCCTGATTGGGATAAGGCGGAAACAATAGCTAAAGAGAAACCTAACGAAACACTCGAAGTCATTAGCCATTGCAAAGATTATTTATTTCTCGATTATACTAATGGCATTAATGACCATAGATATAAATATCAATTCAGAACAAAAAAAATAACAGAAATAAAATTTCCTTATCCGGGAGTGTTTAGTATTGGGTGTCTTGACGATACAACTAATAATTGCTATGCAGGAATCACTTCCTGGAATAAACCATGGACTGAATTTGATTTCAACGCTGCAACAGATAAATTTTCTCCCTCTTCATTTAATAAGCCACCTGTTTACCCTGCTGCATATAAAGATTTAGATGTAAAGGAAGTTGAAGCGAAAGGCCATGACGGTGTGATGATACCGCTTTCCATAATTTATAAAAAAGGCACTAAACTAGACGGGAAAAATATTTGTTTAATGAATGGGTATGGGGCTTATGGCGCCAGTTTGGTTCCCAACTTTATTGTTATGTTCAATTCATTAGCGGTTAAGGGAGTTATCATAGTTATGGCTCATGTTCGCGGTGGAAGCGAAAAAGGCGAAGCATGGTACAAAGCAGGATTTAAAACTACCAAACCCAACACCTGGAAAGACTTTAATAGCTGTGCTGAATATTTAATTGAAAAAGGATATACGTCTGCTAATAAACTGGCAGGAATGAGTGTAAGCGCAGGTGGTATTTTAATTAGCCGGGCTATTACAGAAAGGCCTGACCTCTATGCAGCGGCGATTTGCGATGTAGGTGTTGCTAATGCAATGCGTATGGAATTTATGCCGAATGGTCCCGGCAATATTCCGGAGTTTGGAACTGTAAAAGACAGTATTGAAAGCAGTGCCCTTTATGAGATGGATGGCATGCAACATGTGGTAAAGGGTACAAAATATCCTGCACTTATTTGTGTAGGAGGCTGGAACGATCCCAGGGTAAGCCCATGGGAGCCCGGCAAGTTTGCTGCCGCCCTGCAAAATGCAACTACATCCGGCAAACCTGTATTAATGAAAGTGAATTATGATAATGGCCATTTCACAGAAGACTTATCGGTAACCTTCGCCAATTTCGCAGATATGTATGCTTTTGCTTTATGGCAATGCGAGGATCCGGATTTTCAACCGCGGCCATAGATTTCCCACCGCAGTTTGTGTTGCGCGTGGTTTTGTCCGAAGGACATCTTTGAGGAAGCGATGGCCTCACCAACGGCCAAACTTAAGGGGTCAAAAACAAGGCTTTGTTTAATTCGTTTTGTTGGTGATGCTGCCGCGTTTATCCTTGCTCAACACCAAAGGCCTCAATTTTTATTTTTTAACAACCACATCATTGGGTAGTCCAATACAATTGATCATACCAGAGATTTGTCTTTAAAAGAATAAAATAAATCGGATAGATCGGGATGATCCAATAATCATCGGTTTGAAAAGACTGTTACGTGTAAAAATTGGGTATCCGCCAATGCGGAAATTTTATTGGCGTATATGGACTTAATTTTTTTCAGTTAAATCATTAGACATTATAACGATTTTAAAAGCCTGTTCATCGGTTATTTTTAAAAATGGGGTTTCAGTAAAAGTACTTTTAAGCCAGATTTCTATTTTTCTAATTAAAATAAACTTATTATGAAAAAATTACTCATCATTCCGGTTATACTTTTCATCTCAATATTTTCTTTTGGCCAATACCATTATCCTTCATCTCCAATAGTTCCTGTTACCGATACTTATTTCGGAACAAGCGTAACTGATAATTATCGCTGGTTGGAAGATATCAAAGATCCAAAAGTGGTATCATGGTTTAAAGCCCAGGCAGATTATACAAATGATATTATGAGCAAAGTTCCCGGCCAACAAATGTTGATTGACGAACTTGATAAATTGGATAAAGTAGAACAAATAAAATACGGATTCCCAAACCTTGCTTCGAATACTTTTTTCTTTACCAAACGGTTTCCCGGAGAGCCTGCTAGTAAAATTTATTCCCGCAGCAAAACCGGTGGTGCAGATGTTTTACTCTTTGACCCTTCCAATTATATCAAAGGAAAGGTGATGAATGTTAATTACGATGTAAGCGACGATGGTAAATACATGTTGCTAAACCTTAGCGAAGCTGGGAAAGAAACACCAAACATCAGGATAATGGATGTTAAAACAAATAAACTTTTGCCCGAAGAAATACTTTATGCCGCTGGAGATTTTATTCCAAATTCGAATAACGAAATTAGTTATCTCAAATTTAAGAATGATGATGTACACGATCCTGAAAACAACCTGAATATAAAGTGTATGCTGCATGTAATTGGGACAGATGTGAAAGCAGATAAAGAACTTTTAAGCCGCGCTAAAAATCCGGAATTGAATTTTGAGCCTTCCGATCGCCCCTGGATAAATATTTCTGCACACAGTTCTTTTATGTTTGCTGAAAAGGATAACGTAAATCCAAACAAAGAACTTTTTTATGCGCCAGTTTCTACTTTGACTGATAATAAAATTGCCTGGAAACCTTTTAGTAAATATGCTGATGAAATAAAAGGTTATATCGCCCGTGGAGATGCAGTTTATTGCCGCACTACTAAAGGAAATAATAATTCCCGTATTATAAAAGTATCTCTTCCAAATCCGGATTTTTCAACTGCATCTGAGATTTTAGCAGGAGATAAAGATTGGAAAATTAGTTCTATGTCAGAATCAAAAGACTATCTGCTTATTAGAATGGTTAAGAATGGAATTGAAAACAAAATTATGCTTTATGATTTTGCTACAGGAAAGTTAGAAGAAATGCATGTTCCACTTAAGGGCACTATCTTTATGCTCCCTTATAGTGTATTTACAAATGAATTTGCAGTAGGAAATACAAGTTGGACAGAGCCTTTTAATACCTATCAATATAATGCGGGAAATAGCCAATTTTCAAAAGGCCCTTTTTATGTTCCCTCTAATTATCCCGGTATCAGTAACCTGGAATCCAAGGAAGTTGAAGTTGCTTCTTACGATGGCACCATGGTGCCTTTGAGCATTGTTTATGATAAAACGAAATTAAAAAAAGATGGAAGCAATATTTGCCTGCTTGAAGGTTATGGCGCATACGGTGTTTCTACTCCTCCTAATTTCGATGAAACAAAACTCCCCTTACTCAACCGGGGTGTTGTTTATGCATGGGCACACGTGCGTGGCGGCGGTGAGAAAGGAGAAGCATGGCACATGGGAGGATTTAAAACTACCAAACAAAATACGTGGAAAGATTTTAATGCGTGCGCCGATTACTTAATTAAAAATGGATACACTTCCAGTCAGAAATTAGGATGCTCAAGTGCGAGTGCCGGTGGTATTTTAATAGGAATGGCAATTACTGAACGACCGGATTTATACAAAGTAGCTATACCAAAAGTAGGTTGCCTGAACGCGCTGCGCATGGAACAAACGCCCAACGGGCCTGATAATACACCGGAATTTGGCACTGTAAAAGATTCGTTAGAATGTGAGGGTTTATTAAAAATGGATGCGCTTCGACATGTTAAGGCAGGCGTATCTTACCCGGCGCAATTTATTACTACCGGTTTTAACGATCCGCGTGTAGATAGTTGGATTCCCGGCAAGTTTGCCGCGGCTATGCAAGCAGATAACAATCCAACAACGCCTACTTTATTGTATGTAAATTATAAAGGCGGCCATTTTGGTGGAACTACAACAAAGGAACAGTTTGCAGAAATAGCTCTTGAAGATGCTTTTCTGCTGTGGCAATGCGGCGATCCTGATTTTCAACCAAAAAAGTAATATTATGAAAACTGTTTTTTTAATTACTTAAAACATTCAGTATGAAACGTCATAAGAATTGCGGGGCAGCAAACCGACAAATAAACAGAATTTTTATTTTTTTTATTCGTCAGTAGTTTACAACTACTGACAGCAGATGCAGTATATCAATCCGATAGCTATCGGATGCCACTAACTTTAGTTAGTGGAATTGTGGTTGTGGTTTCCGGCTTTAGCCAAAAATTAAAAAGCTATGTACTGCAAAGAATCAATAGATTTTGGCTAAAGCCTTTGAGGCATTTCATTATCCACGGGTTGAAACCCGTGGCAATTAACCCGTGGCAATTAACCCGTGGCATTAGCTTATACTTCGTAAGTGAAAAAATTAGGTAGTTTTTCAAGCTAAATCATTCACGGTTTTGTCCATTGCAAAATATTAAATCAATCTTCATAAAAAATAAGAATCCCGGATCCGATAGCTATCGCATTTGTCCGTTTACTGTACAATTTTTTGGCCGGTACCTTCGGTTATTTTTTTCTAAAAACAATCAATTTCTGTATCTAAAAATGTTTGACGATTTTAAACGTCCGTTCATCGGTTATTTTATAAGCCGCCCTTTTTTCAATTACATCTTTACAGTGTCATCTTTTCAAATTTTTATAAGAACAGACAGAATAACAAAATGTAAAACTTAAATAAAATAAATTTTTTAAACAATTTTTTAATCAAACTTAAATCTAAAAAAAATGAAAGCACATGTTTCAATCATCGCGGTATTGCTGCTAATAACATTGAATTGTTTTTCCCAGACTCAGAAGACTCCGCCAACACAGCATCCAAAAAAACCTTTTAAGCTAAATACGGAAATCCTAAAACAAAAAAAAACAGTGGCGCCACCAACAAGTAATGTTACTTACCCATTATCGCGTACTAAATTTACAATGAATGATTCTCTCTTGTTGAGACACAAAAGGAAATAAAATATAATTGATGCAAAAAATACCACAACTTTTTTCTCAATATTTTTTTTTATTCTTAAAAATAAAACAAATGAAACAGATAAAAATTTTCGCAGCAATTTTATTTTTGCCAATGTGCTTTCTTTCCTGCAATAGCAATAGCAGTGGATCTTCTGGCGGCGCCAGTGATATCACTTCCGGCTCAGGGAAAGATGTTTATATAGAAATGACAGGAAATACCAAAGGGGCAAAAATGCAAATGCAGACGCTCACTAAAATGTTTCTTGCCGATAACGGAAAAGTTCGCATGGAAATGGATCTTTTACGGGATGGAAAATATACAACTGCAATGGTTTCTGTTGGTGATGCTAACACTCCGAACCAAAGCGTACTACTTGATGATAGTGCAAAAACTTACACCATCAATCATATAGATACAGCGGACTTTAACATGAGCGATGGCAGTAATACAAAATATGCTGTAAGTAAAATAGGGCAGGAACAAATTGCAGGCTTCAATTGCACACACGCAAGAATCATAGCCAATAAGAATTATAATGGCCCTGCCAGTTTTATGAATAGCATAGACACTACCGACCTCTGGCTAAGCCCCGATGTGCCAATACCTGCAGCAGAAAAAAAATATATGGAGATGTCAACATCTAAAATGAGCGGCGTTTTGTTCAATGCCGATGTGGCCAATCAACTAAACCAAATGGGATGCCAAGGTTTTATGGTAAAATTCGATATGCACTCAAAGGACGTGGCATATACTAACCAAATAACTAAAGTAACCCACCAGGATTTTCCTGCCGGGATGTTTGAAGTGCCGCAAGGCTACAAACAAACATCAGGTGATTAATATTCGCAATAAATATTTTTTAAAAAATTAAAAACAATCATTATGAATTTTCAACAATTAAACAAACAGCGCAAATTTATCATTGTCGGCGCAGCATTGGGGTTAGTCGCTTGTTTCCTGCCTTGGTTCAGCTATGGTATGGGCTCTGTAAATGGCATGAACGGTATTGGCGTGCTGGTGTTTATTCTTTTTATTTTGGCCGGACTTCTTGCATTAGCAGGCGACCAGAAAGCCAACATACCTGCAAAAATGTGGTTGCCTGTATTGGGCGCCGGCGTTGTAAACATTTGCATTATTGGCTATCTCATCATCCGGTGGGAATCGGCAATGAGTGGTGTAAGCAACGAAGAAGGTGCAGCCTTTGGCAGTGTGGGCCTCAGTTTTGGAATATGGGCTGCTATTGCAGGGGCTATCCTCATCGCCTTTGGCGCTTACAGGTTCCGTTCAGCAGATAACAATCTCAAAGATTCGTTCCGGTCGCTGAAAAGTGACGTGGACAAGGCGATGGCAGACAAGGGGAAAGACAGCAATACAGCGCCTCCGCAATCATAAGCGGAAATGTACGTTGCTTTTTATAAAAAATAAAAATTTCAATCCGATAGCTATCGGATTTGTCTGTCTGCTGTTGAAGAAACTTTTGAGAAGTTTTTTTGAGAAGCGAGTTAAATAACTTTCCAAAAGTTAATCCACTTTTTTATTGGCGATTTTATGTAATGTCAAAAAAGAAAAACTCTGCCGTTTGCTAAATGAAGTACACCACATACAAATTGGATATGATACAATATTGAACGTTCAACTATCTTTTGTCGGTTTTAAAAATACGTTCGCCGGCTATTTTTTAAGACAGATTGATGTAAATGTATATTCAAAGAGTATTATTAATTATTTAACCTTTAAAAAAATAAAAAAATGAAAACGTTATTCCTTTTGTTTGCAGCTTCTTTTTTATCAATTGCTTTTGCATTCGTCCCACCGACACATAATATTGTAGGGCATTGGTTTACCACTAACCCTGATGGCTCAAAAAATTATGTTGACCTTAAAAGCGATGGCACATTTGCTTCCTACTATAAAGAGAAATTAATACACTATGGCAACTACACCTTTAATGACCCTGTTGTTTCAATTACAGATACAGAAGATGATGCCTGCGGAGGTGGTTATTGGGGGAAATATAATGCCAATTTTGTTGGAGAAGATTCAGTAACATTGGTACTGGTGGAAGATTCCTGTACAGGCAGAAGCCAGGGTGTAAATGGCATGGGATTAAGAAGGTGAGAAGTGATAACACTTTGATAATTGATTTCAGAGTGATTGCAATTTTACTCTGTTCAATAAAAAGATTGGTTTAATATTCTGCTTTAATCCGTACCCGGTGAAAAGTGAAATATTTAAAAATCAATCTTCAAAAAAAATAAGAATCCGGGACATTTGTCTGTCTGCCGCCCAGGCAGGTTGGTTTGCTGCCGCATAGTTTTTAATTCAGGGTATCTCATAATTTTTTTTTAAGAATGGCTTTGGCATTTATATTTCTGCTTTATTTCCTTCAATTGTTTTGAATGGAATTTTTAAAAAAATCAGAATAATATCAATTCCGGAATCCCAAAATGTTTGACGATTTTAATCATCCGTTCGTCGTTTATTTTATTATCTCTTTCCCCGCAGAATTAACTTTCCATCGGATTTCTGATTAGTTGAACAACTATTATTATTCAGACAATGCGAAACACAAAAATCATAAAGCTATTGTTTTTGTTGATTACTGTCATTTGTTTTTTGTGTGCAGTCGTTTTGCTTCTTTTAGAGCTATTAAAATAAAAAGCATAATTAATTTCTAAACTATTAAAATAAAAAAAATGAAAAAGTTAAGTATTTGCACCACAATTTTTTTTGCGCTGTTGATATGTTTTTATTCCAATAATTTACAGGCGCAGTTTTTTAAAAAAATAATGAATACGGTAAAAAATACCGCACAAAACAGGGCCAATAACCAGGCTTCCCAAAGCACCAACAATACAATTGACAAAGCAGTGAGCGGAAAAACGTCTAACACAAATAATTCTTCAATGCAGGGAGGGGATAGCGCCTCCACTAATAGAGTGTTAGGCGCTTTTGCAAAAGCAGCTCAGGATAATCCTAACGATACTTCAATGAGTGATTTATTAGGTAAAAGCCTGGGAAATCTTACCGGTGGCGGCGGTGTTTCTGCTGCGGATTCTGTGGCAGCGATTAAAAGTTACATGAGTGCCGATGGCGGAAGCGGCACCTATTATGAATACAGCATAGAGACGAATACAAAGAAGACCGGCACTACAAAAAGTACATCAAAACTTTATTTTACATCAAATGGCGAAGGGCGTTCAGAAATGAATATTGCCGCGATGATGGGTGCAAAAAATTCAAGCGCTTTAATAGTTATAGGCAAAACAAATCAACCGCATTACAGCATTATACTTGATGAAGAAGAAAAATCTTATTCACTGAATGTAATTGATACTTCACTCATCAATAGCAATTTTGAAAAATACAAGGTTACAAAAATAGGAAATGAAAATGTGCAGGGGTATAACTGCATTCATGCTAGAGTAGTGTCAACCACTGGTTCTGGAATGTTTAAATCTTCCAGCACAATGGATGTATGGACAAGTGTGGATGTGCCTGGTTATGCAGTATTTAAAAAAGCAACCATCCAGCAAAATGTACAACCTGCAATGACCAAAGCTTTGGATGATGCAGGGTGCGCCGGATTTTTTGTAAAGATGACAAATGCTGATGCCAAAGATTACTCAATGACGATGCAGCTTACAAAAGCAGAGAAACAAACATTTCCTGCATCCATGTTTAAAATTCCAAGCGGTTATACTGAATCAAAAAGCAATTTAATGTTTGGTAACATGATGCAGGCTGTACCGAAAAAATAAGTCGTTTCCCTGGCACGGATTTTAGCTACAAAAATCATAAATTTTAGTCCACTTTTTTAAATCTGAATAATCAGTATTACATTTACTGAAAATTTTTAAAAACATGGAATTAACAAACAGCAATTCTAATATTACTAATATCAGTTATGTACCTACGGGCGAACAAACCCGCTCAAGATCTTTTATAGCAAATGTGTTTTTACTAATGTTTATTGCCCTTGGCATATCGGCATTAGTTGCGTGGCAGTTTTCTATAAATAACCAATTGTTGAGTTACTTGATTGGACCAACAGGATTAACAGGTTTGGGAATGGTTACTATGTTTGCACCTCTTGGATTTGTACTTATTATGTCATTTGGTTTTCAGAGGCTTTCAGCGACTGCACTGATGGCTTTATTTATAGCTTATGCAGTTATAAATGGAATTACTTTTAGTTTTATTTTACTGGCATTTACACCAGGCTCTGTTTTAGGATGTTTTCTTTCCGCATCGGCTATGTTTGGCGTGATGGCTGTAATGGGCTATACTACCAGCCAGGATCTTACTAAATTCGGTCGAATTTTAATGATGGGTGTTATCGGCGTATTGATAGCAATGGTGATCAATTATTTTTTACACAGCAGTCAATTAGATTATATCATCAGCATCGTGGGCGTAATGGTTTTTACTGCGCTTACCGCTTATGACGTTCAGAAATTAAAGAGGATAGGAGAGGGTCTGGAAGTGAATGGTGATGGTAGCCAGGGAGTTGCAGCTAATGCTAATAATGTAAAGAAATTGTCTATTTTCGGTGCATTGACATTGTATCTTGATTTTATAAATATTTTCCTTTTCCTGCTTCGTATGTTTGGCAACAGGAGATAACTTACAAAGAAATTATTACTATTTAAAAGACGGTTCAATGAGCCGTCTTTTTTTGTACCAAATTTCTCGCCGGTTGGTGGACACCAACCGGGGCAGCCCGCCGTGGGCGGTGTCCCACCGCCCAAAAGTAGAATGGGCAACGTGAAATATGAAATAAACCCGTTTCATTGAGCCGTTTTTTTTAGTACTATCAATTCCCTTATTTTCCTCATTCGTGAAAATAAATTTAATTCCCGCCAGAACGGATCCATTAAGGTTCATCTTTATACTTTCACGTTCATTCGGACAGGCATGGCCACTCTCTTACCTGTCGAAAAATATTGCTAACTTCAATTTGTTAGTCATCGAAAAGGGACTTCTGAAATCTTCAACTCAACTGTTTTTATGAATAAAAGAAAAAGTATCATCCTTGTTTTCATTTTGCTGACTATTACTGTTTTCTTTCATTTGATAGATATCTATAATTTCAATAGCCTGTCACCTGTATTCCTGAGAATTTTAAGATGGATATTTATCGCTTCCTTAATACTCTTTGCTATTTTCAAACGCTCGCTTACTACATGGATACTGGTAAGCATGGCAATAGGCGTAGAGATTGGTTTGGATTTTCCTGAGTTTGCAAAAGACCTGCGATTTCTTAGCCAGATATTTTTGCGATTGGTAAAAACGATTATAGCGCCTATACTTTTTTCAACCCTTGTGGTGGGTATTGCCGGCCATTCCGACCTGAAACAAGTGGGAAGAATGGGATGGAAATCTATCGTTTATTTTGAAGTGGTAACCACCCTTGCTTTGATCATCGGGCTAATAGCCATCAATGTTTCGCAGGCAGGTGTGGGAATTCATATCCCGCCCGGCTTTCACGAGGAATTACCTCCTGCGGTTCCACAAACCTGGCAGGATGTGATCCTGCATATTTTCCCTGAAAATATTATAAAATCCATGTATAATGGCGATGTATTGCCTATAGTGGTTTTTAGCGTCATTTTTGGGATCGGCCTGTCTATGGTGAAAGAAGAAAAAAGAAAACCAATGTTACTTTTTTCTGAGAGCTTTGCTGAAACTATGTTTAAATTCACTAACATCATAATGCATTTTGCTCCGTTTGGAGTAGGGGCCGCCATTGCGGTCACTGTTGGCCATTTAGGACTTGATATATTGTTCTCATTAGTAAAGCTGTTGCTTACTTTATATGCTTCTTTGATTGTGTTCCTCGGTATAGTACTTTTCTCTATCGCGTATTTTTTAAAGATACCTGTCCGCCAGTTCATTAAGGCTGTCTCAGAGCCTGTAGCTATTGCATTTGCGACTACCAGCTCAGAATCTGCACTACCGATAGCTATGGAAAATATGGAAAAATTTGGTGTGCCCCGCAAAATCGTATCCTTCGTATTGCCCACGGGATATACCTTTAACCTGGATGGCACTACCTTGTATCTTTCTCTTGCCAGCGTTTTTGTGGCACAGGCGGCTGGCATTCACATGCCTTTGAGCACTCAATTTGTTATGGGGCTAACGTTGATGCTTACCAGCAAAGGAGTAGCCGGTGTGCCGCGCGCTTCTTTGGTTATTTTGTTGGGTACGGTTTCTTCTTTCGGTTTGCCTTTATGGCCGGTGATGGCGATTTTAGGCATTGATGAATTAATGGATATGGCGCGCACTTCAGTGAATGTAATCGGAAATACTTTGGCCAGTTGTGTAGTTGCCAAATGGGAAGGAGAATTTGACCAGGAAAAAGCATTGGCTTTTGTGCCTGATTAGTAATTCTCATTTCTTTTAAGAATCTTTGTTGTTTATTTATTGACCTTTTTTTTCTTTTTAAAATATATCAAGTGGATCTGTTACTCTTTTTAGGAATCGGTTTAAAGGATTTGTTGAATCCTCAATTCTATATCGAACATGGTGGACTGTGGATGGTTATTTTTATTGTTTTTGCCGAAACAGGTTTGTTTGCCGGATTCTTTTTACCGGGGGACGCTTTACTCTTTGTAACAGGTATTTACAGCAACAGTATTGTAAGTTCAGCCTTATTTCAATCCAATAATGAATGGGTTGATCTGGGAATGTTATGGTTATTAATTGCCATTGCAGGAATCCTTGGAAACTTCGTAGGCTACTGGTTCGGATATAAAAGCGGTCCTTTTTTATACGAAAGAAAAGACACTGTTTTATTTAAGAAAAAATATTTGATACAAGCCCATGAGTTTTATGAAAAAAATGGGGGAGTAGCCATTATCATTGCCAGGTTTGTTCCTTTTGTAAGAACCTTTGCGCCAATAGTAGCGGGTATTGTGAAAATGGATAAAAAGAAATTTAGCTTTTATAATTTCGTGGGTTGCGTATTATGGGTCGGAAGTATGTTATTAGGTGGCCATTTTTTACAAAAGCTGGTAGAGAAGGAATTTAATTTTGATTTAAAACAACATTTGGAAATAATAGTGATCGGAATTGTTATAGTAACCACATTCCCCGTTCTATGGAAATTGTTTTCAGGAAAAAGGAAACCAAAAGTGTTGAGTTGATTGGTAGCTGAATGGATATTGAATAAGAATCATGGTTATTTGTTTGTTCACTGGCTCTATCCTATTACCGAAACCTATAATAACAAAACCTAAGTTGAATTTAAAAATTTTTTATAGTAAAATAAGTAACCAGCCGGAGCCTATTCCGGACGATAGCACCCTGAAATTTCTTATCATACGATTTTCATCCATTGGCGATATTGTTTTAACGACGCCGGTTGTTCGTTGTTTGCGAAAGAAATATCCCGACGCGGTGATTCATTATCTTACTAAAAAAAAGTTTGCAAATATTCTTCAATCAAATCCTTATTTGGATAAAGTTCTTTTGCTGCACGATGACTTTAAGATAACGATAGAACAATTGGCAAGAGAGGATTACGATCATATTATTGACCTTCATCACAACCTGCGCACCCTGCGGATAAAAAATTTAATCCGCGAAATTCCATTTCATTCATTTAATAAACTGAACATTAAAAAATGGATTTATACCAATTTTAAAATAAACATGATGCCACACAAGCATATTGTGGACAGGTACATGGCGACTGTAGAAAAATTGGGTGTCGTAAATGATGGGCTTGGGCTTGATTATTTTATTCCTGAAAACGAACAAGTAAAAAAAGATGATATCCCATTTTCTCATTCCCAGGGCTATGTGGCTATTGCTATTGGCGCAGCGCATAATACCAAAAAATTACCCGTTGAAAAATTACAGGAACTGGTAAATAAAATTAATTACCCAATCATTTTGCTTGGAGGAAAAGAAGATTTTTTAAATGGAGAAAAAATTGCTGAATCGGATACAGTAAAAATTTATAATGCCTGTGGCAAATTTTCGTTGAATGAATCTGCAGATATTGTTCGCAATGCAAAATTGGTAATCAGCCACGATACAGGGATGATGCACATTGCAGCCGCTTTCAAAAAAAATATTCTTTCTGTTTGGGGAAACACGGTTCCTTCTTTCGGCATGGTTCCTTATCAAACGATGTATGAAGTTTTCCAGGTAAATAAATTGTGGTGCCGTCCTTGCTCTAAGACTGGTTTTGATAAGTGCCCCCTCGGTCATTTTAAATGCATGAAAAATCAATCTATGGATGCATTGGCAGAAAGGACACATTCATTTGTGAAGAAAGATGTTTAGAATGTTAATGAGAGAATGTCTTATTGCTCCTGGTTTTTAATTCATAAAATTTATTGATTTAAATCCTGAAATCTTTAACTGGTTAATTAATCAAAAACTTTACTGAAGATGTTTGTTGCTGACTACTATTTAATTGAAAAATATAGCCACCTGCGGGATAAGGAGAAACATTCACATTTGTTTGTATTGTTCCCGGAGTTAATTTTTTTGCCCATAATAATTTTCCCGAAGAATTGTATAAATTAAGTTCATCTCCTTTCACAGATGTAGAATGAGAAACGATTACATTGTTAATAGCAGGATTAGGATAAACGCTGAGTTTAATTTTGTCAACCAAAGCTACCTGCCTTATAATTTTACTGTAAGTGAAATGCCCATCTTTGTCAAATTGCTTTAGGCGATAATAATGCACTCCGCTTTCTACATTAGTATCTGTAAAAGAATAATTAATATTAGATGAACTGTTACCCTCGGCATTGCGTACTCCCAGGCTAATAAATTGAGTGCCATCCCTGCTACTCTCTATTTCAAAATAACTACTATTACTTTCTGTTGCTGTTTGCCATAAAAGTTGAATATCATTACCAGAAATTGAAGAAGTAAAAAAGGTGAGGCCCACCGGCAAAACATTAAGGACAGAAGCGAAGTTATAGGCTACGAAAGCCATGTCGCTGTTGCCATTGAGATGAATGATTAATTTTTTGACACTTGTATAGTTTGCTGCTGTAATTCCAAAATAACTATAATCTGCAGCCCAAAGACGAAGTGGCCGGTCAGTTTTGGTGAAGCCGCTTGTAAGAGTAGCCGGATTGGTACTGGCTTCATAAAAATCTCTGTCCAATTGGCAACCGCATCTATTCCTGAGAAGGATATATTTTGAGATGTTCCTACTGTATTGCCGGATCCGTCAACGAGTACGTAATTGTCAACGCCGGATGAGGGATCAGCAATTTGTGTGACTAAGATATCAGGAATTCCATCACCAATGGCAGCAGGGTTGATATTCGTCACACCGAAAATTAGATTCCCTTGTGGCAAATTGGCAATACCGGTGCCGAGGTTGAGACCGTTTACCCCATCTGTAAGATAAAGTGTAAGGCTATTGACAGGAGCAGGATTGGATGCTCCGTTATCCACACCATCATACAACTGGCCAAGGGCTAACTTTGTATTGGAAGTCACAGCGCCTGTGATACTACCTACCGGAAGCGCTTTGAAAATCTCTGCAACAAAAGCATCCCCATGTGATGATAAAAGCGCATCATCTACACCTGTACTATAACGAGTACCATTGAACGTGAATGCAAGCAAATCGTGACTGTTGTCAGGCTTTACAGGATTAATAGCAGTAGTACTGCTTTTAAAATAAGTATTGTAAGTAGTAATAATTTCACTTACCGTCTGAGAGGCTTGTGCATGCACTTTTTCAGTAGAAAAAAAAATGAAAAAATAAAACACTATGTAAGATATTACCTTGAATTTTGGATTAGAATGAGCCATCATATTGAATTTTGGTATAAGGTATGAGCCGGAGTAATAAACGGTAAACATAGCCATATATTATAAAACTGCCAATTAAAATAATCATTATAATCAGTACCGACGGGCTTCTGAAGAGAAATTGAATGCTTTAGTTATTCTTATTTTTAGTTATCAAACTGCTGCCAATTCCCTGTTATATTTATTTCGATATCCTACAGGAGATAAGCCAGTAAACCGTTTGAACGTTGTGCGAAACGCTTTGGGGTCATTGTAACCCACATTGTACATTACTTCATTTACGTTATCGCCCGAGGTTTCAAATCTTTGTTTGGCCGCTTCCACCTTCACTCTTTGCATATATTCCACCAAGGAATTGGAGGTTGCTTTTTTAAATCTTCGCTCGAGATTTCTGCGCCCGATCGAAAGCATCGTTGCTAATTGATCTACCGAGATTTTTTCCTGGACATTTTTTTCAATGAACTCCTGGGCTTTTTTTATGTGAATATCATTATGATCCTTTTGCCCTTCAAAAATAATGAACGGCGATTGACTATGCCGATCCAGGTCAACCTGGAAAGTTTTGGAACATTGAATAGCTTCTTCCCTGCCTGCATATTTTTCAATAATATATAAAATCAAATTGGCCGATGAAAAAGCGCCACCACTGGTATAAATCCCATATTCATCTGTTATAATTTTATCAGTAACGAGGTTTACACCCGGGAACATTTTTTTAAATTCATTACCCGCACGCCAATGAGTAGAGCAGCTTTTACCTTCCAATAAACCTGTGGAAGCCAGCAAAAACGCTCCTACACAAAGGCTGGCAATTTCTGCTCCTTTTTTATATTGTTGAATAATCCAGGGAATTAACTCTGTATTTTGTTCCACCCCTTTTTTTATATCTCCTTCGAACGCAGGTATAATAACCAGGTCTGTTTTTTTTATATTTTTTATCTCCGCATCCGGATGAATGGTATATATGCCATTATTCAGCTTTATCTCTTTTTTGGTTCCGGCTATCTGAACTTTAAACAGCGGGGATTTGCCCTTATCTTTCAAAGATTCGTTAACAGTCAAGAATGCACGGCGAGGGTTATCAATGCTTCCCAAATTACTACCGGTGGTAGCCAGGATGGTGATGTGTTTCATTTATATCTTTTTTAGAAACCAAAAGTAGGGATTTTTTTTGTCGCAATCAGCCCGTTATATTGGCGTATATGCACCCTCAATTTCTCTGAATATGACTGTAAATTTGTTTTCTAATTAAAAAATTTGAGATGACCGAATTCAATTTTGAGGCTGATATAGAGGTTTTTGGATTCCCTGTTAATAGCTTTCCTGCAGGTATCGGAGATGCCTTTGATATATTAATTCAAAAAACCGGCGATCGTGCAGGCACCCGTAACTATTATGGATTAAGTGATTTTAAAAATGGGAAAATGGTTTACTATGCATTGGCGGAAGAAAAATTTCATGGTGAAGCTGAAAAATATAATTATGAAAAATTCAATATTGAAAAAGGAAATTATTTAACAGTGAACGTTTTTGACTGGCAGAGGAAAACCAATTCCATCAAAGATATTTTTTCCGAAATAATACAAGACCCGAGAGTGAATAAAACGAAGCCCGCAATCGAATGGTATAAAAGCGAGGATGAAATGATGTGTCTTGTTCAGATGAATGATTAAGAAATCTGATTTTTTTTCACAATATAAATAATAACATCATGTTGAAACATTCAAAAGCATTTAGTGGATTTTCTGTAAATGATATACAAAAGGCAAAGGTATTTTATTCAGGAATTCTTGGCCTGGAAGTAAAAGATAATCCGATGGGATTAATAGAATTACATCCTGAAGGAGGGAACCGTATTATCATTTATCCAAAACCCAATCATGTTCCTGCCACTTTTACTATTCTTAATTTTCCCGTAAAAGATATTGATGAATCTGTGGATGAACTCATTAAAAAAGGAATCACATTTGAACAATATGATGGACCAATTAAAACTGATGAAAAAGGGATTTGCCGCGGTGCTGGTAAAGGTCCAAACATCGCATGGTTCAAAGACCCGGCAGGAAATATTTTATCCTTGATTGAAGAAAAATAACAAAGACTTAATAAAAATACGATGCGAAAAATTATTGTTTCAAATGTAGTATCATTAGATGGATTCTTTGAAGGAGTTAACAAAGAAATCGATTGGTTTACCGTTGATGAAAGTTTTTTTGAATATGCCAGGCAATTACTTAATGAGGTAGATACCATTTTGTTTGGACGAGTTACTTACCAAATGATGGCGGATTTTTGGCCAAACGCTATTGATGAAGATGCTGTGATTACTCATAAGATGAATCATCTGCCTAAAATTGTTTTTTCAAAAACATTGAAAAGAGTGGATTGGAATAATGCAAGGATAGCAAAAAACAATCTTGCAAAAGAAGTGAAAAGTCTGAAGGAACAACCTGGCGAAGACATAGTGATATTTGGAAGCGGTACATTAGTAACCCAACTTTCTCAATTGGGTTTAATTGATGAATACAGAATAATCATAAACCCGCTTTTATTAGGGAAAGGAAACGCTATGTTTAAAGGAATTGACGATAAAATTAATTTGAAATTATCGGATACGAAAGTATTGAAATCGGGTGTAGTAATACTTTATTATAAACAAAAAATCTAACAAATTTTATTACAGTAAATAAACAAAAATCGAAGATTCTTATTTTATAAAATTCTGAACATGAACAATACGATAATTGTAGAAACGGTTATAAACTCAACAACAGAAAGAGTTTGGGAACTTTGGACAATACCGGAAAATATTATTCAGTGGAACAATCCTTCAGACGATTGGCAAACATTAAAAGTTGAAAATGATTTGAAAGAGGGTGGCCGGTTTCTATTCCGAATGAAAGCAAAGAATGGTAGTGATGGTTTTGACTTTGGTGGCAAATATGATAAAGTAATAACGAATGAATTCATTGAATATACATTGGATGATAGAAGAAAAGCCGTAGTTGAATTTATTGCTAATTGCAATTCCACCATTCTTATAGAAACCTTTGATCCCGAAGCAAAAACCCCTGTTGATATTCAAAAAGATTTTTGCCAATCAGTATTGAACAATTTTAAAAAATTCGCCGAAAAAGAAAATAATAAAAAGAAATTATGACTACAGAAATTAGTATTGAATTCGAAAAAACTTCAGATGAATTAATCCGGTTAATTTCATCAATAAGCGAAGAACAGTTTAATGAAATTCCGTTTGACGGAAGTTGGACTGCCGCGCAGGTTGGAGACCATTTATTAAAATCTTACGGGCTTATAAAAGTATTAAACGGGCAGGCAGTAGAAACACGAAGATTACCGGTAAAAGAGATTGAGACGGTAAAGAAAATATTCATAGATTTTGATGCAAAATATAAATCAGCCGAGAATCTTTTTCCGACAAATGAGCCAATAGAAAAAGAGAAATTGTTAAGTGAATTACACAAAAGAATCGGACAAATAAAGGAAGTAATTCAAATAAAAGATTTGACTGAAACCTGTGTAGGTGTACCTTTTAAAGGCATTGGAGAATTGACAAGAATAGAATGGCTTTATGTAATTCTGTATCATACACAAAGGCATATTCATCAGATAAAAAATATATTAAAATCATTGGAATCAATCGTGAATAAAGAGTCCTAAATCGTGTTGGAGAATCTTCATTTCTTAATTGTTCTAAAAATGAAAAATAAAAAATATTTCTTAAATCTTAAAAATAAAAAACAATGAAAACAGTAAATCCTTATTTGAACTTCAATGGTAACACCGAAGAAGCATTTAATTTTTACAAGTCCGTTTTTGGCGGCGAATTCAGAATGGTAATGCGTATGAAAGATGCGCAGGGCATGCCTGTTCCCGAAGGCCAGGAAGAAAAGATCATGCACATCGCGTTGCCACTGGATAACGGTACGGTATTAATGGCAAGCGATAATTGTAATGATGCAACATTTAAAAAAGGAAACAACTTTTATATTTGCATACATACTGATAGCATAGAGGAAGGAGAAAAGCTTTATAAGGCGCTTTCTGCCGGAGGCAATGCAGATCATCCTTTTAAAAAAGAATTTTGGGGCGACTGGTTTGGAAGCCTGACCGATAAATTTGGGATAAACTGGATGGTCAATTTCACGGAAAATCAGCACTAAGACATTAAAAAATCTGCCGCGGATTGGGTTTTCAACCATTAAGAAGCGGTTGCAACTTAAATGGCAAATCTTTTAAGGCAATTTCACTTATAATCCAAAGTATAAAATTTATGGGTAACGGAAACGTCAGTAAACAACGAAAAAAGTATAAAATCATTTATTGGATTTCTACGGGACTCATCGCTTTATTTGAATTGTCAGGAGCATTTTTTATGAACAGCCAGGTAGCTATTGATGGGATGCATCATTTGCAACTGCCGGATTGGTTCCGGTGGGAAGTTAGTATTGGCCATGTGATTGGGGGCATCTTGCTCGTCGTTCCAATTAATAAACGAATCAAAGAATGGGTGTATGTGGGATTTGGTATTGATTTTATTTCTGCTTTTATTGCTTATCTGTCCATTGATGGAATAACAGGTAATACTTTTTCTCCCCTGATTAGTTTAGGCATATTAATTGTCTCTTATATTTATTATCATAAATTGAAAAGCCAGGAATAATGGTTGAAGTATTTAAAACAGATGTTTATGAAGAAGAGAGATCAATAATTATTGTTCGGAAACTTCTTCAATATTTTCCCGAGAATAAAATAAATTTTGATCTGCAGGATTGCGATAAAATCCTGAGGATTGAAGGAGAAAATATTTTCTCAGAAAAAATCATGGAATTATTAAATGAAGAAGGGCATGAATGCGAAATATTGGATTAGAATAAAATCCAAATATTTTTATTAAATTAATTAAACGAAAAATTATGGACACAAAGACTGAAAGCAAGAAACAAAAAATAGTCCCATTTTTATGGTTTGACGATAATGCAGAAGAAGCAGTAAAATTTTATATTTCGTGTTTTAAAAATTCCAAAGCAGGAAGTATAAGCCGCTACGATGAAGCATCTGCAAAGGCTTCAGGGCGCCCCGAAGGTTCTGTATTGACAGCATCTTTTCAACTTAATGGCCAGGAATTTATTGCATTAAATGGCGGCCCGGTTTTTAAATTTACACCTTGCATTTCATTTTTTGTTGACTGCGAAACTGAAGAAGAGACCAATGAGCTTTGGGAAAAATTATCGAAAAATGGCAAAGTGCTAATGGAATTTAAAACCTATCCTTTTAGTAAAAAGTACGGTTGGGTTGAAGATCAATTTGGGCTTTCCTGGCAATTGAATTTTACCCGCGGTAAACAAAAAATAAATCCGCTACTAATGTTTACCGGAAAGCATGCTGGCAAAGCAGGAGAAGCTATTCATTTTTATACTTCTCTTTTTAAAAAATCAGAAATAATAAGTGTAGCTCATTATGCAGAAGGCCTTGGAGAACCTTTGAAAAATGTAGTACATGCCAGGTTTTCACTAAACGGCGAAGTATTTATAGTTATGGATAGCAGCCTTAAACACGACTTTAATTTTACACCTGCGATTTCCTTTACTGTTTATTGCGAAAATCAGGAGGAGGTCGATTATTTTTGGAGCAAGCTAACTGCAGATGGCAAAGAAGTAGAATGTGGTTGGCTCGAAGATAAATATGGTGTATCATGGCAAATTGTTCCCACGGTTTTCATCAAACTTATATCTCAGCCAGATAAGGGAAAAGCAAAGAGGGTGATGCAGGCAATGATGAAAATGAAGAAGTTTGATATTAAGAAATTAGAAGAAGCATAAAACCATTAAGGAGTTTTAGATAAACCATTAAGGAGTTAAGGTTCATTAAGAAGAAACTTAACTATTCTTCACGCCTAAATGGTTAAAAAATAGTCATTAAAATTAAAAGGTTAATAGAAAAAAATCATAAATTTCCATTATTCCTTAATCTTTAAAATTTATCAAATGACTAAAAGGGAAGTAACACAACTGTCTTATGAAATCACAGGACTTGCTATAAAAGTACATAAAGCGCTAGGTCCAGGATTACTGGAAAGCGTTTATGAAAGGTGTCTGAAATATGAGTTGGTTAAAAATGGGTATGATGTAAAACAGCAAATGAATGTGCCGGTAGCTTATGACAGCGTTATCATAGATGCGGATTTGAGATTGGACTTATTGGTGAATGACTGTGTGGTAGTGGAGTTGAAGGCAATAGAAAATGTGTCGCCCGTGGAAGAGGCTAAGTTACTTACTTATATGAAATTGTTACAAAAGCCCCAGGGATTGCTAATCAATTTTTTTACAGAGAATATCACAAAATCAATGAAGCCATTTGTGAATGAATATTTTAGAATGCTACCGGAAGGATAACCATTAAAGAGTTTTAGGATAACCATTAAGGAGTTAAGAATCATTAATAAGAAAAGCTTAAAACATTTAACCATTAAGGAGTTAAGGTTCATTAAGAAGAAACTTAACTATTCTTCACTCCTTAATGTTTAAAAAAAATTACTAAATTTTTGCTAAAATGGAAGCAACAAAACAAGATATTACCATTGAAACGATTGTAAAATCAGCCGTGGCAAAAGTTTGGGACTATTGGACAAAACCTGAGCACATCGTAAAATGGAATCATGCTTCTGATGACTGGCACACCACACATGCAGAAAACGATTTACGTGAAGGTGGAAAATTTTCTTCCAGAATGGAAGCCAAAGATGGAAGTTTCGGATTTGATTTCGGTGGAGTATATGATAAAGTGAAAGAGAACGAATTGATAGAATATAAAATTGGCGATGGCCGAAAAGTAAAAATAGCTTTTAGCGGCTTTGGAACGGAAACGAAGGTCGTAGAAACTTTTGACGCTGAAAGTTCTAATTCTATTGAAATGCAAAGAAGCGGATGCAGGCTATCATGGACAATTTTAAAAAATATACTGAAACAAATTAGCCTTTGAATTAAGTGGATCAATTGCCAATTAAATTTTGATAAATGCAAAATATAAAACGTAACACTTTGGATGAATACATTGCTGCGTTTCCAAAAAATATTCAAACGCTTTTAGAACAAATGCGTACAACAATCCGAAAAGCTGCACCTGATGCAGTAGAGACAATCAGTTATGCAATTCCCACATTTAAACTGAACGGCAACCTTGTGCATTTTGCTGCTTTCAAAAATCATATTGGTTTTTATCCAACACCTGCAGGAATTGAAGAATTTGAAAAAGAGCTTTCTGTTTACAAGCAAGGCAAAGGATCTGTTCAGTTTCCTTTAGACAAACCATTACCCCTTGCTTTAATAACGAGGATTGTAAAATACAGAACGAAGAAAAATACCGGACAAACAAAAATTAAAAAACAATTAAAATGAGAAAAATAGTTTTATTCATGCATATATCCCTTGATGGATATGCAGCAGGTACAAAAGGTGAAATGGATTGGATACATGTAGATGAAGAAATTTTTGATTATGCAGCACAACGTACCAATGAGTCGGGCACTGCATTGTATGGCCGCGTTACTTATGAAATGATGGAAAATTATTGGCCCACTGCAGCAGACAAACCTGGTGCAAGCAAGCACGACAAAGAACATTCTGCATGGTATAAGTCAGTAAACAAAGTTATTTTATCAAAATCTGTGCAGGGTACGGAGTTGAAAAACACAATCATCATCAGTGATAATATAGAAAAGCATATTACGGATTTGAAACAAAAAGAAGGAAAAGAAATCATTATTTTCGGGAGCCCTTCTGCCGCGCATTCCCTCATGCAGTTTGATTTGATAGATGATTACTGGCTTTTTGTAAATCCCGTACTCCTGGGAAGTGGTATCCCGGTTTTTAGAAAAATCTCCCAAATTAAAAAGCTGAAATTAATTACTGAACATGCTTTTTATTCAGGTGTAGTTTGCCTTCATTATGAAAGAAAAAGAGAATAGCATAAATGCTAACACACATTTCAGTAAACTAATAAATAATAAAGATTCGTATTTTTATTTTGAAGAATCTCTCACAGTTTTTACTTCCTGGGCAGTAATGCCGGAAGTTTTATTGCCAAAACTATTTCTTACATAGGTAAGCACATCTGCTATTTGCTGGTCTTTTAAAACGGTTCCTAATGCCGGCATTGGATTGTTATAAGTTTCGTCATCTATTGTAACGTTTTTCAGACCTTTCAAAACGATATTGATCAATGTATCTTTATTGCCTAAAACAAAAGAAGTCTGTATTAAAGGAGGATTCATATTGGGCACGCCGCCTCCGTCTGCCTGGTGGCAGGAAATGCAATACTTCTTAAAAACTATTTTTCCTGCAATTATTGATTTTTGAAGACCAGGTTGGTTTGAAAAATTTTTTGTCGAAAAATCATTTTTCATTCCCATGAGCAATAAAAATAAAGGAATGAATAAAAAAGAAACTACAGTAATTTTCTTCAATGCTTTCTGTTTTTATTTATAGGTGATCTTATAAATGGTCCCTTTTACGTCGTCTGAAACATACAGAGATCCGTCTGGTCCCTGTGCCAGCCCGCAGGGGCGATGCTCAGCATTTCGCGGCGAAGCAATATCTTTTGTTCCTGCAAAACCATCAGCAAAGATTTCCCACTTACCGGTTGGCTTTCCGTCTTTGAAAGGAACAAATACTACAAAATAGCCGGCTTGAGGTTCAGGACTTCTGTTCCATGAGCCATGAAAGGCAATGAAAGCGCCGTTTCTATATTTTTCAGGGAATTGATTACCAGTATAAAATAATAAATCATTCGGTGCAAGGTGACCGGGGAAAGCAATTACAGGATTTAAATATTTTTTATCCGATGTCTTTTTTCCGTTACCACCGTATTCCGGCATTAGTATTTGTTTCTTTTGAATCTGGTCATAATAAATGTAAGGCCAGCCTGCATTATCACCTTTATGAATTTCGTACATACATTCTGCCGGTAAAATAGCGGATTCTTTATCAGTATAGTATTGTGGGAATAAATCATGTAATTGATCGCGGCCATGCTGCATTACAAAAAGCGTATTATCCTGGTGGTTCCAATCCAAACCTACCACATTGCGTAACCCGATAGCATAATGGATTCCATCACCATAAGTTTGATCGGCTTTATCTGCTTTGAATTGCCATATACCGCCGGCAGAATCTAAAATAGGACATCCTGGCCTTCCCATGGAACCGGGAGTACGATCCTGCACCTGGCAGGAATTACTGTAGGCGCCAATATTTACATAAATATTTCCCGCATTATCAAGTGTTACTGATTTGGAATTATGCTCCCCATGATCCAATAATCCGGTAACTATTGTTTCAGGATTGGATGGGTCAATTACTTCATCATTTTCGTTCAATTTATACCGGTAAACAGTTGTGTTGGATGAAGCATAAAGATACCCATCATGAATTCGCATGGCAGTTCCACCATAATCTCCAAAACCGTTTTGCTCTTCCAAATTTCCGTTGTTATCTTTCAAAAAAAGAATTCCCTTACCATTTTTTGTTCCTCCGAGTTTTGCATAAATATTCCCTTCTTTAGTAACAGCGATATGCCGTACCTCGCCGAGGTGGTCAGCTACAATGGAAGCGTTGAAACCTGCCGGTAATGTTAGTCCTGCGTTGTCAGCATTCACTTTGTGCAAATGCCCGGATTGTAAAGAAGATATCTTTGTGAAAGAAAAAATGCATAAGGTAACCACTGTTATTAGTGCTCCGTAAAAAATAGACTTTTTCATTTGATAAATTATTAGTGGGTAAATTAATAGTTATTTTATTTTTACTTTATTATTGGTTTTCCTGCTTCATTCAACAATTGAATGTCTGCGTCAGTTAAAACAATTCCTGTTGATTTTATCAATTCTAAAAGTTGAACTTCATTCGTTGCGCTTGCTATCGGCGCGGTTACCAATGGGTTTTGAATGAGCCATGCCAAAGAAATACTTGCTGATGAACAATTATATTTAGCAGAAAGTTCCTTTAAAGTCTTTAAAATGGCAAATCCTTTTTTGTCCAGGTATTTTGTCATTCCTTTTCCCCTCGGACTTTTTGAAAAATCTTTCACAGAGTGATATTTGCCTGAGAGAAATCCACTTGCGAGTGAGGAATAAGTGATGACACTCAGTCTATATTTTTTTACAATTGCAGCGTATTCAATTTCAAATTCACGGTCGTAAAGATTATATTTTGGTTGAATGGTTTTGTAAGCGGGCAATTTTTTTTCTTTATTTTTTTTCATAGAATCTTCCATTCTTTGAACAGTAAAGTTAGAGGCTCCTATGTATCTCACTTTTCCATCTTTTATTAATTGAGAATAAGCTTCCAATGTTTCTTCAATAGGCGTGTGGAGATCATCTTTATGCGATTGATAAAGATCTATATAATCGGTTTGCAATCTTTTCAAAGAGGTTTCTACTTCCGAAAGAATATATTTTTTTGACAATCCTTTTCTCTCCGGAGTTATTTCGCTGCCTACTTTTGTTGCAATGATCATGTCTTTCCGCTTGCCGGTTTTCCTGAGCCAG
Source organism: Hanamia sp. (assembly GCA_036509335.1). Classification (GTDB taxonomy): domain Bacteria; phylum Bacteroidota; class Bacteroidia; order Chitinophagales; family Chitinophagaceae; genus Ginsengibacter. Next base: position 25,424 of record DATCFT010000001.1, read on the forward strand.
TTGCCAATGATTGTTTCCGATTCGCCACCTTTGTTCCCGGAGGCCCATACTGAATATCCATCTGCGGTATCAATACAATTGAAACCTTTTTCAAAAAAAATATCAAGAAGCCGAAAAGATCTATTTTCATCTACTGTCCATCCAAAAACATTCCCTCCAAAAATCAATGGAGCTATTTCCATATCCGTATTTCCTAATTTTCTTTTTTTCATTATCCTTCCTTTTCCTTTTTTTACTATCAAAAACCTTGCTCATTTTCTTTCAAAATTCATTTTACATATATTTTTAAAAAATAATCGCTTTTTTTCTTCTTATATCGTAAATCTCATTCATAAACTATGTATTTTTTTTAATAATAGATCAGGAAAATAAGGGAATAGATGTTTTTAAAATTTTAGTAATTAAAGATTACTAACACTCGCTCAAACCCAAAGGTACATTCACGGCAAGGCCACCGTCAGCAGTTTCCTTGTACTTACTATTCATATCTACTGCAGTGTCCCACATAGTTTGAACCACATTATCCAGCGTAACCCTGGCATAATCCGGTGCGCTTTGTAATGCAAGCTGGCTGGCAGTTATAGCTTTTATAGCACCCATGGTATTTCTTTCAATGCAGGGTATTTGTACTAATCCTGAAATAGGATCACAAGTCATTCCAAGATGGTGCTCCATAGTAATTTCAGCAGCCATCAAAGCCTGTCGTTGCGAACCACCCATACATTCTGTGAGTGCTGCGGCAGCCATTGAAGACGATACCCCGATCTCTGCCTGGCAACCTCCCATGGCCGCAGAAATAGTTGCTCCTTTTTTGAATATACTACCCACTTCTGAGGCAGTTAATAAAAACTGGATAATCTTATCATCACTATTACCATCACAAAAAATAATGTAATAGGCAAGAACAGCCGGTATTACTCCGGCAGCACCATTGGTAGGCGCAGTAACTACGCGGCCAAAGGCAGCATTTTGTTCGTTTACTGCCAGAGCAAAGCAACTTACCCAATCAAGAATATATTTAAAATCATTACCTCCTCCTTTAATAGTTTTTATCCAGGAATCGAAATCAGAATAAGTTTTTCCGGGCAATAATTTTTTATTTAGGTTGGCAGCTCTTCTCTTTACGTTTAATCCACCGGGTAATATTCCTTCAGTATGGCAACCTTTGTAAATACATTCACTCATGGTTTTCCATATTTTTAAAATGCCCTCTTTTGTTTGCTGTTCGGGACGCCATGCATTTTCATTTTCCATTACCACTTCACTTATATTCATCCCTGTTTGCATACACCAATGCACCAGATCCGCTGCATCATTAATAGGAAATGGTAAAATGATTTCTTCATTGCTGTTGGTATCTTCACCTTCTTTTTTTACAAAGCCCCCGCCGATAGAATAATAGGTTTCTGAAATGTGTTCGCCGCTTTTTAGAACTGCAATAAAAGTAAGTGCATTAGGATGATAAGGAAGCGATTCGTTTTTTAAAAATTCAATATCTTCCTGCGGATCAAATTCGATTTCAAGAGTGTTATTGAGAAATAATTTCTTTTGATCTTTTATGTTTTCTATTTTTTGGGTAATTAAATTCACATCAAAGGTTACAGGATCATCGCCGGACAATCCTAATTGTACTGCAATATCAGTTCCATGGCCTTTGCCGGTTTTGGCGAGAGAACCATAAAGTAATATTTCCATGCTGATAACCTGGCCGGAAATATTTTGCTTTTCCAGAGAATTCAAAAACAATCCTGCAGCACGCCAGGGGCCAAGGGTGTGGCTGCTCGACGGGCCAACTCCTATTTTGAACATATCAAAAACCGAAATAGCTTCGTGGCTCATAAAATGAATTATAAGACAAAGATAAATCGTTTAGCAAACCATAATTTATTAAAAAAGGAAATATATCAGTAATAGAAATAGGGTCTGAACATTCAATTAGAGAGCTATGAATACTCTGAACTCCTCAATTATAATTCTAATATATATTCTTACTATTGAATATCGGCTATTACAACATGAAATATGAGGTAAGAATTTGCCGGAATTTCTATACTACCGGTATTAGGATTAGTAACCGCATCAGAACCATAAGCCAAAGAAGGAGGGAGGTACAGCGTAATATCCCCATTTGTACTTACATGTGGAATTCCCTTTTGCCAGCCAACGATTACCTGGCCAAGCTGAAATAGAGCAGGGTTGCCAGTAGCAGTAGAATCAAAACCAACTCCATTAAAAAAACCCCCCCTGTAAAAAACAGCTATGGAAGAACAAAGATCGGTGACGCCTGGTGCTGTACCAGGCTGGTTAATGGTATAATAAAAGCCTGCAGAATCTTTTGTTGCATGGATGTTATATTTATTCAGAGAATCCAGCAATGACTGCTGCTCGGATGCTGGAGCTACCAATGTAGAAGTAGGATAGGCGCAGGTATTATTTACTTTATTTTTCTTGCAACTGGCGAATAATATTAAAACAACGAAAACAGGTAAAATGGCAAATTTTCTCATAGAGCAATTTAAATTTTATGCAAATAAAAAGCATTAAAATCATAAATTCGATGCATCTTCTTTTTCAGCTTTAAATTTTAACTCTTTATAAATTTGTTCATTACGGTCCCATTTAAATTGCATACTAAATAGTGTATAAAAAACTGCAATACCTAAAACGGTAATGATAATTAATGTGATCAATGAAGGAGAAATAACTATCATGTTTTTGTACCAGTCGTGAAAGATAACAGCGACCAAGATAGGAAGCGCAAATATTAATCCCCATGGAGATCCGTATAAAAACCTGCGCCATATTTTTTTTTCTTTATCCCTGTTTTTTTCCCAATAATCTATAAAGGATATTTCATCTTTTGTAAGCATAGCGCAAAGGTAGCAAGTAAACTACTAAAATTTTTCCCTTTATCATTTTTGAATCCATGTTTTGGAATTCACTTAATAAAATGTAGGTTTGCTTTATATAAATCAATACTGTGAAAATCGAGCAAGCAATAGTTCAATATTTGTTTAAAACAAAAAAGTTAACTCTTGAAGGGATAGGAACTTTTTTACTTTATAATACAGCGCCTGATTCTGCCGATCCGGAGAAGGCTGTAACCCTACCCGAAAAATCTGTTATATTCCAATACGATCCCAAAGCAAAAGAGGACCCTGATCTGGTAGATTATATAGTAGAGAATACCAATAAAATAAAACCACTTGCTTCTTCCGATCTAGAATCATTTCTCTCCCTGGGGCGCCAGTTTTTAAATATCGGGAAACCATTTGTACTTCAAAATTTGGGAACCCTTGATAAATTAAATTCAGGTGAACTGGTATTCAAACAAGGGCATTTAATAGCCCAGAAGATCGAGCCGGGAAAGGTAAAAATTGAAGAACCGGAAACTGAAGAAAAGGAGGAAAATCTTTTCAATGATTACCGAAAAGAACGTAAAAGTAGCAACACTCCCAAAGCCATTCTTGCTGTGCTTGTGGTAATAATATTGGGCTTTTTAGGATGGGCAGTTTGGCATTATGGTTTTAGCAAAAAAAGCAATGTTGAAAGTTTGCAATCTACAGAAACGATCGTGCCAATAACAGATTCTTCGAATCTTAAAAAGGATTCAACAGTAAATGCGAATGCGGCGGCAGACAGTAATAATATTCAAAAAAATAATGCAGGTGACTCTATTACATTTAATGTAGTAGTAAGGAAATACAGATCAGAAGGCGCTGCCCTGGCAAGATTAAAAGAATTAAAATACTACCACAGGAATGTAATTATGTACACCAATGATTCTGTGATATATAAAGTAGCAGAGCCTTTTAAACTGCCTCTTTCGGATACTACAAAAATCTTAGACTCATTAAAAAGATATTATGCAAAAGTGTATGTGGAGATACCTAAATAAATAATTTATTTCTATTTTTTTTCTCAAAAAGAGTTTTAATTATTTTTGCTCAGGATCGAGTTACCAATAGCACATTGCAGGCAGAGTTTATAATTACAATATTCATTTTTCAACTGGATGAAGGCCTGCGAATCAAAAGCGCTTGTATTAGTATATTTTAGTTTTTCAAATCCTTTGGTAATTGCATTTTTTTCAGGAGAAATTTCTTCAAGCCATTTAATGGCTTTTTCTTTATACAATTCTTCGTTGTGATGGAGACCATAAGAAAACAGGATGGGTACAATGGTATTGATAATGATATTGTCTATCATTTGGTTTCCTAATTTTTTTACTTTATAATCAGTTTCTTCATCAAAAACATAATGATAATGCCAATAGTCATTGGCTTCTAAAGCCAGCATTTTTTTTATTTCAATGATGGAATGGGTTTCTTTTATTTTAGAAAATAAATGTTCACTATTATGTATAAGTATAGCGAGTTGCGCCAAACGTATAGTGGGGAAATTGGCAGGCCGCATTCTTAAAAAAAATAATTCTCCATCAACAGGTTTTAGTTTATATTTTTTTTGATAAAATTCATATTCTTTCCTGAGCATCGCGGGATATTTTTCTTTAAAATCTTTTCCCAATAATCCTGTCTGACCAAACAACATGGATTCAATCTGGAGTATGCTGTTTTTATGTTTTGCCAAAATATTCAATGGGAGTGATTGTGCCATTTTTTTAAACATCTCACTGTTTACTTTCAAACCAAAATTAGCAGCAATGAGCCACCAGAATGTTTCTTCCCAATGATCATTTGTTTGCTTTAAGATCTCCAGGATATTTTCAGATTTCCGGATCAGCCTTTCCGCTACAAGCCTTTGTTTCCAACTGGTGAAAGAAAGATCACTTACGCTATGCTTTAATTTTTCACATGGAATAAATAGAGCATTTTCCATCAATTGTCTGTATTTTTCTAACAACAATTTTGAAACCCTGCTTTGCAATTCCAGCGTTGGTAAATTAGTTCCATTGGCATCTTTTATTTCCACATCATGATTCCATACAATATGAAGAATAATATTGTTGTAATTAGTATCTGCAGAATGATTGTGCTGGTTCCAGTGAGAAGAATTAATATGCAACTCAACATTACCGGCCCATAAAGTGTTGTTGATTTCTATTTTTGCTTCTATAAAATCGGGCCCTTGATTTACATTGTGCGTACCCGGATGAATGACCTGGATTGCATCGCCATTAGTGCTCAGCAATTCATTGCAGTTATAATATTGAAATTTCCAGATGTAATGTAGAATATCTTCTTTCATAGCAGCCTCCTGAAAAATTTTGGTATTAAAAACTTTAAAATAATCATTAAAAATGAAGCTGCCAAAAAGTAAAAAGAATTAAAAGCAATGAAAAATCAAAATAATTATTTATTTGGATTTTACATTTACTTTTGCAATCCATTTTCAATGAAATGCCCGGGTGGCGAAATTGGTAGACGCACTGCCTTCAGGTGGCAGCATTCGCAAGGATGTGCTGGTTCGAATCCAGTCCCGGGCACTAGAAGGCTAAGCTAAAGCCACGCCTCATTCTTGCGCCAACAGGGAGATAAACGAAAATTAGATTGGATTGAAGCACAAGCATGGCTATCTCACAGAATCTTTGCTACAAAGCTTGCGCTAATATGGGGAACAAGCATGGCTGTCTCACCGCATCTTTGCTACAAAGCTTGCGCTAAGATGGGGCCCGACGAAGCAACTATTTATTGGCAGCAGTATTTAGTCGTCTGCATATAATTTCATCATTGCTTTTTTCGTTTCGTTATGTTCGTCTTTAGTCTTTGGAAAACTTCTTTCTATGTTGCCAATACATTCAACGTAGAAGTCCTCAACGAAAAGAATGTAAATTTCATCATCCATTTCGTCGTTGCCCCATTTGCCGACTTTTATAATTTCACTTTCCTTCCCGAGTAGTTTAGTGTCATTAAAATCGAAAGAAAATTGTCCATCTTCAACGTGATAGAAATATTTTGAATTTTCATTATTCTTTTCAATGTCGCTAATAGTCTGCTCTAAAACAAAATCATCACTTTTTATCTGTTTGGCTTTCTCTAATGTTATTTTTGAGCTTTTAATATCTCCACTTTTTTGTTGAGAATATGATTTGTAAACAAGGTCGCTCTTTATAAATTTAGTTTCGTCAATTTCAATTGCTTTCTTTGGTGTCAAACTTATTTTATCGACTTGTCTACTTGCAGTTTCTTTTAACTTTTCAAACTCTTTTTCAAAGTTTTCGATTGTTGAATTATCTACCGAAATTGTAATGTTTTCAGAGTTTCGATACTCAGCGTTATACGTCCAATTATAAGAACCTGTAATTACTTTTTGCTTGTCAATTATCAAAAACTTATGATGCATTAATGAAGAAGAATTTGCAAAATAAAAATGTCCGCCAAGAGCGATAAACTTATTAAAATCAAGTCCACTGTCACGATTATTTATACTGTCATTAACAATAATAAGTTCTATTTTAATTTGTCGTTTTAAGAGTTCTAATAAATGATTGAAAATATTGTCATTAGTGAACCAAGCAACAGCAATCTGTAAACTTTCAGAAACAGTCGAAGTGTTGTCCAAAATTTGGTTGCCAATATGTTTAAAATAAGATTGCATAAGGGTCTTTTAATATTACGGCCTAACTGTACTGCTTTGAGAATTGCCTATTTCCCGAATAAAATCAAAGTCTAATTAATACTTCCCAAATTTCCCATATTTCTTGCTTTATTTCATCTTTTTTTAAAGCCATGTTAGAGGTTATTCAATTACTATTTTAATTTTTTTTATCTCATGGAAACTCATATCTCTATCACTAATGTAAATATCTGCAGTATTAACTAATTCGTCTTCCGTTATGTCGCTTGAGTTATATTTTTTTATCAAAGCGCTAGGAGCTAAAAATGAAATAGATTCTGCTTTTGTACCATTAGGATCGTCATCTCCAAAATCCTTGCTACCATAAATACAAGAGATTCCAAAATATTTTATTTGTTGATCAGTAAAGTTTTCAGCAACTATTTTAAGAGCGGGCAGAATGTACGTCGTGATAACTTTTGCTACCCTTTCCTTTGCTGTCAATTTAAGAGTATTATATACATCATCACTAACTACACCTGAAATTAGCAGTGTTAAGTCAGTGTTATTGAATAACCCAAAATGAACAGGGAGAGAGGTACCTTGAAAATAAAGAAATTTATCAGCTTTACTATCTTGAAAATCAAGAAACGTTTTTTCAAAGGTATCTTGATATTTTTTGACAAGTGTGAATACTCTTTTTGCTCTAAACTCAATGTCTAGACTATCATCTTGAGGCTTCCATTTCAAAAGATATTTTGATATGTCGTTAATAACAAACATGGCTGAAATTGGATTATATTCAGGTTTGGTGTCTTGAATTTGCCAACTAATTTTATCGAAGCAAGTCTTCTCTAATATTTGCTTAATATCCATTAGCTCGCTACTTTTTGGAGCTATTTTTTTTTGCGAAAAGGAGATTGAAGAACAGATCAATAAAATAATAAAAAAAACAAAAGGTAATCGTTGAAGTTTACTTGTCATAAGTCAGTTTTAAATTTTAGAATTTCGAAATAATATCACCTGAAGTTCGGGGCGATGTCATGGCATTTATAACTGCCAGCTCGAACGCCAATAAAATTAACAAAAATGAAATTAAGAATAAAAAGTTTAGTATAGAAATTTAAGCCCGTACTACCGATGATAGTAGTACAAAAGCCGATGAAATACACGTCAGCGCTGAAATTGCCAAACCCACAACTATCAGCAGTTGTTCGTTTTTATCGTCTAAGTTTTAATGTATATTTATCCTTCATTTCTGTCAACTTTAATCCTACAAACCCTTTTTCTTGGATAAACTTCATTTCATATTCACCGTCTGAAAATAGTTTGTCAGTTTCATCTGGGCCAATATTAATAATTGATAGTGCATTTCCCTTCATATCCCATTTTAAATTATTGTTGTCCGAGATAAGACAACAGTAATCCAAAAATAATGACAGAAGCCATATAAACACTCAAAATGCAAATTGGATTTGAAAAGGAGGGGGTGCTATTTTTTTTGTTTGTGGCGGCGGTGATATAACTT
>DATCFT010000002.1:0-15232 GCA_036509335.1 Hanamia sp.
TAATGACACCACCAATGTTTTTCAAATCAGTGATAGTGTGTATGCCGAAAATGTGTGGCAGCCAACGCTTGAATATTTTTTGCCGGTGCAAATGTGCCACATGCGTGTGAATGATAAATATAAGGTATGGCATGGCTTCTGCCACATGGATGATGCACGTATGGCGCCCACAGATTCTGACCATTTTGATGGTTACAGCCAGGGACCTTCAACGCTTACAAAATACAAGTCCGGAGAAACAGTTCCTGGTTTAAATGTAGGCGGCTGGCATGATGCGGGCGATTATGATATTCGCGTGGAGTCGCAGGCGGAAACCGTGTATGGATTAACGTTAGCTTATGAAACTTTTGACCTGAAATATGATAATACCAGCATCAATCAACATACACATGTAGTGGAAATTCAACAACCCGACGGCAAGCCTGATGTGCTTCAGCAAATTGAGCATGGTTTGTTATCTATTGTGGGCGGATATAAAAGTTTGGGAAGGTTTTATCGTGGCATCATCGAACCTACCATGCGCCAATACACGACGTTGGGCGACCCAGCCAACATAACAGACAATAAATTTTATAATGATGTAAAATCAACTGTTGATACGCCTGCTGTGGGTTTGACCAATTCTCCTGATGACCGTTGGGTTTTTACGGAAGATAATCCAGGAAGAAGTTTGGAAGTTGCCGCTTCTTTAGCTGCCGCTAATCGTGTGATGACCGGCTTTAATGACACGCTTGCCAATGATTGTTTAAACATCGCAGAACAGGTTTGGAATAATACAAAAGAAAAATATCCTGGACAGCGCATTGAGTTGGCAACAGAATTATACATCACTACAAGAGATAAAAAGTATGCTGATTTTTTAGTAGCGAATAAAGATATTATTGCAAAACAAATCAATAATTATGGTTGGGTGGTTGGTCGTATATTGCCAATGATTAATGATGCAGCTTTTACCAACACTATTACTGATGTGGTAAAAGTTTTGTTTGATAAAATTAAATTAGAGGCAAAAGAAACGCCATACCAGGTTCCTTACGAACCCAAAATCTGGGGCGCCGGTTGGGACATACAACATTTTGGGTACAAGCAATATTTTTTACATGAAGCTTTTCCAAAAATTGTTAGCACTGATTATATGTTAGCTGCATTGAATTTTATTTTAGGCTGTCATCCTGGTACTAACACCGCATCGTTTGCATCCGGCGTTGGTGCGCATTCTATGATTCCGGCGTATGGATTTAACCGTGCAGACTGGTATTACATTCCGGGTGGCATTTCTTCCGGCACGGCGTTGATCCGCCCTGATTTTCCTGAGTTGTTGGCATTTCCTTATTTATGGCAACAGGGTGAATATGTTTTAGGCGGCGGTACCACTGATTATTTGTTTTTGGTACTAGCGGCAAATAAAGTGCTAAACGAAAAGCATTAAAAGACCTGTTTATTAAAACATTAGTTTTTAATTTTTACATCCCTCATGATTTAATAGAAAATCTTTAAAAGTTCTCTCATGAAATTAAAACTATTAGCGATCACATTATTTATTTCATCATCATCATTTGCTCAATCCACCAACCTTGATACTATCGAATCGCAGATGCGCTATGCTGCCAAACAAGGTTTGCTGGATGAATATTATCCGCGGAATATTGATACAGTTTACGGTGGTTATTTAAGTACTTTTTCTTACGACTTTAAACCCGTTGGTTCGCAAAATAAAATGATAGTTACACAGGCACGAAATACCTGGTCAACGGCAAAGGCTGCTATGTTTTATCATAATAACTCATACATACCTATGTCGCGTCATGGTTTTTATTTTTTGCGTGATAAGATGTGGGATAAAAAATATGGTGGCTTCTATAATTTGGTTTCAAGAGATGGTACGCCGAAGAGCATAATGAAAGAAGCTTATGGAAATGCTTTTGCGATTTATGGTTTGTGTGCTTACTATGAATGCTCGGGCGATACCGCCGGGCTGAATCTTGCAAAAAAAACTTTTATGTGGCTTGAAAAATACAGCCACGATCCGATCTACAAGGGTTATTACCAATATCTCAAAAGGGACGGTTCGCATGTGATAAGAACAGCCGATATAAAAAGTACTTCGGATATTGGTTATAAAGACCAGAACAGCTCCATTCATATTTTAGAAGCCCTAACCGAATTATATAAAGTTTGGAAAAATCCTTTGGTAAAAGAACGATTGCATGAAATGCTTGATTTGATTCGTGATAAAATGATTACCCCAAAAGGCTATTTGCAATTATATTTTACTTACGACTGGAAACCCATTTCTTATCGGGATTCTTCTGATGCTGTCATCAAAAAAAATCATTACATAGATCATGTTTCTTTTGGCCATGATGTGGAGACGGCTTATTTAATGAAAGATGCCACAGAAACTTTAGGAAATATGCATGATACTAAAACATTAGCTATCGGAAAGAAAATGGTGGACATGGCTTTGCGCAATGGCTGGGATAAAACGCTTGGAGGGTTTTATGATGAAGGATATTATTTTAAGGACAAACCAGGATTAACCATCACCGACAAGAGCAAAAACTGGTGGTCGCAGGCAGAAGCGTTAAACACGTTGCTGATGTTTTCGTATATGTATCACAGTGATACTATGCGTTATCTGCAAAATTTTTTTAAAGAATGGCAGTATGTCCAAACTTATTTAATTGATCATGAACATGGCGATTGGTATGAAGAAGGCCTGGATAATGAACCGCAGCGCAAGACGGCGTTAAAAGCGCAAATATGGAAAGGTACTTACCATGTTTTCCGGGCATTGACGAATTGCATTAACAGGATTGAAGAAAATAAAAAGAAGAATTAAACCAATACATTTGCGGCCAAATACGGGTTATAAAAAAGAGGTCTCTTTTAATAAAAAGAAGAAATAAATGAATTAAGAATTTCAGGACTGATAATTATTTCATTCATTCTAAACGTGTCTTTTGACACAGATTTGTAAAAATATTCCCTTTTAATATTATGGCTCCCTCCAAGTCATCTAAAAACCCGTTATGGCAGGGTTGTTGGGCTAAATAAGTCATAAAATATTCCTATTTCACCTTACTACAATTATTTAACAGTTATAACTATTATTTAAATTAACGCAGATATATTTTTGTATTAGATTTTGAAATCTCTGTAAAAGAAATGATTCATTCGTATTTGTAAATTTTTTTAAAAATTAATATTATTAATTCTAAAAAAACCCGTATGAAAAACATCAAAAAAACAATCTTTCGATTTGGATTCATTGCCGTTCTTTTATCCTTATTAATAATTGCATGCAAAAAAAATAATATTGCCCCGCTAAATAATCCTACCGGGCCTAAAAATGTCTCTATCTATCTTACAGATGATCCTTGCCAGTACGATTCTGTTTTGGTTGATGTAAAATATATAGAGCTAAAGATTGACACAAGTGCAAGCGACAGAAATGAAAATCAATCCGGCCATTTTAATGACAACAGTTGGCTGGATGCGATTTTCCACTATGAAGACCACATACATTTTGACAAAAATGAAATTTGGGATACACTTAATATTAAACCAGGACTTTATGATATTGAACAGTTACGTAATGGAAACCAGGTAAAGGTCGCCACAGGAAATCTCCCCGCCGGAATCATCACTCAAATGAGACTGAGTTTAGGAACAAATAATTATGTCGTTATTTCGGGAGTAAAACATACACTGAATTTATTTCACACTTATGATAACTATAACTATGTAAATATATATGGAGAAGACCAGGATGATACTTACACTCCAGGGCAAACATCCATGTGGCTGGATTTCAATATTTGCAAATCAATATTAGAATTTCATAACACATACTACCTTTATCCGTTTGTGAGAATATTTGCGATGAGCACAACAGGAAGCGTAACAGGAAAAGTATTACCGCATTCAGACCAACCGTATGTTACCATATGGAATGCCACCGACACTGCTTCTGCATTACCTGATATAAACGGAGCATTCAAAATACGCGGATTAAGTGTGGGCACTTATAATGTGGTTTACAATGGATCCTTCGGATACAATGATACTACGATAAACAATGTAGATGTGACTGCGGGGACCACAACCCAACTTCCCACTATTAACTTGCATAAATGATTTGATCTCATTTCTCATTAAAAAAGGCCGGAATTATTCCGGCCTTTTTTAATGATCACAATTGACTGGTCAAAGTCAATAAACGTAAAATTAGAAATCCACTTTATTTATTTGTTTACTGCAAAAGAATTTATATCAACTGATGATTAAGTTGCGTAAACAATTTTTCCTTTTATGATCGTTGTTGCAATATTAATGTTGTCATCAAAGATTACAATATCTGCATCTTTACCCGATGTAAGCGAACCTTTCTTATCTTCTATTTTTAAAATTCGTGCAGGTGTAGCCGTTATCATTTTTATTGCATCCATCATAGAAACATCAGCCATGGATACCATTGTTCTTACCAGCCGGTCTGCTGTGGCCACACTTCCCGCAAAAGAGCTCCTGTCGGGCAACTTCGCCACACCATCTTCTACAATTACTTTCAAACCATCATGAAGACTGCCCAGCATACTTTCACTTGCATCCGTTTCTGCTGCACGCATGGCATCGGTTATCAGCGCAATTCTGTCTGCACCTTTAATTTTATAAATAAGCTTTAATAATGGCGGGGGAAGATGAATACCATCTGCTATAATTTCAACATCCATGTCATCAATAATATAAGCACTTTCAATTACACCTGCATAACGATAAGCGTTTCTTCTTGTAACGCCCGACATAGCAGAGTATAAATGCGTAATTAGTGTATAACCATTTTTAAAAGCTTCAAGCACCTCCTCGTAAATGGCATCCGTGTGCGCTATCGCAGGCAATACATTTTTTGATCTTACATAACGTCCAAATTCGATAGCGCCTTTCAGTTCGGGCGCTGCGCTCCATCGTTTAATGCAGGAATAGCCTGATAGAATTTCTTTGTATTCATCCGGGTTTGGCTCTCTTATAAAACGCGGGTCCTGAGCTCCTCTTTGATTCAACGAAATATAAGGACCTTCCAAATGCATTCCGAGGAGCTGCGCGCCATTTACATTTTTTTTATTCGCAGATTCATACGCATCGAGTGTTTGCAACAACATTTCTTTTGTAGATGTTAATGTTGTTGGCAGCATGGCTGTGGTTCCATATTGCGCATGTGTTTTAGCAATTACAAGGAACGCATTTTCGTTGGCATCCATAAAATCGTGGCCGCCACCACCGTGAATATGTATATCAATAAAACCGGGTGAAACATATTTGCCTTCCGCATTTATTTCAACCGCATTTGCTGCTTCAATATTTCTTTCACTTACTTCGGCAATAGTATCGTCTTTCACAAGTACACAACCTCCTTCAATAATTTTAGAAGGTGTTATTATTCTTCCGTTACATATTTTGAGTGTTATAGCTGACATTAGTTTACATTGAATTTACCAGGTAACAACGATGCGGAATCTTTATCAAGATAAACAATACAATTTTTATGAGCCTGTAATATGCTTGACGGAAAAAGATTGCTTACTTTTTGTGTGAGACAATTTTTTACTGCTATTGCTTTTCTTTTATCCGGCACTGAACAAATAATATTTTTCGATTTTACGATTTGCCTTACAGACATACTGATTGCTTTTCGTGGAACTTCATCTATTGTTTTAAACCAACCTTCACCCATTTGTTGTCTTCTGCAAGCTTCGTCTAATTCAACTACAATATAAGGTTCTTCTGTTCCAAAATCGGCTGGTGGATCGTTAAAGGCAAGATGCCCGTTTTCTCCAATGCCTATCAGCGCAACATCAACAGGGTGTCGCGTAATCAGCTTACCTAATCTTTCACATTCCTGCTGAGGATTCAACTCACCATTAATTAAATGTGCTGCTTTCAATGAAAAAACTTTTGAGATAAACCTGTCATACAAATATTTCCTGAAGCTTGCAGGATGTTTTGAGGATAAACCGATATATTCATCAAGGTGAAACATGGTTACTTTAGTCCAATCCACATCTTCCACTACAAGTTGCCTCAAGGTTTCAAACTGGCTTGTACCTGTTGCAAGAATAAGGTTGGCAGTTCCATTTGTTTCAATGGCATCGCGTAATAACCGTGCGGCAACTATCGCGGTGGCTTTACCAATTTCAGCATTTGTATTATGAATTTCAATTTGCATATCGGCAAGATTGAAAAAGTATTTATTTTGCAATAATAGGTAAATACTGTGGTTTGGTTTGCATGATTACTTGTTGTTTATTATTTTATTGGAATCAATGCCAACATTTTAAAATTTCGTGTTGCACTTATGAGTTGAACACAGCAAATGTAAATCCTTATTATTTCTTTGTTTACTGCAAAAGGATTTACTTCTTCACATTTTTATACAACAACCTCATCACCGATGGAAGCACAACCAACAACAACGGAAGCGCAATAATAAATCCTCCTATAACGGCGATGGCAAGTGGTTGATGCAATTTAGCGCCTGTTCCTATCCCAAGGGCTAATGGCATCAGCGCAATGATGGCGCCTAATGCTGTCATTAACTTAGGACGCAATCTTGTGGAGATCGCATAAATAATAGATTCATCAACAGATTGCAGATGCAGGTTTTCTTTATATTGTAAAAAAGTAAAGATGGAATTTTCTCCAATAATTCCTACGATCATAATAAGACCCGTATAGCTTCCCACATTCAAAGGCGTGCCGGTTATAAACAAAGCAAGATAACTTCCAGAAATTCCCAGTACCGCAATAATTAAAATAGTCATTGCAATTTTTACATCTTTATACAAAAAAAGAATTACGCCAAAAACCAAAAGGCTGGAAGAAATCAGGATCATCAAAAGTTCTGTAAATGACTGTTGCTGCTGTTCATACGAGCCTCCATACTCAATGTGGTAACCTTGTGACAAATGAATATTGGACTGAATTTCACTTTTGATATCTTTCATCGTGCTTCCCAGGTCCCTGTTTTCGAGCCGCGCAGAAACCACGCCCATTGACTGCAAATTTTCTCTTTCAATTTCTGCATCTCCTTCGCTTAATTGAACATCCGCTAATTCGCTGATTGGTTTCAATCTTCCATCGGGTGAAGCGATCTGTAATTTTTTTACATCATCAACACTCATCTTTTTATTACCGGGATAAACTAACCGTATGGGATAGACGCGATCTTTTTTAAAAATATTTCCAACAACATTTCCTTCTAAAGAAGTTTGCAACTGAAACTGAAGGCTGGCAGGCGTAATCCCGAACTGCGCCAGTTTTGAATAATCAGGAATTACTGTAAGTGAAGGACCTGTGATGGTAATTCCGTTAAATACATCGGCGGTGCCTTTTATGTTTCCTACAAGATTGCCCACCTGTGTTGCCAATTCGTGCAGTTTCTCCTGATCATCACCAAAAATTTTAATTTCTATCGGCTGCACAGAAGTCATCAGATCGCCAAGCATATCTCCTATCACCTGGCCAAAATCCACTCTCAGCACAGGTTGCGAAGCTTCGATCCTTTTTCTTATATCATCAATTACTTCATCTGTTGTTTTTGTACGGCTTGTTTTCAACTGGATTAAATAATCACCGGTATTGGGCTCGGTAATAAAAAAGCCCATCTGCGTTCCTGTCCGGCGTGAGTAGGCAGCTACTTCGGGAGTGGAAGTAATAATTTTCTCCACTTCATTTAATTCTCTGTTCGTTTCGTCGAGCGAAGTGCCGGGAGGTGAAACATAATCAAGCACTATACTTCCCTCATCCATCTCCGGTAAAAAGCCGGTTTGCAATCGGGGCAAAATCAAAACAATTGATAGAATTAATAAAGCCACAAAAATAAAACTGATCCACGGACGGAAAATAAAAAATGAAACCCATTTTTGCTTTTTTACATTATGTGGTTTTTCTTTTTTTGCCAGCCGGCTTTTCCCTGAATTTATCAAAGGATTCTTTTCCTTTGAAAATAAAAGATAAATCACCGGAAGTCCTATCCACGTTACAAAGAATGAACATACCAGGGTAATGATCATCGTATTGGTGAGCACATTAAAATAAGCGCCGGCTACTCCACTCATCAATATAAACGGAATGAAAATAACAATGGTACTGATGGAAGAACCCACCATCGCCGGAAACAAAAAATGAATTGCTTTTTGTACTACTGACTTATATTCATCATCGGGGTGTTCTTCATGCGACCGATGAATCTGTTCTACTACTACAATAGCATCATCAATGATCAGTCCGATGGCAGCGGCAATAGCGCCAAGCGTCATTATGTTTAATGTATAACCGACAGCATATAACACAATGATAGTAGCAGTAAGGGTTACAGGAATTGTAATTAAAATAGTAGCGCTGGCTTTAAACGAACGAAGAAAAATAACAGCCACCATGATTGCCAGCAAAAGCCCTATCCACAAGCAGTCTGAAACGCTCTTCACCGTTTGGTTTACAAAATCGGCCTGTTTGTAATAAGGTTGTATCGTTACATCTTTGGGAAGAATGTTTTTGAGATCTGCAATTTTTTGCTCTATATTTTTTGACAGATCAATGAGATTGGCATTTGGTTGTTTTACTACTGCTATCAATATACTTTCTTTGCCATTCGCATTTACTTTTATGTATTCAACCGCTTCCTTTACCTGCACATCAGCAACATCCTGCAATTGAATGACACGCTTTCCATTGTTGCTGATCACAATGTTTTTTAAATCCTGAATGGAGTGTGCAGACGCATCGGTAACGGTAAGATAGAGAAACCTGTAATCAGATAAATAGCCATTTGATTTTATAAAATTAGTTTGACTCAATGCCGCACTGATCGCTTCAGGAGTCAGGGAAAGCGTACTCATTTTTTGCAGATCCAGTTGCACCCAATATTCTTTTGATTTTCCACCGATTACTCTTACTTCAGAAACACCCGCCACCTGGCTGAGATAAGGTTTAATAGTATAAACTGCCAATTGCTTTAACTCTATCGGCGACAATGAATTGCTTTCCAACGAATACCCCATAACCGGCAATATGGAAGGATTCATTTTCTCTACGGTGATATTTACATCGGGCGGCAACGTATTCCTAATCTCTGCAATTCTCGATTCAATTCTTTGCTGGCTCAGATCCACATTAGCATTCCAATCAATGAAAGCAGAAATTTCGCAACTTCCTCTACTGGTAGTGCTTCTGATGTCTGTTAAGTCAGGGATCTTTTTTATGGCCAATTCCAATGGGCGCGTTACCGTTACCATCATCTTGTCAACCGGCTGCAAACCTGCGTCTGCGATGATCTTAATTTTTGGAAAGGTAATTTCAGGAAATAAAGAAACCTGCATTTTGGAATACGCAAATAATCCGGCAACGATGATAAGTGCAAGCGTAACTGCCAGCGGACTTTTATATGTAGTGAAAAAGTTTTTCAGCGCTTTAATTTTAATTTATATCTCTTATTTCTTATTTATTGGTTTGAAGGAGCCTGGATCTTTACGAGCGCAGTATCTCCCAATCCATAATTTCCTGTCAGTAAAATTTTATCCTTTGGAGAAAATTGAGGTGAAATGATTTCTATTTTATCAGTTGTTTCTATCCCTGTTTTTACCTGTACTTTTATAGCAGTACTATCATTGATCATTTTCATAACCCAAAAATTATTTAAAGACTCATCGGACAAAACTGCTCTTTTATCCAAAGTAACGGAGGCGGTCTTTGAAGCCTTTACTATTTTTACCTTAGCTACTAAATTGACAGGAATGTTATGAGCCGAATTGATGCTCACCGAGATTGCTTGCGTCTGTGAAACAGAATCTACAATAGGCAGGGAAGGTTTCACTGTTCCTGAAAAAAGTTCACCATCAGGTAATGTAATCTCAACTTGCTTCCCCACAGGAACATACGTTTTATATTGATAAGGAACATTCATTACGAAAACAAAACTTCGTGAATCATTGATCACGGCAAGTTGCTCGCCATCCTGCACATAATCGCCCGACTGGTGATTGATCTCTCCTATGTAGCCCGAAGCATCAGCCTTAATAACATTCACTCCGGAAAATTTGAATGAAGGGTCTAATTGATTGACTTCATTACCAATGGCCTGCGCTTCTTTTGTTTTTAAAACAAAGAGGATCTGTCCACGATGAACATAATCTCCAAATTTGATATTGGCTTTTTGAATGTATCCATTCAAATTTGATTTTACAAAATCCTTTTGCAAAAAAGCGGAAGTTGCGTTCAGTTCTATATAATCCTGCAAAGGCTGATAGGTAACCGAGGTAACAGTAACGGGTGTACGCACTTCGTCAGCCGGTGCTGAGGTATCTGTGGATTGACCGGACTTACAACTGCCAAATGCCAGTAAACAAACAAATAATCCATATTTTAATTTAGTCAGATATTTCTTCATTTGATACTACATTTAAAGTTTCATATTCCAATAATTTAATTGTTGAATCACCAGGTATTTAGCTACGTGATTTTGAACCAACAGATTTTTTGCAGTAATATAATTGTTCAGGGCCAATACATAATCTGTGATCCTGATATCACCGGTTTCCAATAATCTGCCATTCACTTTTATCAGTGTTTCAAGATAGTCAATTTGCTTATTCACAGGTCCGGCAAGGCTTTCAAGGTCATGCAACTGTTGCTGTAATTGTTGTATCTGCTGTTGATATTGATTATAAAAAAAGTCTTGCCTCCTCTGACTTGTTCTTTCTTCTATATCTAATTTTGAAAATTCTAATTTTTTTTGATGCCCGTCATAAATTGGAATAGTAAGATTAATACCTACATTATACCCGAAGTTTTTATAAGGTGTCAAAATAAAAGAAGATTGATATCCGGCATCAGCAAAGAGATTTACTTTTGGACGGTATTGCACCTTTAATATTAATCCCTCATTAAGGATCCGAAGGCTGTCAATTTTATAATTAAAAAAGAATGGCGAATTTCCTGCGTCATAATTATTTTGCAATTGGATGTCAGGCTCAGCAAGTGTTTCAACAGTAGTATCTATTATACCGGCAAGATAATTCAAAGTAGCATAATTATTTTTATATTGAAGCCCCAATTGATTTTTGGTTAATTGCTGTTGTTGCAGCGTAACAAGGAATGATAAATAATCCGCCTGTTTGTAAACATTTTTTTGAGTAAGATTTTTTAAAAGTTGTTCTTCTCTTTTTAAAAGATTGATCAGTGTGTCATTAAAATCAAGTTGAAGCTGATCGCTATAAGTAAGAATATATTGGGTAATAATTGCCTTCTTCACATCCTGGTTATAAATAGCTGCAGTATTGGCCAATGAATCATTTTGCAATTGCAGGCTTTTAAACTGAAGACTCAGATTCCTTTTATTATAAATTTGTTTGTTTACTGCTACCAAAGCAGAAAGTTGTTGCCCGTTGCTAATAGCCATATCATAGCCATACCCATTTATAATCGGCGAGTAATAAGCATTTCCATTTCCTGTAACCTGGAATTTATTTTGCGCGACAATCAACTGACTATCTATTCTATTAGTTAAAACTAAATTTTGAAAGTCAAAAAATTTAGGATCATTAGAAAGTGATTTATTGATAAAATAATCCAGGTTTTTATTTTGCGCAATGGAAAATAAAGAAAAAAGAAAACAGATAAACAGGATGAAATATTTTTTTGTCATTTCTATAAAACAAAAGCCATCCCATCTATAAACGGAACAGCCAATTTCAGGTTAATATTTGTTTTTATCCTTTTACGAAACCGTAATAATTTTAAACAAACCTAAAACCTGAATCTGGAGAAAATTTGAAGAAATATAAGGTTTGGAAGGAACTACTTGCAAAAAATAATTTACAATAATTTACTAATTTGAAGGATCATCCGGTTTTGCATATTTATTTTTCCATGACTGGTATTCTTCCGGTGACATTTTGTTCATCTTATTCAATAAAAAATCAGTAATTGCCCAAATTTTTTGATCGTTATGAGTAGGACCAAAAGCAGGCATGGCGGTCATCGTTATCCCGTTTTTGATGATCCAAAATGCCTCGGAAGGACCGGGCATATGTTTCGACTTATAAAATTTTGGTGGCCTGGGATAAAGGCCCTTAGACAACTCATCGGGATCCACACCAGGGCCGCCATGGCAGGTTGAACACATTTCATTATAATGTTGGAAACCCATAACAAACATAGCCGTATCATTCATTTGTGGAACTTTTATGTCTTTTAAACTTTTGTTGATAGATTCTTGTTTTGCCGTTGTTAAAGCCCATCTTGCCATCGCATTATGATGACCTAATTGGCCAACATTATAACTTCCGGAATAAATGTAAATTATGATTGCGCCAATAATAACAATCAAGGTTAACACAATAGAAACAATGATTTTTTTCATGATTGAGGATTTATTAGATGTTCATCAATTAAAAAAAAGATTTGAAAAAACATTTTTAATTAACCGGAAGGTACGAAATCATAACTTTTTGGGAAAAGTCGAATAAATAAAGAATGCGAAACTTTATTCATTGCTGCATTCAATTAATAATTTCATTTTGCAGTGAAAAGTATATTTGTACAACAATAACTATTTCTTAAAAGTTCCTGATTCATA
The DNA here is from genome assembly GCA_036509335.1 of Hanamia sp. GTDB lineage: Bacteria > Bacteroidota > Bacteroidia > Chitinophagales > Chitinophagaceae > Ginsengibacter. The sequence continues at coordinate 12,632 of DATCFT010000002.1, forward strand.
TATTTTACAAATCAAATAACGAATGAAAAATTAAAATAAATTTGCAGAATTATTTATCAGGGTTTAGCTAATGGGCAGGTGCTTAAAGAATTCATAACTTAAAAATTGAAAACAATATGTAACTAAAATATTTATAATTGGAAACCATCTTTTATCTTCTCCTCAAATTCAGATATATAATATTATTCCCCTTAGCTATTGTGGAAGGTCCCATATTAGCAGTGATTGCCGGATTTTTATGTACAGAAGGTTATTTAAACTTTTTTATTGTATATCCAATTATTGTGTTTGGAGATATAATTGGTGATACACTTTGTTATATGTTTGGGCGGTGGGGGGTGCCTCCATTCCTTAAAAGATTCATTGAAAAACTTGGGTTGAAACCTGGAAACATTGACAAGGTGAGGGTCTATTTTGATGCCAATCCCAGGAAGACGATCTCGCTTTCAAAGATTACTCTCGGAATTGGAATTGCCGGAATTTATCTTGCCGGAAATGCCAGGATACCCTACCTCAGGTTTATAAAAATCTGTTTAATTACCTCCGCATTGCAATACATAATATATTTAGCAATAGGTTTATTGTTTGGTTCTGCATATAAACAAATCAGCAATTACTTAAACTTTTTTGCCGCTTTTGCTATAGTGACTCTTCTATCAATCATTTTATTTTATACAATAAAATCAATCCGGAAAAAATTATGAAAATTCTTTTTGTTTCCAGTAGCTATTATCCCCATATTAATGGGGTATATTATTTTGTATGCCGGATTGGGCCTATGCTTCAGGAAAAGGGTCACCAGGTGGCAGTGATAGCGCCTTCTGAATCTATACACTTTTCCAAAAAGAAAATAGACAATCTTGATGTGTATGGTATGCCATCTCTTTCTGTTATAATTAATCCCTCAATCCGAATTCCCATTCCCTTTTTTCTTAAATCAAGGATTAAAAGAATCATAGAAAGCTTTAAGCCTGATATAATACATATCCAGGATCATTTTCCATTGAGCACGATGGTGGTAAATGTAAATAAGAACATGAAAATTCCTATAATAGGAAGCAATCATTTTATGCCTGAAAATTTTACAGTTCTTCTACAAAATAAAAATCTGAAAAAAAGGACTGAAAATTATTTATGGAAAAGGTTTTCCAAAGTATTTAACCAGGTAAACCTTATAACAACTCCAACTGAAACAGGGGCACGGTTAATAAGACCGAGATTAAAGGTAAAAGTAATTGCCATTTCCAGCGGAATAAGTCTAACAGATTTTAATCCGTTCGGCGATACACGTGAGATAAAAGAAAGATATTCTCTTCCTGATAAACCCATATTACTTTATGTAGGCAGGCTGGATCCGGAAAAACATATAGAAGAGATCCTTCAGGCAGTGGCTTTAGTAGTTAAGAAAATTGATTTTTGTTTTATAGTGGTTGGAAAAGGTACCAGCAAAATCCCTCTTGAAAAACTTACCAATCAATTAAGCATAACAGATAAAGTTATTTTTACCGGATTTGTTCCTGATGAGGATCTGCCTTATTTCTACAAATTAAGCAGATGCTTTATCATAGCAAGTATTGCAGAACTACTCAGCCTGAGCACATTGCAGGCAATGGCTTCGGGGCTGCCCGTGATTTCGGTAAATGCCGGCGCCCTTGTTGAATTAGTAAAGGATAAGATGAATGGTTATTTATACGAGGAAGACGATGTACCTGCTCTTGTTCAATCCATTGAAGATATAATTATTCACAATGATGTGTACACGAAAATGAGCAAAAAAAGCCTGGAATATGTTCAGCAGCATGATATAAATAAAACTCTGGAATCCTTTGAAAAACTCTACCAGGATCAGATCAGCAAATCATAGATTATATTATTTATGAATAAAGTTAGTTAGAATATTTGCTATGAGCACAACAGGAAGCGTAACAGGAAAAGTATTGCCTCATTCTGCCCAACCTTACGTTACAATATGGAATGCGACTGACACTGCTTCTGCATTACCTGAAGAAAATGGAGTATTCAAAATACGTGGATTAAGTGCGGGCACCTATAACGTAGTTTACAATGGATCTTTTGGATACAATGATACTACAGATGTGAAAGCAGGCTCTGCTACTCAACTGCCAACTATTACATTGCATCACTGATCTTATTTCATTAAATTCACAAAAAAGCCGGAACTACTTCCGGCCTTTTTTATTTTAGTGCTATTCACAATAAATTGGAACATGAAGTACGTATAGCAAAAGCACTTTTATCACCGATTTCATCTTTTATATTTTTGATTCCGGGATCATACAAAAACTATTTTGATGGCAGCAATATTTTCGCAACTGCATTCATCCCTCATAATTATAAGAAACAGCAAAACCATAAGTATCGCAAACCGTTTTTACAATAGCCACGCAAAGGCCAATGAATCACAAGAAGAATCTTTTTTAAAACACTCAAATGAATTGGAAGTATTTAATTTTTAATCTCCTTAAATGCATTATATACTACTTTGCATTTTTTAGAACACCTATTTTCAGGTAAAGCGTTAAACCGGTTATAAAAAACAAGAATGTTTTGCTTTATAAACGGGGTTACATTTTTAAACTT
>DATCFT010000003.1:0-18521 GCA_036509335.1 Hanamia sp.
TCACCACCCATATCTTTCAGGGTATAAAGGTCTTTTTCTACATGATCCAGTTCGGTTTGAAATATCTCTCTTTGTATTTCCGGGCTCTGTGGTATTTTACCAAACTGATCATGTGTTACAATAATGCAGTCCCAATTATTGTTTTTGATTTCATGGGATAACCGTATCCTTTTTGCAGGCGTAAAATCATTCTCCCCGGGTGCCAGCAACTTTGCATTGGGATAGGCTTTGCGATAGGTTTCTCTTATCTGGTTTACATTGGCTTTTAATGCGAGTATCATGGGTTTGTTTGCAATGCCAAGCCGTTTCATTTCATGAGCAGCTACTATCATCGTTAAGGTTTTACCCAGGCCCACTTCATGGTCTATCAATGCGCCACGATTTTGAATTATTCGCCACGCCGAATTTTTTTGGGAGCTATACAAATCTTCAATACCGAGGTTTTGTTTATTTAAACCCGGGAATTGCAAATGACTGCCATCATATTCCCTGAGAACATAACAATTAAAGGTGTTATTGTAAAGTTCTTCCAATTCATTTTTATCCTGCTGTGGTAATTCTTTTAACCAATCTGTAAAATTATTCCTGATTGATTCAACCTTTTGATGGGCCAATTGTATGGCGTCATTATCAGGAAGCCGGATTGTCTTATCACCCAGATCAACTTCGTAAGTATAAAAAGGAGTAGTATTTTCTAATGCATGTTCCAGTAAAGTATTACCATAGGTTGTCCTTCCATTTTTTGTAGCAACGGCGTACTCCTGGTTAATCTTTGCATTGCTTCCATCTGGTTTTACTTTAAAAGTATCAACAGATGGGAAATAGCTTACTTCAGTATTTAACTCAAATAAATGGGTGGCAAATTGGTTGTAATAGCCTTGCGGTATCCATCTTTCACCCAGATTAAAATCCAATAATTCAAAAGGTATTTTTTCCGGCTGGATTTTCTCCAGCGCTTCCACGCTTCTTTGCAATTGTGCATTATCAGGCGCTTTCTCTGCTGCCTCTTTTGCTATACTTAATTTGATAATAACATTGCCGCTTAAAAACTTATCGGAAGTTTCCCATTCATTATTTGCAGGGTTTAGGTATATGTGGTTACCTAATGCGTGAATGGTTTCATCTTCCGTACTGCCAATTGTAGCTGCAATGAAATCTATATCCACAAAGCCTTTATCATTGAGGCTCTTTGCCAGAGCTTCTGCTGGATTATCTGTATGAAACGCTTCCTGCTTTTGAATGAAAGACTGTGTGAGTATGTCTGCTTTAAAATATTGGTCGCCTTCTTTTCTTTCCAGTGATGCTAATACAATAAAACCAAAGGCCTCATCTTTTAATATTCGTTGGCGGTTGGTAGTTGAGTTTAAGATACCATAACCTTTCATCAAAGCATCATAAGATTCATTCAATCGATTTCTTAATCCGGGGAATTCAATTTTTTCTGTCTCTTCTTTATTAGAAAGTGCCAAATAGATATCTCTTACAGCAGTGTATTGTTGATAGAAAGCAATATCTTTTTTTTCATTTAGGCTTGGTATAAATACAGGATGCTCACTTTCTGAAGCAGCATAAGAAACAAAACCGACTCTGTCGTTATAAATAATCAATGTCCCTTCCTTGTGATAAGGATTAAGACTCGTTAATTCAGTTAAATTTTCATCACTATTATTAAATACAATATGAAATATTGATTCGCCTTCGTTATAGAATTCATGACTATATTCCTGTAGTTTGTTCGATAAGCTATTGAGTTCATGATGGATCGCGGAAGCGCTCATCCAGTTAACGGGAAATTGTACTTCTTCTACATTGGAGTATAGTTTGTAAACATATTGTTTGAAGCCGGATGATTTGGCGGCAATCAAAACTATTGCCTCATGGTCGGGCCTGTCTGCAGTTTTAAGAACGTTTATAATTCTTGCACTTTGTTTTTGAACAACAGTTGCATCCAGGTCGTTGATATAAGCCATTGCCCGGTTAATGTTTGCAGCAGGAGCAATATCAAATAAATCTAATTGTACAGAATTATTATCCGGCTTGCTTTCCGGTAAAGACAGATAAGTAAGCTGTTTACCTTTTGCAATATTTTCTCCGGATATTTCTACAACAAATTTTTCTTTACTGAACCGCTTATCAAAACCATCAATTATGGTTGCTGCTAACTTTTCGCTGATATCATTTATAGTTCCCTGCTGCCATACACTTTGATGGGCTTTGCCATATTGGTTCTTGCCAGGCTTAATTTCATCGCCAAGAATTATTTCAGGATGCTGATGGATATAATGATTAGTGCTGTACTTTCCATATTCGTTTTCCAGTTCAATGGAATGAACCAATAATTCTTCATCTGCCGAAAGAGTTTCTTTGCTTAAATTCTTTTGAGCAATCAATAAATGGCTGGGAGCTTCTGTATTACCCGTGTCTTTCATCAGGTTATCCGGCATTACATTCAGACTGATAAAATCTGCATGATTAAATAAATATTCCCGTGCAGTTTGATTGGAAGGGTTGTTCAAAAAAACATCGGTAGTAATGTACGCTAATAGTCCGCCATCTTTTAATTTATCCAATCCTTTTGCAAAAAAGTAATTATGAATTTTCCCGGACAATGTTTCATCTCTGTAAGCCTCATCATATACTGGAAAATTTCCAAAAGGAATATTGCTTACTATTACATCATACTTTCCGTTCTCATCATTGGATGTATTTTCAAAACCTGTCACCTGTACAGAAACAGGGACTGGTATCGAACTGCCCAAAGCAGTCAATACCTGTCCCGAAAGAATATCTTTTTCTACAGCGGTAATATTTTGGAGGTTAGGAAAAGCATTTGAAGCTTCGCTTACAAACACACCGGCACCACTGCTTGGTTCATAAATATTTTTAGGTGCTACGCCTTGCTTCTTTAATACATTGAATAAGGTTTGGGGTATAATTTCAGGGGTATAAAAAGCAGTGAGAATGCTGTTCTTAATGGAATCAATTACTTGTTTATATTCTGCTTCAGCAAAATGTTGTTGTAATAATTTATGTAACTCTATTACCTGCGGATAGAGTTTTATATCTTCTTTCGAAGCTTTCAGTTGTATCCATTCTTCTTTGGAAGCTTTAGGATACAGCACTGCTTTCAAGCCGCCAAAACCTGCATAAAGTTTTAAAGCCTGTACCTGGATATCAGAAAGGGGTTCCCCTTCTTTCCATTCCAATGCTACATGGATAGCGGAAATATTATCCTGTAATTTTTTTTGACTGTTGTATCCCATGATTCACACATGCCTGCCGACAGGCAGGTTTTCATTTTCACTCTTACTTTCTAAATATTCGCTTATAGCCCCTGTTATGGTATATCGTAATTCCCAGTTGTCTTCATTCTCCTCAGTAAATCCAATTGTGTCGAAGACCGGTTGGCAATGATTGATCAGGTTAATAACCTCAAATTGTAACATGCCTGATTCATGTAGTTGCTGATAAGAAGCTTCAAATACTTCTTCCAGTATGGTGCAGATGTAATTGAATTTTGAAGGCCGCAAATCTTGTGTCAATATATCCATACAGGCCTCCTCAATAATATAGGCTGGTTGCTCTTTATCCGATTGATTCAACAACCCTTCTACTGCGCTTATTTTATTGGATAGGAATTCTGTTACCTTTTTATCTTCTTCCAGTTGCAGTAACAGATCAGGATTATTTTCCCTGATGTACTGATGAAGTTTATGGATAAGAATTTCTTGCATCATATTTATTTTTAAGCCTTTTTTCTCTGATGAGTTTGGGAATCCTATACCCCAAAGAATGACTTGATTACAGTTGCTACTACGACCAAAAAAACACAACTTCCAAACCATGCGGCAGCTACTTTACCGGTATCGTGATCGCCGCTGTTCCATTTCTGGTACACTTTAATGGCGCCAATCAATCCCACAATTGCGCCCACAGCATACATTAGATTGGTGCCGGCAGCGAAATAACTACGCACCTGAGTATTCGCCTGATTGATACCGGCATTACCATCCTGAGCATACACGCTGAATGAAATTGCTATCAACAAGCCAGCACTGACAAATCCCAGGCATTTCTTTAAAAACTTTTTCACTCTCACGTTTCTCATTTTGTTTTATTTTACAGATGATTAAATAATAAAGTCCATTCATCTAATTCCATAACTCACTAAATTCTTCATCACTTAGATGAATGGAACAGTAAGATGCACATTCATTAACAATTAGGTTTTTAATAGATTCCTGAGAAGCGGAATCTTTTAAAGTGGGATATTTTTTGAATAATAATTGTAATGACTTCATGATATCTTTTTTACTCATTTTATTTTTCCCTGCTTCATTCATGAAAGCCCGAACCTCATCTGAAAATGATTGTTCTAAAGGCTCCTGACTAAAAGCAGTTGAAACGAAATCATGTGTGGTTACTCTTTTACCTGAAACTAATTTCAAAAGGTCATCACGGTAATACCAGTATCCGATAAATAAATAATAAACGGCTGATAATAGAAGGACGGTTACAATATAACTGCTCCATGAAATCTGTGTCAACATTTATTGTATTTTTTTACATTCACAAATAAATTTCTCGTTTCAAATACTGATGCAAATTACATCTGCATAAAAGCCATTCGGGTGAAGCCAGGGGAACTAAAGGTGAATCCGGCTATTTAATAGCTATCAATATTTCGAATCATTTTTTGCAAAAAACGTTTTACATTTTCTTTTGCTTCGTAGTCTACTTTGTCACTGTTTTTTTGTAAGCTCTCAGTGCTAAATCCTTTCTGATTTTTATTGGTAAGGTGTGAAGCAGTTTTCTCAAAGAGGCTCTTGTAAGTCTCACCAGGAGCGCCTCCGGAATCAATAAAAGCTTTATGTACCAAATAAATTTCTGATCCTTTAAAGGGAACATGAACATATATTTTTTCTGTTTCTATTGATTGTATTGTTCCATTTTGGACAGGATCTGATTCGAGAAATTTTATTTCCTCCTCAATCCATTGGTTCATCTGATCTATAAGTGAAGATGTATTTGAATTTAAATTACCTATGAGTTTTTTTGGCAACTGATTAAACGTCTTTTGTTCAAAACGCAAGGCTGCGATCTTTTCTTTTATAGTATCCAAAGATTCAGTTAAGCTACTCAGTTTTTCTTTGAGGTATGCTATATAATCATGATCATTATAATTAAAATAAAACAAAACTTCACTGATCGAATCTTCTGATGCCATCGTTTTATTTGTCAGCAAATGATTCATTAAATCCTTTTGATATTCCAATTGATTATAAGTTGCCCCATTTTTATTTTCAAGGCAAAATTTATTAAAGTTATTGACGAGAATTTCAGCCAATGCTTGTATATAGGGTTTATAATGTTGCACTATTTTCTGAAGCAATTTTACCTGACAGCTTAATTCCTTAAGAGAAATAATAAGGTAAGTGACAGGAACTCTTTCATCATAATCAAAATAGATTCCGAAAAAATCCTTTATAAAATTTAAGGTATCTTCAAGGTGGCCGATTAATATTTTATATAAATCAAAAATTTTATGATCTATCTCTTTTGATTGAGTGTAGCTATATAATTTGTCAATTAGGCGTATCAGCATGGCCTGGGTTATTCGTACCCATTGTTGTTTATCCTTCAGTTTTGATCTTTTCAGCATGCCTTCCAGAAATGAAGTACGGACTTTATCCTGTTCTTCCTCTGATTGTTTGATGAAATTTTCAATAGACTCATCTGTTAACACAGACTGGCATTCCCTTGGCGGCAGTAAGGTTGTATGAATTAAAGTATTCCAGTATTGAAGAATTAAATGCATATAAAACCGGTTAAAGAAATAATGAGATTTCCTTTTACAAATTTGATATGCATTTTAGCAGGAACCTATAAGCAATTGCTACTATTTCTATACGTAAACATGCGTATTTTCAGGATTAAACGTTCTTAGAAAAGCAGGCCGCCAAATAATTAGTTGAAGATTATGTTGTAAAATTTACGCAGCTTCCAGCTTATTAATTAATTCTATCTTATTAGATACATGAAGTTTTTCAAAAATATTTTGAACGTGTTTGGTAACGGTTCTTTCAGAAATAAATAAGGTTTCTCCAATCGCTTTATATGTATTTCCGTCGCAGATTAGTTTTACAATCTCTTTCTCCCTGGAAGTAAGTTTATAGAAATCGCAATTTTGATTAAATACATCACCAGAGTTTTTTAATCTGAAATTTTCATGTTTATTTAAATTATTAAATGCACAGGTTAGTATTGCCTGCTTTTGTTTACCGGCATTGATTAAAACGGATTCTATTTTTTGAAGCAGTTCATTTACCTTAAAAGGTTTCTGAATAAAATCAATAGCGCCAAGACTTAATCCATATAATCTATCTTCGGTAGCAGACTTTGCTGAAAGAAATATGAGAGGTATATGATTATAAGAAGGATACCCGGAAATAATTTTTATAAATTCATATCCGTCAACCTTATCCATCATGACGTCCGAGATAATCAGATCGGGTAATAAGTTACTACTCTTAATTTTTTTAAGGGCTTCATGGCCATTTAATGCCGCATATATATTATACTTTTCCTTTAATTTTTTTATGAGATAGTTAACCATACTAATATTGTCTTCTACAACCAAAATGGTTTGCCTGTCTGGTTGATCAAAATCCGGATCCTGTTTTATTTCTTCATTATTAATCAATATTATTTTCTCAATTCTGTTATGAGGTACCATCTCATTTTCAGATTTTTCATATTTGGAGAGTATTACTGAAATTTTTGTTCCTGGCTCTTTTTTAGGATTACTTTCAATTATTATTTCGGCATTTAAATCTTCTATTACTTTTTTTACGATGGGCAATCCTAAGCCCATGCCTTGAATACTTTTTTTTTCATTATAAATTTGATAGTATGGCTTAAATACTTTCTCATGCATTTCAGGAGAAATGCCGATTCCCCAATCTTTAACTGAAAAAATAATTTTTTCATTGTGAACTTTCAAAATAATTTCTATGGTACAATCACCTTCTGAGAATTTGATAGCATTTTCAATAAGATTAATGACGATTCGATTTATTGAAACAGGATCGCCACAAACGAATAAATTATTTTCAACATTTTCATTGATTTTAATTTTTCTTTTTATTGCATATTCTTTAAAAAGTATCAAATTGTCTTTAAGTATCTCACTTACATTTGAAACCTGTTTATGATTGTAAATTGGGATTCCTTTGTTGAATCTTTCTATATCAAAAAAATTGACAATATCGTTTGAGAGCTTTTCTATATTTTTCTTTACGACAGAAAGTTCTTCACATTCACATTCCTGTTTATATATTCTTCGAGATAATTATTGATTAATGTGAGCGGTGTTTTTGTTTCGTGAGCGAGGTTAACAAAAGTGTTGGTTTGTTGCTCATTGATTATTTCGAGTTCTCTTGTTCTTTTATTTACCTCTTTTTGCAGGTTCGTATTCCAGTTTAATAATTGTAGTTCAGAATCAATTAATTTTTGATGCTCTGTTCTCAATTGCTTTATATGCCTGTTAACCTGAAGCGCTAATAAAAGCAAAAATCCCGGGTTAGTTATAGAAGCTTCTATAGACTGGCTCAGGTTAAAATAACTGACAATGGGTAAGCCAATCCATGGTGTGATACTAAAAAAAAGAACGGTAACTTCTTCTTTAGATTCTTTGCTGCTGAAATTATTTCTGTATTTATATTTAATAGCTTTTAAAATAGAATAAATAATCCATAACGCATATAGTACCGGAAGAACCAATAAATTTTTTGCAATCTCCAGGTTGTTTGTTACGGCATATACTATAACAAAAAGGAAATACGGTAATAGTAAACATAAATAAACACCTCTGTAGGCATGAAATTTCATCTTCTCTAACCTGAAAGCTTTGTAAACATAATAAGGAAAAAAACAAGGTGTTATAAATCCTGTGCCGTATGCAATTGTTTCCTGGATAAAAACGGAGCCGGGTAAATTGGGATCGGGTAATAAACCGCCGGTAACATTATATATTATTAATAAGGCAATTAAAATGATGTTTAGAGAAGCGGTTGTATCATCGGGCCTTGCTAGCTTATAAATTAGTAGGTAGAAAAAAATTACTATTTCTATGCTCACAAAAATAAATGTGATAATATACATTTGCGTTCCGGGCAACAACATATCTAAACCTGATTATTTATTCTTTCTTCATAAAAAATAACGGGTAACCAAGATTGAGTTCATTATAAATTTTAAAATCAAATTTCTCGTACCAGGGAATGTTTTTTAAAGTTGAGGTTTCGAGGTAAACAGGTCTTTGTTGGGAATGGGCTTCCTCAATTACTTCCTTGATTAGGGAGCTTCCGATCCCCTTATTTTGTTGATCTGGATCTACGCCAATGAACCATAAATAATACATCAATTTCTTTGGTTGCAGTTCTTTTATTTTCGACTCGCGCTTCATTGCTTTCTTTATATTGGAGATACCGATGCATGAGACAATCAATTTTATATCCAGCAAAATTGTTTTAAGGTTATTCTTTTTCTTATCAGGAAATAAAATCAATGCGCATCCACTTTTATCGTCGGTTAAATAAACCCTTCCATATAAGTAGCAAACATCAAATGAGTAGGCCATAAGCTTTCTTATTCGTTGGTTTCTTTTCTGATCCTGTTTGACTATATAATTCACACTCTGGTTATCATTAAACGATTCTGCAAGAATGTCTATCACTCTATCTCTGTCTTTATTTGTAGCTTTTATCATAAGTCAAAATTAATTAGTACCCTGTATTTTGCTTGCTAGAGGCAACCTTATTTTCCATAAACAAAATCCAATTCCCCCCAAATCACAATAATATATCAAAAAAAATACCCGATATGATAAAAAAGATTTGCAAGGCGGATAAAAAGTTTTGCAATCAGGATCTTTTTATATAGCTGAACCACTCATAAATATTATCCTTATAAAAATATCTGTGCCCAATTCACCACAACCACAAAAAGAGTCAGGTAGGGTGCAATATGTTTAATACATTTCAACAGGATAGGTATATATTTTATTTCGGAACTGGAACTATAACAAATAGTATTATTAAAGAAATAAGCCATCTAAACGCACTTGAAATCAGGTCGAACCATATTTGCCATTTTACATTTTCCGTATCGCCGCTACTCTCTACTTTATTTTTATCACGTTTATAAGTTATAAAGCCTTTTTTTTGAACTGCCATTATTTTTAAATACTATTGTTTTTATTTTTTATAAAATGGGTATTCAGGTTATAAAACCAATCTAACTTTTTAAACCTGTCCGGTTCACTAAATTATATGCTCGGCCAATAGACAACCGGGTAAAATAAGGGAACAATGATACTTATTTACCGCTGTTAGAACATCTTCTGATAATTACAGAATCAGACTTAAAAAGTCATTCTCAATAGGAAAGGGACAGGTTTTCTCAGGTCTTTTTATAATAAGTTTAAGGGGTATCACTATTTGCATAGGAAGGTAAAAGGCATCTTTCGTTTCAAAAAGGACAAGTGTTATAAAAGAGTAGTTACAGCCGTATGACACGATATTTACTGCTATATCATAAATTTTTTTTGGATGCCGTTTCTTTTGGTTTTATCAGGCAGTATGTCCGAACAAGCGTACGAGAATCACAAAAAATCGCTTCCATTGAAACCCAAGCATGGCTACCTAGCAGAATCTTTGCTATAAAGCTTGCGCTAAGATGGGTCATTTTGAAATTGTCTTTGTAAAGCACTCTTTGTTTGCTTAAAAAATACTAAATTAGACGCGGACAGAAAGTAATGATTTCCTTAGGCATTTGGTGTGCCTTTGGAAATTGATTTATAATTTTAAAAATATTTCTTATGCGAAAAACTAAGCCACATTTGAAAAGAGAAATAACTTTCAGTTTGTTGATGAAACGCTATGCACGCCGCCTGGTACACAAGGAAGCCGACGCTTCAAAAATTGTACAACATGTGCTGGAAGACGAAAGTATCCCCTACTCAAAAATGCCAAGACACACGCCTCAGGCAGGTATTAAAGTTCGATGTGCTTAATCATTGCATCTATCACCATCAGTCAAAGATCTTTGACCGACCTTTGATAAAAGTTCCCCTGCACAAGCATGTTAAAAACGGTGGAAGAAAATGACATAAGTGAAACCTCGCTTGAAAACTAATTTTCCTTTCTTTAGTTGTATCAGCAAAAACGGACGGTCCTTTATGAAGATAAATACTGAGCTTGTTTCGATTTATTGGGAGGTTGGCAATACTAGACTTAAGTACAAAAGAATAAAGGCTGGAGAGATAAAATTATTGACTGGCTAACGTTTGGCCTTAGAATGGAGTTTCCTGATATGAACGTGTTTCTGTTCGCAATTTGAAATATATGAGGGTTTGTGGAGAAGCATAACCGAATTTTATAATTGTGCAGCACCCTGCTGCACACACTCCGTGGACACATAACCAGGTAATACTTGATAAAGTAAAAGAAAAGGAAGAACCTTTTTTATGCTTGGTCTAATTGAGGGACAACTTGGATTTGATGCGCATCTCATCACGCCCTCCTGATATTTTTCAGTACCTCCTCAATATCTTCATATTTATAAAAAATAATACCTCCTATCTTAGTATATCGGATAGTCTCATTCTTCCTTAAGGTTTGCAAGTTTCCTGGTGATATCCTGAGATGTAAAGGCTTTTCTTTAATTGGGAGTTTCTTAATTGATTTGGTATATTTCTTTGCCATTGGTACAAGGTACAAAATTTTGTATTTTACATTCTCATAAATAAAATTATGCGAATATTCTTTGACTTTGAAATACGAGATGGATTTAAAGAACGAGAAATAAATCCTATGCTAATTGCTATATTAGAAGAAATAAGAAATGAAATTATTATTAGGCTGAATGTTTTTGAGGATATTATGGAAAAGCAAGAGGAAAGATTTGATTCTTATGTTGTAGTTACAATTTTAACCGAGAAACCGCCAATGGTTAGATTTGTAAATTACGCACCATCACTAACTAAAAAAATGGTTAATTGCTTTCCACCAGAGTTCTATACTTATCTTAATTTGAAATTGGCGGATATATTCTCCAGTTGGGTCAATTAAAGGCATACTATTAGGGAACCCATTTTTTAAATCTTCCTGCATTTGAAATATTTGTTTAGGAGTAAGTTTTTCTTTCTTGCCAGTAGATAAAATATTTTCCATTCTAATTATTTTTAAGTAATTTCACAATCAGTAATTGATAATCTAAAAATATTTTAATAGAGCCAGTTTCGCCAAGCTGGTTTTTCTATTTTGTAGATCTGCAATTTACAATAAAAATTACTTTTTACCAGTCAAAGTTTTCCAATCCAACCTACCTTCTATCTTACTTAATGAAAGAGTAAACCTTTGCGGGTCTGTTAGCTTTCTGGTATTATAACGGAATCCATTTTCATCACAATAACGCTGCAAATGTTTTTGGCTTACTTGGTGATAGATACCAAAGATTGAACGCTTTAAATAGCCCCAAAATCCTTCTACTGAATTAGTATGAAAGCCACCTCTTACAACTTCCTGCTTAGCATGGTTAACAATTTCATGTTGTTTAAATTCATGACTTTTTTACAAGGCACAAGTTGAGACTTGCATCAGAAAACTTTTATTTGCTTGGACTAAATGAGTGACAAAAAACTTCTTCCGGCAGAAACTAAATTACACACATTTTAATCTCTGCCAGCCACATTGGGAACCTGGCTATTGTACCTGAAAATTATAAATATTCGTCAGCAAGCTTTTACGAGACAGGAATCAAAAACTTTGACTTTCTTACACATTTCAATGATTTTTAAAGGTGGAATATGGAACGAAGAGGCTGTTGGCGGGGATGTCAGCAGCAGCAGGGGTTTCATTTTTATCAAAAAGAATTGGTATTGATCAAAGAGCATTGGGGAATCTCTGTTTCGGCCATTTTCAGCAGGGCAAAACAGTTAGGAATTATTAACGATTATGTTTACCGCAAATTCAACATCGGGTTTAAGAAAAGAGGCTTTCATATCGCTGATAAAGAGCCAGGGCGTTACCTGGGTAAAGAAAAACCTGTGCGCTTTGAAAGGCTTATTTATCCGGGGCTCGCAAAAGAGATGATTTCAATAAATGATGCTGCTTTCTTTTCAGAAAAGCCGCCCGGTGAATTTCGTAAACAACTGCAGCAGTTTATATAAGAATTATTATCACAGATACCAATGTGTTTTTTTGATTTGATGGATCATTACTTGTGAAATATAATGCAGGATGCAATTCTAATTGCAACATAAAAATATTTTTCCTGCAAATTAATAGTCGGTAGCGGGCTTGTTTACAGGATTTTAAATTACATATCCCGATGAAGAAGATTTTGTTCAATTGATTTCTTATTGCAAGAGTATTTGCTACTATACTTCGTTCAATTAAGGCTTTAAAGATTTTGACCAGGATTCTTTCATATCCTCCGGCGTGGCCTCTCCCAATATTATTTTTCCAAAGCTGGAAGAGACTTTTACCTGAATGGCGCCACTGCCGGATTTGCCGGTATTAAAAATTTTAGAATATTCTTCTGTGGCCTCGCCAGAACTAAATAGATATTAATAACCAATAATTTAGCTACCTTTTGTAAATCAAACCGTATTCCGTAAAACATTTTTTCCAAGTAGAAACATTGGCCAGGGTTTTCTTAATGCGTTTAATGCTTTTAGATCGGCAGCTTTAATTATATTCAAAGGGATTTTAATTAGTTCTAATATTTTTTAAACGTCTGTAATCTGCTTTAGATAGGTTGCCAGTGGAAGAAAACGACTGTAACCTTGTAACAACGAGTGGAATTGCAGGTTGCTGATTAAAGTTTAATCTTATCTGTGAATCATCTCCAAAAATTCCAACACTTTCGTCATTATTTCTTTTAAAATAAATTGGGAATTGTTGTAACGGCACAATTTCAGTTGTTGAATCCATATAAACAGAAGAATCCAATGGATCACCTCCCGGACCAGGAGGTGGTTCCTGCGCAAATATTTTTGTAGAAAACAGACAAATTGAAAATATTAATACTGAATATTTGAATAGGTTGTTTTTCATGGAAATTGGTTTTTTTTATATTGTGTTTTTCAGTTCGGATATTTTAAAATTAAACAGTGTAAAATTCTACATTTATCTATTATTATGAGTAGTATAGCAATGAAATGGAGGTAGTAAATTTTCTAATAAAAAACCGGCTGCATTTAACTATCACTTTTGTTTTCAAGGGTATAAATAGCTTGATTTTTTCCTAATCACCTTATAATGCAATTTGTTTTTCAGCGATCATTTTTCTTAGGTTCATTAAGCCATAACGCATACGTCCTAAAGCTGTATTTATGCTGCAGTTTTTTAATGTAGCAATTTCTTTAAAACTCAGTTCAGCATAATGTCTCATAACAATTACTTCCTGCTGATCTTTCGGAAGTAACTCTATCATTTTTCTTACCAAGTCGTGAGTTTGGCCTTGCATTATACGATCGTCAGCGCCGGCTTCCGAAAAATTAATTGCTTGAAAAATATCCAGGCCATCGCTTGTTTTAATGAAAGGTATACGTTTTACTTTTCTAAAATGATCAATACAAAGATTATGTGCGATTCTCATTGCCCACGGTAAAAATTTACCTTTATCTGTGTACTTACCTGCTTGAAGAGTGTCAATAATTTTGAAAAAAGTATCCTGGAAAAAATCTTCTGCCAGGTGTTTATCTTTTACCAACAAATAAATTGAAGTGTAAAGCTTGTCTTTGTAGCGATAAACGAGAGTTGAAAGTGCTTCAGCATTACCGTCCAGGTACAACTGAATAAGTTGCTGGTCGGGTAGATTCGTAAGGGATTTCATAATTGGATTTTGGATGTTGGATATTGTGTAAATCTGATACAAAAGTAAAGAGGACACGAACTCCAATTTGTAGTAAATGAATGAATTGTCTGTAGAAAATTACTTACAAGGATAACGTACAATTACGTTATCATTAATTACCAAAGCCCCATTGGCGATGTTAAACGTCTGACAAAAAAGAGGAATCAATTCTTAAAAAGTAAGAATAAATTTATGAACTTTTGCCAGCTTATTATTAAGATCAATAATATTATGACATTGTAATTTATCAAAAATTCTCGTCTTATGTGTACCAACTGTTGATGTATGCAGTTTCAACTTTTGAGATATTTCGGCTACAGACTCACCATGAGCAAGATGCTGGACAATTTCAAACTCCAGGGACGATAATTTATCAAATTGATTTTCTGAATTAGTATTGGCTCGTAAATCAATTAATAGTTTTTCACTCAATTTACAGAGAAATAAGAAATATCTTCTTAACAAATCAAGTGTGAGTTTAATTGGTCAGAACTAATACAATATTTTGGCTTCAAGGCATACATATAGATTACTTTCCAGATCAGCTTTACCAAAGGCTGCCTCGCACACTATACTTTATTGGGAGGCTTTTCATTTGGTAATGAGAAAATAATAAATTCCATTTTGAAAAACCATATCATCCTCTATACCTGCGATATAAATGTTACTGCCTGTTACTCTGTCTGAAACAAAGAAAAATTGCATAATCGAATACTTACAACTTTTTTTTATCGCAATTGGCGCATTTACCACTATTTAAGGCTTGCCATTTTTTCCTTGATTACGAAAATCAAATACGCTTGCAGACAAGAGCAACGGAATAAATCTTTTTAACTTATAGCTTAAGAATTATCTTTCTCCAGCTTTTACATAATTTCCTTGTTGAAATAGACTTCTCCAGACAGTACTGCTTTTATTGCTTCTGCCATCACTTGCCTATCAGAGTCTTTAACAAAATAACCGTTTGCACCGGCATTTATCATATCCTCTGCCACGCAGTTCTCAGTATGGCTGCTAACACCCAAGATTTTCACCGTAGGCTTTATTTTTTTTATAAGTTTAATTGCTTCAGTGCCTGATATACCGGGAGGCATACTATAATCCATCAATATTAAGTCAAAATTATTTTCTTTCACCGGAATATCCAATCTTCGCCGGAAGCAGCTTGCTCTATATCAAAAATAAAACTTCTTAAGCTTTCCAGAAAGTACTTTAAAGAATCCCTTAAAAAAGAATTATCATCAACAATTAAAATTTTAAGCTGTTCTTTTTGAACTTTGTTCTTATTTTCTTTGTTATTTTTTTTGTTCATAACTAATTATTGTTAAGCATTTTTTTTATTCGTATCCCTTCTATTTCTTCAATAATGCATCTTTATTCTCTATCCACGTACCGCACTCGTTGCCGTCAATTTTTGATTACTTTCGTTGTATTTTACCATTTGCCAATGGTTGAAAACCGGCTTATAAAATAGATCGCCAGATTGCTCATGATTATTTGCAGTTTCACTTATATAATCACCTTCTGTTTATTAAAATTTCTATTCTCCTTCGCTGGCAAGTACTACACTTTTGTTATCTGTTTCATTAGGCCTTAATCAATAGTTTCTTTTTGTTCAAACATATAGATATTCCTCTGGTACACCTGGCTCAAAAACAGGATCTTCTGGTTTAAAGCCCTGCATTTTACTTAAACGTCCTACTTTTCAGCCTGGATGTTTTTTGTTGGTAGCCATGGTTTAAAATTCAGTTGAAAGTAAAGCGTAAAGTAAATATTTTTTAGACAGAAAGAATACGTTTATATACCGGTTTTTTCAAAAATTATATCTTGCAGGAATAGAATAGAAAACGAAAACGCTTTTCTTTAAAGGATAATTATCAGCACGAATCCAAAGATAAAAAATAAAACATAGCTAATAAAAATTGATGAAGAGGTGCGTTTCAATGATTTTTCTTAATAGATTGATTCAGGCGTTCCATATCATGCATGTACTGGATATTCGTAGTTGGATAAGAACCGGATTATTTGTTTTCAGCAGCAATGTTTTATGAGACAGGCGAAAAATTTTTTTGTCTTTCTTAAAGATTTGAGAGAGGGGTTTTGAGAATTTAGGCAGTAAATTATCTTTTATAATTTTCTTAAATTGAATAAGGCAATAAAGGATTTCTGAAACTATTAATAGGTTGGAAGAAGTTTGAATATGGTTTTTCATTTTGATGTTTATGAAGATAATTTCGAATTACATTGACCTCTATCTGGCAAATTTATATTATAAGATGCCGCTCACAAAAAATACATTATAGATAATCAGCGTTTAATTATTTATCGCTGCATCTAGCCTTATCTCACAAAAATTCACTTAACGCGAAAATGCTATCATAAAAAAAAGAGACTGCCTACTTTTGAGACAGCCTCATGTTTTCATAAACGGTTAGCAACTTCAAAATTGAAGTTTTAAATCATTCATTGGATTAGCGGATAAACAGGATGCAAAAATAGCAGGTAGTTCTATGGCAGGTTGTAGTAAGAAAAGGATTTGTTTGTAGTAAATTAATTACCCCCGAATTGTAAAAACATGGATTGGTATAAATAAAACAAGCGACAGAAAAGGACTATCGCTTGTTTTTTCATAAGTAACAAATGCTAGAATTGGATTTCCAATCATTAAATGGGTAGTTAGTGACCCTGTTAATAATTGAACAGGATGCAAAAATAGTAAGTAGCGGGATGCAGGTTTGTAGTAAGTATAGGATTTGCCTATAGAAAATTTTTTACATGCCTATAGTAGGCTAAGAAGGGAAAATAACGTTATGGGCATTAGCCAGTTTATTAAGTTCAATAATATTATGGCATTGTAGTTTTTCAAAGATCCTGGCCTTATGCGTACCGATTGTAGAGGTATGAAGTTTTAACTTTTGGGAGATTTCGGCAACTGAATCACCATGGGTAAGGTGCTGGACTATTTCAAACTCCCGGGGCGATAGTTTATCAAATGGGTTTACCGAAGCATTTTTTGACTGTAAATCATTTAACAAATTCTCGCTTAATTCGGAACTGATATATCTTTTATTGTCTAACACCATACCAATAGCTTTTTTTATTTCACTTTCGGACGCATCTTTTCTCAAATATCCCATAGCACCCATTTTCAGGTATCTTTTTGCATAAACATCTTCGGCGTTCATGCTAAACATAATAATTTTTGTAGCGGGTTTAAATGAAAGGATATTACTTAAAAGACCAAAGGAATCCGTATTAGGCATATTGATATCCATTAAGACAAGGTCATATTCATTTTGCTTTATTTTTTCAAATGCGGAATCTCCGTCATAGGCTTCATCAATCTCAGTGTGGGCAAGAAAATTTTGTATTAATTGTGTTAATCCTCTTCTTATAATAAAATGATCGTCAACAAGTAAAAGATGGGGCATATATCAGAAGGGTACTTTAAATTAAAAAAAAACAGAATTACTGTTCGCACAATCGCTGTTACCGCTTTTCAAATATATTATAAACTTTTAAAGAGAAGAATTATTTTGTGTGGGAATAGTCCCAATAACTGATAATTAGTTTTCAAATATAAATTTTGTATATAAAAGTCTGTGGCTATCACCGAATATAATCAAAGGATTTTTAAACAACTTTTCGAAAAACAATCAAAAATGTTCGATTTGCTGAACTACGTTACAAACCAACCACTTTCGTTTAAAATAGGCCTGTGCCCCGGTTAGTTGAACACCAGACATGTCATTTAAAAACCAAAATCCAATAGCTATCGGATCATCCACTCGGGTTTCATAAAATCCCGCAGATGAATAATAATAACTCAAATAATCTTTGGCAAGATTCCACTTTCTATTAACAGATTCGTGAGGAATGAATTAAAAATATTTTTAAAAATGTTTCTTGAGATAAGAAACCGTGATGCAGACAAATAATAAAATGTCCTGAGTTACACGTGTCCGCCGAGGCGGAAACATCAGGGCAGCGGGGATCTTATAATTTAAACATATTTGCCTTATACCAAAAAAAACGTAACTTGCATTATGACATTGCAAAATTGGGGTACTTTGCAATGTTTTTACATATATATGCGTAACATGCCCCAAATCCTGTATAATAAAAAGCGGAGCCGAAAGCCCAAATCCGGTTCCTCATTAAATAGAGCCAATCTGGGACAGCTTGGTTTTGATAATTCTTCGCTTGCGAATATCGTTTTTACTTTAAGTAGCGGAAATATCATAATGGTTAATAAGGCTGCATCAAAACTTTTTGGTTATTCGAAAAAGTTATTATTGACTAAAAACAAGATTGACATTTTTGATATAACGGAAAGTAATTTTAAAAAATTACTAAAACAACAGACTGTAGCAGAAAAATCCATTATACTAAACGGCATAAAAAAAGACGGCCAACTATTTCCCTGCGAAATCAACTATGCGGTTTTTAAAAATGATAATGGGGTTGAAAAAGCAATTATCAGCATTGCAGACAAAAGTCAAAGCATTTTGGATCAAAAAAATATTGATACTAAGAATCAAAAAATAGTAGCTGACAATATTGTCATTGCAAAATCAAAGCAAAAAATTATTGATACT
>DATCFT010000004.1:0-4237 GCA_036509335.1 Hanamia sp.
CTGTAACCCAATCGTGATTATTTTTTGAGAATAATATATTATCGAGTCGGGATCATAAAATCCGAAGGGCATATTATTAACCGCGTCAATTTTTGCGCTTTCTTCTTTGGCAGTATCAATAATATGAAGCAGGCTGTCGCCAATAGAAGTTTGCGCGGTTAATTTACCAAATGCAAGCAGGAATAATGAAGCAGCAATAATTTTTTTCATTTTTAAGTTTGTAGGGTTTAGAGATTTTGTAAACCTGTGAGGGTTTCTTCACTCATTTTTAAATGATATTTTTATTTAACTAACAACCTTATTTATTTTTCAATCTAAAACCTTAGAAAAGATTTAATTTAATCTGCTAACCTTATTACCTTATTCTTTTGACTGCTTTTCTAATTTAAAACAAGGTAATAAGGTCTTTACGAAATTCATGTTCTTTTCTAAGGTCTGTTAAACCCATTATTAACGCAAGAAATATCATTACAAATTCCAGAAAATATTCCTTGAAATTTTTCTCCCGATAGCTACCGGGATCTACGTGTGGATGATGATGTACTTCCATAATATTTACACTATTTAAGGTTGTATTCTTTTTGAATGATCTTTATTGTTTCCGTTATTTCTTTATAAAAAATTTCGTAATCATCTCTTATACCTGTTCGCAGGTAGAAACTGTATTTATCGAGCTTATCTGAATATAGTATCATTGCATTTTTATTTTGCCATTTTACCAGTGCCGTAACAGGCACATCTGATAACTTAAGACTGGTAAACAAAGGATTCTCAAAAGCAATTTTTCCTGCGTTATAATCTGCAGTTCCATCAAGAAATCCGTAAGAAGAAATATCGATGTCATTTTGCATAGACTGCATGACATCAATTACCGGTGAAAAAAGTTTATAATTACCTTCCAGCCGGCTTATTGCATCAACTACTCCTTTTTTCCTGATTACAGAAAAGCCTCCACTGTGGAGTTGAGATAACGTTCGTTGGTTGAAATGAAAATCATACGTCCACGCTGTGCCAATTATCAGTGCCTGGTAAACCATCCTGTCTTTTCCCGTATGTTCAGGTGTTTGCAATAAATCCCTTGTTGAATCCATCCATTTTAAATGATAGGGGATTAGTGTATGAGTACTCAAATTTAAAAATGCAGTATCGCTTTTAAAGTCTTCAATTAGAGAAGTCATGTATTCTTTTTCTTTTGAATTATTGTTTAAATATTCCCTATAGCTCTCTGCAAAAAAGCCAAGCGTTACAGCAAGAAATATCATGATGAACTCCAAAAAATATTCTTTGAAATTTTTCTTTTCTACCTGGGGGTGATGATGTACTTCCATAATTTTGTATTCTGATTTGGTGATTGCAGCTATTTTAATTTGTGATTCCCGCAATGAGTGTTTTTAACTGATACCCTCTCCTCTTTTTCTATTTCCTGCATTACCTAATATTGTATTGCTCTTCTAACATTCTCAACAGTGTAGTTTCGTTGGCGAATAAATCCTTTTCCAAACCCAAAACATACCTATCATTATTTTGTTTCAATTCACAATAGTTGGCGTATTCAATCATAAGCGTTCGGCTGCTGTCGAGTAAAGGGAAATTTTGTATTTTAAAATAATCAACTGCCTGTTTTGTCATTCCAAGATTCATAACCGGAATAAAGTAATACGCTATAAACAATTTGTTTCTTGTTTCAGTTAATTTTTCTGCAAAAACGGATTGCTCGAAGTAGATAAAATTGGTCAAATTAGAAATTTTCTGATCATATTGAGCAAGAGCATTAATGATTGCATGGTTCTTAAAATAACGAAGTGCCCCCGAACTCTTTAACTGCTGCAGAGTGGCATCTCTACTTTGAAAGCGAAGCAAACGGGTACCAAATCGTCCATAATAATACCAGATACCACCAGGCAGTTCATTTATCTTTTTTGTTTGTACAAGGTTAATAAAAGTGTCGATTTTGGGTGAAACAAAATTCATCTCGCCCATTTCAATGTTAAGATCTGCTGTATCCCTCTTCAAATCCTGTACCAGGGAGTGGGAATATTCGCTCGCCACTTTATTTTCCGTAATCGATTCCCTGATGCTCTCTGCAATAAAGCCCATGGTTACTGCCAGAAATATCATTATAAATTCCAAAAAATATTCTTTGAAATTTTTCTTTTCTACATGTGGGTGATGATGTACTTCCATAATTTTAATTTGTGGCTGACAATTGATATTCGGCGCTTATTTATTGACTATTTACTCTACATTTTTCTTTCGATTTTTTCTTCCGGTTTATCAAACTTTATTTGCTATCAAGGTGATATTCTTTTTGAATGAATTTTATTAAACTTGCTGCATACGCCGATGAATGTTTTAAACTTCTGATAAAAGTGTGACACAACTCCTCGTGAATAAAAAGCCTGTTATAGTATTGAGAAAGCAACTCTTTGTTGCCGGAAATAAATGTGGGTTTATCAGTTATTATAAAATCAGATGAATCAAAATCCCTTCCATAATTAGTATTCGATTTCTTCAATTCTTTATATGGTAAGACTTTTAACTCAACATCCTTAAATGCATACATGGTATTTTTTAAATCATTATACTGGTTAACCAGGATGCTGGTTATGAAGTTATAGTAATCTAAAATACTATCGGCCACCGCATCGTTACGGATTAAACGGAAATTACCTGAATTCTTCAGTTCCTGAATGGTACGATTGTTATAGCTGTAGCCGCTATATTCCCAAAATTGATGAGATATTATATTGTTTATGATTGATGCGTTTGGTTCATCTTTCTTCAGACACATTAACAAGGTATCAATTGATTTAGAGATAGAAGTGAAATCTTTGATTGCCTTGGCATCGGTAACTGTATCGGCCTGCAAATCCTGAATCATGCTTCTCATATATTCTTTTTCTTTAGTGTGGTCATTAATTTTCTCGCGAATACTTTCTGCAAAAAAGCCAAGCG
The DNA here is from genome assembly GCA_036509335.1 of Hanamia sp. Classification (GTDB taxonomy): domain Bacteria; phylum Bacteroidota; class Bacteroidia; order Chitinophagales; family Chitinophagaceae; genus Ginsengibacter. The sequence goes on from DATCFT010000004.1 coordinate 2,956, forward strand.
TTACAGCAAGAAAAATCATTAGGAATTCCAAAAAATATTCTTTCCATTTTTTGGGTTTGTGGTGCAGATCGGGGTGATGATGTACTTCCATTTTTTTGGTTTATATTTTTAGTTTATGGTTACCCGTAACAGAACAGCTATGAATAAACATAACCACAATTTTTGATTACTGCTGTTTATTTGCTTTCAATGAAACAAATAACTCTGCCTTCAGCATCCAGATACCGTTTCTTTTAATCCACATGGCAGCATAGTTACCGCCTTTGCTGTAAGAATGAATACCAATCCACTTTCCATGTTCCCACGCCAGCGTATCATTATCACTCACTACAATTTCGCCAGGATTGCGTACATAACCAATTTGCGGATTGCTTTTAAATAAGGTTTTCCACGATGCCACAATGCTGTCTTTTCCCGTTTGATAAACACCGCGACCAATAATTTGTACAAAATCATCCAGCCAATATTTCGATATTCCATTCACATCATGTCTTGCAATGGCATCGTTTGATGCTGCCCGGTAAGATTTAATGGTTGCAATATCGTTGCTGTGCATGTTTTGAGCTATGGCAAAATGAAAAAATACCATAAACAAAAAAATAAAAAGTAATTTCATATCTGTATGTTTTTATTGAATATCATGATGAATTCCAAAAAATATTCTTTGAAATTTTTCTTTTCTACGTGTGGGTGATGATGTACTTCCATTTTTTTAAACTGTAAATTATATTGATATTTATTATTTTTTTTATTTTTTATTTTGTAAATGATACCCCTTTTCTAATTCACCAATTAGCAAAGTGGCCTGTTTCAATAAAGTTTTTGCATCCTCTACCTGCAAGTAAATAAACCTGGAACGAATCATTTCAAGGTATTCATTAAACAATGTTTTGTCTTCGGTCAATAATGGCGGATTGGTTTTCATAAACGAATCCAGTACATTGCGGTTATATGAAATTTTGCTCGCCTGGTAAATATTGTTGACTATTTCATTGTATTTGAATTCAAAGATTTTTGCTCTTGCTTTTCTTACTTCAGTGTAAATCCCAAGATCGGCCTCCGCGCTCTTTTGCCATTTGCGACAAAGCTGATCATAATTGGCCACATCGCGGTTAAGTTTTGGGTTGGTAAAATAGCGCAGCTCTCCGGAACTTTCCATTTGATGAATAGTAGCATCATGTGGCACAAAATCTCCATGAGCGCCACCCCATAAGCCATACCAGTATAATTTACCTGTAGGAATTTGCTTCACCTCATTGTTTGAAAGCAATTGCGAAAGCGT
>DATCFT010000005.1:0-42457 GCA_036509335.1 Hanamia sp.
TAGGATTAGGTAGATTAAGAGCAAATCTTTTATGGAATTAAATTTAGAAGGATATGATTTTCAAATGAATTGCCACTTGCTTTAGCATGTGGGCAATATTTATGAGAATTGACAGGCTTTAGCCAAATTCTTATAAGAGTTTTAGGCTAAAGCCGAATAAAGATTTCTTTAAACACCGGGTTGAAACCCGGCGCAATTAAAAGCAAAGCACGATTGCGACTATTCTACCTAATCCTAATAAATTAAAATGGTTTAATTTTATAGAAAATAAAAACTCATTTATGTCTGCAATTCCTAAAACATTAATTTCTGAAAAAGAATATTTGGAAGAAGAAAGAAAAGCGCTAAACAAAAGTGAATATTATAAAGGAGAAACATTTGCAATGGCGGCTGCTACAAAAATACATAATGCAATTGTTGGGGCCTTACTCGGTGAACTTTATGGTTTTCTCAAAGGCAAATCCTGTAATGTTTACCCAAGCGATCTCAGAGTTCATAATAGCGAAAACACTTTATACACTTATCCCGACGTAATAGTCGTTTGTGGTAAAGAAGAATATTTAGATGATGAATTTGATACCCTTCTGAATCCAACGGTTTTATTTGAAATATTTTCATCTGTAGAAGATTATAACAGAGGTGCAAAATTATTCAAGTTATACCGCTCTATTCCTTCTCTTAAAAATTATGTTTTAATAAGTAGTACAGAGTATGAAGCGGAGGTTTACACACATATTGAAAATGATGAATGGAAATTAAATACAACAAAAGAAAAGACAGGAATTATTCATATCAGCGCTATAGATTTTGATCTTTCCCTTGCAGATGTTTATGCCCAGGTAGATAATTTGATTCCAACAGAATGAGGCTTTTGGTACTTTTATTGAGTTAAAAAAAATCAGAATAATTATACCGTGCAAATAAATCCACAATATTTAAAAGTCAATTTATGAATATTAAATTAAACGCTTTAATCTTAATAATTACTACTGCTTTTGTAGTTTCATGCAATAATTCTCAAAACAAAAAATCAGAAACAATGAGTACGAAAGATTCAACAGAAAACAAAACATCCAACATTAAAGAAGATTCTGTCAGTTTCACAGTTGGAGGAAAAAATTATTTAGGGTTTGCATATTATGATGCGAACATAAGTGGCAAACGCCCCGGCATTTTAGTAATTCCCGAATGGTGGGGATTAAATGATTATACTAAAAGCAGGGCCAAACAATTGGCAGGACTTGGTTACATAGCCATGGCAACAGATATGTATGGCGATGGCAAAATAGGAAATGATCCTAAAGAAGCCCAGGAACTGGCGACTCCTTATTATCAAAATCCAACTTTAGCCAAAACACATATAGATGCTGCTATAGATAAAATAAAAACTTTTCCACAAACAGATACTTCTGAGATTGCCGCTATCGGGTATTGCTTTGGTGGCTTTATAGTTTTAAATGCTGCAAAATTAGGCGCTGATTTAAAAGGCGTCGTAACTTTTCATGGTGGTCTTGGAGGCGTTGCTCCACAAAAAGGTTTGCTGAAAGCAAAAATCCTTGTGTGCCACGGTGGCGCTGATGTTTTTGAAAATCCACATGTAGCTGAATTTAAAAAACAAATGGATTCCGTGGGCGCAGATTATACTTTTAAAATTTATCCAAACGCTACACATGCGTTTAGTAATCCTGACGCAACCGCAATCGGTGAAAAGTTTAATATGCCCATTAAATACAATGCTGCGGCAGATACGGCTTCATGGAATGATATGAAAGCGTTTTTTAAAAAATTATTTTAAGAAGGTATTGGGTTCCAGGTAATAAGTTTCAGGTATGAAACAAAAACAGAAATCTTTAATAAAAGTTGGTTTACTGTATCAACAGTCCCGGACTTTTGGAAAGTTTAATAAAACTTTTTTCAACTTTCCAAAAGTTTTTTAAAGAGGCATCGCTTGCAAAATGTTTTGGAGATGAGACAAGAAAAATTCTATAAAAGGTTTTATGAATAATTATTTCCGAATTAAATGAAGAATCCTATTATTTATTTGTTTACTGCCCAACGAACTCCTATATGGAATAATTCGGTTTCAGGTTCCGTGACTTTTGGAAAGTTTTTTTAATCGTCTTAACATCAGAAAACTTTTTTCAACTTTCCAAAAGTTTTTTAAAGAGGCATCGCTTGCAAAATATTTTGGAGGTGAGACAAGAAAAATTTGATACCAGGTTTTATGAATAATTATTCCCGAATTAAATAAAAAATCCTATTATTTATTTGTTTACTGCCCAACGAACTCCTATATGGAATAATTCGGTTTCAGGTTCCGTGACTTTTGGAAAGTTTTTTTAATCGTCTTAACATCAGAAAACTTTTTTCAACCTTCCAAAAGTTTTTTAAAGAGGCATCGCTTGCAAAATGTTTTGGAGGTAAGACAAGAAAAATTCTATAAAAGGTTTTATGAATAATTATTTCCGAATTAAATGAAGAATCCTATTATTTATTTGTTTACTGTCCAACGAACTCCTATGGAGTAATTCGTTTTGGTAATTATATCGAATTATCAATTAATGATGAAGTAAAACTTACATTGATGGACTATACCTATTCGGGTAATGGAGTTGGCCTTTATTTCACTTCATCAGTTATTTCATTACAACATTCAACACTGAAGGTTTTACCAAACCCTAAAGAAGAATACGCCAGCCAGGAAGAAACTAATAAATTTCCGGAAAAAAAAGAAGGAACCGATGATTATACGAAATGATATTCACTTTTGGAATCTTTAATATTCTTTCAAATCCTGCAGTGCTACCATAAAATAAAAATCCCTGTTATTTGTTCGTTTACTGCAAAACAAATTTAAAAATATTTCAAATAAAAGAGAGTTTGTTATTTTCTATAAATTCAGATTTCTACCAGAATTTTTCAGCGTATCAATAAATACAATCGAATATTAAATCTTCAAGTTTAACAAGACTTCTAATCCTTAATTAATAATTTTACGTAATTAATTTTACTCGTTTACCTATCAATAAATTGAATACACAATAATGAAAAAAATCCTTTATATAATATTATTATTTACGCCAGGTTTTGCAGCGTTTGCGTCTATAAGACCTGTTACAAATATTGACAAATTATCCGTTCATCCCAAAACAAAATATGATAAAATAAAAAAGAGAGATACCGCCACTTTTGCTGCAGGGTGCTTTTGGTGCACAGAGGAACAATTCAAACAGTTAAGAGGTGTGGAAAGTGTGGTATCCGGATATACAGGAGGCCATGTAAAAAATCCGACTTACGAAGAAGTTTGTACCGGTACTACTGGTCATGCTGAAGCCTCTAATATAATTTATGATCCTGCTCAGATTTCTTATGATGAATTATTAGCGGCATTTTTTACCATGCATGACCCTACTCAACTAAACAGGCAGGGAAATGATGTGGGCACTCAATACCGTTCAGCAATATTTTTTCATAATGCTACGCAAAAAGAAAAGGCAGTTTATTATATTGATAAACTCAATAAAGTAAAAGCGTATAAGAATAAAATCGTAACGGAGGTAGTGCCATTTACAGTCTTTTACAAAGCAGAAAATTATCACCAGGATTTTTACAATAAAAATCCGGAGCAGCCTTATTGCAAATATGTAATACAACCTGAATTGGAAAAGTTCAGGAAAGTTTTTAAAGACAAGCTTAAGTAACCTTAGATCATGCAATCCTGGAGGCGTGAAGAAATTAAAATCAAAAATGAAATCATTATTAATTTTATCAGGCATTTTCCTATTGGCTTCTGCCTACGCAGGCTGCCAGCAGCATACAACAGAAAAAGGGGCATGAGAATAATCCTTATTATTCAAGAACGGATACCAGTCGCCTGGATGTAAAAAACGCAGTATGGAAAAAAATCTTACCGCCGGAATTGTATGCAGTTGCGAGAGAGCAAGCTACCCAGGCGGCTTTTACAGGTAAGTATTGGAATAAAAATCCCAGGGGAACTTATTATTGCGCTGTTTGTGGAAACAAGCTTTTCAGGTCAGATGCGAAGTTTGCAAGCACCTGCGGCTGGCCAAGTTTTTTTGAAGCAGCCAGGCCAAATGCAGTCATCTATCGTGAAGACGATTCTTACGGCATGAATCGCACGGAAGTTATTTGTGCAAGATGTGGCTCGCATCTTGGGCATATTTTTGACGATGGGCCTCCGCCAACACACAAAAGATTTTGCATGAATTCGGTTTCATTGGATTTTGTACCTGATAGTAGTATAGCAATAAACAAATAAATATAATTAGCCAAATGGAATTTTAAAAATTATATTGATTTATCAGGCTTATCAATTCCTCTTTTTTCTTCAGGATACGTCAATCATGTCGCCGCTTTCAAGAAGCACTTGCCCTCCAACTCCACGAAGATATTTTTTAATATAATTAAGATTAATAAGATGGCTGTTATGCACACGAAAAAAACGATAAGGGGTTAACAGGTCTTCGAAATCTTTAAACAATTTAGTTACCAGGATGGATTGTCCATTCAAAAGAAAAATGCGCGAATAGCTCGAACTGGATTCAATCCGCACAATATTTTTTATTACAATAAATTCAAGTCCATCAGTGAGTGGCACCGCTATTTTGTTTTCCTGGCTTTGATTATTTTTTATTGACTCCTTCAAAATCTTCAGGCGTTCATTTGTTTGCATTGACTTTTTTTCCACAAGCTTGTTCACCGCATGCTCCAGTTCCTCTATGGCTACCGGCTTTACGAGATAATCAAAAGCGCTGATACGCATTGCATCAATTGCATAATGATTATAAGCGGTTGTGAAAATAATTTCTGCATCATAATCGCCTAATTCTTCAAGCATCCTGAAACCGCTCATCTTCGGCATTTCTATATCCAAAAACAATACATCCGGCTTTGAATTTCTGATAACAGGAATAGCCTCCTCTGGTTTATCAAGAGCAGCAACTACAGTAACCTGCTTACAAAATTCATCTAATTTTTGTTTTAGATTTTTCAAACTCGTCATCTCATCATCTATGAGTATAGCTCTTATATTTTTAGTAGTCATTTTATATTGTTTTTATTTTTACAGTTACTCTTGTACCCATCGGTTTTTGCTCACCATCATACAGATCTTCAATATTCACGCTACTTTCGGCATGATGCTGTTCATTAAAAATACTGATCCTTTGTTGCGTTATTTGTAATCCCAAACTGGTATGATTCGGTTTATTCAATGTATTATACACAGCGGACTCCCTGCGGCCTACTCCATTGTCTTCAATGGTGTAACTGATATATTCACTTCCGTGTATCGCTGATATTTTTAATTGCAGGTCTTTCTTATCGCTATATGCAAATCCATGTATTATTGCATTTTCAACAAATGGCTGTATCAGCAAAGGAGGTACGCGATAATCATTTTCCATTAATACTGAATCAATATCAGTAACATAACAAAAGTTATGATTGAATCTTAAAAGTTCAAGATCTATATAAAGCTTTATTGATTGCAAATCATCTGCAAAAGGAACCACATCCTGCCTGCTGTTTATTAGGATAATTCTTATAAGGCTTGCAAATTTATTAAGATAAACACTTGCATGCCTTTTATCATTTTGCAAAATAAAATACTCAATACCGTTTAAACTATTGAAAATAAAATGAGGGTTCATCTGTGATCTGAGTACCTGCATTTGTAATTCTGCTTTTGTTTTTTGAGCCTGCATTTTCTGCCGCCTGTTCCTCTGGTAAAAAAAGATACTCGTTGCAGCAAGTAAAAACATAAATCCTACAAGGTAAAGTACATTCGTTTGCTTGCTGTTCTTCAACTGAAGATCTTTAATATCATTATTCTTTTGCAAAAGTGTGATGGATTCCTCCTTCTTTCGCGTTTTATCCATTGCTTCAAAATCTGCCAACCTTTCTTTTGTTTCGTCATTGGTGAGCGAATCTTTGTGTTGTATATATTCCTGTTGGTAGTGGTAAGCTTCCCGGAAATTATTCAATTTTGCATGTACTTCAGCAAGTTGCTGTAATACCAGGACGATGGAGATTTCCCGGCCACTTTCTTTGGCAACGGAAAGTGCATGAAGGAGTGTATCGGCAGCCGACGACCATTTATGCAGCCCGGTGTCGATGGTGGCGAAAGAAATTAAATAGCTTACAAGTTGCGACTGATCAGCAATTTTATCCAACCATGGTTTCACAAGGATAAGCACCTTTTTTGCTTCATTGTATTTTTTTTCGTTACATAAAATATCTACGTAATTCATAGGATCCCGAATATAAACCTGTGCATCGTTGTGAATGAGTCTTCCTACCGAATCAGAAAGCTTGTTGAAATAAAGTGCAGAATCAATGCGATTCAGATTAGTGTAGTACCCTGATAGGTTTGCTGCCGTTCCCATAAAAGGCATGTTGTTGCCTGAAAGATATCCTAGCGCTTCTCGTGCATATTTAATTGCGTTAATATCATCGTCAGCCTCATCGTAGAGTTCCGCAAGATTGGCCAGGGGAAGACCAACTTCAAGTGGGCGATCTGCCTTACGGAGTCCTTCAATAGAATTTTGGTACAATGCAATAGCTGTTCTGAACATTCCATAATATTGGTACACACCCGCCATCACCGATGAAATGCCGAAGCGGCGTGGATTGGTGATGAGCATTGTATCTATCCTTTCACGCAACGAATCAAGGTATGCGAATACAGAATCTTTTTTTCCTGACTGAACGTACCGTTGCATTATTTCCCTTACCGAAATAAGATTATAGAAATTCATTTTGTCCGGGAAATAAGGGAACACCTTTTTGTAATAAAATATGGCGCTGTCTGGTTTAGGGAATTCATAAGAAAAAACCTTAGCCGCATCAAAATAAAAGATCCCTTTCATTGTATCCACATTGTTCTTTTCTGCGAGTATTATACCTTCTTTCGCCAGGTCATAAACCAAATTAAGTTGACCGCTATTGAGTGAATCTCTGATTGCGTTCATTAAAAATCGCATGCGGGCTGTATCTGTATGGAGCTGGTAATAGGCTGGTGGAAATGGCACAGAAGGCTTAATTGACTGGGTATTTCCAATGATTGGGATTAACCAACCGAGGATGATGAACACAAAAAAATATCGTTTAAGATCAGGTTTCATATAAATGAAAGTTCGTCATACTAAATGTAGTACTTAACAGTCAAAGTAAAATTATGCCGCAGCCTTTTTTCCCGGAAATTGAATTTAAATATCAAGAAGATTTTAAAGAATATTGAATAAGGTAATTTTCAATTCAATGAATTGTTTTAAAAATTAGGAATATTTCAATCAACTATTTTTCTTCAGGATTTTTGCTCTTTTAAATTACAATTAGTTTTACAATTTTATAAGCTCCACCCTTCGATTTTGTGCTTTACCTACAGAGGATTTATTGTCAGCCACAGGATCAGAAGCGCCTTTGCCATCTGTCTCCATTCGGGAGGCATCAATTTTAAATTCTGATGCCAGGAGTGATTTTACAGCGTCTGCGCGTTTTTTGGACAAAGCCAGGTTCATTGCAGCATCACCGTCACTATCTGTATGGCCAATAATTTTTACATGTACATTGGCATTGTCCTGCAACACACCGGCAATATCTTTTAAGGAGCCATAAGATTCCGGTTTGATAGTTGCAGAATTTACATCAAATAGAATACCTGTTGTTGAGAATTTTCCTTCGCTGATTAATTTATTCCGGGTATCAGGTTCACCCACGGCCAGTTTAATGTTGCCAATAAGATACTTGTTCGGATTTTCAGAATCACTCCATAAATCAAACATGACAGTGTTATAATCTTTACCGGAAGTAAATGCACGAGGTAAATCAAATACTTTTTCCTGGTTAATACAAACTCTCATCCGTTGCTTTTGCCTCCATACAGATACTTTTATTTTTGTTTCTCCATTATTTTGAAACTGAATTTGATTGTCTATTGTTTTCTCCCCTTCGTTATAAGAATATATATCAACTATACCCCCTTTATCGCGGAGAATGGGTTGAATTCCTATATCCACACCGGAACGTTTGCCAATATCAAAAGTTAGTTTACCCTTATCATCCCCGCCGCTTACTAAAAACAATTGAAGAGAAGGATTGTCTCCGGCATAAATAAGATCAAATTCAAGCGTGAAATTGTCAGGAAGATTGTTGATATCTTCAGGCTTAAATATGCCTTTTTTATTAAGCATTAACCAATGCCCTGAATGACCGGAAACTGTAACCGTTTCACCGGAAGAATTGGTATTCCAGTTTTCCGGGAAATCGCCAATGGCATCCTGTGAAAAATCTTCATAAATCAAAACTTTGTCGCCCGGGACGAAATCATATTTACTATAGGTTTGTATGGAAGTATCTGAGGAAATGTTTACCGGCAGGTTACTGGCTGTTGCATTACCTGTGGCTGCATTACTGTTGGTATTATTGGTGGCTGGGGGTGACGCCAGCGTTGAAATGTCTTTTTTAGCTTTCTTGTTTTTCTTTGCGAATATTGAATTCAATACCTTATCAGTTACTTTATTGGCAGTGTTTTCAGTAGCAATAGTGGCTCCTTCTTTTACTCCTTGTCCTGCCTGTTGCTTCAGTATATCACTTGTGGATTGTGCCATTGCTTTGTTCAGCAATGCTATTGTAGCGATTAATAAAATGAATTTTTTCATAAAAAATATTTATAGTTATTAATAGGGTTGCCAACCTTCAAAGATTTACAACCCTGATTTTAATTTAATGGTTTAAGGGAAAATTGGGTGCATTAACAATGGTATAATTTGAAGGAGGTGTAAATGTCGCAGGACGAAGGTTTTCCTTTTGATAACTCATCAGCATGCAGGTTGTTGACGTAGCTTCCGTTTCCTGCCATTTCACTACCACACCATCCGCACCAGCATCGGCTAATTTTTTGTATAAATCCATTCCGCCGTACAAATAAAGGTACCGGCCTACATACCAGATATTGCTGCTGCCCAGGTCTTTTGTTATCCAAATATCAAAGCGGGCCGGCTTAAGCGTTTATAGTTTTGCATAGCTTTTTGATATAACAAAGTGAGTGCAGTTAAACGTACCAATTTTTTCCTGGCCGGCATTTTCAAAATTATATATTGTGTGGGCCTGGTCATTCATCATCTGTACCTGTTTTTCCTTATCGCTCGTTTTATAAACAATTGCCCTTGGGAACGTTTGCATCAAATGTGTTTCCGTTCCCTTGGTAATATCAATTAGAAGTGTGTTTTGTTTGGTTACATCCCCTTTTGTGAAAGAAGTATCTTTTGCTTCAATCCTGATCATAGAATTCGATTCATAAATATCCGTGAGTACTTTACCTTTTGACCCAAACCAGTCATCCACATAATTGTTTTCATAATGAAGAATGCCATTGAATTGCGCAGGCAACCTTTGAAAGGCAAGAGCCAGCAAAAAAAGAATTATTATTTTTTTCATGAGATTTATTTTGCTATTAAAATTTATTTTTAATTCGTATCATTTTCTTTATTTCAATAAATTTTTTATTCTTGTCAGGAGAATATTAGCTTTCAATTATTGCTTTACAATTTTTATAACTGGTATGAAACCATTTTCCGATTTCAGAAAATAGGTTCCTTTTGCCAACCGGCTGATGTCCCAATGAATCTGATTATCACCCATATTTAACTGTACAACCTTTTTCTGCAACAATTTTCCACTTTCATCATACAAGCCTATCTCACACTGCTTTGCTTCTGTTGCATTTATTTCCAGATTAAATATTGCTGATGCGGGATTAGGATAAGCCAGGTATGAGTTACTATTGTCAAGCGCTACATGTACTATTGATGAATAAATGTATTTACCATCTAAGTCCACTTCTTTCAAACGATAATAAGTACTTGGGAAGGGATCAGGGTCTGTGGCCATATAAGTACTTTGCAAATTAGTATTCCCGTTTGCTTTTACGCTTAAAAGTTTAGAAAAAGAAATTGCATCCGGCGAGCGCTCTATATCAAAATGATCGCTGTTTATTTCCTGCGCGGTTACCCATATCAGTTGTGTTTGTTGGTTGATAACGGTGGCTGTAAATAAAATCAATTGTACCGGTAATGCTACTAAATTAGCTGAAAGAGTCCATCGTGATAATTGGTTGATATTATTTTTTGTTACCCAATCATTAATGATATCACTGTTGTCTTTGCCGGTTTGCGTCCACGTATTACCGTTATCTTCACTATTGTAAAATTGCAAATCGCTTTTTGTGATCCCTGCCGTTTCATTATCAAAATAAAACATTTGCAGCGTGGCATTAAAAGAGGTATTGTTTGTGGGTGTAATATCAAAATACCGGTAAATACTAAATCCGCCATTATTCGTTTGCTGTACATGCCCTCTTTTTATTACAGTGCTGCCTAGGTTTTGAGAGCTGCTTATTGCAATACCGATATTGCCAGGATTCACTGAGGTCGGCGCATTGAGGGTCGCGGTTTTGATAATGTTTCCTCCAGTGATTCCCGTAATCCTGGAATCATTTGTTTCACTTACTATAGTTCCGGAGCCACTTCCCAAATCAATATTAAACAAGTTGAGATAAAGATTGCCAGCCTGCATAGTAAGATTTCCATTCACAGAAATATTTCCCGAAAGTTGCGCGCCATTAGATGTCTTACCGATCGTCAGATTATTGAATGAAGTATTGACGGTGCCTCCTATGGAGGAGGCATTTGTTGTTGACGTGCCACTGATAATTACAGTGCCTGCATCAGGAACAAAAGTGCCGGTATTGTGAAAGCCACACCCTGAATTGTAATAGTGGGTGTACCGCTTACAATAATATTCGCATTGTTATATATTCCCTGGCTGAAACTTTCAAAACAGAAGATTGTGAATACAGCAAACAGAGAAATATAGGTGATTTTTATTTCCATAAAAAGAATTAAAAGATTTTTGATGATTTATTTACGCTCCAATGCTTCAATTCTTGCCGTTAAATCAGCAATTTGTTTTTGCAGCGATTCATTGGTGGCGTTTAGTTCCTGAACTGCTTTGGTAAGCAATGGAATAAAGCTGATGTAATTCACCGCAAGGAAACTGGTAGTACCCTCATTCTTCGGCTGATTGGCGCCTGCTGAATAATCTATCTTTGGCGCCACAACTCCGGTAACAAGATTGGGAAATATTTTTTGCACATCCTGCGCTATAAAACCAAACTGATGGGGTTGAGGAAGATTCATTGTTGTTTGCCTTGCAACGTCCTGATTGAAGTCATATTCTTTTACCGGCAATTGTTGCAAACGGGTAAGCGCATTATCAAGTTGCTTTATATTTTTTTTCAGTTTTGCATCTGATGTAGAATATACAGTGCCATATACTACAATGTCTCCATTAAAACCGCCTGCATATCCGCCTTCAGTTATGTCAGTACTTCCATATATTCCATAATTAGTTGCATGGTCAAATATATTCCCCGGAGTAATTACTGAGTTTGTAGAACCTGAAGCATAACCTGAAACTCCTATGTTTATTCCTGTAGAAGTAACTCCCGATGAAATTGCATTCACACATATCCCTCCGCTGGTGTTATTATTTTCTGCATAAATTGAATAAGCCTTGCTGCCACCGTTTACCGTTAATTGTGAGGTTGTATTGGGTGTGGAAGTACCAATGCCTACATTTTGTGTGATATCTCCCAGTACTATTGCATTACTGTTGGGTGTTGAAACCGAATTACCAATAACAATTGAATTTGAGTTTCCATCGCTCACAGTAGCTAATCCGCCAATACAAATATTACCGAGGCCGGTCTTGAATCCCGTGCCAGCACTGGCTCCAATAAAAATGTTATTGCTTCCGGTAGTATTATCAATTCCTGCCTGATTGCCATTCGCGATATTATAACTCCCTGTTGTGTTTGAAGCAAGTGAACCAAAACCGGTTGCGGTATTGTTGCCGCCGGTAGTATTCAAAAACATTGAATGTTGCCCCGTTGCAGTGTTTGAAAATCCGGTTGTATTATTTTGTAAAGCGCTTAAACCAACAGCAACATTGTAACCACCTGTTGTATTTGCATAAAGTGCATTGTTGCCTAAGGCGCTGTTTTGGTATCCGGAAGTATTGGAATACAACGCTGAATTTCCTACCGCTGTGTTTAACACTCCGTCAACATTTGAGTATAAACTATATGTGCCATCTGCTGTATTATTATTTCCGGTTGTATTGCTAACTAATGATGAATATCCTGCTGCAGTATTTCCATCGCCTGTTGTGTTTGACGATAAAGCCTGAAAGCCAATTCCAGTGTTCAATTTCCCTGTCGTATTATTAAATAATGCCTGGTAACCGGTTGCGGTATTAAAACTTCCCGTGGTATTTGATACCAATGCGGTGGTTCCAATAGCTGTATTTGATTTTCCGGTCGTGTTTGATAAAAATGTATTAAAGCCCCATCCGGTATTGCCGATATTTGGGTTAGCATCAATAAATCCGGAAATCTGATTATTCACTTTAATTAGCAAGGAGTTTTTATCAGTAGTGCCGATAAAATTTACAGAAGTATCTGTTCCAGTGTTACCTGTCAATGACCATCCGGAACCGTTTCCGCTGCCAGCTAAATTGTTCCAAACGCTTCCATTGTTATACCAAAATGAATTGGTGGTAGTATCATACACCAATAATCCTTTTGTGTTGGGTATGGTCATGCGGGTGGTAGTACTTGTCCTGGGAATCAGCAATCCTTTATCAGATGCTTTTATATCCAGCATGGCATTGGGATTGGGAGCACTGCCATCTTCATTGATGCCTACATTTTGAGAAAAGGATGATGTTGCAAATCCTGATAATAAAATCAGCAGGTAGAAGACTTTTTTCATAAAAAAAATTTATTTGATTAAAGAATTTTCCAGTTTTGTTAGTGCAAATTATTATACCATTCTATCGAAGAAAAACCGCACTCTATATCTGGTCGCTTTGACTTTATAGATGGATGCGAAAATGGTGTATCCGGCAGTAAATTTGCCGGGAGCAGAAGAGTTAAATTATTTTCTATTTTCTATTTTCCAAAATTCAGATCTTCATCCTAAAAAGAAATCTGAATTATTTATTTGTTTACTGTTCAAAAATCTTTTGGAAATTTTATTTGAATGTTTATTTCTAAATGCGAGTGTGATATCTTTCAAAAAGTTAGTTTTGTCAATAAAAGTTTAAGACAGGAAATTCCTGTTAGGAATATAATAATTACGCTTTAGACGAAACAGAAAGTGCATCACAAAACAAGAATCTGAATTATTTGTTTCCTGGCCGCTCCCTGTTGCAGTTCGGACAGGAAATGAGTTGGACAGGCAGGGTTTACTGTTCAAATATGAAATAGTATCTACGCCGAATTCCTTCCGGCATTAATGATCCCAAAAGAACAGCGCATCGCTAATTTTTCAAAAGTTTGTTTTAATGGACTCTTTATTTGTTCCTGTTCCATTTCGCGGATATTTGTCATTGCATATTGTTGTATAGTTACCAGGGGCAAAATCATTTTTTCGCGCATACTTACTGAAAGTTGTTCCACCGGATATTCTGCCATCAGCTCATTATTTCCTGTAAGTTTGAAAAGATATTTTTTGGTTATCTCATATTCTTCATAGATCATGTTCCAGATTTCACTAAACTGGTTATCTTTTGACAAATACTCGGTAAGCGGGAAAAAACATTTTTTCATCGCCATTTCGCAGTTATCAATCAGCGTTTTAAAAAACAAAGAACTTTGATACAATTTTTTTAATTGTCCAAATTTCCCCATCTCTTCCATTTTCTGCAGTGCGGTCCCAACTCCGTAATACCCGGTTACATTTTGTTTTATCTGGCTCCATGAACCTACAAATGGAATAGCACGCAGGTCTTCCATGTTCATCTTTCCTTTTTTACGTTTGGTAGGACGGCTTCCAATATTGGTTTCACTATAAAATTTCAATGGACTTATCTGCGTTAAGTAATCCATGAAATCGGGATGATTTTTTAATTCCCTATACGAAATGAAACTTTCATCAGCCAGCTCCTGCAATAATTTTTCTTCCTCCTGTTCAAGTGTAATATGGCGATTTGAAAAAATATCATTGGAAATACCGGCGTGTAATAATTGTTCCATGTTATACTGCGCCGAATCAACAGTACCAAAATTGGAACTTACTGTTTGCCCCTGTATGGTTAATTGTATTTCCTTGTTAGAAATATTTTTACCCATGGATGCATAAAATTTATGAGTCTTTCCTCCACCTCTTGCCGGTGGACCTCCCCGCCCGTCAAAGAAAATCACATCAATGTCATATTCTTTTGCTACGGTGGTGAGTTGTTCTTTCGCTTTATAAATACTCCAGTTGCCCATAAGATAACCACCATCTTTAGTGCCGTCAGAAAAACCAAGCATAATAGTTTGTTTATTATTTCTGTGGTTCAGGTGTTCGCGGTATTCTTTATTTTGAAATAAGCTGCTGATCACGGCTGCAGAATTTTGTAAATCATCCACCGTTTCGATCAGGGGGACAATATCTACATTCATTTTTTCTTTTTTCCAACCGCAAAAAATAAATAAAGCATATACCTCCAAAACATTCAATGCGCTTCCGGCATGGCTGATAATATAACGGTTACATCCCGGCTCGCCATTATATTGCTGGATTAATTTAATCGCTTTTATACTTTTAAAAGTATCATTGATGATCGGATCGCCATAATCATGTTCCGGTATTTCTTTATTATTTTTCGTAAGAAATTCGATCTTTTTATCATCACTCCATTTTAGATAATCAGATGGAAAATAAGATCCCGAAGTTGCGAGTGCGGCAAATACTTTTTTATGAATCGAACTGTCCTGCCTGATATCAAGCGAAGCGAAGTGCAATCCGAAAATCTGCACTTTATTTATAAAATCATCTATCAGGTAACAAAACAAACCATTGTGCTGATAAATTAAAATCTCTCTTATATCGTTGAGTATTTTCAGAATATCTTTTGTGTGGATATCTGTACGGTTGCCTGGAATAAAAATATTGTTATAAAGTTGTTTTTCTAAATCCATCAAAAGAGTCTCTACTCCTTTAAAAGTAAGCCTGCGCCTCAGTTTCCTGATTTCCTGGTAATAGCATTTTATAATTCCTCCACGCAGGGCATCTGCTACTTTCAAAGTAATATCAGTATTTACAAATGGGTTTCCATCCCTGTCGCCGCCGGGCCAAAAACCCATTTTAATAACAGGATTATCCCGATAATCTACCTCAGGAAATTGATTTTTTAGAAAAGAAAAAATTCTTCCGGCGGCCTGAAAAAATACGTTTTCAAGATACCAAATCAGACTTAGCGCTTCGTCATAAGGCGTTGGTTTTTCTTTTTTGAAAAAAGGTGTTTTGCCTAATTGCTGCAAATACATATTAATACGCGCTGTATTATTCTCCGAAAGAGATTTGGAAAGATCATTGATGATCCCTAACACTGAGCCGGGATAAAATTGTGTAGGATGCGCTGTTAGTACAATTTCAACAGAAAAATCCTCCAATTTTTTTTGTAATGCTTTTCCATTTTTACTTTGCGCTACTTCTACTTCCAGCTGCTTCAATGTACCTGCACCGCCTGTATCCTGCACATATTTAAAAGCGGCATCTTCAAGTGCGTCAAATAATACCACCTGCCTTTCTACAAATTGTATGAAGCGGAAAAGCAAATCCAGTTTTTCTGATTGTGTTTTGTAAGAGGTGTCTTTCAAAAAAAATTCTTCAATGATCTCACCCGGGCTTAACTTTTTCCTGTATCCTTCTTCGCAAATATTTAAAAAAAGAGATAAAAGCATTCCTGTTTTTTCAATCCTGTAAAAAGGTAAGGAAGTAAAGAGGCTGTTATACAACTGAAATTTTATCCCTACATAGTTTTTGAAATTTTGCAAACTGTGAGAGGCATGATGATCCATAACTAATAATAAATTAAAAATGATTTGATGGCGGTAAAGTTCGTTTAAAAATTTTTTAAAAATCTATAAATCTTAAAAAACAGAATTGTTTCCTTTGTATCTTTGCTACCTGCAACGATGAAAATATCCAGCTTCATATTATTATTCCTGGTTTGTATTTTAGTTTTCAATACAGGTGCTATTGCACAATGTTCCATCTGTGCAAAAACAGTAATGCAAATGGGTACCAAACCCGCAGAAGGCTTTAATTCCGGAATTATTTATTTAATGGTAGTTCCTTATATCGCTATCGGGGTGGTAGGCTACAAATGGTGGCAAAATGATAAAAGAAAACCTTAATTTTTGTTGATTCCAGGATTTACTTTTCTTTTCTGAAAAAAGATTACAAGAATTCTATTGGGTTTATTATCCCATATTTTTTAAATCTTCTGTTTGAAATCATTTGTGTTCCCTTATAGTTTTGGAAAGAAATTTATTTGCTGAAACAAAAATTGAAGTAAGCTTTTTTACATTATTTTTTATTAAAAAAATGATGAAAGTTTGACCATAGAAAAATCCAATTCGCGTTTACTATAAAATTCTAAATTTAATTTTCCCCGTAAAATGAAGATTTCATTTTCCATTGCGCCTTAAAGGTTTACACTAATTCTACTGATCTGTAAAAATCAATCCGCTTTTATTTCATGCACAAATAAATAAATGAAAATAAAATATTACATAAGTATGATAATTTTTGAGAAAAAAATAAAAGAAATGTAAATTTTTTATCGTCTTAATTAAAGTTTTGTTATTAAAAATTAACCCTTTAAAAAAAATAAAAATCTTTTAACTCTTATGAAAATAAGAAAACTAACTCATGCCTTTTATGCTTGCATAATCATTGGTTTTATTACATGGGGGTGTCAAAAAAGAGAGGCTACTCCCCAAATTTCTAACGTCAATGATACTACTCCTTCCTGGGTTGACAGTAATCTCTATACATTATCAGGACCTGGGGGCCAGGATACGGGACAAATTTTTTTATCTCTCAATACCAATTCCAGTACTATCGGTAACTTGCTTATCCTTGATCAAAAAGGATATGTGATAAGAGAAAAAACTTTGGATTCAAGAGCAGATGATTTTCAAAAATGGGTCATCAACGGGCAAACCCGGTACTCTTATTTACTCGTAGATGGATCTGATACCACTGGAGGCCCGCTACTGAAGAAGGCTATGATGTTATTTGCGATTCGAACCTGACGGAATTGAGCAGGGCAAAATTTTTATCGCCAGGAAACGTGGATAATCCAAATAATGACAAGCTCAACGTTCATGATTTTATTTTGCTGGGCGATAATCATTATATGGCTATCAGCGCACAGGAAGAAAGCCCAACAAATATTCCTGCTAGTTTGCATCCGGCAAAAAATGTAAAAGTTACAGCCTGTTTGATACAGGAAGTGAATAATGGCCAGGTGGTGTTTCAATGGGACGGTACGAATTATCCAGAACTTTATAGCTCCAGTGTAGAAAACAATAATTTCTCCGATTCAGTGGATAGGCTGGATTACATGCACATGAATTCACTTTGTATAGATTCCAGCGATAATAATATCATTGTCTCTTTCAGGAATTTGAATGAGATCATAAAAATAAATCGTGTAACGGGAGACATAATGTGGAGGCTGGGTGGACCTTACAGTGATTTTCCACTCACCTCCAATGAATTATTTTTGCGCCAACATTATGTAAGGCTTATTGATAATGACCAGACGCTTATTTTTGTAGATAATGGGCAAATTACGTTACGCCCCTACAGTCGCATCCTGGAATTTCAATTGGATCAAAATGCAAAACAAATAACTAGTTTTAGTGCATATAATATTCCTGACCTTTTTATTGAATACGCAGGCTCTGTAAAAAAAGCGAATGGCAATTATTTTATTGGAGGAGGTTCGGCCAATTATGCTTTGCAGGTAAACTATACTACCAATCAGGTATATTTAAGACTGAATCAACTTTATTCAAGCTACCGTGCTTTAAAGTATTAAATGGGAAATGGAAATGTATTGATTATTTAAAATTTTGCTATCAATAAATTTTAGAAGTATCATTTTTCTATTAAACAATAGACCTTATATTTGCAGCCGGCAAGTCTTATACGGCCAGCTCCTACAGAACTCCCCCAGGATCGGAAGATAGCAAGGGTATGTGGTTGAGCGGTGCGATGTAAGTAACTTGCCGGTTTTTTTTGTGCGAATTACAGTCACTCAAAAAAAATTTGTTGGTTAAAATATTTCAATTCATATTTGCATTCACAAATGAAAATGAGCAACACATACAATAGCTGGTGGCACACAATCAGATGATTGTGCCGAATTGCTATTATTTGTGAATTAAAATAATTAGGGAGCCCCGGCATAAAAGCCGGGGTTTTTTATTTTTTAAAACAAAACAAAAAAATTGATTTTTATAAAATTATTATGGGAATTTTTTACAGCATAAACAATAAGATATATACATGAAAAAAATTGAACTATCCACTACATCCCAAAAGTTTTTAGCAGATGTTTACACTCCTGTCGGAATCTATCTTCGCCTCCGCGATCGTTTTCGTGATACGATTTTAATGGAAAGCGCCGATTTTCATGCGGGAGAAAACAGCTATTCTTTCATTGGCATTAACGCTATTGCAGGAATTGAAATAAAAAATCTTACCGAAATAGAATATAAATTTCCGAATGAAGATCCAAAAAGAATTAATATTCAAAAAGGTACCAGTGTTACCGATGAAATATGGAATTTCATGCAGCATTTCCATATTACAGAATATGCTGAAATGCCTGTAAGCATGGCGCAGGGCTTATTTGGCTATACTACTTTTGATGCTGTTCAGTTTTTTGAAGAAATCAATTTTACATCAACCACTTCAACTCAGTCAACACAAATCCCCCTGGTCCGTTATCGTTTATACCAATATGTGATTGCAATCAATCATTTTAAAAATGAACTTTTTCTTTGCGAAAATCATATCAAAGGACTTGAAGGCGAAGCAGCTCTGATTGAAAGCATCATTAAAAGTAAGGACGTTCCCACGTTTCCTTTTGCTGCGCTGGGTAATGAAACTTCACCATTATCAGATGCAGAATATATAGCCATGGTAAAAAAAGGAATTGCAGCCTGTGAGCGTGGAGATGTTTTTCAGGTAGTGCTGAGCAGAAAATTTCAGCAACAATTTTCGGGCGACGAATTTAATGTATATCGTTCGCTAAGAAATATTAACCCGAGCCCTTATCTTTTTTATTTTGATTATGGAGATTACCGGATCTTTGGTAGCAGCCCTGAAGCGCAATTGAAAGTAAAAAATAATATTGCGATAGTCCATCCTATCGCCGGCACTTTCAGAAGAACCGGAAATGATGCCGTTGACGAGGAATCTGCAGAAAAATTATTAAAAGACAAAAAGGAAAACGCGGAGCATGTGATGCTTGTTGATCTTGCTCGCAACGATCTCAGCCGCAAATGCAGCAATGTACAGGTAAAACATTTTTGTGAAGTACAATATTTTTCTCATGTCATTCATTTGGTGAGTGAAGTAACCGGCGTTGTTGAAAAAAATACCAATCCATTCGATTTGTTAGGAGCTACTTTTCCTGCAGGTACTTTAAGCGGAGCGCCCAAATACAAAGCCATGCAATTAATAGATCAATTTGAAAATAATGAAAGAGGATATTATGGCGGCTGTATTGGTTTTGTCGGCTTCAACGGAAATATCAATCACGCCATTATGATCCGGACTTTTTTAAGCAAAGACAATCATCTCAATTACAGGGCGGGCGCGGGAATCGTAGCTGCATCTAACCCTGAAAGTGAGTTGCAGGAAGTAAACAATAAATTAAATGCTTTAACGGCGGCTATCAAATCCGCAGAAAAAATTTAAAAAATGAAAATATTAATTTTTGATAACTACGATTCATTTACTTATAACCTGGTACATGTGGTAGAGAAAATAATTCATGGAAAAGTGGATGTGTTCCGCAACGATAAAATTTCTCTTGAAAAAGTGAATGAATATGATAAAATAATTCTATCGCCCGGCCCCGGTCTTCCCTGCGAATCAGGATTGCTATTGCCATTAATAAAAGAATATGCTTCAACCAAATCCATACTGGGCGTATGTCTTGGGCTACAGGCGATTGGAGAATCATTTGGTGGTAAATTAATAAATTTAAAAGAAGTGTATCACGGAGTAGCTACCAAAATAAAAGTGAATGAAAAAAGATCATTAAGAGAAAATGATATTTTTAAATCATTGCCGGATGAACTTGAAGCAGGAAGATACCATTCGTGGATCGTTGCGCGTGAGGGTTTTCCTGGGGATCTTGAAATTACATCCGAAGATGAAAACGGTTGCATCATGTCATTAAGACATAAAACTTTTGATGTACAAGGTGTACAATTTCATCCTGAAAGTGTGTTGACACCTTTAGGTGAAAAGATGATGCAGAATTGGCTAGACATATAAGTTGGCAAAGTTGAATAATTTATAGATTGATGGGAATGGAGGATTTAAGTTATTTCATTTTTGATTAATAGCGGCAACCAGTAAACGAATATTTATTAAAGATTTTAATTTATGAAAAAGATATTGCGATATTTATTTGAGCATAAAACGCTTAACCGTGATGCAGCAAAAGAAGTTTTATTGAATATTTCCAAACAGGTTTATTCTGATACGGAGATTGCTTCATTTACCACAGTTTTTTTAATGCGCAGCATTACCATTCCCGAGTTGCTTGGTTTTCGGGATGCCCTTTTGGAATTGTGTGTTCCTGTAAACCTGGGCGCTCACGAAGTATTGGACATTGTGGGTACCGGCGGTGACGGGAAAAATACTTTTAATATTTCCACACTAAGTTGTTTTATTGCTGCTGGCGCCGGACAAAAAGTAGCGAAACATGGCAATTATGGCGCTACTTCCATCAGCGGTTCGAGTAATGTGATGGAGACTTTGGGTTATCACTTTTCAAACGATAACAAGAAATTGCTCCATGAAGTAGAAGAAGCAAATATCTGTTTTATGCATGCGCCGTTATTTCATCCCGCATTGAAAGTAGTAGGCCCTATAAGGAAAAATTTAGGAGTGCGCACTTTCTTTAATATGCTTGGACCAATGGTGAATCCGGCATTGCCGAAAATTCAAATGATTGGTGTTTATAACCTTGAAATGGCCCGCATCTATTCTTACCTGCTTCAGCAATCTGATGCAAAATTTATGATCATTCACAGCCTCGAAGGCTATGATGAAATTTCCCTTACCGGCGAAACAAAAGTAATTACCAATGAGGGAGAAAAAATTGTAAGCGCCGAATATTTAGGTAAAAGGACAGTAAGCCCTTCAGATATTTACGGGGGGAATTCTACTGAGGAAGCCGCAAAAATATTTTTGAATATTTTAAAAGGTGAAGGAACCTGGGCTCAAAACGCAGTAGTGATGGCCAATGCAGCGATGGCGCTTTTTGCCACCGGCGAATTTAAAGATTACGAAACCTGTTATGCAATGAGTGTGGAAAGCCTTGAAAGCGGGAATGCGTATAAAACTTTTAAAAAATTAATAAGTCTTCAATAATGAATATACTGGATACTATTATCGCAAAAAAGAAAATTGAAGTAGAAGAGAGAAAGCGCAACAAAGGAATTGCCGGGTTAGAAAGAATGCCCTTTTTTAAAAATAAAACCTTTTCTCTAAAAGATTTTTTATTGAGAAAAGATAAGACAGGAATCATTGCAGAATTTAAAAGAAAGTCGCCTTCTAAAGGAATCATCAATAATTGTTCGTTTGCTGATGAGGTGGCAAAAGAATATGTAAAGTATGGTGCCAGCGCAGTTTCTATACTTACCGATGAAGAATTTTTTGGTGGCTCATTGAAAGATTTACAGGGGGTAAGAAATAATGATATTCCTATTTTGAGAAAAGATTTTATTATTGATGAATACCAGGTAATAGAATCTAAAGCTTATGGTGCAGATATTATTTTATTGATTGCTGCCTGCCTGGAAATAAATGAAGTAAAAAAATTATCTGCTTTTGCAAAAGAAATTGATTTGAATGTGCTACTTGAGATTCATAATGAACATGAATTAGAACATATTTGTGATGAAGTAGATGTAGTAGGAATCAATAACCGCGATCTCAAAAGTTTTAAAGTGGATTTGAATCATTCAATTGATTTATGTAAAAAAATTCCTTCCGGCAAAATAAAAATTTCTGAAAGTGGAATAGATGATGTCACAACAATTCACCATTTAAAACAAAATGGTTTCAGTGGATTTTTAGTTGGCGAAAAATTTATGAAAGAAAAGGATCCGGGAAAAGCCTTTCATGAATTTGCAGAAGCACTTAATTCACAAAACCCCATTTGATTCCGAACCTGAAAATGTAGCCCGGCGTTGGGTACAGGGGGGCGGCAAAATTATTATTCATAAATCCCAGGCCTTGAGTAATTGTAACTGTGTTCAGATTTTCCATTTTTATAAAAGCATAAAAAGATTTTATCCTGAAATTAAAAAAAAAATTTATTTGGGGCAGGTTGCTGATAGTAACACTATCCTGAGGAATAAATTTTCCCATAACAGGAGAATAACCGGGAGCAGTGTAAGGCGTATTGTAAACCACATCAATACCGGTACTAAGGTTTAGGTTTTTAAAATAATTTCCTTCAAATGCAAGACGTTCCCTGGTATAAAAGAGTGGTACCCGTATAGGATTTTTACCGGCTGTTTGTTGTACAATAAAATCGCTGTACAAATTTAAATGACCAACTACTTTTGTTTTGGTGGATGCAGTAAACTGGGTGATGTTTACCAATCCATTGAATTGATTTGTCTGGTAATAATTTTCGAAATAGGCATAATTTGTAATGGAAATATTACGGGCCATCAAACTAAATCTTGGATTATTTGCGGTAGCCGTTAATACAGTTATATTTTCTTTTTGAGTAAGTAATTTATTGTTGAAATTAAAAGAAGAATTTCCTGAATAAATATAGGAAGGGGAACGGTTTACGTTTTGAAAGCTCACCTGCACATCGCCTAGCTTTTTATTCAGGGCACGGGTGAGAGATGCATATACATTGAAGTCCGCGGCATTAAGCCCTGTAGCATAAAATTCTCCATTCAGGTTGGCATCCCATTTTCTATTCCTGGTTTTATTACGATATTCTCCATGCAACACGACATTATAAAAATTCTTTTTGCCCGAATAAAAAAATCCAGAGAAATTTTCTACCCGTAATCCGGCTTCTATATATTGGCCCTGGTTCTTGGTTTCGGGAAATTGCCTGATCACAAAATCGTTAGAAACGAATTTCCACCGGTCTTTTACTAAAAAATTAAATCCGTTTGTCGTAGGGTGGAGTGCCGTGTCATAATATTGTTGATAGTAGGCGGAATCGGCTTGTGCAAACTGTTGGGAATTTAAAGTATCTCTAAATTCATACGAAGAAGAAGTGTAGGTGATGGTATGTTGAAAACGTAATTTGGGATAAAATAAATATTCGGTTGTACTGTCATTGATAATAATAGAATCCTTTTTTCCAAGATCGTAGCTCTGCCTGAAAAACACAGTAAAGTTGTTATATAAGTTGCCTGTACTTATTGTAGTAGAAAAAACATTTTGAATGAGTGACGTATCATTTCCCAAATTCACCGGGATAGCAAGCCTGTTTTTACGGTTGGGATCCTGCAGAAATGAATCGGCTACAATACCGCCGTTCTCTGAAGATCCCAATTTATTTCCCAGGAGAACAAAATAAGAGGAATATCTTTTTCTTTTTCCCTGGTAATTGGAAAAAAAGCGATAATTATTATGATTGGTATTTTGGGTTTGGAAAAACCCGGGTGATGAGATCAGGCGATACTCAATTCCTACATTCCAATTGGGTTTTATATTTTGTGTTTGAAGAACTTTTACCACTTGCTCTTTTGCTGAAGCCAAAAAATAACTTAGCTCTGTATAAGGGCGCGTCGTTTGAAAAAAACGGGTATTGTCTATCGTATATTTATATACATCGAACGCGCGAAAGCCTGCATCCCATCCGGCTTTTAGCAATGGTGTAAATAAAACAGGGTAAGCAGCATTACCATTATTACCGAGCGTAACATAAGCATCGGGAACCGTATATACCTTTCCAAAATCATTGATAGAAGAATCAAGGTATTCTCTCGTTAAAGAATTGAGATGATGATAAGAAATGGTGATAGAATCTTTCAGGTCATCACGGTGTTCAAAGCCAATGGTATCACCTTTAGAGGAACCGCCCGAATGTGACAAACCCTGTAAATTAGAAAAGGCTCCTGGTAGTTGGGAATAGGAATACTGAATACAAAAAATATAAATTAACAATGCAACAAATTTCTTTGCAGGGTTACTTACAATAAATATTTTTTGAGGAATGAACATGTATTAAATTCTTACAATTGTGCTATTAATTGTTTAAATATCAACGTAAGCCTGGGTTCTGCATCTTTTGCCGCCTGTAATACTTCGAGATGAGTAATGGTATTTTCTTCTTCTCTTATCCCCACATCTGTGATCACACTCATTGCAAAAACGGGCAACCCCAGATGCACCGCAGCAATCACTTCCTGCACAGTACTCATTCCCACTGCATCGCCACCAAGCAAATTCAACATTTTATATTCTGCTCTGGTTTCAAACGTGGGCCCGGTAACTCCGGCATACACGCCTTCTTTTAATTGAATTTTATTTTCAAGCGCTATTTTTTTTACTTTTTCGATTAAATAATTTTTATAAGGCTCACTCATGTCCGGGAAACGAGGTCCTAACTCATCTTCATTTTTCCCCAATAAAGGATTTACGGTAAGCATGCTAATGTGATCCTTTATGATCATCAGGTCACCCACTTTATATGAAGTATTTAATCCTCCGGCGGCATTACTGATCAGCAAAGTTTTGATCCCCAAAAATTTCAAAACCCTGATTGGGAAAACCACTTCTTCGGTGGAGTAGCCTTCATAATAATGAAAACGGCCGGCCATGGCAACCACTTTTTTACCGCTCAAATTTCCAAAAATTAATTTACCACTGTGCCCTTCTACTGTACTTACCGGAAAATGAGGAATATCATTATAAGGGATTTTACATTCCACATCTATTTCATCAGCAAAACTTCCAAGCCCGCTTCCAAGAACAATGCCCACAAGGGGTTGACCGCTGTATCTTGTTTTTATAAATTCAACCGCATCATAAATTTGTTTCAGCATAAGCAAATTTTAAAAAAAGTAGCGTCAAAGATAAGTGAAGATACGCTTAGAAAGATTTAGGAGGTTTGAGGGTTTTCGTTATTCATTCCTTAAAAATATGGCGGTTATGATATGAGTTTATGGATATAAAAACCGTGCGTTTCCTTCAATACACATAATCTTACAAGTCCCTTCGTCGCAGTTTTTCCGGTATTTGTCTCTTTTTTTATGAAATGGATGATTATTATCCCTAAGTTTGAAATCATTTTATAAAAGAAGAGTTCAAAGAATTATGGAAAAAGCATGGTACTCAAAAAAATGGATGACAGTTCTTTTTCATGTGGCCGCATGGATACTTTTATTTTCATTGCCTGCATTGTTGCGCAGTTCCCACAATCCAAATGAAGCGAAATCTCCCGAACAGGTGAATACGACTATCATTTTTTTTATACAACTCGTAAGTGATGCAATCTTAATCGCTTTTTTCTATTTACATGCTATCGTTCTAATACCAAAACTATTGTATAAAAAGAAATATCTTTTATATAGTTTATCAATCCTCGCATACTTTTTTATTTATGTCGTGGCCATGTGGATACTATGGGATAATTTCCCTAAACCAAAATTTAATTTCTCATTTGAAGATCATCTTTTTATCAGTATATTTATTTTCATATTCATTCTTGCATGCAGTACTGCTTACAAAACTATCAGGGATAAATTTATCGCAGACAGGCTGGCAAAAGAAAAAGAAACCGAGCATCTTAAAACAGAATTGTCGCTTTTGCGCTCACAAGCCAGCCCTCATTTTATGTTCAACATATTGAACAATATGGTAGCTCTCGCGCGCAAACAATCTGACGAACTGGAGCCTTCACTTATTAAGTTTTCTTCTTTAATGCGCTACATGCTTTATGAAACTGAGGAAGAAAAAGTTTCTTTGGAAAATGAAGAAGAATATTTGCAAAGCTATATTGACCTGCAGCAACAAAGACTGAGTAAAAAAGTAGTGGTGAATGTAAATATGTGCAAGGCGGATAAAATATATGAGATTGATCCGATGTTGCTGATTCCTTTTGTAGAAAATGCATTCAAACACGGAAGTGGTTATATTGAAAATCCCCGGATTGATATTGAACTAAAGGCGCTAAATAATATGCTGTATTTTCGTGTAAGCAACAAATATGATCCCACAATGCAGCAGGTAAAAGACAAAGCCAGTGGTATTGGTTTGGCAAATGTGCGCAGAAGATTGGATCTTCTGCATCCAGGAAAATACAAACTCGATATCACTACTGATAACGGCCTGTTCACAGTTTCCTTACAAATAAATCTTGCATCATGATACGTTGCCTTGCAGTTGATGATGAGCCATTAGCGTTGGAATTACTGGAAGATAATATCAGCAAAATTCCTTTTCTGCAACTAATAGCCTCTTGCGACAATGTAATGGATGCGATGAAAATAATGCAGGAAGAATCTATTGACCTCATATTTTTGGATATTCAAATGCCAGGACTTACCGGTTTGCAGTTTATTGAAAGTATGACCGAAAAGCCTATGATCATTTTAATAACTGCATATAAAAAATTCGCACTGGAAGGTTTTAATCTTGATGTAACGGATTACCTTGTAAAACCTGTACCTCTCGACAGGTTTATAAAAGCTTGCAACAAAGCGAAGCAATTATTTGAATTAAAATCCAGTCACAAAAATGTAACTTCCTCATCCACTCCCGGTTATTTTTTTGTAAATGCCGATTACAGCCTTCTTAAAATAACACGTTCGGATATTATATATATTGAAGGCCTTAAGGATTACATTAAGATACACCTGAAGAATTCACAGCATCCTGTGGTAACGCGGATGCCGATGAAGACCATTGAAGAAGAACTGCCTGCTTCAGAATTTATACGGATCCATAAATCTTATATCGTTTCAGTTTCTTTTATTACGGCTATACGAAAATCAAGCGTATTTCTTGATTCACTGGAGCTCCCTCTCAGCGACACTTATCGCGATGCCGTTAGTGCTATTACAGGGAAATTATAAAAGCGTTTCTCAAATAATTCATATTCAAAAAAGGATAAATTGCCATTGAAAGTGATATTTGCAAATAAAAACAACGGTTAGTGAGATCATTCTGCAAAAGCTTACAAAGAATTACTGGATAACAAAGAATAAATTATGCCGCTTGATATCTGGAGGTTGTACTAACTCTAAGAACTACAACGTGTGCCCCACTATTGTAAGTATTGAGTTTTTTAATAAAATAAGATTAACTAAAACTATACGGCAAAAGCTCATCTAAAACGTTAGAGTTTGAAAAATAAAAAAGTCCATTTTCTAATTGTTCTTTTGGAATTCTAAGAACAACTTCTTGAGTGATATCTTTAACATTTAAACCATCATTTAGTTTTTCCGTTACCAAATAAATTGCCTCAACGAAATTCTTATTTACTTGTTTAGCATCATAAAAAGGTTGGTTGTGTTTATGTAGATCAACGCCTTCACCGTCTGTATTTTTAAATTTAAGTATGTAATTTCCTTTAGAAATATTTTGAAGGCTATTATCAGATGGATGAATGTGTTGCCAAATTTGGTTCATATTTTTTATAGTGAGGCTTCAAACTTTATGCCTACTCTTTGGATTGCCATTTTGTCGCTAATTGAAAAAGGAATCTACTTTAAAAAGTTTGCGACAGTTATGCTATCTTTTTTGCACAATTCTTACTTGTTAAAGCGCTTTCCGGAGTCTATACGGAGGTATTTTTATCATTAAAATCACATTCTCTCTGAATGAAATATCCCTAATGAAAAATTTACACTTTACTCCTCCTTTACTTTGTGTTGAAAATTGCTAAAGCAGAAATCTAATTCCACAAAAGGGTCAATACAAAAATTTATTGTTCCATAACTTGTGCTTAAACTTTTTAAATCCTCAATTATACCTTTTCCAAATCTTTTCTTATATTCTTTTGCAAACAATTCACAAGACGCTTTATCCGTACGAATTCCACGTAGTAATTCGGGGATGTCCTTATTTGGAACTGAAAAGAGTTTCTTTCTCTATTTAATAATAATATTATGAAGCGCATTTAAATTATGCTTAATTGAATCAGGGACTTTTGTATTAACATCTTCATCTCTATTAGTATTCTCTGAAACTCGAAAAAATAAGACTGTATTTTCATAAATATCAAATCCAAGATTACTTAAACCATCTAAAGCTATTAGGATAAAGGAAATTAAAATTAAAGTTACACTTGTAGTAATCAAAACGACGAAATTTTCATTCTTATAAGAGACAAATGGATTGATAAGTCCGAAAGCCAATAAAGACCATCCAGCATATTTTATAACAACTGAAAATATTTTTAAATATTTGACCTTTTTCCATAAAACTGATTTTAAATTTAATGCATTAAATGATTTTTTATTTTTTTTGAAATGAGGCATAAAATTGATTTATGGAAGAAGAAGGATATGACTTAGAAGGACAGCCTGCGTATAAAACAAAAACCTTGTTGTCATTAAAATAATATTGTGCTGTATATGTTACCACAAATTCTTTATTTTCAATTTTTAATGTTTTATAAGCCCTCAGTTTAAAAACGGTTCCATATTCATTCTTATCAGATTCCAATCCTGCATAACTTAATCCATTATTTGTAACATACTTCTTAATCATATTTTTCATTTCCTTTTCATCTTTTATCTGTCCATTTAATATTATAAATTCTGCTTTCAAAAAGGTTTGCTCGGAATCAATTTCTATCTGTGCAAATTCAGCTGTTTTTAAGTTTCCACTTGGATCGTTCAAAGCACGTTCGGATGAAATTTCAGGTTTATCAGGAAATGTAACCCTGAATGGGCATTCTGATGGAGAATAATTAAATTCTTTAGACAAATTATCATTAGATTTCTGAAAATCATATTCGGGTTTAGAGTAAATTCTTTGGCGATTTCCTTGGCAGCTAGTTATTAAGATCATTAAAATGGCTAGTAAATATTTCATACTTATCTTGTTAATTGAAACAAATATAGTTATATTCTATTATGATGGATTTTTTAAAAAATTGTCAATCTCATTGCGAGCTTTTCAATTTTTGCATATCGCGAAACCCAGAAAAGTTAGAATAGGTTTCTTGTCTATTTTGTTTTTAGCCATACTTGAAATAATGCATTAGCGAAACCTGCAATAATAGAAAAAAGTAACCCAAAGCAAGCTATAATTATGTAAAATAAATACGGATGTCGATTACTAAAAATGGTTTTTTTAACATAAAACTCATTCCATTCCATGCGTGGAATTACTTCAACTTCCCCTCTGGATTCCATTTTAAAAGCTATGTTTTCTAACAAATCCAGAATGCTTAAAACCATCTTTTGATTCCTTGTTTATGAAGTCTGTTAAATCTATAAGACTATGTTTTTGAAGTTTCCTGTTTATAAGAGGTATTAATCTTTTGATTTCGTTATTAACTTCTGCTTCTGTTGGAGTATAGAAACCCATAATCAATAAATTTGAATAAAAAATATTATAAAAGAAATTTAAATAGTGTCTTCATTCGCTGTCTCTTCCTTATACAGTTTTCAATTAATAAAGTTAATCTACAAATTTTAATTTTCAATTAATAACAAAGTAGATACTATCTCTAAAGTTAATAGCTCTATCCTTTTTTCTTCCTCTTAGCGATACTTCTGTTTATCCTCATTTGGTAAAAGTTTTTTGATACTACCTTCTGCGAAATATAAAAAAAAATTATTTTTTAAAAAATTATTTAGATATTTGTCTAAATATACAATTATCTAATAACCTTATGAACCTACTTTTCAAAGCCTTGAATGATACTACCCGGAGGAAGATACTTGAATTATTGAAAAAGAAAGACCTGACTGCAGGAGAAATATCAGATCATTTCGAGATGTCAAAACCAAGCATTTCCCATCATCTTGATTTGCTTAAACAGGCAGGATTGGTGGAATCAGTGAAAGAGGGTCAGTTTATTTATTATTCATTAAACACCACCGTTATGGATGAGATGGTAAAATGGCTGATGCAATTCAAAACAAAAAATAAATAAACAAATATGAACAACAAATATTTTTTTAGAAACAGTTTGATAATCCTAATTGCCGTTTTGCCCGTTATTTATCTTGCCTATGTTTATAACTCTTTGCCAGCTACTGTTCCCACTCATTTTGGGCTCGATGGTAAAGCAAATGGATATAGCGCTAAAAGTGATCTTTGGTTCTGGGTAATACTAATAAATCTCATTTCAATAGGAGTCTATTTCCTGATAAAAAATCTGCCTAAAATTGATCCTAAAAAAACGGCTAAACTTTCTACCTCAGCGTTTCATAAAATAGGATTTGGCGTTGTTATTTTCATGTCTGCACTCAGTATTTTGATTATCTATTCAGGACAAAGCGATCAAAATAATTTTATTAAATTATTTTATCCGCTAATGGGGCTATTTTTTATTTATGTGGGCAATCTCATGCATAGTATTAAACCTAATTATTTTGTCGGCATCCGTGTTCCCTGGGCTTTGGAAGACCCTTCCAACTGGCAAGCTACACATCAATTAGGAGGGAAATTGTGGGTTGCCGGCGGCCTTGCAATTACTATTTTAACCTTACTATTATCTCAAAAAGCAGCGGGTATTGTTTTTATAATAATAACGGCGCTGCTCGTAATCATTCCAATCAGTTATTCCTATTTGTATTTTCAAAAACGTAAATCACATTCATGAAAACAGCTTTTCTATTTTTCATATTAAACTCGACAATAATTCTTATTTCCCTTTTTTAACCTGATAAAGATTAAGGCAGTGCGAAGAAAAGAAAAGTCATTTCATTGATCGCAAACCTATCGTATTTCCTTCTGTATCTTCTACCAGGGCTATAAAACCATAATCTCCAATATCCATTTTCGGACGGATAATTTTGCCTCCGGCAGCTTCCACACGACTTAATTCTGCATTAATTTCTTCAGAAGAAAAATACACCAAAGTTCCACCCATACCAGGTTTTACCATATCAATTTTTACCAATGCGCCTCCTATATCTAATCCATTTTCACCAACGGGAAATGTTGCATATTCCATTTCAGAATGCCTGTCACTATTCATCGGAAGATCCGTCAATTCATATCTAAATACTTCTGTGTAAAATTTTTTTGCCCTCTTAAAGTCTGAAGTATAAATTTCAAACCAGTTAATTACGCTTTTCATTTCATTTTAATTTTGAATTGATTTAATTAAGCAAAATTAGCTTTGCCTAATAGAATAATAGTCATCTTTTTACTAATCATTAAGTCTGTTCTCGATATCCATTCGCTCATACAAAATTCTAATAATTTCAATGGTATCATTTAAGACTCTGTAGAAAATAAGATGAGATTTAATTTTTGAGGCACGGTAACCTTTTCGAACATGCTCCATAGACTTACCTGAGTTAATATTTCTACAGATGTAGTTGATTTCATCAAATATTAAATTGTAATAGCGATCGGCTTTTTCTACAGACCATTTTTCAACAGTATAAAGCCAAATTTCTTCCAGATCTGCAAGTGCTTTTTTGCTAATTACAAATGGCAATGGCTTCATAAAAACTTTTTGTGCAAATTCTTTAAATGCGTCTTTTGATCAAAGTTCTTTTGAAATCCGCTTCTCTCTCCGCGTATAAGCGCTTTATTAAGATCTTTCATTTTGGATTCTTCTGCTTCTAAAAGTCTTAAAGCCGTTCTGATTACTTCGCTTGCAGAATTGTATTTGCCTGATGATATTTTTGTGGAAATAAATTCCTCAAAGTGTTCACCTAATAAGATGGAAGTGTTTCGTGCCATTTTATACTTTTTATAAAAATACCAATAATTGGTATTTATTCCAAAAAACAGACTTTAATATTAAACGGAAGTAATATTTTGGGGAAACACAAATGAGTGTCTGCCAAAATAATACATCCATGAAAAATCATTGAAGTTGATTTTGGTGTATTACAAAGAATGAAAATTAATCTTTGATAATTCTCTTCACAAAAAATATCAAAATATAAACTTGCCCTATTTCTTTGTTTACTGAAATTAATTAAAACAGGTTTATTTCGATTCCTTTTCTTCTCTTTCAACAGTTATTGAACATTCGCCAATTAACGCTGCCAAAGCGCCTACAGCAGCCAGCACGGGTGCAACCACAGCACCTACCACGCCAATTGTTAATGGAAAAGTCATTAATTCTTTTCCGTATTTATCAGTTATTGTTATCCTTCGTACATTACCTTCTTCGATCAGTTCTTTTACTTTTTGAAGCAGGTGTTCACCATTAATGGTAAAGAATTCTTTTGCTTTCATTTTAAAAATTTTTAATTGTTTTATAAATAATTCTTTATTCTTTTCTATAAACTGCAATTATTGTTTTTTCCCCATGGAACGAATTGGAAGTTTGTGTATCATACAGAATTTGACCATCATAAGATAAGGTCCAGGTATCATGGCTTGTAAACTCATTACTTCTGCCGTTATAATTAAAGGTCACTTTTGAATCCACAAAAAGCGTATCTCCGTTTTGGGAAAGATGTGCTGAAACCATGCGGGGAACTTTACCATACGGGGCTTTGAAAGCCTTTTCTTTTCCATCCATTGTTATTTGTTCCTCTATTATTGTTGGGTCACTGTATTCAGAGACCATCGTATTTTTTATGTCAATTTCATTATCGTTTTGAGTAACTGTCAATCTATAAGGAATACCCGCGGTTCCTGAAGTACCGAGAGTGCTTGCATCTTCATCAAATTTCCATTCACCTGAAAAACCCGCTGAGTTTTTTACAACTAAGGGTAAAGGATCAAGCCCGGCTATTATACGATAAGGAGCTATAGCTTTTCTGTAAGCATAATCCTCCAGGCAAAGAACATGGGAATCATTGATCAGTTTTTGAAATTCTTTTTTAGTTGTATTACGAACCATTCCCGCCCAAATTACATAATACGTCCATTTGGGCTGCCGCTTGATTACATCGGTTGTGGGAGGGTTTCCTACTTCTCCCAACGCGATAGGTTTTCCGTTCGCCAGCGCTAATAAACTGTCATAATAATTTTGATTAAAATCACTTCCGTAAACGTCGAGTGATGCGATATCAAAATATTTATCTCCTACATAAAAATTAGTAAATTTTCTTTCGGGTGTGGTTGGCCTGTCCACGTTCCACATCCAGATAAGGTTATTTAGTTTATGGTAATTCACCAACTTGTCAAACAATTGGCGGTAAAGTTTTACTGTGCTGTATTTATCCTGGATTACCCTTCCTCCCCACCAAAACCAATTGCCATTCATTTCATGATAAGGCCGCCATACAATGGGAACGTGCGCGTCCTGTAATTTTTTAAGATACACCGCAATAGTATCTACCTGCTTGCACCAATGTTTATACAACGCGGTACCAGGCGTTAAGATGTCTTTAAATTGTTGATCTAACAATCTACCTTGTACGCTTTCCAGCTTCGCAGAATCGGCGCCGGGTAATGGTTGAAAAGTTACAGGCTCATCCGCTGTTGGCGGAACGGCATGCCAGCAAATAGTAATAATGGAACCTAGTTTATTTTGCTTTATAACTTCATCCACAATTTTTTGCCGTGCCTTGTACGAATCTTTATCGCCACCTAAAGCAAATCCCCAATCGGTGCTGTAAACCACGGGAGTTTTACCCATATATGCAGCAGCAAATTGGGAATTTTTTTCCTGGATATTGGGAAAGTTGTGTTGCCCGGTCATAAGATATTCGCCCGAAATACTTTGAAAATATTTCAATAAAGCCCTTGCTTCGGGGGAAGCATTTTTGGTTACAGGCTCTATCGAACATTTTTGAGCAGTGACCATATTTAAATTAATAAATAATGCAGATAGAAAAAACAAGATTATTTTTTTAAACGTTCTCATATCTTTTGTTTTTTGGAATCAACAAATCAATTATAAATTTTACAACTAATAATTAAAGATTTCAATCATAGAAAAATGTTTCGTCAACTTTTTTTATAAATATCCCAGCTTCTTCAAATAAGCAATCCATTTTTGATAACCGCCTCCGTTTGGTGTAAGGTGCAATCCTTCAAAAGTATATTTTGCATCCATCCTGCCTTGTTTATCAGTAAAAAGATCGTGAATATTTACATAAGGAACCTGCAATTCTTCCGCTACCTTTTTAATGAGTTTGTTGGTAGCGAGAATATGGACCTGCTTATCGTAATGCTGCGGAAAGTTTGGTAAATCAGGATTTACGGGCATGATGCTTTCTACATAAATTTTGGTTGACGGAGTTCCCTGCTGCAGTCGCGTTACTATTTTTCGAATATTATCAGCTATTACCGCATCGGGAATATCTTTTCCAATATCATTTATTCCGATCAGCAGGAAAACTTTGGAAGGTTTTCTTTTGATGATATCGTCTAAGCGATCCAACACTCCAAACGTAATATCCCCGCCAATTCCCCGATTGATAACAGTAGTATCATTCAGTAATTTTTTCCACTTACCCATCTCCGTTATACTGTTTCCCAGAAAAATAATCCTGCCGGTAACTAAAGGTTGATTTTCAAACATCCCCTTTCGTTGGATATAGTGGCTTTCCATAAATCCGGTAGTATCAAAAAGATGTTCATTGGTTACCT
Source organism: Hanamia sp. (assembly GCA_036509335.1). Classification (GTDB taxonomy): domain Bacteria; phylum Bacteroidota; class Bacteroidia; order Chitinophagales; family Chitinophagaceae; genus Ginsengibacter. The sequence continues at coordinate 34,845 of DATCFT010000005.1, forward strand.
GCGATAAACAAAAAGACGGTAATAGTAAACCAACAAATAAGAGAGATTTTAATTTTTTCATAATGATTAATTGATAACACTTATTGTCTCTGAGGATTTAATATCTTTTGATGATGCACCCGTCATTACTTTATAATTACCGGGCTCAACCACCCACTTACTGCTTTGTTCGTCATAATAAGCAAGATTTTTAACCGGGATGCTTAACGTTACGGTTACTTCCTTACCTGCCGGAACCATTACTTTTTTAAATGACTTTAATTCCTTTTCAGCCCTCTCAACTTTCGAATCCAACTTACCTATATATAACTGAACCGTTTCTTTGCCGTCAACCTTACCCGTGTTTTTAACTTTAGTAGTTACATTTATTGTCTCATTTAATTTATAATCTTTTTTGTCAGTATGTAATGGCGAATAAGCAAAATTGGTGTACGATAAACCATAACCAAAGGGATATAGCGGAGTAATGTTTTTAGTATCGTACCAACGGTAACCTAACAGGATTCCTTCTTTATAAATTGCGGTCAGGCTATCACCGGGAAATGTGTGAAGATAATGTGCGGGCGACTCGTCCAGTGAAACAGGAAAGGTAAAAGGTAATTTACCGGAAGGATTTACTCTACCAGTCAATACATCCGCTAACGCGTGGCCTCCTTCGGAACCATTGAACCATGACCACACAATTGTATGATTATCCTTTTTTATTTTATTGATATCATAAGGTGCCCCGCCGATAATTACAACAATCGTATTGGCATTAGCAGCAGTAACTGCATCCACCAACGCCTGTTCTCCAAACGGAAGACTCAGGTCTTTTCGATCACGGCCTTCGCTCTCGTAATCACGATTACCACCAATAAACAAAATAGCTACATCACTGCTTTTGGCCGTATTAACCGCTTCCTCTATCAATGCTGAATCGGGCTTGTTTACATCCACATCTTTATCATTTTTATTTTTTTGCCTCGGGTTTATCATACGGGCGCGGTAACCCTGGGCAAACTTAATGTTAACCGTTTTCCCCAAAGCATTCTGAAGCCCTTGCAATGGAGTGATCTCGTATTTTGCTTTTACACCGGCGCCAAATCCGCCCAAATGATTCATGTGAGTCGCGTTATCGCCTATAACTGCAATTGTTTTAAGGCCTGCTGTCTTTAAAGGCAAAAGATGTTTATCATTTTTTAAAAGTACTATCGATTCTGATGCTATATCATAAACAGTCTTACTGTGTGCAGGAGTATTGAGTGATCCTGAAGGACTGTTTTTGCTTAATGAAGTTTTGTAAAGAACCCACAATATGCGGTGGACCTTATCATCAATTGTTTTTTCACTTACTTTACCGGCTTTTACAGAATCAAGCAAAGGGTTGGCAAAATAATAATTATCATATGGAGGCCGTGATCCCATTTCAACGTCAAGCCCGTTATTAGCTGCGTTTACTGTGCTGTGTGTGCCACCCCAATCAGAAATTACAATCCCTTTAAAACCCCATTCACCTTTTAAAATGATATTGAGCAGGTAGGCATTTTCAGAACAATATTCCCCGCGCACCTTATTGTACGCGGCCATAATGGTCCATGCATTACCTTCTTCTATTGCAGCTTTAAAAGCCGGCAGATATATTTCCCGGAGGGCCCGTTCGCTCACCTCCACATTTATGCTGCCCCTTTCTGTTTCCTGGTTATTTAACGCAAAGTGTTTAACACAGGCAGCTACATGCTGGCTTTGAATTCCCTTTATTGCGGCTACTGCTAACTGTGAATTTAAAAAAGGATCTTCAGAATAATATTCGTAGGTGCGCCCTCCAAGTGGTGTTCGGTCAATATTGATTGCAGGAGCAAGCAGCACATTTTTGTTACGTGCCCTTGCCTCTTCACCAATTGCAATACCATACCTGTTGGCTAACGAAGGGTTCCAGGTGGCCGCTATTGCAGAGCCATTTGGAAAGAACGTTGCCGAGTCGGTAGTAAGATTGGCCGGCGCCCATCCATCTCCGGGCTTCAATTCTTCGCGGATGCCCAAAGGCCCGTCATCAGTAGATAATCCCGGAATACCAAGCCGTTCCACGCCACTGGTCGTAAATATGGAATTAGCATGGAGCATGGAGATTTTTTCTTCAAGTGTCATCTTTTTTACCAGTTGATCGATCTTCGCTTCTGTTGCTGCATCATTATTTTGTGCGAAGGCATTTCCAAATAAGATGAAGATGAAAGTGCATGTGAGAATAAACCGGGAAAAATTAATTTTCATGTAAGTGTGAGTTTTTTATTAATTGGTTTTATATAAATGTTAAGTGCTGATTTGTTTTAATTACTTCATCAAAATTTGGCAGCACATTTATTTCAAATTAAATCCTTCAATTGTAACAGCAGGTACCTCTCCCCGCGTGTCTTCATTTTTTAATTCCATTTGAATCGTGCGGTCTTCCCCCGGCAAAAGCGTGATATAATTGTCATTGTAAATAACCGGCAAAATTCTTTTTCCATTTTCTGCGCCCACTACTTTCAGCCTTATGTTAAAAGCAGGATATTTTGTACGGTTTATTAGAGTCGTGGTAAGAAACCATTGTCTTCCTTTTTTGTAAACATTCGTAGTGATATGCAGCTTTATTTTCGGAAGGTTCATCAACTCTTTCAAATCTCCCATTCCCCATGTTGAATCCTGGTTAGCCCCGCGTAAATAAAGATTTTGAGAAATAAGGTGGTTACCTTTTGTAAGATTAAGTCTTATAAAATAAACACTGTCAATCCCTGTTGGTCTCACGACAGGCAAAACAGCAACCGTACTATCTTCAGGGCAATTTAATTCCATGTCTTTTCTATACTTTACAGTGCCATCCAAATTTACTAACTGCAAACTTGCGGTTAATCCCGAACCATCAGCAGTTGCATAATTAACTACTTCAATGCTATCGCTGGAAGGGTTCCATTGAATATGCAATGGCTCGCACGCTTTTTTGCTGGCAAAATAAGCAGCCGTAGGGTCAAAATAATAATCGTAAGTCTGCCAGGTTAATGAAGGCCATGCCGGATGGCTCATCCAAAGCAAAAGGCCCATCCTGTATTTTGCTTCGGCTTCAAACATGGCGCGGTACCCCTGGTATTCTACCCAATGCGCCAGGCTTAGCCAATCTTTCATATCATTTACTTTCCCAAAAGATTTTTCAATGGCTGCATTAAAATTTTCTCCTCTTTGCGCTCCTTCTAAAGTAAAATCATGAAGTCCCCAATCAGCAGACTGTGGCCATATATCGGCTTCCGGCATCATTTGTTTAAAGCTTTCATACGTTACAATATCGGGCATGCCCATTTCGCTGTGCAATGTGGTAAGCGCTCTTTTATTTTGAAAATAAGATTTCAGTGGCATTAACCCATAAGGGCCACCACCGCTAACAGTTCCAAATGCGGAGTTGGGAATATACTTTATTCCGGGAGCTAATACCGGTAAATCCTTATCAATAGCCGCTTGTATCTCAGGCGGGGGATTGCCCTCGTTACGCCCAACATAAATTCCTATTGAAGGATGATTACGTATTTTCTTTACAAAGTCTTCCATGTTTTTAATAAACATATCCGGATAATAAGGGTCGGGGCCATCGGAAGGATTTGCCAACCAGAAATCCTGCCAAACCATGATACCATATTTATCGCAGGCCTGGAAAAATTCATCATCGCCTATCTGGCCTACCCAATTACGGATCATGGTAAAATTCATTTCTTTGTGGTAGCGAACCGCAATATCATATTCACGCCCGCGGTAACGAAGCATGTCTTCGCTAAAACCCCAGTTGCCGCCAAAAGGGACAAACCGTTTTCCATTTACATACATTCTTAAAGCACCGCCATTTTCTGTATAAGACATTTCACGGATTCCAGTTTTAAATGTTTTTTCGTCTGACTGGTTTCCGTCATCCGTAACAAAAGTCAGCTTTACATCGTAGAGATTTTGATTTCCATATCCGTTGGGCCACCAAAGTTTCGGATGGTTTATTTGTAAAGATGGATTGGTGGAAGGATCCAATTTAATGGTTTTTGTTTCGGAAGCTTCTAACGTTACTGGCTGCTCAAATGCAATGTAACCAATCATTCCATGCAATTTCCCTGTTACTGTTTTTGCACTATGGTTCTGAAGTGTTACTTCTACATTTACTGTAGCTGAAGTAGTATCAGGAAGTGGCAATTTAGAAGAAACAAAAGGATCGGTAATAGTTACCGGGCCGCTTTGGGATAAATACACATCATTCCAGATCCCTGTGTTGCGTCCGCGGATAGTGGGTATCCAGTCCCAGCCGATTGACGCATGAAAAGTAGGATTATCGCCGCCCAGTTCTCCGCCATTTGCATCTGTACTCACACGATTTTGTTCTGTTGGAAAACCTGGTGTATCATTTTTTATAACTTTTACGGCAAGTACATTTTTTCCTCCGGAATTAAGTAATTCTGAAACATCAAATTTTCCCCGTATAAAAGCGCCATTTATGCGTCCAAGATCGTGGCCATTTAAATAAACTTCTGCTTCCCAGTTAATACCATCAAAATTGAGGTACATCCTTCTTCCTTTGTATGAAGGAGGTGTTGCAAATTCATCGCGGTACCAAAAATCAGCATAGAAATAAGAATCAGAAACAGCAAATTGATTTTTGCCAAAATTAGGATCGGGCACTGCGCCATCATTTAAATAACTTACCAATGTAGTAGCTGGTACTGTTCCGACAAGCCAATTATTATCATTAAATGAGGGACTGGAAATTTCATTGCCATCCTGCTGTACAAGCGATGCACGTTGTAATTTCCATGAGCCGCCATCAAGATTATCTTTTCCATCTTTTCCCATTTTTGCTTCGGCATGCGCCACAGGAACGGGGTCGCCTTTTCCCATAACTTCCATCTCGCTTAAAATATACCCATCCTGCTCTGAAACCGGCTTTGTCATTAGTACACGCACATATCTTCCCTTTATTTCTTTTGGCAATTTTATATCTTCATTGTTGCTTCCGTTAGAAGGCAATGCGGCAATTTCTTTCCAATTAGTTGCATCATCAGAAACCTGTAACGATCCGGTTAATGCCGCTTTTATCCAATCAAGTTTTAAGTCATTAAAAGAACAAACCGCTCCCAAATCTACATAAACCCATTCTTCACCAGAGCCGGCACTTTTCCAGGCGCTGGAAAAATTATATGGGCCGCCAACAGGCGCTGTGCGACCTTGCTTAAACATTTCCAGGTCGCTTACTGACCAGCTTTGAGCAGTAGGATTATTTAAACTCAACCGGTAAAATTTGTAATGAACCGGGTTATTTAATTTGAATGGATAATTTATCAGCCTTCTGTTTGGCGGAGCAAATCTTTTAAAAAATGCCAATTGTGCCGGAGGCATTTTTGAAAGGTCAATATGAAATCTTTTTGCCATACTGGCCATCGCATCTTCGCCGGGAAGGCTGTCGCCGCTGGCTTTGCTAATATCTTCCCAGGTAATTCCGTCATTAGAACCTCTTACGGTTATATCCCAATGTTTAGGTTGCTGAAGCGTATCTATAATAACAGAGCCTGATAAAGCGAGGCTATCTATGAGAGGAATATTGTAGTTTCCCGCCATTTCAATTTGAACCCAGGCATTAGAACCGTCGAATCTTTGCTGCGATGAAGCATGATGATCAAGCAAGTGTTCCCTGCCGTCTCTTTTTAAAGTATCATTATTGCTCGTAATAACGACTAACCATCCGGGAAGTTTACTATCAACAATTCCATCAGTTATTAATTGCGCAGTAAGATTATAATCGTAAGAACTCGACTGATAGGCAGCCCTGTGTAAAGCAAGATTACGGTAATGGGTATTATCAATTTTCATTGAAGGAGAAAAATCTTCCGCGGGATCGCCGGGATATTTTCCTACGCCTCTTGTATATTGCTGGGCATTGGTGCCCGGGATAAGAATAAGGATAAAAGAAAGAAAAAAAGACAGCTTTTTAATTTTTTCGGCAGAAAAAATCAATTGTTTTGAGCGTGATGTAAAATTCATTTTTACAAGCAATTTATGATGAATAATAGAGATTAATTTTCAATGTAAATCTGAAGATGCCTGCACTCACTTTTGCCTCAATAATACTTTTTACATTCAGAAAGTTTACAAGGTATTAAAATATTAATCTCATTCTGAAAAATATATATGGATGGACAAAGCCTGATCATGGTATATAAATTATCTGTCGTTTTTAATGGATAATTTTTACTTTTTCAGCAAAGCAACAAATGATCAATATTTTAAATCAGTCGATATAGAAGCAATCAAACATTTCTTATATATACAACCTTTTTACCGATCATTGAAACTCAAAAATTATATCAAAATTTAACTTCCAGGATATTAAACCCCAAAAGGAAAAGATCAATTATATGGCATCATCACAAAAAGGAAAATGAATTATTTTTAATAATAAAAGTCAATCTCAAAAATAAATTTAGAAAGTAAAAAATTTTATTCAGTAAGAGAAAGAACATTTCCGTCGGGATCCTTGAACCAGGCAACTTTTGCGCCGGAAGGAGATGTCCAAACTCCTAAATCATCTTGCTCAAAAAAACCATATTTTTCGCAATAAACATTGTGTTCGTTTAGGGATTTAATGACAGAAGAAATGTCGTCAACATTCCATCCTAAAACCGTAAAAACCTGTGGCTTTAATTCCTGGACTGTTGTCACTCTTAAAATAGTACCGTTCGCTTCAAATTCCAACGCATAATCGTCTTCAGATAATAATTTCAATCCTAACACATCCCTGTAAAAAGATTTTGCTTTGCCAGGCATTATAGTCGGAACAAAAGCTTTGAGTTTTTTGTTTGCAAGCATGATAAAAAAAATTAGTTGATTTGATATTGATTTAGTGCGTTAAAACGAAGGTTGAAGTTATATCCTTTTGCTGAGATTATTCAGCCGCCAGATTTCTTTTCTACAAATTAAATTTTTATTTATAGAACAAGTTTGTGCCTTATCAATCAACACCAACTACTTGTCAATATGGATGTTTACGTTTCAGTAAGCGAATAAATAACCTCATTTTCTATTTTTCAGTATTGTATAACAGTTATGCGTACGTGGGAAAAAAGAAATTGATAATTGCCAATAAAATATATACTTAAAAGCGAGGACGTTCTTGTTGTCATAGTTTTGTCCCCTGAATTAGTATTGATGATTTTATAGATTGCTCTTTTAAATGTAAAAATTTCTTTCGTTCTTCATCCTGGCTGAAGTTATCAAAATCCTCCTCCGAATCAAATTCCACAAGATGTATCTCGTAAGGTTTCTCCATGTGGCATTCCACAAAAGCATTATCTGACGGCCTTACCCGCAAGAGGAGTCTTCCGTTGTATTTTAAAATTGCGGGCATTGCTACATTTTCAAATTCATCAAAAACTTTCTCCTGCCCTTCTTTAATGTAAATAAGTTGCGTTATAAAGATCATCTTGCTTTTTTTATTTAAAATTATTGTTGTCCGAGATAAAATTTAAGTAAAGGGGGTGGGAAAAATCCACACCTTTTTATTAATCTTGTTGTACCACCAACATAATTAATATGGATAAAATTACAAATTATCTCGGACAGCCGATTTTCTCCCAGGT
>DATCFT010000006.1:0-49152 GCA_036509335.1 Hanamia sp.
GACCACTACATTTGGGACATACAAAGCCATTTGGCCATCTTATTTGAAATATATAATCCCAACAGTCATTCTCGTTTTTGAATTGTGCAAGGAATTCTTGAAAATGTCTCGGGTATTGCTCAATAATACTCATGCAGCAAAATTATAAATTTTTACTTGACCGAAAGGGATAGGCAGTAAAAACAAATTATGCCACAACATCAAAATACATACAACACAAATGGTACTTCCGAAGAAGCTTCCCAAAGTATATTTACAAAGCGGTTCCAATCGCGCTCACAAGCAGCGCAGGAAATCATCAGCCACCAACCAACTTTTTTGGAGAAATGGGCATTATTGTTATTTCTTGCCATTTTAATTTTATTAATTGCAGGCACCTGGTTTATCCGTTATCCGGATATTATAGAAGCCTCGGGAAGATTAACTGCCGATAATGCGCCAAAAGAAATTGTTCCTTTACAATCGGGCAGACTGATAAAATTGTTTGTAAAAAACGACGATAAAATAAAGAAGGATGAAATGATCGGTTGGATGGAAAGCACGGCTAATACCAGCCAGATATTGGCACTCTCAGCAAAATTAGACAGTAGTCTTTCACTAATGTCACAAGGGAATTCTGAAAACGTTTCCGGATTATTTAATGAAAGTTATCAAAGCCTGGGAGAGCTACAGGTTAATCGGGGTGAAATCGCATTCTATCTTAGTAACCGCCTCATAAATGCTGACGAAGCCCATCAGGCAGTTATTAATCATTGGGGAATTGAGAATAGGAACCATTATGTAAGAGACGTAAGTTTACAAGAAGATAATTCCCGCATTAGAAAAAATGCCTTCAATATTTCTGTATTAAGAAGCCTTGCCATAAATATTTTTCGTAAAAATAGTATAAGCAATATTAAAGGGAACTCTATGAAAACTCGTTGAATTGGGCAAAGGTTTTTAGTTATCCACAGGTAACTTAGCATTGAACAGCCCTGGTAATATATTCAACAACCCACTACATCATGTAAAAACATATATTTTTACCACATTTAATTTATTTATTTGTTATGCTTTTATATTTGAAGGTTACCTTTATAAATAAAAATAAATTTAGCCGATGATACCAATTGGTCAAAACGTCCTGACTTTAGATGATTTTTCTGACATCCTGTTTAAGGAAAAAGCAATTACTTTGCCTGCTTCCTCTTTAGAAAAAATCAATATTAACTTTCAGTTTTTACAAAAATTTGCATCTAATAAATTAATATACGGTATCAACACTGGTTTTGGGCCAATGGCACAGTATAAGGTAAGCGATGAGAATCTTTTACAACTCCAGTATAATTTGATCCGGAGTCACAGCTCAGGAAGCGGTACGCTTTTGACTCCCGTTTTAGTGAAGGCATTAATGATCGCACGCTTAAATAGTTTAATGCTGGCCTATTCGGGTGTGCATACTGATGTTGTGGAGTTGCTTAAGGAACTTATTAATAAAAATATTACGCCTTGTATTTATGAGCATGGTGGAGTTGGCGCCAGCGGAGACCTTGTACAATTAGCCCATCTGGGTTTAGTACTGATTGGTGAAGGTGAAGTTGTGTTTGAAGGTAATATTTATCCCACATTAGTGATATTCGACAAATTTGGTATTAAACCTCTGTCAATACATTTGCGGGAAGGATTGGCTATTTTAAACGGCACTTCTGCTATGACTGGTATAGGCATGGTGAATATCATCCAGGCTCAAAAACTATTAGTGTGGTCAGCTATGTTTTCTGCTATGACCAATGAGATTGTTGAGGCTTATGATGATCATTACTCACGCGAGCTAAATATTGTAAAGCACCACATAGGCCAGAACCGGATTGCTGCTATGTTACGCGAAATTTTGAATGGTAGCAAAATGATCCGCAGCCGTTCGGAACATTTGTACCATCCGGGTAACCTTAATCAGGATGTTTTTGAAGATAAGGTACAGGAATATTATTCATTGCGTTGTGTTACACAGGTTTTAGGTCCAATTTATGATACTATTATTCAGGCAGAAAAAGTGCTGGTGAATGAATTAAACTCGGTGAATGATAACCCGATTATCGATCATACAAATCAAAATATTTTCCATGGTGGAAATTTCCATGGTGATTATGTTTCACTTGAGATGGATAAACTGAAAATCTCTATCACTAAATTATCTATGCTTGCAGAGCGCCAGCTTAATTACCTGCTTAATGATAAGCTAAATCAAAAATTCCCCCCATTTGTAAACCTGGGTGTATTAGGATTAAATTTTGGTATGCAGGGCATTCAATTTACAGCCACATCTACCGTAGCCGAAAATCAAACTCTTTCCTTTCCCATGTATGTGCACAGTATTCCAAACAACAACGATAACCAGGATATTGTAAGTATGGGTTGCAATGCCGCATTGATGACTAAAAAGGTAATTGATAATACATTTTCAATATTGGGTATCCAGGTGATGACCATTTTACAGGCGATTGATTACTTAAATTGCATGGACAGGCTTTCACCGAATACATTAGCTTTGTATACAGAAGTGAGGAAAATTTTTCCAAAATTTATAGAAGATCAACCCAGGTACAAAGAGATGGAGCAGGTCAGGATTTTCCTTGAAACAACTCATCCTGCAATTTCCTTCAAAGCCTAAAATGTTATAAATGAAATCTGCATTAGTAACTGGCGGATCTAGGGGTATTGGAAGAGCAGTTAGTATCAAACTGGCTGCGATGGGCTATTATGTGCTGGTTAATTACAAAAGCAATGTAGAGGAAGCAGAAACAACACTTTCGCAAATAAAGGAAAACGGTAAGAATGGTGAATTATTAAAATTTGACGTATCCGACAGAAGTCAAATAAAACAAACACTTGGTGACTGGATAACAATAAACACCGATAAGCAAATTGAAATACTGGTAAATAATGCGGGCATAAAAGATGACAACCTGATGTTGTGGATGAAAGATGAGCAATGGGATGATGTTATAAAAACCAGTCTATATGGTTTTTTCTTTGTTACACGTTTGGTGCTGGATAGTATGTTATTAAACCGGTATGGTAGAATCATCAATATAGTTTCTTTGTCTGGTTTAAAGGGATTGCCCGGACAAACCAATTATTCTGCAGCCAAAGCTGGTGTAATTGGCGCAACCAAAGCATTAGCACAGGAAGTTGGCCGTAGCGGAATTACAGTGAATGCTGTAGCTCCTGGTTTTATCAAAACAGATATGACAGAAGATCTTGATGAAAAGGAATTAAAAAAAATGATTCCTGTCAACAGGTTTGGATCAACTGAGGAAGTAGCATACGCTGTGGCCTTTTTAGCCTCGCCTGAGGCTGCTTATATAACAGCGCAGGTTTTGTCTATAAATGGTGGTTTGTATTCATAAGTTCGTAAAGAAAACGCATATACATATAGTTGACGTAGATCAGCTTAACTAAATATCATTCTATAAAAGTTTTATTAACCAATATGCTCGCGAAAGATATTTTATTATTAATACCCCAAAGGCCACCATTTGTAATGGTAGATAAATTGCTGAGTTGTGATGAAAACCGTTCAAAGACCTCTTTCAGGGTAGAAGAAGAAAATGTTTTGGTAGTGAAAGGAGAATTTAGTGAAGAAGGTTTAATAGAAAACATTGCCCAATCTGCAGCTGCACAGGCCGGTTATCTGGCGATGATGCAAAACATACCTGTTAAAGCAGGTTATATCAGCATGATTAAAAATTTGGAGATATTTGAGCTACCTAAAATTAACGATGAATTAGTTACTGAAGTAAAAATAGAGAACCAGGTGTTTGATATGACCGTAATTTCAGGAACAGTGAGAAGTGATGATAAAGTAATAGCGCAATGTGAAATGAGTATCATTTTAGGTAAAACATTAAGGGATATTTTTATTGTTTCAGATAATATTATCTCACCGCTTGGTTTGACAACTGCTGAAAATTTTTCCCGGCTTAAAAATGGCTGTTCAGGTATCCGTGAGCATAATTATATTTCGTTGGCAGACCGGCCTTTTTATGCCTCCCTTTTTGATTGTAAAAGCGTTTTTATACAAGATAACGTTAATAAGTATACGAAGTTTGAGCAGCTACTTATTGCATCTATCGGGGATGCCCTGCAACGTTATAAAATAGAGGTTGGCAATAAAAAAACAGTGCTTATCATTTCTTCAACCAAAGGAAATATAAGTTTGCTTGAAACAGAAAGAAATACCCCTGAAATACAAAAACGTATATCCTTGCCTACTTCTGCTAAATTAGTTGCTGAATATTTTGGGTTCATTAATCAGCCGATTGTAGTATCCAATGCCTGTATTTCGGGAATAATGGCCATAATAACCGGTAAGCGGCTCATACAATCTGGTCAATATGAGAACGCCGTGATTGCCGGTGCAGATGTTATTTCAAAATTTGTTTTATCAGGTTTCCAGTCCTTTCAGGCCATCAGCCCTGAACCATGCAAACCGTTTGATACAAATAGAAAAGGTATAAATCTTGGTGAAGGAGCTGCCACAATTATTCTGTCTTCAAACCAAAGTAGCGCAGAGGATATAAAAGTAACAGGTGGTTCGGTGAGCAATGATGCCCATCATATTTCAGCGCCATCACGTACAGGCGAAGAACTTAGCCAAGCCATCACCAAAGCCCTTGATGAAGCACATATTTCTTCATCGGCAATTGATTTTATATCTGCTCATGGTACTGCAACGATTTATAATGATGAAATGGAAGCTAAGGCTATTACATTATCTAACCTGCAAACTGTTCCTGTAAATAGTTTGAAAGGCTATTACGGGCATACATTAGGAGCTGCAAGTTTAATTGAATCAATAGTGTCTGTACATTCACTAAAAGAAAACCTGGTCATCCCAACTTTAGGTTTTAAAGAAATTGGCATACCGGATCCATTGAATATTTGTACTGATTTGCTGCCAGGAGATTTTAAAAATTGCTTAAAAATTGCTTCCGGATTTGGGGGTTGTAATGCAGCCGTAGTATTTAGTAAACGATAAATATTAAAAGCATATATTACTTTGTTTGCTGTAGTTGAAAAAAAGCAATAAAAAAAAGACAAAAAATTTAAAGACTTGATTGTAGAAAAATATATTACTTCCAGTTGCCTGATCAGTAAACATGCAGTTTATAAAAACGGGAAACTTCTGTATGTAAATAAAGATACTGACGTAACAGGTTTTCTTCTTTTAGTGTACGATCGCTTTGATATCAAATATTCGAGGTTTTACAAAATGGACAATCTGTGTAAACTTGGATGGCTTGCTTCTGAAATATTATTGAAAGACAGTTATAAAAAAGATAACTACAGGGCTCAAGATATAGGATTGATACTTTCCAATGCTAATTCAAGCCTGGATACCGATCAGAAATATATGGAAAGTGTAAATGATATTCCCAGATCATCATTATTTGTTTATACGCTGCCTAATGTTGTGACCGGCGAAATATGTATCCGTAATAATTTTAAAGGCGAAGATGCTTTTTTTGTGTTTGATTGTTTTAATGCATCCTTTATAGAAAGTTATGTAAACAATCTGCTGGATAATAATGTTTTACAGGCATGTATTTGTGGTTGGATCGAATTACTTGGGGATGAATACAAAGCTGTTTTATTTTTAGTTGAAAAATTAAAAAATAAGGAAGCGGTCGCTTTTACTAAAGAACAGATGAATACTATTTTTGAAGATTAAAAAGATCAATTAACAATGTACTCCGAAGTTTTTATTGCTGGCGTAGGAGCTATTACAGCCATAGGTAATAATGTTGCTGAATGCCTTTGCTCATTTGAAAAGGAGCAGGCAGGCATGGCTGATATTGCTTACATAGATACGGTGCATCGTCATAATATCCCGGTAGCGGAGGTAAAATTGAGTAATAATGAACTTGCTAAAATTGCTGGTATTTCTGCTGCAACAAGCCGAACTACACTTTTGGGCCTGATAGCAGCGAAGCAAGCATTAAAGGATGCTGATATTGCTGATCTTTCTTCTTTACGCACAGGGTTTATTTCTGCCAATACTGTAGGCGGTATGGATAAAAGTGAATTTTTCTTTAAGGACTTTGTTACTGATAATAGTAAGGGGAAATTAAAAAACGTGTTTGATCATGAATGTGGATGTGTAACAGAAGCTATAGCAGATCAATTGGGGATCAAAGATTTTATGACCACCATTAGCACCGCCTGTTCATCATCTGCCAATGCTATCTTTTACGGTGCCCGGTTAATTAAAAACGACCTGTTAGATGTGGTAATCGCAGGTGGAACAGACGCTTTAACAAAATTTACATTGAATGGATTTAATACGCTTATGATATTGGATAAAAAGTACTGTAAACCCTTTGATGAAAACAGGCAGGGTTTAAACATGGGGGAAGGTGCAGGTTATGTAGTAATGGTATCAGCAAAATTGGCAAAAAAAATGAATAAAGCTCTATACTGTAAACTGAGCGGTTATAATAATAGCAATGATGCCTATCACCAAACCGCTTCTTCTTCAGATGGCACCGGTCCATATCTTGCTATGAAGAGAGCTTTGGAAAAGAGCGGTTTAAAACCTACGGACATTGATTATATTAATTTGCATGGTACAGGTACATCAAATAATGATAACACAGAAGGAATGGCAGTAAAGCGATTATTTGATCCAAATTATCCTCCAATGAGTTCTACCAAATCTTTTACAGGCCATACTTTGGGAGCCAGTGGAGGTATTGAAGCGGTATTTTCAGTTTTGGCAATCAGGCATGGAATTATTTATCCAAATCTGCGTTTTGAAACACAAATGCATGAATTTTCGTTTGCACCTGCAAAAAAATTTTTAAAGGATCAAACAATTAATCATGTCATGTCAAATTCCTTTGGTTTTGGGGGAAATTGTACATCATTAATTTTTTCCAGGATATAATATGAAGCAATATATTCGTTCATCTGCGTGCATATCGCCGCAAAAAACATTTAGACAAGTAAACTTCTTAACAGATGTAATGGAATATAATGGAACTCGTTTACGAGCTATCGAGCCTGATTATACGGAATTTATTGATCCAAAATTAATAAGGCGGATGAGCCATATTATTAAGATGGGATTGGCTGCGTCTCAGGAATGCTTAAATGAGGGTAATACGAATATGCCCGGAGCAATAATTACAGGTACGGCCTATGGAAGCCTGGGAGATACAGTATCTTTTTTAACCAGGTTAATCGAACTAAACGAAGAAATGCTTCCGCCAACTGCATTTATACATTCAACCCACAATACAGTAGCGGCTCAAATTGCATTAATGCTTAAATGTCACCAATACAACAATACTTTCGTGCATAAGGGTATTTCATTTGAAAGTGCCTTATTTGATGCTTTGATGCTTTTAAAAGAAAAAGAAGCTGATAATATCCTGGTAGGTGGCATTGATGAAATGACGGATGCCAGTTTTACCATTTTAACCAGGTTAGGATTATATAAAAGATGGCCGGTTTCAAATTTGTCTCTTTTTAAAACGAGTTCAAATGGAACCATCGGTGGTGAAGGTTCAGTTTTTTTTTTATTAACTGATCGGCCATCAGCAGATAACCTGGCTGAACTTATTGGAATGCTGACTTTTTACAAACCAAATGATACTGCTGAGATTGAGCTAAAGATAATCACTTTCCTGGCGCTATATGGACTGCAAATTGATGATATTGATATAGTAATTACCGGTAAAAATGGCGACCTGAGAAACGATAAAGTGTACAACCAATTAAGCCACTCCATTTTCAGGAATAGCTCCTTGGTTAATTATAAACATTTGTGTGGAGAGTATCCTACCTCTTCAGCATTTGCATTATGGCTCGCAGCCAATATGATAAAAAGAGAGGAAGTTCCGCTCGTGGTAAAGGAAATAAGTGTAAAAAAAATAAATCCAAATAAAGTACTTATCTATAATCATTACCTGAACAAGTATCATTCATTAATGCTGGTTTCGGCCTGCTAACCGCTCTGAAGTATGCTAAAAGATCAACTTTTTAAAATCACATTCTCAGATCACCAGGAGTTTACTATTCACGCTACACTGGAACTTGATAAAAACAATGAAATATTTATAGGGCACTTCCCCGGTCATCCGGTATTACCAGGCGTATGTATGCTGCAAATGGTAAAAGAAGTTTTAGAAAAGACCATTACTAAACCACTAATGCTAACAAAGGCTGATCAAATTAAGTTTCTTCGTTTAATAGATCCGGCGGTAGATAACCCACTTCAACTGGCGATAACTTATACACCTGGAGAATACAATCAAATTAAAGTCACGGCCAGCATTATAGCCCTAAAAGAAATTTGTTTTAAATTCAAGGGTACCTTTTTAGCGACGTAGATGACTTTTTATTTCGTTCTGTATTGTACTATGTAATCTATCATAGTATTTATATTCAATAGTATTTTCCTGCCCTCTTTAGGGTCCAGGATGGTTATTCCATATTCCTTTTTGAGTAAGACAATCAATTCAAGTGAATCAATGGAATCCAAGCCTAAGCCGTCACCAAATAAAGGCTCCTCATCATTAATCTCTTCGGGAGTCAAAGGGGTCAAATTGAGGAACTCTATAATTTGTTTTTTTAATTCTTGCTTTAATTCTTGAATTTCCATATTTGTATATTTACTTAAATAAGATTTTTTACTTTCAGTCCTAAAAATATAATTCCTTGTATAAAAAAGCTTATTAGTAATAAAGGTATAACATTTACCAAAACATCTTTCAATTTGCCGCCTTCCAGAAACAAACCATAATAAGCTTCCAGGCACCAATGAAGGGGAGATAATTTCATTACAGTTTTAAACGACTCAGGCATAGCAAAACTGGGTACCATCAGCCCACCGATAGCTGCCAGTATTACAATAGATACAGCACCGAAACCATTGGCCTGCTCCTGTGTTTGAGCAAATACCCCGATACAAATAGCATAACTAACTGCACACCATCCGCAGATTAATGAGACAAGAATCAAACCCAATATATCATCAGGAAGGTTGAGTGCAGGCAAACCTAAGTACGGAAACAACAATATCCCTATTGAAAAAATTACAACTGCCTGTACCATGGTAACCAATAAATACGTGAGTTGTTTTGACAACAGAGCAACAAAATAGTTAGTTGGTAAAGTTTTTAATCTTGTAAAACTACCGCTAAGCTTTTCGCGAACAATACTACCGCCAAGTGATATCACTACAAAAAACATAGCGAATATCGTCCACGCCGGAACATTGTGCTGGGAAGCATTCGGTATGCTTCTATTTTGGTCGAGGGAAACCGGCACTTCATTGATAGATGTCTTATTATTCAGCAACTCATTTTCCAATTTTGGTGGTAATGGGATTTCATTAATAGAAAAGTACAGAGTTCTTAATATCTGCTTACTTTCTACCAACTGCAAAGCACCAAATATCGCCCCATGAATAGATTGCTGTATAGATCCCTGCAAAACAGGCTGGTAATATAAAGTAACAGAGCCTGTATTGTCTGCATTTGTATTAATCGTATCTCCCGCCAGGCTAAATGCGTTCAATGCTTTGCCTGCAACTGCGTTTGCCCTGGTATTAATTTTTTCAGAAAAATCCGGAGGAATTACCATCGCCAAAAGTGCATCCTTGGTATGCATCCTGTCGGTAATCATCTTTTCATTTTCATCTTTTGAAACCTGGATAAGTCTAAACATGTTTATTTTATCAACAGCCTCTATAAATTCCTTACTTATTTTTCCAGTATCACGGTTGCATATTAAAAGAGATATTTTGTTTTTATTTATTAACTGGAAAGTACTGTTTTGGATAGTGGTAACAATAATTACCAGTAAAATTGGCATTCCAAACATTAACGCTATCCCTATCTTATCACGGGTTAGAATACGAATGTCTTTTATGATAGTGGACCAAAGTTTAAACATCATGAACTCCTCTGATTTTTCCTGTTAAATTTAAAAATAAACCTTCCAGGCCTTCCTGCTCATTCTCTAAGAGTAAAATATCGAGGTCATTATGGGCGATGATCTTTCCTTTATCTATTAAAGCAATTTTCTCGCACAAACCTTCTGCCTCACTTAATTGATGCGAAGTATATATCAACGTGGTTCCATTTTTATTCAGTTCTTTGAGGTAATTAATTATTGCAACCCTGGTTTGTACATCTACACCAACAGTTGGTTCGTCCAGGAACAATATTTTTGGATTGTGTATTACACCTATGGCCAGGTTTACCTTCCGTTTCATTCCGCCCGAAAACCGTTGTATTGGCATGTTCCTTACTTCTGTCAAACCAAGTATGCCAAATAATTCTTTTGATCTGGTCTTGATCTCTCGCGTAGTCAGGCCAGACCAAGCCCCAAAAAATTCCAGATTTTCTGCCGGACTCAGTTCCTGGTAATAAGATAAATCCTGGGGAACATACCCGAAAAGTTTATTGATTGACTTGTCGCGTTTTTTTATTTCCTTTCCCAATAATTTAATGCTTCCATCTCTAAAAGATAATACACCGGTAATTAGGTTTATCAGCGTTGTTTTACCCGAGCCATTTGGCCCCAACAAGCCAAATCTCTCTCCTTCCGCTATTTCCAAATTGAAATTGGAGAAGATTGAGGTTGATTGTCCAGGATAACAAAATGCAAGATTTTGTACGTTTACTGCTAATGTTTTCATGTTCGCCACTTAATTTTGGATAACGCTAAGAATGCCTTTCGTTCAATTTCTGCTATTTCCAACAAATAATCACCCATTACATTAAAATCTTCCTGGCTGCCAATACGGCCCTTATAAATACCGGAAGCCTGAACAGCAGCAGTGCGCCAAAGATCCCCGGATAGGGTGAACATTTTCGAGATTTCCAATAACGTATCAATAGGATGGTAAGCATGTGCTTCCTGTAAAAATGCCCCGTAAATATAACGAAATCCGCCTCCTCCTGTTCCTATTTCTTCCTGCATACGCACCAGTTGTGCCAGATACAAACCAGCTTGTTTTAAGCCAAGACTATCCCGCCATTTTTTTATTCTATTACCAGTATATCTTATCCCTTTTACCCCAACTATGGGCACAGGAATCTGTAACATATTGTTGGCGTTTTTTTTAATACCACTTCTTATCGCTTTTTTTATTTGTACCTCCGTCACAATCGCACGAGCTTTTGGGTAATATATTTGGCCTTTAGGCGCTAGCAGGCCTTTCGTGAAACGCACCCGTTCCAGTTCATAACTACTTAAAGTTGCCACATTTTCCATTACAGGATCGCTAACCAGGTATTTATCTTCCTCGTGCCCATAAACAATTATATTATGAGCGTTAAAATGAAATCGATACTCTTTTGGGAAATAGGGAAGATAATAAACTCCCACCTGGCAGCCCACAGGGTGGCCGGAAGCAAGGCATTCATTTAAAAATGTTTCTGCCTGTTCTTTTGAAGTGAATTTTTTGCGAACAACCTGGATACCTAATTCCTGGCAGGTCCTTTTAAATATATGGCCTGGTAAGGTACGGAAGGCAATAACAGGCCCATTATTTATTTTTAGCAAGGGAATATACACAAAGAACAAACCCGAGCCTATGCCAAAAGCCAATGGTTCAGTTATTTGATGAACACCTATGTTTTTCAATAAACTTTGGGTAACTCCATTCTCACAATGTGCAGACTGTAAGTGTTCAAAATTAATCTTCATGTACATTCATGTTTTTAAAATCATCAACACTCACATTAAAAACTTCTGCATAGCGTCTGAGCTTTTTATCAGGTAAATTTTTAAATACTCCTGGTTTCAGGTGCCTTTTGATTTGCCATTTCCAAAAACCTGTATAACTGGCTAAAATACCAATATCCATCAATCCCCTTTCCATAAAAAAAAGTAATGGGCTGGTTTCCTTATGTAATACTTTTTCATGGGCAGCAGCTATGCGCTCTTCAATATCCTGCCAGGTAGCGTCAAGAGCGGTAATTTTAATATCCCATCCCTTACTTAGTTTAGTAACATATTTCCCGGAATTGTCCGTAGCGTAACAAACTTCTTTGCTCATCTTGCCAAGTGAACTCAAATCCTGCGGAACATCTTCTTTCTTCATGGATAATTAAAATTTACATTAGCAATAACTTGTTTAACAAACAGTGAGCAATGCATACATATAAGAAAAACGTGCACTTTCGGGAACCAGTAATAAAAGCTTTTCGCCTTTTTTCAACCTTCCACTATGAAATAAATCATTAACCATTAAAAAAACGGATGCCGCCCCAACGTTACCAACGGTATATAAATTAATAAACCATTTTTCATAAGGAATGCCGCCGCCATAAATCTCTATAAGATCGTAAATTTTGGATTTAAAAAATTCGCTTGAAATATGTGGCAGAAAATAATCAATATCAGCAACTGTAAGTCCTCTTCTCTCAAATATTTCTTTTATTTTTTTGCCCCCCAAAGTCACAATGTTTTCGCTTAATAAACTTATATCCTGCTTTATACTGAAAATGGACTTGTTCATAATTTCTTCGGGAGTGAAATCCATGAATCCCTTTAATGTTCCATCAGGCATTTTTTCGCCACCCATGTACATGCAGGTCTCCATCTCATTTGCATAGGAAACTCCTTCTATCCAGTCCAGGCGGAGGCTAAGTCCATTTTCATTGGGCTTGTCAGACATCAGGAAAGCAGACGCACCGTCAGAGAGCATCCATCTTAAAAAATCTTTTTGAAATGCTATATAGGGATTATCGCTCAGATCCTTAAGTTTTTTTGCCTCTTCTTCAAAAACATCTGACACAAGCAGACCCGAAAATCTTTCGG
The DNA here is from genome assembly GCA_036509335.1 of Hanamia sp. GTDB lineage: Bacteria > Bacteroidota > Bacteroidia > Chitinophagales > Chitinophagaceae > Ginsengibacter. Next base: position 12,820 of record DATCFT010000006.1, read on the forward strand.
ACCCGGTTGCCACTGCTAACTTTACATCACCTGACCTTATAGCCAAATAGGCATACTTAATAGCATGCATACCCGCGCAACATACACCAGCAGGAGAAACAACCTCCATAGCCTTTGATTCCGGCAGCCAGCCATGCGTCATTACACCATGACTCGGCATCATCTGGTCGGGTGATGATGTTCCGCATGAAAGCAATGTAATATCTTTTATTTTAGCAGGATCATCTTCAAATAATGCCTTAACGGCCAATGCGGTCATTTGTGCATTGGTATGCGTAGCTTTCCCACCTTTTGTTAAGGCATAATACCGGTTAATGATACCGTTATTACGTAATACGATAGGTTTTGATTTGGAAGGTGTACCATTAATAAAACCGAGGTATAATTCCATATCCTCATTAGAAACAGGATCATTAGGAAAGAAAGCTGATGTACTATTTATATATACTTCGATATCAGACATAGAGGTAAATTAATCTAAATTTAAATAATATTGTTTTTTTGCTTTTATTCGTGCTGGAGTAAAGGGCTTAATAAAAATTGCATCTAAAGTAAGAATAATAGGTGCCCCTATAAAAAAAGCAATCAAAAGATAATATTTGAAGGCTTTAAGCCATATAGTCCTGTTTTTCCTTTTTACAATAATATTTGCCCAAAACGAAAATATTTTACCAGCGACTGATTCTATAATCATTAAATTGTAATTTAGTTTGACAGCGCCATCAATAACTAATCCATCCTGTAATCCATCCCATTCATTTCTATTTAAATGAAGTAACGCACGCTTACCAAATATACTGGTATGTTTTATATCAGCATCTGAAACACCGGGAGTGGGGAAAATATTTAGATAGCGATCTTTTTTACCATGAAGCATCCAGTGAAAAATGGTAACAAAACTAACCGGATTTGGATGCGTATCTACCAAAGCAACATTACCAACAAGTTTTGATCCATTAGCCTGGATTAATTTTTTAACTCTTACAAAAGCGTTAAGCCACATATTTCGCGCACCAGTGATAGTTATAACAGGGGTATCTTTTAATAGAGTCATAAACTCAGGATTATGTAATAAAGAATTAATTGGGATACTTGGGGATAAAAACCATGCCTGGTATCCTAAAATAATCAAATCGTATGAAGTTTCCTTCACGTCAAAAGGAGCCAGTTCTGATAGTACATCTAAAACACAATCAGGCATCACGCTAAAAAAACCATCAGTAGTCCATGGAAATGTGTAATTCTTTGAAAGGTTGATGCTTACTTTTTCTACTGATATACCAGCTTCGATAAACGGTGCAGTAAAATGATCAACAATTTCGCCCAACTGCCCCGATTGCGTATAATAAATAGCCAATACTTTTTTACTCATCCTTTTTTAAGAATTAAAAATCTTCAGGGTTCAATATTTTTGAATTTTTACTATAGTTAATAATGACTTTCTGAACAACGGGTGATAAGTCTTTAAAGTATTTTAAAATATATTGTTTGTCATTTTCAAGTTCAGAATTATATTTAACTACTTTAGGCGCATGTTCCTGTATGGTTAACCTCAAAAAATGATATTCACAATTACTGCTGTCTTTTAATAAAGCACTTTCAAGTTTAATACGTCCTTTTTTAAAGAATCTCAGCTTCTCAGCAGGAATTTTTAAAAGTCCGCTCTTTCTCATTAGCAGGGTTCCCTCATACGCTTCTTTTTCGGGTATAGATGCAGTATTTAACAGGATAAGTTCTTTATTAATATCCTCCAATTTTCCTGACGCCAGCACTGCATAAAAATCGGGCTTGTCAAAATCCTGTTTTAAACTTTCACCTCGCATCATTCCCCCCGAAAGAATAAAGAACAATACAAATAATATCTTCAATTTCATAATAAGCTCAAATCAAGTACATGGCAAAGATAGAGACATTATGGTAATCATCATTTATATATCCAGAGTAATTTTTTTCTTTCCTTTTAGTTTTGGTAAACCATTAAAAAAACCATGAAAGGATTGAAAATGGAAAACTCAGAAGATCAACTATTTTGATGTTTCTATTGAAAAAAAAATCATTAATTCTCTTTTTGGGCATAGCAAAATCTTCATTATTTGTCCTTTTACTATGGAAATATGTTTATGATCTCTGACGTATCAGGGTTTCCGACAAAGTTCTTTCTAAGTTAGAACAGTATAAACGAAAACCCCCTTGCCAATGTAACTAGGCAGCATTTGTATATTATTCTATTAAATCAATTAACCTCCTAACAAATATGTTCTTTATATTTGTTGCAAGCGTGGTTGCATAATTTTTAATTAGTATGTTTATTTTCATTTACCGCATATTAACTACAATTACACCAGATAAATTTTATGTAAGTTAAATAAGTTTAAGTGCATACAAACAAAAATCAGTTTTTACACTCCTGGGCCATTATTTTGGGTGGCTCAAGTGGATTTGGCTTTGCCACAGTTGAAAAACTGGCCATGCACGGTATGAACATTGCTGTATTATACAGGGAAACTGCAAGTGCAGAGAGAGCGCTTAAAGAAAAATTTTTAAAGTTAGCCAAAACGTTTGAAGTAGATATTGAGCCATTCAACATTAATGCATTAGATACCTTAGCCCGTCTCACGTTTATTGAGCAAATAACAACTATAATAAAAAAAAAACATAGTGTAAGACTACTGCTTCATACTATAGCAAGAGGAAATTTAAAACCATTGGTTTTACCTGGTGTTGACCCTGCTAAAAGTAACGAGGTTTTATCTGTTGAAGATATACAATTAACTACTTATGCTATGTCGATCAGTATATTGGATTGGGCGAGATCCATTTTAAAAGCTGAACTCTTTCAACCTGATGCCAGAATAATTGGGCTCACCAGCGAAGGTGCTCATAAATATTGGGGTAGCTACGCTGCGGTGTCAATTGCCAAAGCATCTCTTGAAAGCCTTACAACATATATGGCCGTAGAATTGAGTAAGTATGGTTTAAAAACAAATTTGATCCAGGCAGGAATTACTGAAACCCCTTCCCTAAAAAAGATACCCGAAAGTGAAAAACTGATTCGGATTGCAAAAGATAGAAATCCGTTGGGCAGGATTACTAAACCTATGGACGTCGCAAACGTTATCTATCTTTTGTGTACAGACGAAGCGTCATGGATAAATGGTTCTTTAATTCATGTAGATGGTGGAGAGCATTGCCAGTAATCATTTGGTTAACATTTGCATTAAATTCATAATACAACTGATCAATGAATAAGTACAACAATATTATATCTCATTTACCTTATAAATCTTCTTTTCTTTTTATAGATAACATCTCATCGCTTGATATGGATGGGGTAACAGGCGATTATACATTAAGAAGAGATTCCTTTTTTTATGAGGATCATTTTGTCAATAATCCAATTACTCCAGGTGTAATTATTACCGAAATTATGGCACAGATCGGCCTGGTTGTATTAGGGATACACCTGATTACATGTGAAAACAGTGATGCTGCCATGGCTTTAGATAAAGGGTCATTTCCATTGCTTACGGCAACAGATGTTTCTTTTTTTAAAATGGTATTACCTGGAGAAAAAGTAATAGTTACTTCTAAAAAACAATATTTTCGTTTTGGGAAATTAAAATGTTTGATAGAAATGCATAATGGTGCAGCAGAATTAGTTGCAAAAGGTATATTTTCGGGCATTATTAAAAATGCCGTTATAAAAAGTAAAGCAGAATGAGTCGTCGTGTTGTAATCACTGGTTTAGGTGTTGTTTCACCAAACGGAATTGGAATTCCGGATTTTCTACACGCTATACAAAACGGCGTTTCGGGTATAAAATTTATGCCGCAATATGAAGAACTCAAGTTTAATTGCCAGGTAAGCGGGATGCCCGAATTTGAATGGGAACAACTTAGAAATTATATTACCGAAACCAGCTTGTATGGTTTAAAAGGTAAGGGAATTGCTTATGGTTTAAAAGCAGCGCTGGATGCATGGATGGATGCAGGCAATAATATTGTGAGAGAAGAAACGCTTTGGGAAACCGGTTGTATATTCGGGAGCAGTGTGGCTGATACGGATGTGATTAAAAATGCCATTACTCGTGTGGATGCCAGGGAATCAAAAAAACTAGGTTCCCGTGTGGTGGAGCAGATCATGAACAGCGGGGTTACCGCGTATATCTCTGGTCGCTTAGGATTGGGCAATAAGGTCATTAGTAACTCAGCAGCCTGTGCCACTGGAACTCAGGCAATATTGATGGGTTATGAATATATAAAATATGGTATGGCTAAACGGATGGTAGTAGGTAGTAGCGAATATGTAGATTCCTATATATTTGGCGCATTTGATTCTATGCGTGTTCTATCAAGAAAATTTAATGATCAACCTGAAAAGGCATCACGACCAATGAGTATGTCTGCAGGTGGTTTTGTTCCGGGATCAGGGGCAGGTGCTCTCATTCTGGAGGACCTTGATTTTGCACTGGCTCGCAATGCTACTATATACGCGGAAATACTTGGTGGAAGCAATAATTCCGGGGGACAACGAAATGGCGGCACAATGACAGCTCCAAGCTCTACGGGTGTTATCAGATGCATACGGGAAGCTTTGGCAGATGCAAAAATCAGTGCTCAATCAATAGACCTGATAAGCGGGCATCTGACTGCAACCTTTACTGATAAACTCGAAATCCAAAACTGGGCAGAAGCATTGGGCAGAAAAGGAGTTGATTTTCCACTAATCAATTCATTAAAGTCCATGATTGGACATTGCCTCAGTGCGGCTGGTTCAATTGAAACTGTAGCTGCGGTATTGCAGATTGTGCAACAATTTGCACATCCCAATATCAACCTGGAAGACCCCAACCCGGAAATAATAGATCTAATAGGAACAAACAATTTACCCACAAAAAAGATAGACAGAGAAATTAATGTTATAGCAAAAGCTAATTTTGGCTTTGGCGATATTAATGCCTGTTTAATAATTTCAAAATATGACAACAATGGATAGAAATGCAATTTTAAATGAATTGAAAAAAGTACTTAACCCTTATACGGAAAACAAAGAAATGTTGAATGGAATTAATGAAAAGACCGATCTGATAAAGGATCTAAAGATCAATTCAGCTAACCTGGTAGATATTATTATAGATGCAGAATCACAATACCATATTGAAATTGATTTCGAATCCGCAGAAAAAATGTATAATGTAGGAAACCTTATTGAAGTGATCATTGATAAAATGAAGCGACCTAAGTGAAAAGTACCGGCAATGATATTGTAGCATTGAGATCAATCAATAAACAGCGAACAGGTCAATTTAGGTTTTATTCAAAGATCCTTTCTACTTCTGAGCAGGCACTTTATCATCAGCCACAATTTGCAGAAATGCCTTTTGAGAACTATGTATGGCTATTATGGTCGGTTAAAGAGTCGGCATACAAATACCTTAAAAGAATCATTCCCAATCTGGTATTTTCTCCTGCTAAGATCGTCATTCAAGACATTAAAATTCCCCCACAGCTTTTGATTAATGAACCAGGAGTAATCCAATGGGAAAACACGGGGCATGATGAAGAATTATATACTGGCAAAGTTATTTATTCATCACATATTTTTTATTTCCAATCAAAGATCAGCAAGGATTGGATAGCTACAGTAGTTAATGATGATAAAATTTTTGACAATGTTTGTTGGGGTGTCCAATCTATTGCTGAAGAAGGTTATTATCATCAATCAAAAGCAGTCAGAACATTCCTATTAAAAAAGTTAAACTCATTTTTCCCCGGTGATTTGCATGTAGATAAAACTCCTGTCGGTTACCCGGTCATACTAAAGGGCATCCAAAATATGCATATCCCTGTTTCACTGGCGCATCATGGTCATTTCGTTGCGTATTCTTTTATATTAAATCCCGCGCATAAAAAAAATATACGTATTAGACATCAAAGTGCTTTGCAATCTCAAAGCTATTTCTGTAATTCAAGATCCGGGTAACATGAAAATAAAAGCTCTTGCAGATTTTAAAAAAAAGGAATTCGTGCTTTTTAATTTAAATCATCAACAAAAGTGGACTGAAAAAATATACTTTGATTGTTTATAAAAAAATTTAGAATAATATACATTAACTGCATGAATATTTGTTTATCTCTTTAGAATCAAGTTTAAAGTAAATATTCAGGCTTTTTATATAATTCTAAAAATCAGAATCTCCATTATTTGTCCTTTTATTATCTGAAGGTTCTTCATTGGAGTCCTATGGACAAAGAACTCCTATGGAGTGGAAATATGTTTATGATCTATGACCTATCGGGGTTTCCGATAAAGTTCTTTCTAAATTAAAAGAGTATAAACGGAAAACCCCGCTTGGCACAATGTAACTATGAAGCCTTTGTATCTTATTCTAAAATTTTTAAAACCAGATTTAAATGGCAATGAAAATATTTCAATATTAATCTGTAATAATTGCGCTTAATAGATACATTTTTATGAATGCATCAATAACGATGTATCATTGAAAAAAGGTAACTTCTTATTAAAATGTATTTCATGATTTTAAAAATAATATGGGATTCTTGAAACAGAAATCCCTGTAAAAATCGAACTTACAGGGATAATGAAATAAATTGAAATTTACTGGTGACCCCGTCAGGATTCAAACCTGAAACCTTTTGATCCGTAGTCAAATGCTCTATTCAATTGAGCTACGGGGCCAAAGAGGAGCAAAAATAATAAATAATTGAGTTAACACAATTTCTTCTTTCAATTAAAATATTATTGCCATTCAGAATCATAATTCTTTAGCATATTGCAAACAAATTATTATTGATGAAAATATATTTTTGGTCGGTAGGGAAACCACATGAGTCTTACGTAAAAGAAGGAGTTGAATTATTTACAAGGCGTATTTCTCATTATTATCCGGTAGAATGGAAAATTTTTCCTGCACCAAAAAATACCTCATCATTGAATGAAGAAATGATAAAAAAAGCAGAAGCCACTACCCTACTAAATGCTTTACAAAATGATGATGTGTTGGTAACACTGGATGAAAACGGGAAGCAATTGAATTCAATAGAATTAGCCGGTTTTATTCAGCAAAAAGCAATTGAAAGCACAAGAAATATTATTTTTTTAATTGGCGGAGCCTATGGACTTCATAAAAGTGTTTTACAAAAGAGCAACTTTAAATGGAGCTTATCTAAATTGGTTTTTCCACATCAGATGGTTCGTATCATTCTTGCAGAACAAATTTATCGGGCCTGTACTATTATCAGAAACGAAAAATATCATCATTCTTAGTTTTTATGTAGGTTTGATGCTCTTAAAAAAATAAAATGTCTATTACTCTCATTATTATTATAGTTACTGTAATTGTTTCAATATTTGCATTCCGTTCTCATAAAGTAATGGACGATCTGATATTTTATCCTACTGCCATTACTGAAAAAAATCAGTATTATCGTTTTATTTCTTATGGATTTATTCATGCTGATATTTCACATTTGTTTTTCAACATGTATGCGTTCTATTTATTCGGAGGCGCCTGCGAAAATTCATTTGTAAATATATTTGGCAACTACGGGAAAACATTTTACCTGCTGATGTATTTTTTAGCATTGATCGCCTGTGTCATTCCCGATTTTAATAAACACAAAACTAATCCCGGCTATAGAAGCCTGGGCGCTTCAGGAGCTGTATCGGCAGTCGTTTTCGCTTATATTTTATTTCAACCATTGCAGGGAATAGGCTTGTTATTTATACCTATTTTTATTCCAGGATTTTTATTTGGAATCATATTCCTGGTGGTCTCTTATTTCCTGGGGAAAAAAGGAGGTTCAAGGATCAATCATTCTGCACACATCTGGGGCGCGATATTCGGAGTTGTCTTCCTGATTATTTTCAGTCATTTTTTCTCAACATACCCATTAATTGATAATTTTATGACAGCCGTAAAAGGGTTAGACCTTCGTCATATTTTTACAACTTATTAAAATGAAGGTAAAGTGTATCTTTTGTTTTTTCAGTAATCTTAAAACGATCATCAATCCTCTTACCAATAATCCAGATTATTTTTTTATTGCTTTCGATTATCCAAACTTTTTCTTTTTCAGTCATTGACATTTTTTGATCAATAAAAAACTTACTGAGTTTCTTTTTACCAGGCATTCCCAAAGGATAAAAATAATCACCCTGTTTCCATTTGCGTAGCAATAAAGGAAAAGTAATGTTTTTCAAATCGAGCATCACAATTTCATTCGTTTTTGAAAATACATTTTTTGCTTTTTGAGCGTCATTAATTCTTATTATATCATTCTCAATTTTTAATTCTATTTCCCCTAACTCAAAATCAACTTTTGTATCATTTTCATTTATAAGAATGTGATTAGCTTCTAAAGTATTTGCCGGCGCAATGATAAGCCAGTTACGGTTTCTAATAATTTTATGCGTGGCAGATGAAATAAATTTTCCACTTTCAGAATTTAATAAATTGAGAGTTTCCCCGGTCTGATGCGAAGTAAATCCGTAGTCTTTTATGATTTCATAAGTGATGGTTTTCAAAGGTTTTGTTTTCAATAATTTTAAAACAGAAATATGAATTTCATTTCCTTTTTGTTCAATTAATTTTTTCTTATGAAACTGAATAGATTGCTCATATAAAATTTCTATTTCTTTAAATCTTTCCAAATTATTCAATAAATTTTCTTCTACCTGCGGGAAAACTTTTTGGATAGATGGAATCAATTGATGCCGGAAATAATTGCGTGTATATTTATCAGAACTGTTAGAAGAATCTTCTACAAATTCTAGGTTATTTTCATTTATGAATTGTAGTATTTCTTCTCTTTTGGCAAATAATAATGGCCTGATTATTTTTTTTTGTTTTGGCAAAATTCCCTGCAAACCTTTTATTCCTGTGCCTTTGAAAAAATTCATTAACAGTGTTTCGATGTTGTCGTTGGCATGATGAGCAGTTAAGAGGTATGAGGTTTCAGGTTTCAGGTATGAGACTCCGTCGGCCACTTGTTGATTGCTGATTCCTGATTGCTCAGAGCTATTACCCGATACCTGAAACCTCACACCTGATACCTCATTAATCAATTCATCAAACCATTTATATCTCAATTCACGTGCTGCAACTTGTATAGAGATTTTATTTTGCTCTGCATATTCTTTTGTATCAAATTTTTTTACAAATATTTCAACTCCATATTTTTCGCCAAGTGATATCACAAATTCTTCATCTCGTGTACTCTCCTCTCCTCTTAATTGGAAATTACAATGCGCTATCCCAAAACGAAATCCTGCCTGGTGACACAATTCGCATAAAGCAACGGAATCGGCTCCGCCACTCACTGCCAGCAATAAATAATCTTTTTTTTGAAAAAGATTTTGCTTCTCAATATTTTTTATGAATTCTTTTAATAATGACATTCTCTTTTTTTAATCAATGGAAAGATAGTAAACGAACAAATAACGATGATTCTATTTTTTCAATTATTGGTTTATAAAAAGAGTTATACAACCCCGGAAGGATTTTCTTTCTTCTGCGGCCTGAATGATTTTACAAATCGTGATTATTCGTAGGGACAGGTTGCGACCTGTCCCTACCCTTCTAATTCATCTTCAGCATCTTCATAAGCCGCCTGCAACTCATTATAAGTATGAGAATCGTTTGCTGACTGCGCTACTTCCATTCCTCTTTCGTACACGCGCATCGCTTTTAGAGGATCACCAATGCGCTCCAATAATTTTCCTAAATGATAATAAGAACCAAGATAAGTTGGCTCTCTCTTCAGGATTTCATTGAACAGTTTTTTTGCTTCTTCATCATTTCCAACCTTAATGTATTCCAGCGCCAGAGCATGCTGCAGAAAACTGTCTTTGTCTGCTGTTTTCATATACTCTTTCAGTTTACTGATTCTATCCATCAAATACTTTTTTACTTTTTTTTTACTTAGTATCTTCGCACCTCCAAAAAAAGAAGAATATGAAGATACTTGTTTGCATCAGCAAAACGCCGGATACAACAGCAAAAATAGCCTTCACAGATAATAATACGAAATTTGCAGAAACGGGCGTTCAATTCATTTTAAACCCTTATGACGAATGGTATGCATTGGTAAGAGCGATTGAATTAAAAGAAGCGGATCCTTCTGCTGTGCTGCATTTAATAAATGTAGGCGGCGCTGATAACGACCCGATAATCCGTAAAGCATTGGCGCTTGGCGGCGATGAAGCGATAAGAGTAAATAGCAACAGCCACGATGATTTTTTTATTGCTTCGCAAATTGCAGAAGTGGCAAAACAAAATAATTACGATCTCATTTTTACCGGAAAAGAAACGATAGATTATAATGGATCATCTATTGGCGGAATGGTTGCCCAATTATTAAATCTTCCATTTATTTCATTGGCTACAAAATTTTCCCTTGCAGGAAATGTGGCAACCGTGGAACGTGAAATTGAAGGTGGTGAAGAAGTAGATGAGGTAAATCTTCCTGCAGTTATTAGTTGCCAGAAAGGAATGGCGGAACAAAGAATTCCGAACATGAGAGGAATAATGGGTGCCAGAACAAAACCGCTGAAAGTGATCGAACCTGTTCAGGCAGAAACTTTAACTGAAATAGTTTCGTTTGAATTGCCTCCGGCAAAAGCAGGCGTAAAATTAATTCCCGCCGATCAGCCGGAAGAATTAGTTAGGTTATTACATGAAGAAGCGAAAGTGATTTAGGTGTGAGGTATCAGATAATAGGTTTAGAATGGTTTAAATAGTTTAGAGAGAACAGGAATCTTATTTATTTATTTGTTTACTGTTTGAAAAGTTTAGATGGTTTAGAGAAACCAGAAAACCTTGATATTTGTTTGTTTACTGTCCAAAGGACTTCATTGAAGGAAATGATTTTTAGAATTTAATTCTTAATTCTTAATTAATAATTTTTAATTGATAAAATGAGTGTGTTAATATTTTTAGATCAATCGGAAGGAAATATAAAAAAGAATTCTTTTGAAGCCGCATCTTATGGAGCAAAACTGGCAGAAAATCTGAATACTTCTGCTGAAGGAATTGTTTTAGGAACGGTGAATGATGATCTTTCTGCTTTGGGAAAATATGGTTTGAAAAAAATTCATACTGTAAAAAATGAAGCGCTGAATAATTTTGATGACGAAGTTTTTACGCACATCATTGCTGAGGCCGCTACAAACACAGGTGCAAAAGTCATTATCTTTTCCAATAACTTTAACGGCAAATCAATTGCACCACGATTGTCAGTAAAATTACAGGCAGGATTGGTTTCCGGGGCTGTGGCTCTGCCGGAAATATCGAATGGATTTGTAGTGAAAAAAAATGTTTTCAGTGGAAAAGCATTTGCCAATGTTTCTATTAAAACAGAAATAAAAATTATTTCTTTAAATGCAAATGCTTATAAAATTTCAGAAGGTGAAGGAACTGCGGAAGTTGCAGAATTAAATGTAGAAATTCCTCAAGCCAAAGTAAAGATAAAATCAGTAAATAAAATTTCCGGAGAGATTCCATTGTCAGAAGCGGAATTAGTAGTAAGCGGAGGCCGTGGATTAAAAGGCCCTGAAAACTGGGCTATTGTAACAGATCTTGCAAAAGCGCTTGGCGCCGCAACTGCATGCAGCCGCCCTGTAAGTGATAGCGACTGGCGTCCTCACCATGAACATGTAGGGCAAACCGGACTTACCATTGCACCGGATTTATATTTTGCTATCGGAATTTCCGGCGCTATTCAACATCTTGCCGGCGTAAACAGGAGTAAGACTATTGTAGTAATAAACAAAGATCCGGAAGCGCCTTTTTTCAAAGCCGCTGATTATGGGATTGTAGGCGATGCATTTGAAGTAGTTCCTAAAATAACCGAGGCAGTTAAAAAATTGAAAGGCATAAGTTAAATTTCACGGGATTTATTTTTTTTAAAAAGTTTACAATTCTAAAAAGCTGTTTAAAAATAGTTTTCAGTATTTCGTTCGATTCCAAAAGTGGCCGGTGACACCGGCCAGGGCTCCACGCCGCGGTTGGTGTCCCCACCAACCGCAATATGGGAGAACAAAATTCTATTTTTAAACAATTCTAAAAAAGGCATTTAATTTTTATATTTGTTATTCAAAAAATATGTCCGTTTATGCGGATTGAGATAATATGAAGAAAATAGAATTGGAAATTGTAGCGCTTTCTCATAGTATCACTCAAACACATTCTTATGCTGTTGTTTTGGGTGAAGTAAATGGGTTACGAAGATTGCCAATTGTGATTGGAGGTTTTGAAGCGCAGGCAATTGCTGTAGCGCTTGAGCGTATGCAACCGAGCCGCCCGCTCACTCACGACCTGATGAAAAATTTCATGATGGCATTTAATGTTGATCTGCACGAAATAATCATTAACGACCTGCAGGAAGGAATTTTTTATTCTAAGCTAATTTGTTCCTCAGATAAAGATACTGTGGAGATAGATTCCCGAACTTCAGATGCAGTGGCTCTGGCAGTAAGATTTGGTTGTCCGATTTATACTTATGATAATATCCTGGAAAGCGCCGGAATACTAATGGATGAAGATGATAAAAAGAAAAAAGTAGTGGTATCGCATAATGACGAAGGGAGCGATGATTTGAAAAAATTGTCCGTCGTGGAATTGGAATCTTTATTGAATGAAGTGCTCGAACATGAAGATTATATTAAAGCTGCATCAATAAGAGATGAGATCAAAAGACGGAAAGGAAATTGAAAGTTCAAACTTGATGGTTGAAAGTTCAATGTTGAAAGCTGAGGCTCCATCTTTTCATATTTCTTATTTACTATTTCATATTCCCTCATGGTTACATTTCCCAATTGTAAGATTAACCTCGGTCTCAATATTCTCCAAAAAAGAGAAGATGGATTTCATGATATTGAAACCTTTTTTTTCCCACTACCGTTTACTGACGTTTTAGAAATTATTATATCCGAAAATTCAGGTAGTTTTAAAAATACAGGAATTTCTGTTGATGAAGATGGAAATAATTTATGCATGAAAGCTTTTGATCTTTTAAAAAAAGATTTTTCTGAATTACCTGAAATAAAAATGCATTTACATAAAGCGATATTCGTTGGCGCAGGCCTTGGCGGCGGCTCTTCGGATGCTTTATTTACTTTATTATTATTAAACAAAAAATATTGTCTTCAAATTTCACAATCAAAACTATTCGATTATGCATTGCAGTTAGGTAGTGATTGCCCTTTCTTTTTAATAAATAAGCCGTGCCTCGCAACCGGGCGCGGGGAAAAAATGGAAGAAATACCACTTTCACTTTCTTCTTATAAAATTCTAATAATTAATCCTGGCATTCACAACAATACAAAAGAAATATTTCAACTCATAAACCCTGTTTATCCATCAAAAAAAATAAAAGAAATTATACAACAACCAATTAATACCTGGAAAAATGAATTGGTAAATGATTTTGAAAAAATCGTTTTTTCTAAACATCCCGAAATAAAAAAAATTAAAGAAGATCTATACATTCATAACGCTATTTACGCTTCTATGACGGGAACAGGTAGTACCGTTTTTGGGATTTTTAATAAAGAACATGATATTAATTTTCCGGTTGAAAAAGAGCATTTTCATAAATGGATTGGGAATTTGGATTAGAGTTAAAAGAGGTTTCAGGTTTCAGGTTTCAGCAATCAGTCATCAGCTTTCAGCAAATCAACAAATTTTGAAGATTCTTAATCTTCACGGATTAACGAATAAACCAATAAACTAAATCCTTTTTCTTAATTTTGACACATCAGTTTTAAAATCTGTTTAATTTTAAACTATTTATATGAGCCTGGTAGATCTAATAATGCCCAAATTGGGAGAGAGCATCATGGAAGCCACTATTTTGAAATGGCACAAAAAGCCGGGCGATAAAGTGGCTATGGATGAAACCGTGCTTGATATTGCAACTGATAAAGTTGATAGCGAAGTGCCTTCAACAGATGAAGGTACGATTGCTGAAATTCTATATAATGAAAACGATGTAGTGCCTATTGGTAAAGTGATAGCAAGGATAGATACGAATGGTGAATATTCTGAAAATATGACTTACCGCGAATCTGCAGCGCCACAACCTCAACACGAAGAAGCAGATGTAGTAGAAGAAGTTCCTTACCAGCCTGAAGAAAAAAGATCAATGAATAATGGTGGTGCCGGAATCCGGTTTTACTCACCTTTGGTTTTAAATATTGCTGCGAGTGAAGGAATCTCCATGAGCGAACTCGAAAATATAGAAGGCACAGGTCAGGATGGAAGAGTAAGTAAAAAAGATATCATGTCTTACCTTGAAAACAGGAAAAATGCTCCACATCAAAAATCGCAACAAACTCATCAGGCTGAACAACAGGTTAATGAAACTCCTGCAACAATATCCCGCTCCGATTATTCACCCACTGTTTATACTGGAAATGTAGAAATTATTGAAATGGACCGTATGCGAAAAATGATTGCCAAACACATGATTGACAGTCAGAATACCAGCGCGCATGTTACCAGCTTTACTGAATGTGATGTTACCAATCTTGTGTTATGGCGCGAAAAAGTAAAGAAAGATTTTGAAAAAAGAGAAGGCGAAAAAATTACATTCACGCCATTATTTCTTGAAGCCATTGTAAAATGTATCAAGAAATACCCGCTTATCAACAGCAGCGTGGATGGCGATAAAATAATAATCAAAAAAGATATAAATATAGGAATGGCTACTGCTATGCCTAACGGAAATTTAATAGTGCCGGTAATTAAAAATTCAGATCAATTGAATTTGACCGGACTTACCAAACAAGTGAACGGCTTGGCTAATGCTGCAAGAAATAATAAATTAAAACCCGACGATACTGCCGGCGGAACTTTTACTCTTACTAATGTTGGAACTTTCGGAAGCATTATGGGAACTCCAATTATCAACCAGCCACAAGTTGCTATACTTGCGGTGGGAGCGATAAAAAAGCGCCCTGTAGTTATTGAAACCGAACAAGGCGACAGCATTGCGATCCGCTATATGATGTACCTTTCTTTGAGCTATGATCACAGAATAATTGATGGCGCTTATGGATCTACTTTTTTGAACGCGATAGGAAAAGAATTGGAAAATTTTGATGGGAAAAGAGGATTTTAGGTAAATAATATTCCTTTTTTCGGTTAACCATAACCGTTAGTAGAACAACAAATATTAAAGATTTCTATTCATCACTCATCATTAATCATTCACGCGTTTTTTAAAATTTCAATTATAGTTGCATAACTATTAGAAAAATATTTTTCCAAATCTGTTTTTTTAGCCCATATAATTCCTGTGATATCTTCTTCCGTTTGTGGGATTAATTTTTCATCGCCCTTTGCTTTCATGGCATACCATTGTGTCTCTTTTAATATATGCTTTCCAAATTGTATGTAAGTGTGAAACGTAACACCAATTGGTTCAATAATTTCTAAATTATTCAAACCGGTTTCTTCCTGTACTTCTCTTTTTGCACATTCCTCTATCGTTTCGTTATCATCCAATTTCCCTTTTGGAAGATCCCATTTTCCAAGCCGGAATATCAATAAAATTTCCTCATTTTTATTTTTTACCACACCGCCTGCAGCCATAATATGAGTAAAGTGCTTGAAAAATGCAGTCTTTAATTTTAAAAAATCTTTGTCATATAGGATCGCGGCATGAAATTGTGGTTTTTTTATTTCATGTAACAATGAATTAATTGCGGCTGTAGAAAGTTCATCAATGTAAACTGTGTCCGGATGATGACGGTATTCGTTAATCACAGATGAAATCTCATCACACAAAAAAACCGGTTTATCATTAAAGTAAATTGTTATGTTGCTCATACGTGTTTATTATCTTCGCACAATGACTGATAAAAAAGTAATTGCTGAAAAACTTTTACAAATTAATGCAATTAAATTAAGTGTCCATGAACCTTTTACGTGGGCCAGCGGATGGAAAAGCCCTATTTATTGCGATAACAGAAAAGCACTTTCATTTCCCTTTGTAAGGGATTTTATTAAATCTGAAATGTGCAATGTTATTTTTCAGGATTTTGAAAAAGCAGATATGATAGCCGGTGTAGCAACTGCTGGTATTCCGTGGGGCGCCATGTCTGCCGATCAATTAAAACTTCCATATATATATGTAAGGCCTAAACCAAAAGAACATGGCCTTGGAAACCAAATAGAAGGATATTACGAAACGGGAAAAAGAGTAGTAGTAGTAGAAGACCTGGTATCAACAGGAAAAAGCAGTTTGCAAGTGGTTGACGTTTTAAAAACTGCGGGATTGGAAGTGGAAGGAATGGTTTCTATTTTTAATTACGGATTTGAAACGGCAAAAAATGCATTTGGGCAATATAATCTTACTTTGAAATCATTAACCGATTATGATTCATTAATTGCTTTGGCCATTGAGAAAAATTCGATATCTGAAGATGATCAAAAGGCGTTGTTAAACTGGAGACAAGATCCATCTAATTGGAAGGGAGTTTTGTAAATTCGTTTTAAATAAATAGATCTATGAAAAAATGTATCCTTGGAATTTTGGTTTTGGCTGCTTTTGCCACTCCCACTTTGGCGCAGCAAAAAGCAATACAAAAAGCGGTAATACACACACCAGGAGTTCTTGCAGAACCTTGTAAAGTCAGTATCGAGAATTTTTTGGTGCATGAATATGGAGTTTCTTCGGTAAGAGCCGATTTTAGAAGACATACCGTTACTGTAGTTTGGTACACAGACAGGACCAATATCGAAAATATTAAAACTGCTTTAGCCAATATGGGTTATGACGCTGATGATGTGACTGCAGACCCGGACGCTTTTAAAAGACTTCCCCCAGCCTGCAAACCTTTGGTAAAAGATTCGACCAAAGTAAAATCATAAAATAGTAACCTTTAACCTGGAGTCATGAACATTTGGCTTTAGAATTATTCTCCGTAATAAATTACACAAAAATGCCCTGTTTGCAAACAGGGTATTTTTTTTAAGCTTACTAATCTTCAAAAACATTAAAAAATACCGGTGATTTCGATCAATAGATATCCAATTTAAAATAACGAAAAAGTTTCTTTGGTTTCATAATTTACCGGAAAACTTTTAAATATATTAGCCTTTCCTACCCTCACTTTCCCGGTAAGTTTTACCACTACTTCCTTACCAGTCAAAGTACTCCAGGCATTTTTGAATAAACTCTGCATATCAACATCAAATTTTACAGGAATATTAAAAGTGTCCCTTCTGGGAATATGAATAAGAGAATCTGATGAGCTATGTCCTAATAAATTTCCATTTATAAAAATATCGAGGTCTGTATTTTTCAATTGCATCCCATAATTATTAGGATTGTAATATTCCAGGTTAAGACTGACGCTAGAATTGTTAAAGCCCAATCCCCGGATGGCAAAATTTTGATAAGATATATATTCCAAAGGTTTAGGAGAGGAGCATGACAAAATTGCCAGTGGGAGAAAAATAAAGAAAAATAATTTCTGTTTCATTTTGAATGGTTTCAAAAAAATTCTGCCAAAGGTATGATTCTTTCAACTAAATGAATTAGTAATTTAAAAAAATGGAATTAAAAGTTATTGACTAATTTAAATAGTATATAAAATTTATTATAACATATTATTTATCAATAATATATATACACTTATATAATTTTAAATAACAACTATAAGTACTCTATTTACTCATTTATAAAAGAAAAATTGATTAATCTAAAAAAGACTGCTTTTATGTCATAATAATTTAATTAATTATCTGATTAATAATACATAATATAATTTATCTTATTTTTATTTTTAAACAAAATAAAATTATACAAAAAAACTAATTTGAAACGCTAATTTTCAAAACTCTTTGCAAAAATTTTAAATTAATTTTTACGAAAAACATTTTAATCCGGTATTTATGTCAGTTGTCTGGGTTTTTAAAAAACTGTCCGGCCGTGGGCTTGTAAAAATCATACGAATTAAAATTTGTCTAATTTTTTGTGCTATTATTCAATATATTTTATCTACTAATGATGAAACAATTAAAAAATATTAGCCTATGTATTTTATTTACTAGAAATTATCTAAAAAATTAAGAATAGTATTTTTACGGTATTGCAAATCCAGAAAATGCACTCTATGTTTGCACTGTGATTGTGAGTGTATTTTACCAAAACAATCATTTAACCTCCCAATCCTCCCATTCTAAGAAAGATTTATTTCAGCCAGGAAAATCAGGTTTTATCAATTTTAAACGGAAGAAATGAATAAGGATAATTTTACATTCAAAAAGAACTATTACTGCATTCAACTAAATTTCTTTTGTTTTTTAAGGCTAAATGCTTTGAAAAGGTTGCCTGAAAATCCGAAGTTTTTTTATGTATTGGCAAATATGTAAACTTGCTATATTTTTAATAGTATAGCAAAAAAGGGATTCAATCCCAAAAGAAGTCCAATTTTTATTGAAATCCGAATTCTAATATTCATTGTAAAAATTAATTTTTAAAAAAATTATACAATGAAAAAAATTATGTTATTCAGGATGGCTTTTGTAATTCTATTTACAAGTTTATCATTTGGGAGCAATGCCCAAAATGCACAACAAAAAAAGATTAATATCATTAATTTTCATGTTGTAAAAAATAAAAATAAAGTGGATATAAATTGGGCAACAGACAGATCAGTTACTACCAATTATTTTGAAGTAGAAAAGAGTAATGATGGTATCAGTTTTAAAACAGTAGCCATGGTTTTTGGCGCTGATCCTTCAGATACTAATTGCGATTGTTATGGATGTTTCGACAAGATTACTACTCATTCAAAAAAATCATATTACCGTTTAAAGCACGTGGATAGCAATGGAATAGTGGAATTTAGCGAAGTGAAAATGCTTGCTTTAAAATAAACAGATAAACTAATTTCAACTCGTTTTCTTTGGGGGTTACAGAACCTAATTGGTTCTTAACAAACGCCGCATTTCTATGCGGCTTTTTTTTATAGTACCTGTTTCATTTTACCTGATTTTATTAAATGAAGATTACAAAAAGAGGAAACAGCAATCAAACAATCGCCTCACAGTCCCCTTCCGCCTGTCCGGATGACTGGATCCACAGGAATGAATCTTTCATGCTGGCACTCGGGCAGAAATAATGAGGATTTAGGTTTTCCCATAAAAGAAAACCCAAAAACGTTCTTTTAAAAATAAATTTTGATATAAAGTGTAAATCAAATTCAAAATTGTAATTTTCAGCAAGTATTTGATTATAAAAATTTCAGAAAATGAACATTGGGGAATTCAAATTCAACTTCCAGGTATATGATTCTATTGAAGATTTAAATAATGAAGATGCAGATTTATTAAGAGAAGCCAGGAAAGTAACACAATTTGCGTATGCGCCTTATTCAAATTTTAAAGTAGGGGCTTTTGCTAAATTAGTAAACGGGAGAACCGTAAGTGGTACCAACCAGGAAAATGCCTCCTTTCCCGCGGGGATTTGTGCTGAACGTACATTAATGTCAACTGCATCCTCGTTGTTTCCCGGTACAGGCATTAAAACAATTGCTATTTCTTATAACAATCTAAATGGGAAAAGTGACAGACCAATCAGTCCCTGTGGTATTTGCAGGCAATCTTTTGTTGAATTCCAGGAAAGGACCAAAAGTCCGATTCGAATTATATTGAGTGGGTCAGAAGGCAAAGTGCAGGTAATTGAAAACGCAACTGATCTGCTTCCATTGGTTTTTAACGCAGACGATATGAAGTGAGAGGAAAGCTATCAGCCTTTAGCGGTGAGCAATCCGTGAGCTGAAGTTCGAACTATGAACTTGGACACCTTCAATCCAACACTTTTAAACTCTTTTTAATAATTTCCACACATTCTAATATCTGATCTTTTGTTATAATTAAAGGCGGGGCAAATCGAATGATATCGCCATGAGTTTGTTTGGCCAAAAGGCCGTTATTCTTTAACTCAAGGCATAAATTCCACGCAGCGTTTTCATCCTTATGATTAATAACGATCGCATTCAATAATCCTTTTCCGCGCAGTTTTAAAATATGTGGCGAATTAAGATTATCCAACTCTTGCCTGAATAACTTACCGACGATTTCTGCATTTGCCGCAAGTTTTTCTTCTTTTAAAACCTCTAAAGCTGTCACGGCGATTTTGCAAGCAAGTGGATTTCCTCCATAAGTGCTGCCATGCTCTCCGGGCTTAATGGTGAGCATAATCTCGTCATCAGCAAGTACAGCACTTACAGGCATTACACCTCCGCTTAATGCTTTACCGAGGATTAATATATCAGGCCTTACATTTTCATGATTGCAACAAAGTAATTTTCCTGTTCTGCACAATCCGGTTTGTATTTCGTCTGCAATAAATAACACATTGGCATCAGCACAATATTGCTTAGCCTTTGCTAAATACCCTTCGTCCGGAACGTTTACTCCCGCTTCGCCCTGTATGGGTTCTACTAAGAATCCCGCAACATTTTTATCCTTTAAAGCTTCTGCAAGTGCACTGAGATTATTGTAGGGAATTATTTCAAATCCCGGAGTATAAGGACCAAAATCATTTTTTGCATCAGGGTCAGTACTGAAAGAAATAATTCCCAGTGTTCTTCCATGAAAATTGCCATTGCATACAATGATCTTAGCTTTATTTTGTTCAATTTCTTTTACACGGTAAGCCCAATGCCTGCAAAGTTTTAAAGCAGTTTCTACAGCTTCGGCGCCAGTATTCATTGGCAATACTTTGTCGTATCCAAAATATGTTGTGATGTATTCTGTAAAGACACAAAGTTCCTCACTATGAAATGCCCTGCTGGTAAGAGTTAGCAATTGCGCCTGCTCTGTTAAAGCTTTAATAATCTTAGGATGACAATGGCCTTGGTTTACCGCTGAATAAGCACTCAAAAAATCATAATACTTTTTCCCATCCACATCCCAAACGTAAACACCCTTTCCTCTTTTAAGAACTACAGGGAGGGGATGATAATTATGCGCGCCATATTGATTTTCAAGATCAATAAAATAATTTGTTTTAGAAATTGTTGACTGTACCGGCATTGTAAAAAAATTAGAAAGATAAATAAATATTGAAATCAGTGAGAATTGAAAAAGGGGCGATATGGTTATATCTTGTGATCCAAGAAATCAAGATTCTCAGAAAGAAAGGATGATATATAAAAGGTATTGCGCAATATTTTTAATTATGTTACAAAGGTATTAAAAAAATTAGACCTATAATTAGCTAATTATTTACCTGGGCAGCTATCAGTATGTTAATTCTTACCGTTTAGGAATCTTGCTTGTTTGTTGCTTTGCTGAAAACCGGTTAGTAATTGCCTTCATTATTTCGCGAGAATTTTATGTCCCATTTTATCTCTTTTAGTTTGCAGATATTTTTTATTATGCTCGTTGGGCACAATTTCAATCGGAACAGTATCTACTATTTCAATTCCATAACCCAACAGACCTGCTCTCTTCTTAGGATTATTACTGATGAGCCGTATTTTAGTAATATTAAGATGTCTCAAAATCTGCGCTCCCACCCCATAATCTCTTTCATCCATCGAAAAACCCAATTTCAAATTGGCTTCTACAGTATCCATTCCCTGCTCCTGAAGTTTGTAGGCTTTTAATTTATTAAGCAGGCCTATCCCCCGTCCTTCCTGGTTCATGTACAATACCAAGCCTTTACCTTCGGCCTGTACCATCTTCATGGCATTATGCAATTGATCGCCACAATCGCAACGAAGCGAGCCCAGAATATCTCCGGTCATGCAACTTGAATGGACTCTTACCAAAACGGGCTCATCTTTTCCCCATTCTCCTTTCTTGAGGGCCATATGTACTTCGCCGGTATTCAATTGTGTGAAAGCAATCAATTCAAAATCCCCATATTTAGTAGGCATTTTCACCCTCACATCTTCTTTTATAAGTGTTTCCTTTTCTAATCTGTAAGCAATTAAATCTTTTATGGAAATCAGTTTCAGATTGTGTTTATCTGCAATTTCGCGAAGTTGTGGCAAACGCGCCATCGTTCCATCTTCATTCATAATTTCTACCAAAATACCTGCATCGCCATGCCCGGCCAGCTTTGCCAGGTCTATGGTTGCTTCTGTGTGGCCGGCTCTTCTAAGAACGCCGCCGTTCTTTGCTCTTAATGGAAATATATGCCCGGGCCTTGCAAGATCTTCAGGTTTTGTCTTTGGGTTAATAATTGCCTGAACCGTTTTTGCACGGTCATGTGCAGATATTCCTGTAGTACATCCATGCCCCAAAAGGTCAACACTTACAGTAAAAGGTGTGCCATGAAGTGCGGTGTTTTTATTCACCATCATATCAAGTTGTAATTCGTCGCATCTTTTTTCAGAAACAGGCATACAAATCAATCCTCTTCCATGCTTACTCATGAAATTAATTATTTCGGGAGTTACGTTTTTCGCAGAAGTAATAAAATCCCCTTCATTCTCGCGGTCTTCATCATCTACCACTATTACCAATTTACCTTTTTTAATATCTTCAATGGCATCATTTATTTTATCCAACATACTTTATATTGTTTAAAATGCAAAGATAATTCATTTGAAAATCAGTGTAAAGCCAAAAGCGTTGATCAATTGATTAAATGAAAAT
The DNA here is from genome assembly GCA_036509335.1 of Hanamia sp. GTDB lineage: Bacteria > Bacteroidota > Bacteroidia > Chitinophagales > Chitinophagaceae > Ginsengibacter. The sequence goes on from DATCFT010000006.1 coordinate 35,465, forward strand.
CTGAATTATTTGTTTCTTTACTGTAAAGTATCACCTGACTTTTTTGCCTCTGAAACTTATCACTTCTTATCTCTTCTCAAAGCCTGATATTTATCGCTGCCATAAAATTGGTTAATGCCATTGGGAAATAATAATTTTCTACAGTTAACTCTCCGCCCGAAATATAATTATAAGTGTATCCGGTAGATTCATATTTGTTATTGAACAGATTATTTATTTGAAAAATAAAATCAATTTCTTTGCCTATTTTTTTCAAAAGTGCATAAGAGAATTTTAGATTTTCCACAAAATAAGGATTAACACTTCTGCTGAAATGAGTAGTGTTGTCTAAAAACTGTCTTCCTACATATTTTGATTGAAAATTGATTTCTCCATTTTTTATAGGAATAAAATTTATTCCTGCAGAACCAATTAAATCAGGGGAAAAAGAAATATCGGTATTATGATAAAAATTTTCTTTTTGCAACCCATTGTCATAGTCATCAATGTATTCTGTAAAATTTTTAATTTTATTTTTGCTGAAAGAAAGATTTCCTGAAAGGTTAAACCATTTGGTTACTATGGCCGCGCCCTGCAACTCAATGCCAGCGCGGTAGCTTTCAGGTGTATTGGTACGTGTATAAGCGCCCACATCATTTATTTTTCCGGTATTTACCAATTGATTGTGATAATACATGTAATAAAATGTAACGCCATAATTGAATGTTTTATCCTTTCTTTCAATTCCTAATTCTGTATCATAAAGTATTTCAGGTTTGGGAATTTGATCAACGTTTGCTTCAAAATCATCACGATTGGGTTCTTTTGCAGCAACTGAATAAGAAAGATATGCCTGGTAATTATTTTTATTGTAAGATATACCGGCTTTAGGATTGAAAAAAGAATAGGCTTTGTCAACCTTTAGCGTAGGATCATCGTCAAAACCATCAATTCTGTATCTTACAAAACGTTCCTGCAAATCCAAAAAACCTGTAAAACCAGAACCTAAAGTTTGCATTAGTTTACCATAAAAATTCAAATCGTTTTTTGTTGCAGGAGCATTAAAATATTTATAATTTGGAGGAAACCCTTGCTGTGCCCATGTTACAATATCATAATGCTGTCCGTCATATTCTGTCCAGCCACCACCGAAAGTTATTTCTGTTTTATTTTTATGATATTGTAAAGAAAAAACAGAACCATAAAAATAATTATTGAGCCAGAGCCTTCTTATTAAATTGGTAGTAGTAATTGTATCTGTACCTTCGATAATATTAGGAAGATAATAATCGCTAAAAGCCTCACCTGCCCTATATTCTTCATAATATCCTAAACCTCTTGAAAGAAATGTAACGACGTTATAATTTAATGAAGAATTGATCTTATGATTATAGAAAAGCTGGTAATGTGTTTGAATATAATTATCGGTTTCATTGGCATAAGGTGCTCCCGGTTTTTCGGTTCCTGCAGGATTGTAGGTTCGGTCGCTGTCAAGATAACTTTCTGGTACGCCATACCATGCCTGGTAAGTTTTTTCTTTTCCGCTTATAATATTAAAACGTAAAGAACTTTTTTCATTGATATACGCTGCGCTAAAATATAAAGACTTAAGATTGGAAGTTGCCCTGTCAATATATCCGTCGCTGGTAATTTTTGAAACTCTTCCGTCAATTAAAAAATGTTTTTTTAATAAACCGGTGCCAAATTTTAAAGTATTTTTCCAGGTTTTAAATGAACCGAAACTATTATTCGATTCAATGTATGGTTCTTTGTTTACTTCATTGGTAGAAAGATTAATAGTAGCTCCAAAAGCTCCGGCCCCATTCGATGAAGTTCCCACGCCCCGCTCTATTTGAATTGAATTTACTGAAGAAGACACATCGGGAAGATCTACAAAAAAAGTACCCTGGCTTTCCTCATCATTATATGGAATTCCATTAAGCGTAACATTAATTCTTGTAGCATCCGTACCACGAATATACATTTCAGTGTAACCAACACCATTTCCTGCATCAGAACTCACAAAAACTGAAGGAGTTGAGTTCAAAATAAAAGGCAGATCCTGGCCCAGATTTACATTGGCTATTTGTTGTTTAGTAAGATTGGTTTTGGTAAAAGGTGCTTTATCTGCAGCTCTTATTGAAGTTACTTCTATATTATCGAGCATTAGAGTATCACTGAGTTTATGGCGGGAGGTATCCTGTGCGCGAACTAAAAAATGTAAAGAGACCATTGAAGAGAGGAGTAGTATTTTTTTCATGTTTGTAATTTATATGATCAATACAATGCATGAAAAAGAAGGTGGGTAAAAGTATTCATCCTCCCTTCGCAGGCATTATCCTGATCAGGTATGCGGGTATTTTCTCAGCATCTCGCCAAAGGCAAGAGCACCCCGGTAAATATTTGTTTTAAAACGCAAAGATAATAAAGACGAAACTGATTTTTAAAATAAATTAGTTGAAAAACAAAAATAAGAATCATTAATATTTCTGCTTTTACTGATGGTCTTAGTTCGTGATCATTCATCCAATACTATAGTAATCGGATAGTGGCTAAAAAAAAATTGTAACTTTTCCATTCTAACTTCGTTACACTAAAAAAATAAATATGAAATATCTTTTAATTTTTCTTTTTACTGCTTTTACTATTCAGTCTTATGGTCAAACCATAATAAATGATAAAAATGCAGAAGTAAGAAGTGTGAGTGCTTTTTCAGGAATAAAAGTTACCGGCGGAATTGATGTTTATTTGTCGCAGAGTGATGATTATGCACTGGCGGTAAGCGCTTCGGAAGATAAATTTCGTGATAATATTAAAACTGAAATAAAGAATGGGATCCTAAATATTTCATATGATGGTGGTTCTATGAAGTATACCGCCAATCGCAGGTTACGCGCTTACGTTTCTTTCAAAACCCTTGAAAGTCTTGAAGCATCCGGCGCTTGTGATTTTATTATTAATGGAACCTTTAACTCCGGAAGTGCAAAAATAAAACTCTCAGGTGCATGTGATATTAAAGGAGCAGTAAACATTGTTGATATGCAAATCAATCTCAGCGGCGCTTCTACAGTACAAATAAATGGTACAGTACAAAATTTAAAAATAGAGGCAGGTGGCGCCAGCGATGTTAAAAATTATGGCCTTGTTGTTGACAATTGCGAAGCTGACCTTTCGGGAGCAAGCGATGTAAAACTTACAATTAATAAATCGTTATCAGCAAAAGCAAGTGGCGCAAGCACTTTATATTACAAAGGGAATCCGGAAAGAAAAGATGTTAGTTCAAGTGGCGCCAGTAATATATCCCAAAGAGATTAAACCGCTTTTAATTCCTGCACTTCGGGTAATTTTTTTTCAAATCTAAACTTTATGATCTGCTAAAGTATTAATATTTGGCAGCAAGTAGTTAAGGCCTTACATTTGCACCTCAAAATCGCGAAGTAGAGCAGCGGTAGCTCGTCGGGCTCATAACCCGAAGGTCGGAGGTTCGAACCCTCCCTTCGCAACAAAATTAAAGCTTCAATTTATTTGAGGCTTTTTTTATTAGTTTATTGATATGCTTTATGCATAGTCAACTTTTCGCTCACAATACATTTCTATTTTCTTTTTAAGATCAGAAGGGCGGAAAGGTTTTAAAACATAATCAGTAAATCCTGCTTCTGTAACCAGGGAATCCATATTTTCGAGAAGCGTAGCAGTAAAAGCAATTACAGGCGTATCAATTTTCATTTCTCTTATTTTTTTAAGAGTGGTATAGCCATTCATTTCAGGCATTTCCAGGTCCATAAGAATGAGATCAAATTTGTGGTATTTTATTAACTCTATTGCGTGAATCCCTGTAATGGCTTCTTTGATCCCTATTTGCCATTTACTCAAAAAACTTTTTAAAATCTTCGCATTAATTTCATTGTCTTCGACTACCAAAATTCTTACGCCTCTAATATCCCTGGCAGTCTCAGTAAAAGAAATATTACTTTTTATTTTAGGAACAGGCGGAGCGGCAATTTTAAACGAAATAGTAAAATAAAAACGAGATCCTTTTTGCAATTCGCTATCTACTTCAAGTGTGCCCCCCAAAAGGTTTACCAATTGCCGGCTAATTGTTAATCCAAGCCCTGTGCCTCCATATCTTCTCTTTAGATCATCCGAATACACCTGCGAAAATGCCTGAAAAATTTCTTCCTGTTTATCTTTTGCAATTCCAATACCTGTATCTTTTATTTCAAAATAAAGAACAATCTTAGTATCTGTAGATTCTTTAATTTTTAAAATAAATTCTACTCTTCCATTATGAGTAAACTTAAGAGAATTTGATAAGAGATTATTAATGACCTGGCATATTTTTATTTCATCACTAATAATTTTTATTCCCCCGAGTTCATTCTCTGGAAAATTAGAGATGAAATCAATATCCTTCGTTTTATACTGGAGAGCAAATGATGAAAGGACATTTTTAAGGCAATTTAAAATACTAAAAGGAGCCTCTTTTAGTTCAATTTTTTTAGCATCTAATTTACTAAAATCCAATATGTCATTAATAATATGAAGCATGTGCTCAGATGAATATCGAATGACGTTTACGTGATTTTTAATATCTTCCTGTAAATCAGGCTCAGACAAAATAAGCCCGGAAGCACCAATAATTCCATTAAGCGGAGTACGCAATTCATGGCTCATACTGCTTAAGAAGCGTGTTTTGGAATTGATTGCGTTTTCAGCTTTCATTTTTGATCTGGCGGCTTCGCTCCGGGTTTGCTTTCTTTCAGTGATATCCCGTATGCTCAATACCTGGTATTCTTTTTCATCTATAAATGAAGACAAAATATTAGTATTTACAAGACCGTAAAATTTATTTTTAGTATGAGTTTTAAATTCGGCTTCGCCTGTCCAACTTTCCGTAACATTGTTCATTAAAATATCAAGATTAGGACTCTCACCTGAGAGAAACCTCATCATCACCTGCGACATATATAACCCGTTTAAATTTTTACCCTCAGGAAGTTCAAAAAGGGTTGTTGCCATCTTATTAGTTTCAAATACCTCCTGTGTTTCTTTTGAATAAACAAAATAAGCATCTGAGGAAGATTGAAATATGGAATCATAGAGGTTATTTTTTTTTGCTAATTCATGTTTTTTGTTTCCCGCAAAAAGCCGTTGCAATTTAGAAAGCCAGTCGTTTTTCATTTTTATTTTCAAGGATTTATAGAAGATTATATAATGGGTATTTACCAGATAACGCCTAAAAAGATTTTTTATTTAATAAAAAGAACTAAGGAAGTTTTTAATTAATAGAGAAATTAAAACTATCGTGCTCTTAAAATACTATAAATCTATAATTTACGTTATTTATTATAATTCAATTAATCCGTTATGGAAAACCATTCCCTCACTTTTGACCAAAGGTTGGATACCGAATTTTTAGAAAGCCTTTATGAGGATGATATTGAGCATGCAATGACGGTATTTAGCGAGTTTTTGAAAATGGCCCCGGCGATGATGAATGAAATTGACGAGAGCTACGAATCGGGTATTGTTGAAAGTTTCAGACAAAAAGTACACAAATTAAAACCTGTATTTAGCTTTGTTGGCCTCACGTACCTCACAGAGAAAGCTGAAATACTGGAAAAAAAATGCAAAGAAGTATCTCAGTTATATGATATAAGTCCTTTGTACAAAGAATTAAAATATCATTACTCTAAGGATTTCCCAATTATTGAAAATGAAACAAAACGTTTAAAAGAACAATTAAATTAATGTTATGAAATTAAAATGTATCATAGTAGATGATGAGTCGTTGGCAAGAAGTTTCCTGGAGCGTTATTGCCAAAAGCAAGGTAACCTGGAACTTATGGGGTCTTTTCCAGATTCTGAAGCAGCACTCACTTATCTTTCTTCAAATGAAATAGATATTCTTTTTCTTGACGTCGAAATGCCGGGAGCTACCGGATTCGAATTACTGGATAAACTAATGTATATGCCTAAGGTAATACTTACTACGTCCAAAACAGATTATGCATTTGATGCTTTTCAATATAACGTGGCCGATTATCTTAAAAAACCGATTTCTTACAATCGCTTCCAGGAAAGCATTACTAAAATAACTGATTCACTAAACAATACTACTGTTGAAACAAATAAAGATGATATATTTATAAAAACTGATGGAAAGTTTATACGACTCAGTTACCAGGATATTTTATATATTGAAAGTATGGGAGATTATGTAAAATATTTTACACTTGCCAAGCATTATCTGACTCATAGCACGCTTAAAGCCGTCGAGGAAAAAATGAATCCAAAACAGTTTATGAAAGTTCATCGTTCCTATATTGTAAATATGAGTAAAATAAATGACATCCAGGATAATACAATTGTAATTGACAGCAAGGTGATACCTATTAGCAAAGCCTTAAAACCTGATGTAATGATCAGGATAAATGCAGTGTAGAGTATTGAAAGCATCATTCCTCTTATTCTTTTGCTGATTTAATACCATATATCTTCTAATTCAACCAATCTCTTTTACTCTTATCGAAAGAATTTACCTTTTCGTCGAAAGAAACATACAATTCAACGAAAACGAAAGGAAACATTTGTAAAAGCGATGCATCTTTGTATCAGAAGCGGGAACAAAACGCTCACACATCCAAATCCTAAGAAAACAAAAAAAATCAATTATCGAAAGAAAGACTAAATTTTAAATCCCAAAAACAAATTTATTTGTTTACCCAAAAAGAAAACATTTAAAAAATCCAAACTGTCTGAAAAGAAAACCACTATCCAATCCGGTAATTACCGGAAACCATTATCCGAAAAACCAATAACACATACAAAATGTGTAAGCTTTAATGAATCTTGAATCACAATCGCAACTAAAAAATGAATGCGATTAAAAATCTTAAAAATGTCCCACTTATCAGGGACATTTTTTTTATGCTCTGCATTGCAAATTTGGATCGCTTATAGAAGCGTTTTTTAGTTCCAAAATAAAAACAGAAAAATAGGATAATTATCTGTTGACTGATAAGTGGGTGGTTTTCTGACTGGTAAAAGTGATTGACAAAATTCGAATATTCCTAATCGCAACAACGCCAGTATTGAAAGACTTTTTAAAAGAGTTTGCTCCTACGAAGGAATTCTAAATAAAGCACTTTCAAATAAATCTTTTACGTTAGCATCTCTCTGTTATAAATTTCATTTTATCATTTTTTTTTCTAAGAATCAAAAAAGGAAAACGGTTAAATCTCACATTTCACCGAAACAATAAATTGATTCAACGAAAACAAAGGGCAACACTTGTAAATTCTTTGCATCTTTGTATCAGAAAGCGAAACAAAAGTTTCTAAAACCAAAAATTGTAAGAAAACAAAAACAATATATAACAATAGATCACTACGATCAAAAACCAACTGCTTAATTATTACTGGGGTGTTATAAAAGGATGTTCCAAAAAGGAACATTTTTTATTTAAATAAAGCAGCCAAAAACTTTTTCCTTTTCCATTGTGTTTAAAATGTGAATTAACCGGCTAATCAATAAATTAATAATAACTGAATAGCTTAACAATAAGATCTAAAATCTTTCTTTTTAACAGATTTTATCGAACTTTAAAAAATAATTTGTCGTACTTCTTTTTAAATTACTGTTTATAAAATGAAAAGAGCGGTAAAAAAACATCCATTGGCAATAAGATGGTTTCACTGGATCAATTTTCCGGTGATCGCCGTAATGGTATGGAGCGGAATGCTGATCTATTGGGCTAATGATGTATATCGTATTGGGTTTGGTGATAAGACCATTTTAAAATTCTTTCCTGATTCATTTTACCAGGCATTACACATCCCTTTCAGACTGGCCGAAGGAATGAGCCTCCATTTCGTTTTTATGTGGTTCTTTGCCATCAATGGTTTTATTTATGTATTGTATCTTATTTTTTCAGGCGAATGGAGATATATTTTTCCCGACAGGAAATCTATAAAAGAATCATTAATTGTGGTATTACACGATCTGCATTTAACAAAGAAAGTTCCTGCTCAAAAAAAATATAATGCGGCACAAAGGATTGCCTATACTGTAGTAATCTTCATGGGATTAGGTTCTGTATTAACAGGTCTTTCTATTTACAAACCGATACAATTTGGTACTTTAACGTCTATGCTTGGAGGTTACGAATGGACGCGTATAGAACATTTCACACTTACTATCCTATTCGCATTATTTTTTTTAGTACACATTGTCCAGGTAATTTTAGCAGGCTGGAATAATTTTCAAAGTATGATTACCGGCTTGTTTATTTTAAAGGACGATAAAAAAATATTGGTACCGGTTTTGATTCCTGTTCAGGAAACTGAGGATAAAATTGACAAAGAAAATCCGCTAATTATCTCAAATCAAAAAGAAGAAATTTCAGCTCAAAAAGAGGAAACATTTAATGAGAAAATTTCTACTTCTAAAAATAATGACGGGAACTATGAACAAGACTTAAAAACTAATTCGGATGAATGACCAGGAAGAAATATTAATCTCCAAAAAAAAATTAAGAAATAAAAGCATAGTAGCTTTTATCCTTTTTATCCTTGCAATAGCAGCAGCTATTTTTATCTGGAAGTGGATACATAGCCAACCGGAAATAGCAGAAGCCCCCAAACCCCTGCGTAAAGTATTAGCTGTAAACGAAAAAGTTTTTTCAAAGGCTATAAGCAATTACCATCTGGCAAAAACATATCCCGTTTCTGAAGCCGTGAAGCATGTAAGAGTCAATGGAGATATAGGTTTAAAAAGCGCCTTAGACAGCAACTGGAAATTACATGTAGTAAGAGAACCGGGCGATACCTTATTGATTACGCTTGCAGATATTAAGGCATTGCCCAAAACAGACCTCGTCTTTGATTTTAAATGTATTGAAGGCTGGAGCCAGATCACACATTGGGCAGGAGTAAAGTTTAGCGACTTTGCCAGGAAGTATAACCTTAATGCACAAACGCAGATGAATTATGTTGGATTATCTACTCCTGATAAAGAATATTATGTTGGAATTGATATGGCAAGCATGATGCATCCGCAAACTTTATTATGTTATGAAATGAACGGCAAACCGCTACCACTTAATCAAGGGTATCCCTTGCGATTAATAATACCAGTTAAGTATGGAATTAAAAGCATCAAACGTATAGGCACTATATTTTTCAGCAATACTCCCCCACCCGATTATTGGTATGAGCGGGGCTATGATTATTTTTCAGGATTGTGAAATGAAATAAATTATAACTTCCGGAAAGTTATTTTACGTCTCTCTATAAAAAGCAAGTCAAATAAACTTTCCAGAGTTTTGAATCATTTATTTCGTCGCATTCCACGTATTATTTTTCCTGTTTATATCCGGTAATTCTTCATTAGGATCCAATACCACAGAGGTTAGGGGTGTTGTGGAATTATATTTAAAAGTCCATACTCCGCCTCGTTGCCAAACTTCTACCGGCAATTTTATTTCCCGGGAATTACCATTCTCCTCAGTTACTTTTATAATTACTGGCAACGCCATTTGTTGTAAGTTTTCTATAGTGATCAGCGCTCCGTCAGCAGGCTGATCATTTAAATATTTCACACTCTTTACTGACTGATCTAATTTCCAGGTTTCATAAAACCATTCTTTCCAAAACCAGTTAAGATTGTCTCCGGCTGCATCATTCATTGTTCGGAAAAAATCTATTGGTTGAGGATGTTTATACGCCCATCGGTTGATATATGTTTTAAAAGCATAATCAAATCTATTGGGGCCTATAACAGAATTGCGCAAAATATTTAAAGCGGTAGCAGTTTTAAAATAATACTGACCGTAATCTTTGAGGCTCATAGATTCCGGAGGGGTCATTAAAGGATCTCCGCCTCTTGTTAACGTTCTTGCCATACCCAAAATACTCCTGTTAGTAGTATCACCATATTCGCCATGATTAAAAGAATTAGATGCATAACCATTAATAAAAGTATTCATTCCCTCATCCATCCACATGTAACGCCTCTCATTGGTTCCTACTACCATTGGAAACCAGTTGTGTCCTATTTCATGTGTTACATCATGCCATAAATTCGCTTTACGGATTCTATAACTGCAAAAGACAATTCCTGGATATTCCATTCCCAATGCGACTCCTGCTACAACTACTGCAGAATTCCAGGGATATTCAAAATATGTTTTCGAATAAAACTCTACGCTTTGTTTTAAATATTGAGTAGCCCTGCCATAAGCGTCATAGCCTTTGCTTTCTTCAGGGTAAACTGCCATAGAAATTCCTTTTCTTCCGGAAGGAAAATTAATACGTGCAGCATCCCAGATGAATGCCTTGGAAGCAGCCCAGGAAACATCCCGTGAATTATGCATTTTAAAATGCCATGTCATCATACCTTTTTGCGAAGGTCTTGTTGATGAAGCGCCAATTTCATTCTCATTAATAATAGATATAGTGCTGTCGCTTTTGCGTGCCTCATTTAATCTTTTAATTTCAGTGGCCGTAAGTACCTGCTCAGGATTTTGAAGATCTCCGGAACCCGCTACGATCATATCTGCCGGTACAGTAACATAATAATCAAAGTTGCCATAATCACAATAAAATTCACCCAATCCCATATATGGTAAGGTATTCCAGCCTTTTATTTCATCATAGACACACATACGGGGATACCATTGTGCCAGTTGATAGATCACTCCGTTTTTGGTATATAATCTTCCCATACGGTCAGCACCATATTGTGGAATAGAGAAAAAATAATTTATTTTAATATCTATCTTATCGCCATTGGGCTTAACGGCAAAGGGTAAACGCAATTGCATTCTTGTATCGGTAATTACCGGAGTAATCTGATAGGTTTTACCTTTATAAATTACTGATACGGATTCAATATGATAACCACCTTTTGTATAGCCTTTAACATCAAAGCGATCGCCGGAAACCAGGGTGGTAGCAGCTCCGCGCGAATCCGGATTGAATAAATTTTGATCTAATTGCAACCAAAGGTAATTTAACACATCAGGGCTATTGTTAGTATAATTAATCATTACATCCCCTTTGAGAGTGGTATCTTTCTCGTCTAATGAGGAATGAATTATGTAGTTCACACTGTTTTGCCAATATTTAGGACCGGGCTCTCCACTGGCGCTACGGAATTCAGTGCCTTGCTGATTCAAAAACAAAGGGTCAAACACCTCGTTTTTATTATAAACAGAAACTGAGTCTTGCGCGAAAGTATTTTGACATAAAATAATTCCGGCTAAAAGGAAAATGCAATTAGAAATAAAATGTTTCATTTAAAAAAATTTTAAGCGATAAAAGTATGGAATAAATAATTTCAATTTGAATAAAGAAAAAAAGAGAACTGGAATATTAATAAATATTCGTGGAAATTTCAAATAAATTTCAACTTTCTATTGTTTTCATTAAAACAGGGTCCCAATGAATTATTTTATTATTAAAATAACTTTCATTGCATGCAAGTGCAGGCGCAGCAGCTCTGAAACCAAATACAGCATCTTCAACAACAGGTTTGCCATTTCTTACGCTGTCAAAAAAATTAATGTGATGTTGCAGGTGTGCATCATAGTTATCGGGCTGCTTGTAAATTATGTCAGGTTTATTATTTCTCTTTTGTTGTTCAGGCGAATATTTCTCATTATATTTTTTTAAAAGCTGCTGCTGCATGGCTTCCGGATAAGTATCTAAAGCATCCCAGCCACCAATTCCAGGAGCTTCCGGCATTTTACTGTGATGCACGGTAAGGCCGTCTCCATCAATAATTATAGTTCCTTCATCTCCAACAAAACGAGTGGTTTCTGAACCGCCTGTACCGCTTACAAAATTAACTTGTAATGTGAGTTGAAATGGAGAATGTTCGGGGCTTTCAGGGTATTGCATAATGCCTGCCATTATATCGGGAACATTGCGGCCGTCTTTCCAATAGCATAATTGCCCTGACGCAAATATTTTTTCTGGTCCTTTAGAGTCGGTTATTACATGTGTCCCTGAAAGCAGATGAACAAACAAATCGCCCGCCACGCCTGTACCAAATTCCCGATAATTCCTCCACCAGAAAAATTTTTTGGGATCATAAGGAATTTTTTTCATGCCGGCAATATAACGATCCCAATCAACTGTTTCCGGTGATTCATCGGTGGGCATAGTATATTCCCAGGCGCCTAAAGCGTCCTGGCGGTCGTAAACTGCATTTACCATATTCAGCTTTCCTATCTCCCCCGACTTGTATAATTCATGTGCCTTTTGAAACACGATATTGCTTACATATTGGCTTCCCACCTGCATCACTTTTCCACTTGCTTTTTGTGCATTAATAACATCCATTCCTTCCTCAATATAATGTACCATTGGCTTTTCGCAGTATACATGTTTCCCTGCATGCAATGCCTCTTTAGTTATGCGCGCATGCCATTGATCGCAGGTAGAAATAATAACTACGTCTATATCTTTTCGCTGAAGGATTTTCCTGTAATCATTTGTTACGAAAATGTCCTTGCCATATAATTCTTTTGCTCTTTCAAGTCTGCCCGTATAGAGATCACAGGCGGCAACCAAATTCACGCCCGGAACTTTTAATGCTGTATTCGCATTGTTATTCCCCATAATTCCCAATCCTATTGAAGCGACATTTATGGAATCATTGGAAGAAAAATGCTTTTGATATTGAAGAATGTATTCTTCTTTTCTTTCCTGAGCAGCAAATGTAGCCAGGGATCCTGCGCCAAGTGCAAGAGTGGTGCCTGTAAGTTGCTTTAGAAATTTTCTTCGGGAAGATTGATTACTTTTTTGCACATTATTTACTTTAGATGAAGTCTTAAAAATACTAAAAAAGAATGTATCAATTACAGAAAATAGTATTTTTTACTCTTTCCAAATAAATCTTATGCTCATTTCAAATGTGAAGAGGGTATCCTTTGGGCCAGCCAGCTATCTTTTAAAGGGATGATCCAGTTGTTCAATAATTCTTTCTTTGTAAGAATAGTATTATTAAAATATAAAGTATCCGGAGTGATGATATCGTTTTCGATAGAATAATTCACTTTTGACAAAGGAATTAAGAGAATATTCTCTTTCACAATAAAAGCCAGCATTTGCCTGTCAAGTAATTGTACATTGAAATCCTGCTGCAGATTTTTAATAAATCTTATAGATGAATCAGTACTACATCCTCCGATTTTTACTTTTGTTTCATCAGCCATAATAATAATAAAATGACCAAAGAATAAATTTGCGTATCCTTTTACTCCGCTACCGTGACTATTCCATTCTTTGCAAAAATTTTCCAACAATTCTTCTATCTGTAATACTTCAGGAATATCAAATAAACGGTTGCTTTGATAAACCCAAACTCTGGAATTATTATTAAAATCTTCAGGGATTAAATCTTGAAAATGAATATTCATAGTTTAAAGTTAAAAAGTATATTTTAGAGAAAGAAGAAATAAAAGTGAAAGTTTTGTTTAGTCTCTTTCCCAGGAAATCTAAATTGCTTTTCTCAATTTACAATTTTCCTGCCAAATAATAATTTCTGTTTGAATAGGATATTAAAAAATATTGTTGTCCGAGATAAGACAACAGTAATCCAAAAATAATGACAGAAGCCATATAAACACTCAAAATGCAAATTGGATTTGAAAAGGAGGGGGTGCTATTTTTTTTGTTTGTGGCGGCGGTGATATAACTTTT
>DATCFT010000007.1:0-32272 GCA_036509335.1 Hanamia sp.
CCCCTGCAGCAGAAGAACAAATAGATCAGATTCCTGTTTCAGAAAATCAAGTTGCACAAGAGGAAAAGAAGGAAGATTTTTATGAAGGTGAAAATCAAAACCATATTTCTGAAGAAAATATTCCTGCGGCAACAGAAGAACCCCGCCTGACTGAGTCTTTCGGGCAGGAAATAAAACAGATTCCTGTTTCTGAAAATCAAGTTGCAGAAGAAGAAAAGAATGAGGATTTTTATGAAGGCGAAAATCAAAATGAAACAATAGAAGAAAATATCCCCACTGCGGCAGAAGGACAAATAAACCAGATTCCTGTTTCTGAAAATCGGGTTACAGAAGAAGAAAAGAAAGAAGATGATTCAAACAGTATAAAAGAAGATGAAGAATTAATTGCATTTGAACCACTTCACACAGTAGATTATTTTGCATCGCAGGGAATAAAAATTTCTGAGGAAGATCTGGAAAATGACCATCTTGGCAAGCAGGTAAAAAGTTTTACTGCGTGGCTAAAAAGTATGAAAAGGCTTCATCCGGGACAATTACCTGAACAAAATGAAGTAATTGAAAAAATAATCCAGGCGTCGGCGGAGGCTTCCAACCAAAATGCAAATGTGCTGACAGAGGCCATGGCAGAGGTTTTGATAAAACAAGACAAAAGAGAAAAGGCCATAGAAATGTATCAAAAATTAAGTTTGATGAATCCCTCCAAAAGTGCGTACTTTGCAGCCAAAATTGAAAGTTTAAAAATCATTTAATATGTTACTTCTTTTCGGAATTCTTATCATTTTATCATCCATCATCCTTGGTGTTATTGTGCTGATTCAAAACCCTAAAGGTGGAGGTTTGTCCTCGTCACTTGGAGGATTTAGTAACCAGCTAATGGGTGTAAAACAAACTACAGATGTACTTGAAAAAGGTACCTGGCTTTTTGCAGCAATTATTGGCGTATTATGCCTTACCTCTACTTTGTTTATACCAAAATCAGGTGGAGTGAACTCGAGAGATAATCTGATCAACCAGGCACCGGTAGGAACTCCTTTGGCACCACAACAAAATAATACAGCGCCATTATCTGCACCACAGACACAAGCCCCGGCGCCCCAAAAATAATTAATCAAAAAATACATGACCCTGTCCCTGAAAAAGGCAGGGTTTTTTATTAATCCTTTAATTTTACAGATGTCCAAAAGATTTATATTCATTATGAATTTCAAATCTGTCCTATGAAACCCAAAAAAATCATTTTATATTTCCTGCTGATCATTCTTTTTGTAATTGCCTTTTGTGCATGGAATATTTTTGGCCCTGTAGCCAATAATCCTGAAAAAAAATATTTATATATCAAAACGGGAGCTAATTACCAGGATGTAAAAGACAGTTTACTTGCCAATAAAATTATCACAGGAAATTTTTGGTTTGATAAGATTGCTACCTACGCCGACTATCCACAAAAGGTAAAAGCCGGTAAATATAAAATTCCTGATGGTATGAGTTTGTATCATCTTGTAAAAATGCTTTATAATGGAAAGCAGGTTCCAGTGAATTTAGTAATTACTAAATTGAGAACTAAAGAAGATCTTGCAAAAAAGATTGCATCAGATTTTGAAACAGATTCACTTACTGCAATTAATTTTTTGAATAATGCCGACTCGCTGCAACAATATGACCTGGACAGTAATACTGTGATGACGGATGTAATCCCAAACACTTATACGTACACATGGAATACGCCCATGAAGAAAATATTTTCAAAATTATATGAAGAAGATCAAAAATTCTGGAACAATGATAGATTGGAAAAAGCACAGCAGCATGATCTTTCGCCGAAGCAGGTTTACATTCTTGCTTCCATTGTAGAAGAAGAAACCAACAAGCAGGATGATAAAGGAAAAATAGCAAGTGTGTATATTAACCGCCTGAGAAAAGGAATGAAACTTGCCGCAGACCCAACCGTTAAATTTGCTTTAAAAGATTTTAGTTTAAAAAGAATTTACCATAAACATCTTGAAACGGTATCTCCATACAATACTTATCTGAATGCCGGTCTGCCACCAGGGCCTATTTGCACTCCTTCCATTAAAACTATTGATGCAGTCTTAGATGCCCCTGAAACAGATTATTTATTCTTTGTAGCACGATCCGATTTTTCGGGCTATTCTGATTTTGCATCTGATTTTAAGCAACACCAAATTAACGCAAAAGCCTATCAGCAGGCATTAGATAGTTTGATAAAATCAAAACAACAAAATCAATAAGGTTAAATAGTTTAAATTCAATTTTTAAAAACAGCAAATAAATAAGCAGCTACCATCACAATGGATCTTTAAATTACATGGAAAGTTTTGAAAAAAAAAGCACACACATATTTAATTATTCATCCGGTAAATTACTTAAAAAAGAAAAGTAAAATATGGGCGCCTCCTGGTTTCCAGGGAATGACTTTAGATGCTGTATTAAAAAACTTATTTAAAGATTTTAATCTCCCCGACTTTACTGAAAAAGCCTCTGCTATTTCCTATAATTTTATAATGTCGGTGCCTACTTCGTGCCTGTTTCTTTTTACATTGATTCCAAATCTTCCTTTTATTTCAAAGAAAGCTTTGAAAATCCAGTTGCACGGACTTATACACGATATCATTCCCTCTAAAACCTATAATAACGGTCTGATACAATTTGTAGATAGTTTTATAAACGGATCTAAAATTGGATTGATCTCATTCACATTTATCCTGTCACTTTTTTTTGCTTCCGGCGCTGTCATGGGTTTAATGCGTTCGTTTAACAAAAACCATATTGGTTTTCAAAAGATGAAAGGTTTAAAGACCAGGCTGGAAGCTATTAAATTAACCATAATGTTGTTTGGCTTATTATTAGCCTGTCTTATTTTGTTGCTGCTGCAAAGAAATATTCTATATTGGTTAGGTATAAAAGATATACACCTACGAAACCTGATTCTTTATGGAAAATGGATCTTCATTATTGGATTAATTTTTTATTCTTATGCTTTTATTTACAGGTATGCGCCCTCTACTACCAGGAGATGGAAGCTCGTTTCACCGGGAGCCGCAATAGCCACTTTTTTGAGTATTTTAGTTACGCTGGCCTTTATGGCTTTTGTGAATAATTTTGGAAGATATAATTTGTTGTATGGCTCCATTGGAACTGTTATGGTGATAATGATCATGATATTCTTAAATTCAATTGCGGTAATGATTGGCTTTGAACTGAACCTTAGTATCAATACTTTAAAAACCATAGCAGAGGAGAAGGAGGGGCGAAGTTCATAGTTCGAATAAAGTTGGAGGCAGTAAACAAATAAATAAGCGAGAATTCATATTCAATAAAAATTAGAAAAGAAATGTGGTTGATTTTTGAACTTTGAACTTTGAACTTTCCGTCAACTTCGAAATACCAACTTTTAAACTTCGCTATTTCTGGCGACTGTTACAGTTCGGGCAAGGATTCACAAACACCCTGTTTACTTTCACAAATCGAGGGATGAAATACGAATTCATATCTGAAATGATAACTCCCCGGCTTTCTGAAGCATGAATAAATTGCACGACAACATTGTTATTTTCAGTAATGATTCCGAGGTGGCCTACTACACCGCTTTTCTCATTATGCCCCGTGAATAATATCAGGTCGCCGGGTTTGCTGTCTTCTATGGGAATTTCTTTGCCAGCATTAGTAAAATCCACAGAAATACGCGGAACCGAAATGTTGAAATGATTAAAAACATAATTGATAAATCCAGAGCAATCGAAGCCTCTTTCTTTCACCATAGAGCCATAGGTATATTTTATTCCAAGGAGTGTTTTTGCGAATGCGACCAAATCGTCTGCTGCAATATTCTTTGTATCAATTTTACGTTCGGGAACTTTATTTTTGATAACTACAATGCTGCGTATATAGGGGCTTTTGGGTTCTTCAGGCTTGCTTATTTTGCGTGAAGCGCTACAGCCAGCCAGGAGTAAAATGGAAATAATTCCCAAAAAAAGTAAAATCGTTTTCATATGTTTTAAAATAGGTACTAAACCGGGCACTGAAAGCTGCAGGATGAAAATCGAAGTCAAATATCCATAAAATTTAACCACTAATCGAATTGCATTCTTCCGGTTTTTTGTGCTTTGCACATTCTAAAGTAATTTTGCACCGTTTATTTAAACAATTTTTTTAATAAAAAATTTATATTCAATATGGTTTATGACGTTATAGTTTTAGGTAGTGGGCCTGGTGGTTACCCGGCAGCGATCAGGGCATCTCAATTAGGAAAAAAAGTAGTAATTGTGGAACGTGAAAGCCTTGGTGGCATTTGCCTCAACTGGGGTTGCATTCCTACCAAAGCCTTATTAAAAAGCGCCCAGGTAATGGAATATGCAAAACATTCTGCAGATTATGGAATTGAAGTAAGTGATGCAAAACCAAATTTTGGCAATGTGATCAAACGCAGCCGCGGCATAGCCGACAAAATGAATAAAGGCGTTACTTTTTTAATGAAGAAAAACAAGATTGATGTGGTGATGGGAAATGGAAAATTAATTTCTCCCAATAAACTGGAAGTAACTGCTGCAGACGGCAAAAAGCAAACGCTGGAAGCGAAAAATATTATCATCGCCACCGGCGCAAGAGCCAGGGAATTACCCGCTTTAAAATTGGACGGGAAAAAAATAATTGAATACCGCGCAGCAATGAGTTTGCCTAATCAGCCAAAATCTATTATTGTAGTTGGCTCTGGCGCAATCGGAACTGAGTTTGCTTATTTTTATAGCAGCCTCGGAACAAAAGTTACTATTGTTGAATTTTTACCAAGAGTAGTACCTGTAGAAGATGAAGAAGTTTCAAAAGAATTAGAAAAAAGTTTTAAGAAACAAGGCATCACCATTATGACCAACAGTGAAGTAACAAGTGTGGATACTTCTGGTGACGGGGTAAAAGCAAAAGTAAAAACACAAGACGGAGAAGTTACACTTGAGGCCGATATATTGTTAAGCGCCGTAGGGATTACGGCTAATATCGAAAATATTGGTTTGGAAGCATTAGGAATTAAAACTGATAAAGGAAAAATAGTGGTAGATGCTAATATGCAAACCAACGTGACGGGCGTATATGCTATCGGAGATTGTACTCCTCACCAGGCGCTCGCACACAAAGCTTCTAAGGAAGGTATCAATGCTGCTGAACATCTTGCCGGTAAAAATCCTGATCCTATAGATTATAACAATGTTCCCGGATGTACTTATTGCTCCCCGGAAATTGCATCTGTAGGTTATACAGAAAAAGCGGCTAAGGATGCAGGTTATGAACTGAAAGTTGGAAAATTTCCTTTCATTGCGAGTGGAAAAGCTACAGCAGTCGGGGCTACAGAAGGATTTGTAAAAATAATTTATGATGCAAAATATGGTGAACTTCTTGGTTGCCATGCAATAGGATACAACGTCACAGAAATAATTGCTGAAGTAGTAACCGCTCGCAAATTAGAAACTACCGCACACGAAATATTAAATGCCATTCATCCGCATCCAACTATTAGTGAATCAGTGAAAGAGGCTACTGCCGTGGCTTATGCAGAGGCAACTGATATTTAGTTAGCTCCCTGATTCCGAAGCGGATTTTTCTTTTCTGTATTAAAACCGGATGCAACGGAGCCTAATGTATTTATTTATCTTACTTACGCAGGGGCGGTAGTGCTGGTAATTGGCGTTCTCACTCCTGGAATCGGCCTTGTAAAAAACAATAAAAAAGAAGCTGCTTTCTTAAGGCAGGTGAATTATATTTTTACATTTTTTAAGAAAAATAAATTATGAACCCCAAAGGAGTTATTATCGTTCCAGCCCCATATACGGTAAAGGAAACCATGGATCATTTAGAAATATTTTTAAGACAACATGGAGCTACCATCTATGCGCGAATAGATCAGCAGGCTGAAGTAAAATCTATTGGTCAAAATATTTCTCCTCTTGAATTTCTCCTGTTTGGAAATCCCAAAGCGGGCGTGGCTATCATGTCTGCAAACCCTTTAGCTGCTCTCGATCTTCCCCTTAAAGTAATTGCGTGGGAAGATGATCAAAAAAAAGTATGGCTTACCTATAATGATGGTTTGTACTTAGAAGAAAGATATTTTTTATCCCACGATCCTCAATCACCTTTACATATCGGTAATTTAATTTCCATGGCATTGAATAAGTAAGGCCACTTAGCAGTTTCTTTTTACAATTAAGAACGACGTTATCTTTTGGCCCCGTAGAGTTTACGGAAGGGAAATATAAATCAAATTAAAAGTACATTGGCCTCCACATCCGTAGTCCCGGAACAGTAAACAAGGGAATAACGGTAAATCTTATTTTTGAAATGTAAATAATAAAACAATAAAAATCAGGAAAAAATCTTTCCTTTATATTACAAAAGTGACAAGGGCTATTTTTATAGCCCGGCTTTTAAAATTGGATTTATTTTGAAAACAAATATTTTGCACGTTATCATAAATTTTATAAACCATTAATAAATATTGTATGAAAAAGAAATTTCTACTATCAGCCTTCTTCACATTATCAATATCATTTTTGTTTGCCCAGAACAATGATATTACAGGCCACTGGACCGGAAAAGTAATGGATCAATACAATATCACTTACGATTTTGTAGCCCAGGGGGATTCCCTTACCGGGAAAGACACACATTATGATGGCTCAGTTTCGGATATCAGTAATGGCAAAGTAATGGGCGATAGCATTTCATTTAATGTTCCCATCCAGGGCGAAATGACACCCATTACAGGCAAACTTAAAGACGGAGTTCTCACAATACATCTGTCTGTTCAGGGAAATGATCTAAGCGCCGATTTAAAGAAGACCGCTGTAAAATAAATAGGCTGCGTTCTAATCTAATTGCGTTTATACATTGACGTTATAATATAACACTTTGATATCACTATGTATCATGATGGTGGTGGCGACTCCCCAAACAAGAAAGTTTGCTCCATTCGTGCTCATCTTTTAGTCGAGCCTTATCAATAAATTATTATTCACACATAAATCCTAATGACACCGAAGCAATCTCCTCATTCAAAAAGATTATTTCGGCGCATTTATCATTTTACAAACCTTATGATTGATTTATGCGCCTTGCAATGACGTTCCAAACGGGCAATACAAAATTGCCAGGAAAGCAGGTAAAAAATTCAATTCGGTTTATTAAATTTGAAAATAAGGAATCGCTTGCTTTGCGAAGCGACAGAATGCGTTAACATGCACATCCCGCAGGCCCTGAAACAGTAAACAAGGAAATAATTGTAAATCTTATTTTGAAATACAAATAATAAAATAATTAATATCAGTAAAAAATCTTTCCTTTATATTACAAAATTGACATGGGTAAGATTTATAGCCCGACTTTTAAAATTGAATTTACTTTGAAAACAAATATTTTGCACACTATCATAAATTTTATAAACCATTAATAAATATTGTATGAAAAAGAAATTTCTACTATCAGCCTTCTTTACATTATCAATATCATTTTTGTTTGCGCAGAACAATGATATTACTGGCCATTGGACCGGAAAAGGCGGGCATCAATACATTATCACCTACGATCTTGTTGCCCAGGGCGATTCCCTTTCCGGGAAGGATACGCATCCTGATGGTTCAGTTTCAGATATCAGCAATGGCAAAGTAATGGGCGATAGCATTTCATTTAATGTTCCCATGCAGGACAATCAGGGCGCAATGACACTCATACCCATTACAGGCAAACTTAAGGACGGAGTTCTCACAATACATCTGTCTGTTCAGGGAAATGATCTAAGCGCAGATTTAAAGAAGACCGCTGTAAAATAAAAAGAGCCGCGTTCCGGATTAATTGCGTATATACATTGGCGTTATAATATAACACCTTGGCATCACCATGTATCATACCGCTGTTGGCCGCTGCCAACACGAGAGTTTGTTTCGTTCGGTCTCCTCATTTAGACAAGGCTAACCAACAAATTATTATTCATAACAAATCCGATTCAGGATATTTAATTTCAATCATCAAAGAAGTGCTGGCAGGAACGCCTATAGCAGCACGAGTTTGCATTAACAGTATTTTATCATAAATGGCGCATTCATCTTTAAACCGAAACAGTATAAATCCATCTGTATAGTAAAGAAATATTTTATAAATTTTTAAAAAAATTATTATGAAAAAGAAATATGTCCTTTTCCTGGCTCTCGTGATTGCGTTAGGTGCTGCTGTAAGCGGATGTTACGTGGATAGAGGTTATTATCGTCCCCACTACCATCACTATCATCATTACTATTACAATCATAATTATTAAGAAGCGTGACCAGTAAATGCCTAACTGCCGCAATGATAAGATTGCGGCAGTTTTTCATTAAATAGTAATGTTGCGGCTTCTCTATAGCTATATGAGTCCTTCGCGACGTATGAAGAGTTCGATAGACTTATAATATAACAGTTAATGATAAACGAAAATAAAATTAATTGAAAGACACAAGCAATGCCAAGTATAAGATCTTTTTACAAAAGAATGTGCTAACGAAGGCAATCATGCATGCTTCTCTGCCCATTGTTGCAACATCACGATGGCTTTTGCAAGCGTTCCTGCAGAACCTTTAAAATTCGCGGAGCCTTCCGGCTTTCCATCCACGCCATACCATTCGTAAAACCCTTTGTTTTTTATTACCCTGTCAATCATGGGGCGTATTTCTGCATAAGCTTCTTTCACAAAGCCATTGGCAACCAGTTGCTGGATCATGCGTGCGCCAAACCAGGTCCAGTCTCCGCCGTTTTGATAGATATAAGGTTTGGCCATTCCTCCATGAAAAAAACTATCAGGATAAACCGGGTATAAGGTGAGCCCGATGGAAGGGGCGCCCGACAAACGAACATCTTCAAGCATGTGCTTATTGGAAGCCTCAATTTCAGCCTTACTCAGCAGGGCTGCCTTTATAGCCACCGCAGTACCACCATGATAAAATACTTTAGACTCATCAAAATCTGCCGGTATGGGGGATTTGTCAAGATAAATATGCGGAATAAATTTTTGGTTCTGTGCATCCCATAAATATTTGCGTGCATTTTCAGCAACACTACTGCTAAGATTTTTCCATTGCTGTTGCTGAGAGGGATCTTTGGTCATCCCCGCCAGGTCATTGAGTGCGATGATAAACATGGCATTATCATAAATATCAATAGCAGGTGTAGTGGTGGAATCAATATCTACCACGTCGTCGGTATGCGGTTGCACATCTCCCCAGTCGGCAGTCATAGCTCCCCAAAGCAATCCGTATTTTTTACTGTAACGTTCTTTCATTAAATAAGCCACCGCCAGGCCCATGCGCTCCAGCACGGTTTTTCCCGCTATGTTTTCTGAAAGAATGGATGTATCTCCAGTAACTTTCACATATTTTGCAACGGTTTGTATCAGCGAAGTTTCCTGGTCGGTTTCTACTGTATTTTTAAAACCGACATGAGCAGTATCCGCTTTGGAACGGTATTGATTCGGATCGTTCCAGTTAAAATCTTTGTTCAGCACATAGCCATCAACGATTTCGTTATCGGGTTGCTGCAACGCAAAAAATACCAAAATGGCTCCTCGTATCTCTTTGGGATCTACTACCTGTAGCGCCGTTTCCACGAAGGTATTCATATCGCGCACCCACACCTGCGAATAGCCGCTCCCGGCATTGAAACCTTTTTGTAGCAGGGAGTGTGCCATGCTATCCACCCGGGTAAGAGATGAATCGCTGAGAATTGTTTGTGCCAATGCCTTGTCGGGGTTGCGATGTGTAGAACAGCCTGCCAGTAAACAAAGTGTGGCAATCAACAGAATTTTTTGCTTCATTGGTGAATAGTTTGGTTACGTTGCCGGTGATGTGGCAAATCATGTTGCAAATATAAATTATCCGGGTACTTTCCCGGATGGTTGACTTTCTCTATTTTATCTGTATTTCAATTGCAACTGGTTTCAACCCGATGAATAATGAAATACCATCAAAGGTTTTAGCCAAAATCTATTGATTCTTTACAATGTATGGTCTTTAAATTTTGGCTAAAGCCGGGAAAAATTACTACAATTCCACTTACTAAAGTTGGTGCCTATTGATGCAATACATGAAGAACAAATTCAATAAAAATAACTAAAGAGAGGGTTTATAAAAGAAATAAACCCTTTTTCAATTTTTATATTCTTGTGTAACTGATAGGGTTAAACGAAAAATAAAAATTAGATTTAAAGGCACATGCCCATTCACAAACTATTTTCTTTGATCCCCAATTTTGAGTGTGTCTTAATTAACCACGATTACTGACGATCCCGATACGCCATTCACATTAGCCATAATGGTAACTACACCTTTTCCAATTGCCTTGACCATACCATCATCACTGACCTTCGCAACCGAGTTGTCACTGGTGTGGTATTGAATGTGAGCGTTGGCCAGGTTCACAAAAGAACCATCATTATTAACTGCTTCTATAATGTTATCCGCCACAGCGTGAGGCTGTTCTCTGGACGTATTGATATCACTTTCTATCCATTTATTTTTTCCTTTCAGGTTAATAGTCTCCCCAATATGATAATTAATCTTTTGTGGCTGCACCGTTACATAGACAATCTTTGGAGTAAGGTTACCATGGATTTTAACCGTACTGAATGCCGCAATGTACCGGGAATTAAATCCAATTTGGAACTGATACTCTCCGTTGTAAACAACACTCCTGAGATCTGGCTCATTCCAAAATGCAAGATCGGAGGCCTTGACCATAAGTGAAATATTCTGAGTCTGACCAGGTTGAAGCGTTTTAGTTTTTTGAAATCCTTCAAGCCTTCTGATTGGGAATGTCTTTCCCTCTACCTTGGGTGATGTTACATAGAGCTGTGCCACTGTTGCTCCTGGCATATTACCGATGTTCGTAACATCGAAGCTTATCGTAATACTGTCATTAGGCGATATATCTCCGGAAGAGATAGCCATGTTGGAATACTTAAATTGACTATAACTTAATCCAAAGCCGAATGGATAAGTAGGTTTGCCTGTGAAATACATATAAGTACGGCCCAGCCTATTAGTTTTATCCGGAGCCAAATAATAGTTGGACATGCTGGGAAGTTGTGTGGCATCTTTATACCACGTAAAGTTAAGATGTCCGCACGGATCTTTTTTCCCTAACAAAACATTTGCTAATGCCGTACCCTGGCTCTCACCATTATATCCACTGAACACAATAGCAGGGAACAGATGCTGTACATAATTGATCTTGACCGGGCCATCAGCCTGGATGACCATCAACATGTTTGGGTTTCCTAATGCAGCTACCTGGTAAATCAATGATGTATAATTGCCAGGCATTGCCAGGTTTTGGCGATCCTGACCTTCATGTGCCACATCATCATCAGTTCCTACGAAAACTATAACCAGGTCTGCACTTTTGATATCAGATTTTGTCTTTGAACTCAGGAAAGCAGGAGACTCGGCTGTTGTGGATGAACCGGTGCTATCAAAAATCACGGCAGCCCCTGGGTTAGCTACTTTTACTGCAGCAGTAATTCCTTGTAAGGCACTTACTTGCAGGGTTGGGTCGCCTGAGTAACCGCCTAAAGTCACTTTGTTTGCGAGATTACCGACAATTACCACCGTCTTCAATTTTGAAGGGTCTATTGGAAGCAGGCGTTTATCCATACCCGTTATAGGATCATTCTTTAATAGTACCAGCGAATTTTCAGATACTTCTTCAGACAGCTGCTGGTGGGCTGTACTTTGTATTACAGCTTTAGTAATTTTAGTATAGGGAACCTCATCCGGTGGGTCAAATTCTCCTGTTCTCATTCTTATGGTAAATACGCGTGTCAGCGCCCTGTCTATGACATCTTTACTTAAAATACCTGCCTTGATTGCTTCTTCTACATTCAGAAAAGTATATTCATCGCCTGTGCAATTGAGATCGGTACCTGCCCTGACTGCATAAGCCTGGCCACCGGCTGCTCCCGAAACGGACTTACCTGTTTTCTCATTAATCCAGGTTGACTTACTGCCTTTCTGATCAGTTTTCCAGCCTGGAGGCGCCCAGTTGTGTCCCCCGGGAAATGTATTATAGGTAGTTTCTACTGCTCCGCAATCAGAGGTAATATAACCATTAAATCCGAATGTTCTTTGGCCAAGCTCGTTAACCATGTAGGTACTTACTACTGCGGGGGTTCCGTTAATAGCATTATAAGAGGTCATCAAACCAGCAACATGGGCTTCTTCAATAAGATAACGGAAAGTAGCTGTATAATAATCCCGAATCACTTCATCATTTACATCGGATGAAATACCCTGCCGGTTGTTTTCAATATTGTTTAACGCAAAATGTTTGGCAGTTGCTGCCACCTTCAGATATTTGCTTTGGGGCTCTCCATTCATTGTTTGTCCCTGGTAGCCATCTACAAAGGCCGCCGCCATATGAGAGGCTAAATAAGGATCTTCACCAAATGCTTCATCGGTACGTCCCCATCGGGGATCTCTGTCCATATTAATTGTCGGCGCCCAATAGGTTAAATTGCCATAGTCATCGCGGGATTCCCCAAGATTATTCTGCCCTACACCAAAAAGTGTTTTATCCAGAAAGCCGCGGGCTTCATCCGAAACGGCAACTGTCTCTTTATAGATAAGGTCGGGATCCCAACTCATTGTTGACGCAAAATTAGTTGGAAAACTCGTTGCGTGGGGAGAGCCGTAGGCTTCCTGGTGGGTGGTATCTCCATTGTGTAAGTTGCCAAACATCGCATTGATTCCATGTTGACCTTCACTCCAATAAATATATTGATGTACACCCAATCTTGGAATGGCCGGGGCATTATTGGTATGAAGCTGTTTCACTTCTTCATTTAAAGTCATTTGGGAAACAAGATCAGCTGCCCGCTCTCTGAAGGAATAATGTGTATTCAAATAAATAGGTTGATGCCCGGGCTGAGTTACAGACACATCCGCTCCGGGAGAAGATTTTACATTTTGTCCATAAAGTCCCGCCGGAATAAATACAATTAGTAATAAAATATAAATTAAGAGAAATGGAAAGATATTCTCATGTCCAATTAGGGTATCATACTTTTTTTGTTTCATTAGATAATCTTTTTTATATGTTTGATTTTGCTGGTTGCTTTATTATAAGGTGAGTTCAGGGTTTCAAAGTTGCAAATTGATATTTTAAAAAAAATACAATGAAATTGAATGGACCTTTATTAATAGTAATCAAGATCGAAAACCACAGTGCTAAAATTACGGAAAAAGTAATTACATCTCTGCTCCTTCATGATTTTAAGAATTTTACTATCATTTAGAAAGTTTCAAAGTTCATGTAATTTAAAATTTCCTTTGAATTCTAAAGTTTACAAATGACGCCCTAAAACAACATGGAAGCCTGTGTATTTTTCTCAGGTATTTATCAAATAAAAGACGCGACTTTCTATGCGTAGTGTAAATAAAATATAGTATCAGCCATTATCAAAGACCACACCAGTAAACACCCGCCAGAACGGCCGTCCGGATGAACCTGTTTGGACAGGAATCATTCGGACAGGAAGAAATAAACCCTTTTCTATTTTTTTATTATTGCATAACTGGTAAGGTTAAACTAAAATTGAAATGGATTGAAAGTACTTCAGTTATCCAGATTTTAGGTTACACGATTTACAATTGACAAAGAAATTCCGTCGTGCGGTTTTATCCCGACTGTTTGAATAATAGTTGAAGTCACATCCGTTATCGCTGCAAGTAAGTTATTGAAACGTTGTACACCGTTTATAAAACTGTCCTTGCTCTTTTCATTCATTACTTCGCCTTCACGAATAACATTGTCAGCAATAATAAATGTCCCCGGTCTTGATAATTGCAATGAAAGTTCAAAGTATTCAGCATAAGGCTCTTTGTCCGCATCAATAAAAATCAAGTCGAAAGGTTCTACATTCTCTCGCTTAAGTTGCTGTAATATTTCCATTCCCTTTCCGATGCGTATTTCAATTTTGCCGGAGAGCCCGCACGTTCGATATTTTTCTTTGCAACTGTAGCACGTGCTGCATCTATTTCTACTGTAATCATTTTACCATTTTCAGGAAGCGCTCTTGCAAGCCAGATTGCGCTGTATCCGCCGAGGGTTCCTAATTCTAAAATGTTTTTTGCGTTACAGGCAAGAGCCATTATCTGCAAAAATTTTCCCTGGTTCGGAGAAACGGTACTAAAAGGAAGATTAGCGTCTTTTAATGTTTGCGGAACTGATAACAAAATATCGTCTTCGTGAATTAATAGCGAGCTAATGTAATTGTCCACTTCTTTAAAAACTGTGTTGTCCATATTTATTGTACTATAATTTAAAACTTATGTTAGCATTGCATTGGCGATAGTGTGAGGCACAACGGATACGCATATATGCAACACTGGAAATAGAAACATTTCTTTCTATCCTGAATTCTTTCGTAATCAAATTTATAACTAAAAGTTTATTGTCACTGCTGTTACCGAATAGAATTTTTTCTGTCGTGTTTTAGTTTTATGTTCCTTGTCATGTTAATACTTTTTGCTTTGGCAAAAGTCCAACTGCTTTGCGGATGGATGGAATAATATATACGCTTACTATCATTTTGCCCATGAAAAAAACTTGCCTGAATTTGTTTTTGCTGAACATAATAAGCATGTCGTTCAATGCATTGGGTTGGTGCATCCATTCAGTATTGAACAAAGTGCCTTGTCCTATTACGGCAAAGCGTTTAAACATTTGTTTTTCATATTTTGCAATAGCTGCCTGCGTGTTAGCGATTGAAGGATTTGTTAGTGCTTCACTTAATTGCAATGCATCCAACATTGCCATGTTCACACCTTCGCCTGCAAATGGTGGCATCCAGTGAGCTGCATCGCCTATTAGCGTGATGTTTGATTGAGCTTTCCACTTTTGATTGAGCGGCATACAATATTGCGGCCGTGGAATAAAAATGGTGCTTTCATTTTCAAATAATTCGTACCACACAGGACTCCATTCTTTATATTCTTTTTTGAACCAGGCCAATACCTGTTTGTTGTCTTTGAAATCTATTCCACTTTTTTTATCCCAAAACTCCTCCGTTTTACAACTTGTTGCAAAGCCAAAATTGCCATCTCCTTTAGAACTTACAAATAAATTTTTTTCATTTCCGTAGGCAAATATTTTTCCGCCTTTTAAAAGTTGATGAATGTTGGGCGCTGTTTTTTCTGAATCCTTTATGGAACCTTCTAACATGGTAATGCCCGTCCAAAAAGGTGTAATGTCTGTTACAAAAGGCCTTATTTTAGAGTTGGCTCCATCTGCACCAATTACAATATCAGCAACAACCGCGTTGCCGTTTTTAAAAATTATCTTCCATTTATTGTCAATCGGTTCAATGGATAAAATATGGCTATTCCAAACAACAGTGCCGGATTGCAATGAGTTTAATAAAATATTTCTCAAAGGTCCCCGGTCTATTTCAGGCCTGTGATTTTTATCGCCAAACTTCCCGTCTCTGCCTTCTATGTGCTCATCAGAATAAATTTTCGCCTGGTTGTCCACCACCCGAACCAGTTCTGCTCCGGGCCGGTAATGTGTTTTAAATTCATCCATCAAACCCGCTTTTTCCAAAGCCTTTAAACCGGAATCAGTATGTAAATCCAATGCGCCGTCTTGTATCCGCACTTCTCTGTTTACATCCCGTTCGTAAACTTTTACATGTAATCCTTTGAGTTGCAAAAGCCTGGCAAGCGTAAGGCCGCCGGGACCGCCGCCAATTATTGCTATTTCTTTGTTTTGTATCATCGTAATGATTTTTTTTAATTACGATGCAAAATTATTTTTTGGGCATGGAAGATAATAGTATAAATCGGTCGTTTTTATTTTTAGAGAGATCTTTTGGTGTAACGCCCGACATTTTCTTTACTTCTTTTATAAAATGTGTTTGGTCGGCAAAATTAAGCGTTGGGAATAATTCGCCATTTTTAATATCGTGTAAAGAAGATTTGAAACGAAAAATATTACAATACGCTTTTAGGGAAATACCAAATGTTTGATTAAAATAACGATTGATTTGCCGGCTGCTCCAAAATACTTTTTCTGATAATTCTTTTACTGATAAAGTGCCATTAGAAGCGTAAATCAAATCAAATAGATTTTGTTTTCTATTGTCAATACCTGGTTTTATTAATGAAACCATTTTTCCAGAAACTTTTTCACAAAACGTATTAAAATCCTTTAGGTCATTTTTTGTAATTTCCCAAAAGCCGGTTGGCAACCGAATCCCTTCATTTAATAATGAATCAACTTTTTCTTCTAATAAATATTCAATAGCAAGCAGCTTAAAACTCACTGCGAAGAATATTGTTTTGGGTGGTATTGTTCTTTGTTCGGGTAAAGTATCCAGCCCTTTTATTATGGCTTGAAACTTTTTGCTGCCCCTTAGAGAAAATATAATGTCAAACCTGCCATCTGGTAAAATAACAATTTGATGTTCTTCGTCAGAGTAGTTAGAAAGCATCCAAAAACTTTCCACAAATTCGTTTAGTTCGTTTGGTGGTTTAACTGTTCTCCATTCAATGTCATTTGTCGCCATAATAAGGTAAATGCAAAAAGCCAATATTTATTCGTTTGCCGGAAGATGTGTCATTCATTTTTCAACAATGTTTCCTTTTGCTCCTTTTGCTGTAAGTCCTGTTCTGTCTGTAATTTTTCCTTTCAAAATTTGAACTGCTATTCCTTGCTTTGATGTTGCTGAAATGTTGGTTAGTGATGTTTCTCCATTATTGGTAACAGCGACTGCAATTGAATTGTTACCATTAGCAGCTATATCGCCTTTTATATTTATTTGTTTTACAATCCCACCTTCTACATTATAGGAATGCACATTATCACCATAAGTAGTGATGCCACCTGAAATATTTAATTCTTTGATTTCACCACCTGGTTTTACACTAATACCATCGGCTGGCAAAGTCATAATTAGTCCTTTTACAAGCGTCTGTCCTTCGGAACCATGAGTAACTACTCCATTTGAAACGCTTATGCTGCCAACGGGTTTGCTAAACTGCATTCCGATAGAACCATTTCCATTTGTTACAATAGAATGAAAAGTTGCTTTACCAACAGTTCCGTCATACTGATTAAATCCTCTTGCTCCCAAACCAAAAGTTTCTATTTTATCTTTCGCTTCAAATTCATCCACCACACCAAAATTTACAAAGCCAATACCGCTCGGTCCATAAGATGTGATTGCTTTTTCAGCCGTCCATTTTTCTACTTTCCCCCAGGTATCTAAAACCATGTCGTTCACGCCATAAGTAGTCAGCGTTCCTTTATGTGTAATGTTTTTTACTTTAGTTCCGTTCACAATAAACACACCACCGGTAATCATATTCGGTTGCCCGAACGGTATCATTCCGTTTGAATAAATATCGCCTGTGGTGATATTGTCCGCAATAACCCAACCGCCATTATCGCCAAAGCCAGCAACAAATAAACCAGAACCTATGACTGGCGCTCCTTTGCGTCCTAAACTAATATTGGTGAGCGTTGCATTGATTATACTTTTCTCATCGCTGTTATAATTGTAAACAGTAAATGCACCCTGGTAAACATTTACTCCATATTTCTGTGGCTGCTCAGAATACCTGCGTGCATCACAAGCGACCACATCAATATTGTCGGCAATGAGATTTGTTTTGTTTGTTCCTGCTCTTGTTAAAATTTGGACTTGTCCTGTGATGGTGAGATTCTTTAATGTCAGCGTTCCCAAATCGGGAGAATTGCTTAGTAAATATATTGCCCGATTGTTTGGATTGGTTTGAATGATGAGATTTGAAACTTCGTTATTGGCCGTCAGTCCGATGCCGTCACCAATGCTAAAACTCAAAATACATTTTTCTTTATCAGCGCCTGTGATGTTGAATCCCACAGGTAACGTAATTGAATAAGGGCAAAGAATTGATGTTTGTAATTCAAGAGTCGCAGGTTGAGAATTACTTAACGCTGCAAGTAATTCTATAAGTGAATGAATCTGTTTAATCATTGGTTTTACTTTTTTAGTTTACCAAAGTTAATTTCTTTCAGATAGTTTCAAGTTCGCATTGTCGCCAAAGCATAACGCACAAAGAAAAGATAGGGTGATGGGAGGGGATTTCTTGTTCTTCAGCCCGAGCCTGCCTGCCGGTAGCTGGGTAAGAAAAAAGATGAAGTTAAGAACAAAAAGTTGATATTTCTTCGTCTGCTGGAATCCGCATGTGCGGGACTTATCCCGTACGTACGGGACAGCCGATTGTTATTCCTTCATTCAGTATATAACCAAACCTTTTGTTGATAGAAGTGTTATTGTTCTTGCAGATATGCCGTCATGGTCAATATTTTTGTCTCACCATAAACTTTAAGAACAAGTAAATCTTTATCGCCGGTAATTAGATGAGTTGCTTTGCCGTCAACAGATAATGATAATAAAAAATTGTCTTTTGGGTCTTTACAGTCAGTTACGGTACTTTTTATTTTAATAAAGTCTGCTCTATTTCTAATTTTTAGTAATAATCTTTCAATGTCGTCCAAAGGAAAATACTTTCTAAATTTTATTCTTTGCGTTACTTCTACAATTTCATCAATCAATTCCTGACTAAAAAGAAGAACGAGTTTCTTGTCGGCAATAATTGTGTCAAATCTTGTAAAGTCTTTTGTAAGTAAGAAGTTAATCTAAAGATTAGTGTCAATAATAACTCTATCTTTTTGATTTCGCATATCTGTCGGCTCTTACAAGTTCTACTTCTTTTGTGATTTCAGCCAAAGTCGGTGGATTGTTTTTTGCCTTGGCTCTAAACTTATTTACCAATGTCAGAAAGCCGTCGTCAGATGATTTTCTAATAGAAATAAGTTTTAAATCTTCAAGGTTTTTGAGCAGTTTTCCTACCTTCGGGTTCAATATGTCTATTTGCATTGTGTCCATAAGTCAAATGTAAACAATTTCTTAAAGTCATGTACGATTGATACTACATTTCTACCAACTCAAATATATGAGAAAGTTTTATTCGCTCATAACTTTTTCTTAAAAAGAATCTTTTCTGATTATCGTTCTCTTAAATCACTTTCGCGAAGTACACATTAAATAGAAATAACTTTTCGTAAAGCCACCCTTCTATTTTTATATTGTTGTGTAACTGACAATGGTAAACGAAAATGTAATTGAATTGAAGCACAAGCATAGCTGCCTCAAAGAATCTTTGCTACAAAGCTTGTGCTAAGATGGGGTTACAAAAACTCATTGTTTTTCCTTCAGCACTACTTGTTGCAAACCGACGTTATATGCCGTTTTTTTATATTCTGCCAAGCATTGAGTTTTTAAGAATCGTATTTAATTCGTCTTTATTTTCTTGTGTAAGCCCCAAAATGTCACTATTCATTATTTCTATTGCATCATTAATTTCTAATCTTGATTTAATAAATCCTTTCTTTCTAATTAAATTATACTGTGAAATCTTTTGTTCAATAAGTACCATTTGATTTTGGGCAAGATTCACTTCAAGGAATTTTAATAACTCCAACTTCTTGTCAGCCTCGAATCCATATTGTTTTCCAATAATTAAATTGTCAAGCAGTTTATTAAAGTTTTTAATTTTTTGTAAACTTTCAGCTGCGATTTTCGATTCCAATTCTTTTTTGGATTCTTCTCTATAAGGAAAAATTTTGTCAATTTTATTTTCGTCCAAAAATTGAAAAAAAAGTCTCGCACGTTTGCATAAATATTCAAATTCGTTAATCATCTATAATATTTTGGTTGTGTATTGATGAAATTCTGACTAAAGTTTTTTTGAGCGTTGAAAATCAAAGATTCATTATTATTTTAAAAATTCTGTTTTAAATTTCAATTTTTGTCCCTTCCGTTAGCCAACTTTTGCAACTCGAAGCAGAGAGTATGAATGGCATATAACGTTTGTATTTACGCTAAAATACATTATTCGATTTTATGAAGCAATTCACTTTATTCCTTTTTCATAACGCACGTACAAAAAATTTTCTCAATCCTCGATTGCCTCAATACCTTGTTCTTTAAGTTTTGCTAATCCGTCTTTCATTGCTTTTACGTTTTCCGGTGAGTGTCCTTGCCAGATAGTAATTTCTCCGACAACTTTAAACGGATGTTCTGAACGATAAGATTTTGTTGGATTACCTGGAAATTTCTTGTCAGTTAAATTGGGGTCGTCCTCAATTGGCCCTGTTGGTTCTACTAAATAAATTCTTTCCCGCCCTTCTCCTAAGGCAAGTTCAGCGCCCCAAATAGCTGCATTCAGAGTTGCTGTCAAGTAGATATATTTCGCATTTTTTCTTTGCCCGTAGTTTGAGTTAAGGCCAACTTTAATAAATTCTCCAATCTTTAGGTCAGCCTTTGTGCCGTGGAAGAAAGCCTGGGCAAAAGGGCTTTGAATCGTTTCATTTGATTTGTTCTCAGTTTTATTTTTTTCCATTGCTGTATATTTATGTTTGATTATTTAATCGTTGTTAGTTATGGATTACATTAGGTTTGGAGACACAAAAATTTAAGAAATGATTAGTGAGACATGGGCTATGGATTTTAATTGTCTTAATCAATTCCTGTAATTTTCCAAACTTTTATAGTCTTGTCACCCGAAGCGAAGATGAAGATAAATACAAAAAGGTGAAATTTATTCGTTTGCTGGAATCCCACATGTGCGGCACGCCTGCCCGAATGATTGGTCAGGCGGGGATATTGATTTGTAGCCGATTGTTCTCACGTCCGCCAGCGTTGCCAATCAATTTTTAAATTACGTTTATTGATAACAACTTCTTTTCCAACTGGATTGGGCTTTCAAAATGTATTGCGTATAAACCAATTTCTTCAGCGGCTTTGATATTATGTATGTTGTCGTCAATAAAAATGGAGCTCTCTTCCTTTAGATGATACTGTCAAGTAATAAATGGAAATTTTTTTTATCAGGCTTTATCATTTTTTCTTCTCCTGACACAACTATTCCGTCAAATTCTTTAAAAAAAGAAAACCTGTTATACGCAATTGAAATGGTTTCTGCAGACCAGTTTGTTAAGCCAAAGAGTTTGTATTTCTTCTTTAGTTTATATAATAAGGATACGGTTCCCGGTATATCGCCTTTCAGCATGGTTTCCCATTTATCATAATAAAGTTGTATCATAGAATGGAACTCAGGAAATTTCTTTTGAAGCATAATCGTACCTTCTGAAAGTGAACGTCCTTTATCTTGTTGGATATTCCATTCGTCGGTACAAATGTGTGTAAGAAAATCTTCCATTTCATTTTCATTTTGAAAGTGGTCTCTGTAAAAATATCTGGGATTCCAGTCCACTAAAACACCACCAAAATCAAAGATTATATTTTCTATTTTCATTATAAATTTTTAAGTAGAAACTTCTAAATAATTTCCTTCCGGGTCTGAAACAACGCTTATCGTTTTGCAGCCGAAGCTTCAACATCTAACCTTTCTTAAAGTAATACTTTTGTTATCGGACGCCCTTCTTTCTCTACGAAGTACAAATGTATGAAGTCGAAAGAAATATTAGTACTCTTGATTTCATTTCTACCAAGGTTTTGAAAACATCCCAACAACGTTGTATCCATCCTTGTTTCTCAGCGGGGTTTTCGGTGAAGTTCTTTTTAATTCAATGTTTGTAAACCGGAAAACCCCGATGAGACACCAAACATCCCAACAACGTTGTATCCATCCTTTGTATATTAATCTATAAAATTAATTAAAGTGACGGTACGCCACTCATCAAAATCTTGTCTGAAAACTTGCGCTAAAATGGCGTTAACTTGAAGTTCCTGTCATACATTTACAACCTTCTAAACCTCACACGTAAAGTTATAAACCAATATCTTTTGAGATTAAAAATTTTCAATTTATTAATGCTGCTTGTCATTTTCAATGGCAACTTATTGGCACAAATTAATTTAACCGGCACCGTAAAAGATTCCTTAGACAACCCTGCTGATAATGCTTCTGTGTCCTTATTGAATGCAACAAACAAGCAAGCATTATTCACACAAACAGATACAACAGGACATTTTTCTTTTAAAGAGTTTGCCCTTTGTTAGGTAAATGGAAAGCAGCAAAAAAACAAATAAACCGTTTTCCTATTTTTTATTATTGTGTAACTGTGAAGGATAAACGGGAATGAGATTTAATTGAAGCACAAGCATAGCTACCTCACAGAATCTTTGCTACAAAGGTTGCGCTAAGATGGGAGTCTGTTAGAGTAAAGCCTGCATGATCAACTCGTGGATAACAAGGGAATGAATTCCCATGTTACAAAATCGGTCGTGCCTCTGGCACTTGTAGTTTGTAATTACAAGCATGCTTCTAATGCCGTAGGCATGGCCGATCTTGTAACCCCGACTTCAGTCGGAGGAAAAGCATACTGTAACCACTCGACTTCTGTTAGAGTAAAGTCTGCATGATCAACTGATGGATAATAACAAGGGAATGAATTCCCATGTTACAAAATCGGTCGTGCCTCTGGCACTTGTAGTTTGTAATTACAAGCATGCTTCTAATGCCGTAGGCATGGCCGATCTTGTAACCCCGACTTCAGTCGGAGGAAAAAGCATGATCATGTACCCCAACTTTAGTCAGAGTCCCGCCCATCAAATCAAATCTTCAAAAAGATACTTTTCGTCATACTCAATTCCAAAGGCTTTCAGCATCCTGATATATTCATCTCTGAAGGTCTCTTTTTTATGATGTGCTTCCTGATTTTGAATGTATTTGAATACCTTGTCAATATGAGAATGACTGTAGGAGAAACATCCAAAACCCTTCTGCCATTCAAACCTGTGGTTTAGTAATCCACTTTCATTTATCCATTTGGAAGATTTGGCCTTGGCATTCTTCAATACATCCGAAACGGAGGTCTTTGGTAACAATCCAAAAAAACAATGTACATGATCCTCCACACCATTTACAAGTAAGGGTTTACATTCTGTTTCATTGATCAGATTTCCAATTACCCCAAATAATTCCTGTTTCCATATTTTTTCAATTACAGCTTCGCGATATTTTACCGCGAATACTGCCTGAATGTACATTTGATGATAAGTATTAGCCATAATTTTGGATTTAATGATGAAACTTAAAAACATTCAATTGAGCCTTATATTTTTATAAATTTAACTGCATATTTTTTTAAACAGTAATATAAATTGAAAGCCTGGCCGCCGCCCGGCTGGTTTGTTCACTGCAAAAGCTGAACAGTAAATTCCCTAAAGCAGTAAACAAACAAATAAATCCTTTTTCTATTTTTTATTGTTGTATAACTGAGAAGGATAAACGGGAATTAGAATAAATTGAG
The DNA here is from genome assembly GCA_036509335.1 of Hanamia sp. Lineage (GTDB taxonomy): Bacteria > Bacteroidota > Bacteroidia > Chitinophagales > Chitinophagaceae > Ginsengibacter. The sequence continues at coordinate 23,350 of DATCFT010000007.1, forward strand.
TATAGCGAAGTATCTTGAATTTTGAAATGCACCTGGTTTCTCACGCTTTCAGTTTTTTTGACTAAACTTGTACTATGAATACTGTTACACTCAAAAACTTACAGGCGCCTCTTAAAGAGAAGTACCATGACCAGCCACAATCTGCTCTTATAACCTTAAAGGCAGAAGGGAAAATAGGAGAGGATATATCATGCAACGTTGACACGGGAAGGGCGTTCACAAAAGCGGGGCTTCACCCGGCTACCGGGGGAACAGGAATGCTTGCCTGCTCGGGAGATATGCTTTTGCAGGCATTGGTGGCTTGTGCCGGTGTTACGCTGCAGGCTGTTACCACTTCCATTGGTGTTGAAATAAAAGGCGGCACGATTACAGCAGAGGGCGATCTTGATTTCAAAGGGACATTAGGAGTTTCAAAAGAAGCGCCAGTAGGGTTTAAAAATATTCGCTTACAATTTAATCTCGACACTAATGCATCTGATGAGCAAATGGCAAGCGTAAAAAAACTTACCGAAAGATATTGCGTAGTTTATCAAACACTTACCAAAGGCGTTGCAATAGAAACAGCCTATAATTCTTCAATTTAGCAGCAACGAATAATAGAAGCGAAATTTCATTTATCAAAGACAGGAAGACTAATACAACAACTGCCCCCGTATTTAAGGGCAGTTGAAAAGATATTAAAAAAGCTACGAATAATAAATAATTAATCCTTATTTGGCCAGGGCGGTTGCCGGACTAATCCCTGTGTGAATTTCCATAATCTTATTGGCCGGGAAACCTCCTTTTTTAGCATGTTCCCTTATCAGTTCTTCGTTCTGAGCTTTGTAAACACAAAATATCTTGTCTCCGGTTACATAGCTTTGAATCCACTCAATTTTAGGTCCCATTTCTTTAAGAACGGCACAGGATTTTTGAGAAATGGCTTTCAGTTGTTCGGGGGTTAATTTGCCCGCGCCGGGGATGTCTCTTTCGATAAGATACGTTTTCATAGAATTTGTTTTTGTGGTTGCAGAATGATTTGATGCGGTCGTTTGTGCTATAGAAGCGTAACCCGCAAACAGCATCATAATTAGAATCGGGATGCGATAATTAATTAATTTCATGGCTTATATTTTTTTATGATTAAGAATAACCAAAGGTAATATTGACAAAAAGCAGAATGCTATAACGATTCATTCAAAAAATAGAAAAGCAGGTAGCGTAAATCGTTCAATAAATAGTAAAAATAAATCACTGTTCTTTTAGGAAAAGAATAAAATTAATGCAGCAACTCAAGATAGGCCATTGGCAACAAGCCAAATTTCTTTTTAAAACACTTGGTAAAATAGGAAGCGCTGGTGAAGCCGGAGTCGAAGGTTATTTGGGCAATATTATAAGATTGCTTTTTCATAAGACCCTTTGCTTTTTCGAGCCTGAATTCTTTTAAAAGCATATTAGGAGAAAAGCCGGTGAGTGAAATTGTTTTCCTGTATAATTGTGATGTGCTCATGGCCGTTGCCTTGCAATAATCGGTAATATGGAAATGCGGATTTTGCCATTTCTCTTCCAAATGCCTGAATAATAATTTCAACAGATTTTCGTCCTGCGGTGTAAGAGCCAAAAGTTTTTTTGTAGCGTTATTAAAAAAATCTTTGGCCATCAGTTCCTTTACCGGTGGAGAAACAGCAATTTGAAAGTTGGCGGCAATAAAACACATATTATCTGCAAACCGGATCGCATCACCAAAAAGTTCGTTGGTCGTTTCAACAGGCTCACCTGCATTAACACTTATTTTAAAAACAAATTTATCCGGATGTTCCTTCAACATCTCCTGTTGTATATCCAAAGCACACGCCAGGGCTTTTGTTGCTGAAGAGAAGGAAATAATAAAATCACTTCCTTCGTGTTCTACTTCTCTGCCTCCAAATTGCTTCACATTTTTGCGAATAATCTGGTTGTGACTATTCAGTAATTCATTTGCTTTTTCAGAACCAAATTGGTGCCGGAGCAGATTAGGGTCGGTAATCTTTGTCAGCAGCAAGATCCTAAAAGGCGGATCGCTGAAAACAGGCAATCCTTCTTCTGAAATTTCTACCGATTCCGGGTCATAAATACGGCCCAAAAAAGACCTTACCAGTGTTTTGCTGACTTCTATAATTTTATTAGGGATAAGCCCATGTGCTTTTCTGTGCATTTCCTGCACCGCTTCCTTATCAGGAGCATCTATCAGGCAAAATATATTTCCACGATCTTCATCAATCCAGTAAGTCATGCAGGAGCATCCATATTCTTCCTGGTGCTGCAAATCTTTACTATGGGCTGTCGCTACATCCCTTGCTTTAACTCCTGGAACAATATGTACATCCATGTAAATGGGCACACGCTTATTTTTCATTCCAAAGATAATTTTTTTTTACAATTTGATTGGATTAAGAATTTTTATCACTTTTTCTCTTTTACTGTTCGCTACCTTTACAAGAAAATTTATGGCTGAAGACCTTACGATCCTGAAAGGAAGTAAAGACGAAGAATATCAATCGCTGCTTCCGCAGATAAAAGGATTACTTACCGGGGAAACTGATCTTGTGGCAAATATGGCAAATGTAGCGGCCGCACTTAAAGAACAATTTCAATGGTTTTGGGTTGGCTTTTATGTGGTAAAAAATAATGAACTGGTGGTGGCGCCTTTTCAGGGTCCCGTAGCCTGTACAAGAATACAAAAAGGTAAAGGAGTTTGCGGAACTACCTGGGCGCGTGCTGAAACACTTATTGTGTCCGACGTTGAGAAATTTCCCGGTCATATAGCTTGCAGTAGTTTATCAAAATCAGAAATAGTAGTTCCTGTTAAAAGAAACGGCGAGGTAGTTGCGGTTTTAGATGTTGATAGCGAAGCGTATAACTTTTTTGATGATACAGATAAGAGGTATCTTGAAGAAATTGTAGCGTTGATCAATTTTTGAATTATGATTTAGAGTAAATGTATTTGCTTCCTTTGTTTTTTGTTACCAGTTAACCTGATTATGTTTTAGGCTGCGAAGCATCCCGAGCCTGTCAGCAAACAAAGAAATAAACCGTTTTTCTATTTTTTATTGTTGTGTAACAGGGGAGGATAAACGAAAATGGAATAAATTGAAAGGTAGAAGCATTGGGTAAGTAAAAGTCTTTGCTTCAAAGTTTGCGGCAAAATGTGGTCAGAAGTACGTCGTTTGTTAAGCTAAAGTTTTTTGCTTTGAAGAAGAAGTAGTTCTTGATTTTATAATAGAATTTTTACGAGCATGTTTTGCTTTATAATCTTGAATAAACTTACTTATTTCTTTTCTCTCCTCATTTGTTAGAGGTTTACTTTGAATAATAAAGTCAACACCTTTTGGTTCTTTTATGTGCCCCATTTTTTTTAGCTTTTAAAATATTTATCAATTAAAATTTGAGCCGGTTGTGTTGGAATAATCATTCTTTGTCCACCAAACCGAAATGCTCCTAAAGTTTTTTCATAATGCTGTATAAGTTTTGTCTTTGCATCGAAGGCAACGAAACCGTCAAAACCTTTTTGAAAAGAAATTCTGCAAGCATAAGCAACCAAGTTTCCAGCAACACCTTCGTAAAGTTTATTTTTACCAATATTGAAAGGTGCCCTCTCAACTAAGTTCATAAACACATGATCGGTTTCTAACGTCACACTTAACAAGCCTTGAATAATATTTAGATTGTTAGAAATTGTCAACTTGTAAACTTCTTTTTTGTGTTATCATTAAGTTCAATTTTCCAATTGAAAGACCAGCCGTTTTTTTTCGTTACGTTTTTGACGTCGTCTTTTGTTAACAAGCTAACTTCGGTCGAAAAAATGTCTCCCGAAATTGTATTTTGAATTAGTAAGTCTGTCAATTTCAAAATTAAGTGCCGGGTGTCTGTCTTTTTTCGCTTCGCCAATTTACAAAAATGTTAAGGTTGTTATGAAATGTCTCTTGAAAATTCAGGGTGTCAAATCGCATTTCTTCCAATGTTTGTATTTAAACTAAAATACGCTATTCAATTTTATAAAACAATTTATCTTATTGCCTGTGGCGACAGCGTCTCGCTGGTGACTTTATAAATAGAACACAATTTATGCAAATATTTTTTTTCAATTAAGCTACGCCAAAATGATAATGTATCCTGGAATAAAATCGTGGTAAATCATTTTCCTTGCACATTATTCACTGCCAAAAGGCAATACCAGTAAACCAGGAAATAAATCGTTTTTCTATTTTTTATTGTTGCGTAACTGATAAGGATAAACGAAAATTGGATTGCGCACAAGCATGACTGAATCTCAGAATCTTTGCTACAAAGCTTGCGCTTAGATCGGGACTTGTTTAATTTTAATAATTGAAACTGGTTCCCCCAAATAATTAGTTTTATTTCAGGAATAAAAAATCAACCTGGCAAATATCAATCAGGCCAGTGCGATGTTATTTTCAATTTTTATGAATATCAGGTCTTACTATCTGACTCTATTGCAAAATAGGGCCTGTAGGCTTTAAGTCTTTTCAGCAGTTCTTTATTTTCATTGACTATTTTTGCTTTTTCTGTTTCACCGACCGGAACGATTATATAGCCAAACGGCCCCTTTCTTTCACCCAGAAGCATGGCGCCAGGATTAATCACCTGGGGCCAATCATCGTCAGAACCACCAATGTCTTTATTAGTTAGATAAGACGCGTAAAACATATAGTGCGGCATACTCATGGTCATAACCTGGTCGTTATCCGCATTGCCCGGGTAGGCACGCATAACAGGGCCTAACATGTAAGAAATGCCAGGCCTCGCCGGTGCTTTATATATTCCTTTCCTGATCCTGTTGAGAACAATATCTTTAATTTGCAAAGCGGTGTATTTTCCGGAAGCCCTCATTGCTGCCACATCCTTATACACTTGAAAAATTGTTCTGGCCCCTTCGGCATCATAACTAATGGCAGCAGCAACATCTTTTCTGAATTTACCCCATTCCCATTCTGTCCTGGTGACAAAGCAGACGAAGCCATTCGAACCTTTTTGTGCAATATAATAACCTTTCTGAGGGTCTAACAAATAAACAGTAGCGTCATTACGCAAATGAGGTGGTAGCGCGCTTAAAGCGAAGTCTTTTTCCAAGTCTACTGGCATTTTATCCAATTGCCAATCAGTGATTTTTTGGCAGAAACCCTGATTGCAAATAAACAAAAAGAGACAAGTTATTACAGCTTGCTTAAATTTTTTTGAAAATTCCGGTGTATTAAACATTTTTGAAAATTAGAATGAATTTAAAAGATACATGTCTTAATAAAGTTATTCCATGTATTTATATTTTATAAGGTGTGAATCTGCCATTTTAGGGGTGTTTTGCGCCAATTGATCTTTTAAAGTTTTATATATTTAACGTCATCCCATTATTTCTTTTAAGTATTACTTACCTATTTTTTTAAAAAGCGAATGGGTTTGGAGAGATATGAGACGACTGGCGATGAGGCATCATTTGAAATAAGTTAACCGGCAACTGCAGAACGAGACAAGTCTAACATTATCTTTTGCAGAATTAATTAAAGACAGTTTTATAATAGTATAACTTATTTCTCTCTTTGTGTTTTCTCAAATCAATGATTAAAATTGATCTCATAAATATTTGGCCACAATTTTCCTGTTACATAAATTTTGTCAGAGGATGAATCATATGCAATTCCATTCAAAACATCAATCCGTGGATTTTTATTTCTTGCGTCCTGTGTTAATACACTAAGATCTAATTTCCCAACTACCTGGCCGTTTGTGGGATTGATTTTAAAAATATTATTGTTCATCCAAACATTAGCGTATATAAATCCGTTAATGTATTCCAATTCATTCAGACTATCCTGTGGAACGCCGTTTTTTGTTACACTTAATGTTTTAATTAGCTTTAGATTAGTTGGGTTTAGGAATGTCAAATTGCTTGTGCCATCGCTAAGTATTAAATCTTTTCCATTAGTGGTCATGCCCCAACCTTCTTTATTGGCATATTTAAATTGACCTATCTTCTTAAAAGTTTTCGCGTCATAAATAAATCCAACCTGGCTTGTATAAGTGAGCTGAAATAACTTATTGTCTAAAAAGGCGATACCCTCACCAAAATACCTGGTCTTATCAAGTTCGATTTTTTTCGAAAATTTCCCTGTCGCTAAATTGTCTATTCCTATTAAGGATTTAGTTTGCGGTAGGTCTTCCGGTGAGCCTGTACTTTCAAATAGTTCTCCTTTATAAAATAAAAATCCTTCAGTGAATAGGGTAGTATCATGAGGAAAATAATGGGATACAGAATAACTGATATCAGGAATGTTTGGCACTATTTTCTGGTCATTGTTTTCGGCTGTTTTTGAATTATTGTTACAACTAAAAAGTGTGCTCAATATTAATGTTCCAATTATAAGTTGTTTCTTGTTTAGAGGCATGTAGGAGTTAATAATTTTTACATAGCAGATACCATTCTCTTTAATATCATCGTCGTAGCCGATTGTTTTCCGTCAGCCAGCCTATTGCTAAACCTGTCATGGGTTCATTGTTGTTTGAATCAATTTTTAAATTACGTTTATTGATGACAACTTCTTTTTCAACTGGATTGGGCTCTCAAAATGTATTCCGTATAAACCAATTTCTTCAGCGGCTTTGATATTATGTATGTTGTCGTCAATAAAAATGGAACTCTCTACCTTTAGATGGTACCTGTCAAGTAATAAAAGGAAAATATTTTTATCAGGTTTTATCATTTTCTCTTCTCCTGACACAATTATTCCGTCAAATTCTTTAAAAAAAGAAAATCTCTTATAGGCAATTGAAATTGTTTCCGCAGACCAGTTTGTTAAGCCATAGAGTTTGTATTTCTTCTTTAGTTTATATAATAAGGCTACGGTTCCCGGTATATCGCCTTTCAGCATGGTTTCCCATTTATCATAATAAAGTTGTATCATAGAATGGAACTCAGGAAATTTCTTTTGAAGTATAATTGTACCTTCTGAAAGTGAACGTCCTCTATCTTGTTCTATATTCCATTCGTCGGTACATATGTGTTTAAGAAAATGTTCCATTTCATTTTCATTTTGAAAGTGGTCTCTGTAAAAATATCTTGGGTTCCAGTCCACCAAAACACCGCCAAAGTCAAAAATTATATTTTCTATTTTCATTTGTAAATTTTTAGGCTGAAACTTCTAAATAATTTCCTTCAGGGTCTAAAACAACGCTTTCATAGTAACCGTCGCCCGTCGTTCTTGGTTCACTAAAAATTGTATAACCGTTGCTTCTCAGTAGTTCAGTAAGTTCATTTACTTTTTCTTTTCCACCAACTGAAATGGAGAAATGGGCAACCCCTTTTGTAAATCCTCTTTGCCCAATATTGGAAGTAATATTGGGTTTGTTCATGAGTTCCAAACGTGTTTTGTCATCTCCGAAATAAATAAAATAAGCTGTGTATTGATTTTTTTGGTTTGTGTATTTATTGCCAGACGTAGTGTCAAAATACTTTAAATAAAAAGTTCTCATACTTTCTAAGTCCTCAACCCAAATGGCAAGATGTTCTATTTTCATTTTTGTATAAAGTGTTTGTAAAGAATCGCTGAAATTTGTTCTCTCATTTTACGTATGGTTTACAATAACCGCTCAATAGCGACTTGTCTCAGGAGCAAAATAATTTCTTTCTGCCCCGAATCCCGAACGCTTTCGGTCCCAAATATATAATTTAAAAGTTCATTGTTAATACTATCGCTTTACAAAGTTTTTTAAGCCGTGGCAAGTGTATTATTGCCACCCAGGTCTCACTTTCATTTAGTCATATCGTTTTGCAAATGCTACTCTTTCCATCTTTGTAGTATCCAATTCCCGGCCCATTGGTTGTAAATATTTTTCCTGGTAATAGTCCGAATCAATGTCTGAAAATAGTTGCAAATGATACTTTTCTAAAAGTTCCCCGAGTTTAACCGGCTCAATTCCAAATTGCCATGCAGCGTTTTTCTTTTCAAAATATTTCATTAACTCGTTTGCTCCGGGAATACTGGATTGCTTCATTATTACGCTTTCCAAAATATAGGTGAATACCAAATGGCTTCCTGGCGCAGTTGCAGAAATGAAATCCAATGTTTTTTCAACAGCATCTTTTGTGATATACTGTGTAACTCCTTCCCAAATTATGAAAGCAGGTTTTGAAAATTCAAATTGATGAAGTTTCAGGACTTCACTAAGTGTCTGGCTATTGAAATCAATAGGAATATAATTCACGTTTGAATGCAAAGCGCCAAAATATTTTTTTATTTTTTTTATTTTAAAATCCTGGACGGAAGCCATATCAACTTCAAATACTTTTAATTGCTTTATACCCTCTAATCTGTATGGCCGGGTGTCCATTCCCGAACCAAGAATTAAGATTTGCTGAATATCACCGTTAATAAATGATGTTGTTATCTCGTCAATATATTTTGTTCTGCAAATAAGTCCGCCAAGAATTCCTTTAGTCTTTTTATCAAATAAATTGATCATCCAGGTCCTGATGAATTTTACTCTCGTAAAAATCACAACTGAGCGGGGTAAAAGATGTTGAAGTAAGTTGTCTTCGAACAGGCGTAAGTTGTCAGGTTGATATTGCTCAATCAATCGCGCTAATGCCGCACCAAATGCTGTCTGTCCACTTTTATTTTTTGCCATTTGAATCCATTCGTTTATAGGTTCGTTTCTTGAAGACTGTTACAACACTAACGGCACCGGCTTTGGTAGAGGGGAATAGTGTTCCTGTCTGCCGAATGCTTTTCGGGAACAAATTTATAATTAAAAATTATTGTTGTCCGAGATAAAATTTAAGTAAAGGGGGTGGAAAAAATCCACCCCTTTTTATTAATCTTGTTGTACCACCAACATAATTAATATGGATAAAATTACAAATTATCTCGGACAGCCGATTTTCTCCCAGGTA
>DATCFT010000008.1:0-106527 GCA_036509335.1 Hanamia sp.
TTTTTTTACGCTTAAAAACTCGCCACTTGTACTTACACGAAGCGGATATTTGTATATTTGGGTGAGCAATGAGACGCAAAACCGGGATAGCTTGTCCCGATAGTGAAGCGTATCGGGATGTTCTTTGACAATCTTTCGGTACAACACAAGCAGGGGCCTATGCTTGAAGAGAACCACTACTACCCGTTTGGATTGGCAATGGCAGGCATTTGCGACAAAGCCCTCAAGCTCAATTATCCAGAAAATAAGTACCGGTATAATGGAGGTACAGAATTGCAAAACAAGGAATTTAGCGATGGCACAGGATTAGAACTGTATGATGCAAATGCAAGGATGTATGACCCTCAGATAGGAAGGTTTGGAGGAATAGATGCGCTGTCAGAAAAAACGGATGGCTTATCGCCTTATAGTTTTGGGATGATTGATCCTATAATGTTTAATGATCCAACGGGAATGAAATCTGCGCCTCCAGACCACTTGGATAATTTAAATCAATTATTAAATTATGTTCAGCAATATGGACTTGGTGGATTTGATGATGGATTTTATAATTTTCAAATAGATCAAGGTGGTGGCTTTAGTCCACAAAGTTATTACAGTTCCGATTTCTCTGCAGCTATGGGACAAAATAGTCAGGGAACACAAGGAGTATGGATAAATTTTAGTTTTACTACCGGTAGTTTTCAAAGCCAGGGATATGATGCAAAAACCGATGCTACTTATGGTACGATGGGTGGAATAGTGATGGGTAGACAATTTCTCTCCCTTCCTGAATTCGCAAACTCATGGAACTCATATTCTGATGATCACAGGTATAAGGATCTTGACTGGTTTGATGGAACGTACTCATATGATTCACAGTTACAGAGTAACTATCAGACCTATAATGAACGAATGAATAGTGGAGGTATTAGTTCAGTAAGCCAGCCGGGTGACCGCCCAAGTTATACAGAGGGCCTGAGCAATTGGGCTAAAATGTACCAGAATGATCAGGATTATAGAACTGTGCAGGGACTTATTGCTGGGGCAATTGTTCTACCTTTTTCGGGTGCGGCTTTACCAGAACTTGGAGCAGCATACGATCAGGCTGGATACGATGTTTATAATTTTGCAACTAATTCTATAAACAATGCTAATTACACATTTTTTAGCAGTTTAGCAACATATTCAGCTAGTAATTTAGCAAATTGGTCCACGTTTACTGAAATGGCTTCAAGACAATATAGTTTTCCTAACGGAGCAGAAATTGGAGAAGGAATTACGCAAGTATTGGATGCTTATGACACTTTTTATGGTAATCACTAATAATACCTAATAATACCTAAAATGATTGACTTACTGGAAAGGTTCAAAGAGCAACAGCGTGATCTAAAATCAACATTGCCAGAATCACAGTTAATATTTTTGCATTATAGATCTATTGATAATTTTTTATATCATTTTAATGAAATAAAATCGGAATTAGTGAAAAGAAAAATTCTTGAATATTTAGAAAAATATTTTGTTGAAATAAAAGAAAAAGATTATTTTTTTGATAATACCGAAAGTAATTATATTTCACAAAAGTATATAAAAAACATTGGCACATATTACAACTATGATTTAAATTTTAAGGTTTATATCCCAATAAAAAGAGCCATTTTCATAGGCCTAAATATTGACATAATTTTATTCTTAACCGGTTTATTAAAAAAAGTTTACTATTTACCTATTTGTACAATTTTTTTTACCATTTATTTTTTATACTTATTATTGTTTTATGGGAAGCAAAAAAAACTTTATGGGTTTAAATATTAATTTAATTTTTTTTTTAAGTTTCCACTGTTGGTATGTAGGGCAGAAAAAGAGCGAGGGTTTCTTGTGCCATATAAAGGTGTAAAAAGTATAACTTAAAAATCAGCACCTATTTGTAGTATGTTTGAAAAAGAAAAAATCTTCATTATTTGTTTGTTTACTGTACATTTAAAAAAGTTCTTTGAATAATAAAAACCATCCTCCTTTTAGGTTAGGATGGCAGGCATTTGCGACAAAACCCTCAAGCTCAATTATACAGAAAATAAATACCGGTATAATGGCGGTACAGAATTGCAGAATAAGGAATTTAGCGATGGCAGCGGGTTGGAGCTTTACGAAACTTCATTTAGGATGCTTGATCCCCAATTGGGCAAGTTTTCTGAGGCAGACCCAATGGCAGATAAATTTACAAATCAATGGTTGTAGCATCTATAGCAAATACATTTGCCTTGAGTGATACTTCTAAATCGTCATCACTTAAATACAATTGTTTTGCTTCTTTAATTAGCAACATCGCCAACTCTTGATAAATGAGGTAAGACCGATTTTCATTTGCTTTTGTAAGTGTGCTTTTTGCCACTACTTCGCCAATGCCTAAATGATACATTTTACCAGCATTAGCTTTTAAACACATGATTGTATCGCTGAGGCTTTCGCGGTGGGTAAGTTGCCCAAATGCCATGCATAAAAATTGTTTCCAGCAACTAAAATCCTTTACCTTGTATTCACCGGAATGGCGGTTAACAAGGGTTTGAAACTTTTTGTAGGAAATTAACTCTATAATTTGAGAAAATACGTATTTACCTTCGTTCATATAAATTGATTATCAATCAAATGCCCTGGTTCGTGTCCACACGAACCATTTCTTTATCATCATATCTTTCATTGTTATGTCGTAGGAGATATTTTTAAAATTTTTACCTCTAAAAAAGTTCGGCAGTTTGATTTCAGGAATGCCAAAAATGAGAAGGAGATTTGCAAGTACATTGATACCTAAATCCAGATTTTACACAAGCATCTGCCGGAACAATTTCTATTATTTTCAGAAACAAAATTCAAAAGAAATTGCGAATCTGGAAAATAGAAATTCTAACTTATCGTTGTTTTACTGCATTCACTTCGCTCGTTTAGAATACACTGAAATCGTATTTTTTGCTTTTATTAATAGTATAATTATTTGCTAATTTAGTAGTCATTGAAGCACTTCCCTAATTCCTTGGATAGAGTTTCTTCTGTATGTTGTTGTAGTCTATTCGGTGGCAGATTGCGGCGATACGGGTCGGTGATAAATTATATTTTTTAGCAATCGTGGTGAACGGCATTTCTTCTTTGTAGAGTTTATATATTTCATTGTTGCGTTCCTTTAATTCTGCAAATTGTTGATCCGGTTCAACCCCATAACCAATAATAATTTCTTTCAGTGCGGCAATTTCAACCCTAAGTTTTTTCTGGTGTTCACGTGCTAATAAAAGTTTGTATTTTGCCTCATCTAATTTCATAATATATATATTTCTGTAAAAGTAAATTTCCGAAATCATTAAGATATCCGTATAAAGACGTAATTCCAAGAGAATTTTTCTTCAGTTGGATTTCCTATGACATCCGCATGAGTTGCGCTAAACGGGTTTGAAGTTGCATTAATTGAGTTTAAATTATTAAAAGCTATCTCGGCTCATCGCCGGAATTTGGTCAGCTTAGGCAACCTATACTAGAAGCGTTGGAAGGAAGTCAAGGTTTTTGACATAAAAAATAAAAGCAAGCAGAAGTTGAATAACATAAGGCTGGAGATTTTTTTACAAAACCGAATAGCGAGCGAAATGAAATGAAGCGAAGACCTTTACTGACGATTGTATATAGCACATTCCCTTGTAAAGACACCCCTTACCGAATCAAAAAATTTTATTGCTGTATATCCTTTGGATTGTATTTCTTCTTTAGCTTGCCGCTGAATTTCTGCGTGCATAAATTCGATTACGGAACAATCCAGCTCTCTTAAAATTTTATCTTTATAATTATCAGATGGCAGGTCTTTATTGGTAGGCAATGGTTGGCCCGCATTGGTATACAATGTTTCCATTACGCTATAATAATACTTGAGAGTATTAATATATTCACTATCCAGGAAATCACAGCAATAATTTAACTGCAATACAGCACCGATAACTGTGGGCTTTTTAATAGGATTTCTCTTTCGCTTATCCTTTGCCCATTGCAATGCACGTTCATAATTATTCTCCCAAAAATACATACCATTTCCAAGCCAGTCATATTTCTCTTTACTGATTTTAATGACGTTGGGGTTGGTAAGCAATTTATCGCGCGTCTCTTCATCGCAACCGTGAAAACCTATAATTAAATTAGGATGGGCACTATATAGCATAGGAATTAACCAGCCTTAACTGCTTTCGCAAGATTGGAGTAAGGCTTGGCATATTGACCATTCTTCTTGAATATACCTGCATCTACCAGTCTTTGAAATGACTCTTCCTTTGTCATGGTTTTCGTATCTACTATCAGCTTCTTGGCTAATTCGTTTATTATTTTCAAATCTTTTATGCTCATATTTATAAAGGTAAATTATTTTCCCGGATTCTTTTTTTTAGCCTGTTCTATTCAACTTTTTCCTTCTTTTCATCTCCAACTTGGGATTCTCTTATTAAAAGAAAAACAGGAACTTCATTTATTTGCCATTTTCCTGATTATTTAATATTTGTAATAGTCGTGTGTTACAATGAACACCGTAAAACCAAAGATTTTAATATAAATGTATCCGCAAAGTTTCCTTATTATAATTTAAAGCCTAAACTGGATTTATTAAAAGTCTTATTCTTTCTTATAATAAAGATTTTCTACTGCCGCACACCAAAGCCTTATGTCTTTCAAAAGGCTATCTTCAATTTTAGCTGGCAAGTAATCAATAATTCTAAATCTGTCAAAAACTAAACCTGCTTCATTTGCTCTTGGTCTCCATATCTCATTCGGAAAATATTGAGCACAAAAAAACATCCTTATCGGCATTAGTACAGGTTGCTCTGAAAACCAAGTATTGCAAAAGGCATTTGCATTAAGTTCAGACAGCCTGTCTTGCCAACTAGTTCCAGTTTTACATTGACCGAAGGCTATCACTTGGGATACTTTTTTATCTGAAAATCCCTTCCAGGCAATTACATCAATATTGTCATCTTGGGGTCTATATGCGCTATGTTCATGAATTTTACCACCTTCTCCAATTCGTTTAGTTATTTCGGTTAATTTTGAACGAAAACTTATGCGATCTGCTTTGCTTGTTCCCAATATATCAACGTTCGAATTTTCCCCAAAAAAAGAAACTGCAATTTCTGCTGATAATTTTTCAAATAACTTTGTTCCATCAATTCCTCCCTGTATCTTTTCATCTTTCATACTCAATCGGGTTGCTAATAAAAGGAATCGATATATTAGATTGGAAAGATTTTCATCTTGAATATATTTTAAAGTATAGCCAATATCTTCTAGTCCAAATGGATACTGGTTTCTTGTAATTGAACTTCTGTTTTTAATTTCGGCCGCAATTTCATCAATCTTATTATTAAACTTATCAGTATCATCTTCAATACCATTAATAATTAATTCATCTGAAACAATCAAAGGAGATTTAATAATATCTAATAAAGAAACTTTGCCCATTTTAAGGCTTTTGTATTCAGCAAAATCTGCCCACTCTTGGGCTGATGTTCTTAGCGATGGTATGCCATTGGGTAACTTAAACATAATTATTCTCCGCCAAAAAGCCTTTTTTTCGATTCAACAGTCCCTTGCAATGATTTCCATTTTTTTTCCATTGAATCATATAAATCATCCGCAATTTGAGCAATAGTTGCTGCGTGCTTTAGTAAGTTTTCATCCTTACCATCGAAGCCTTCGGTTAAATAGGATTGTGCTTTTTGCAATGCTCTTTTAGCCTCTAATAAATTTTGTTCAAAAGTTTTGTTTTTTGGTTGGCTTATTTCGTATGCTTGCATAAGAGCAATACCATCTTTGATTGCTAACTCAGCTTCTTTGTTTTTTAAAACTGCATCCAAATATTTTAAATCCGGATTCTGAGACTGTATCAGAGAAGGAGATTCCTTTCTTTTGCTACCGTATAACCATGTAAGTAAGTATTCAAGATTTTCATAACTTTCCTCGGGAACAGGATTTTTTTTGTCAGGTGAAATATCCTTTAGAGATAAATAATCCCTTATCCCCTCATAATTCAAACCTGTATATAAATGAGAAAAATATAATCGAGGTGCTTGAATATCTCTTCTGTCAAAACGCCCAAGACTTTCGGCTTGCTCAATAACTTTCAATCCTTGATATAATTTTTGAACTGTTTTATTTGTATCACCGATTTGTGAGGCGATCTCCTCCAAAGAAATTCCAAATTCATTCCTGATTTGGGAAATATATTGTGCTTTTGCATAGCTACCCCATTTTGCTGGACCATTAATGTGCTTAAATCCAATGAATTTCCACGCTTCTTGCCGGCTATCTACAAATATTACAGGTAATTTATTTAATTGGCTTTTAATTTCTCCAGAAACGGAAAGGAGATTCTTATTGAATCCAATAGTATCTGCAAATGATGGGGCCAATATACATTTTACAGCTGCAAGCCTTCGGTTTCCTTCAATAACAATATTTCTTCCATTTTCTTTTAAGGCAATTAATGGCTCGTTCGGAAAAAAACCACTCGCTTTTATTGATAATACAATTTCTTCAACACCCATTACATTCCATAATATAGCAATAATTTCTTCTTCCTTTGCTTTTGTCGATATATTAAATTCGGAGATTCTTGGATTATTTATATCGAAATAAAGTTCGTTTGGATTTATTTCTTGAATTTCTTTATACATAAAATCTGATTCTACTCATTTAATAAAGTTAATGCACCTGTCCGATTTCTTATTCTTATATAGGTAGGAAGTTCCAAATCATCACAGAATACTAAGAGTTCGCTTCCAAATTTCTTTGTCTGTAATGTGTAATTCAAATTGAAAGAAGCCATTCTATATCTTCCGTACATTTGCTTAATCTCTGATACATTATCATAAGAGATTAACCATTTTATATTTTCAATATTTCTGAGTGTATTAGCCAAATTTAAATGATTATTATGTTTATAATTATTTAAATACAATTGTTTTCCCTTTTTGTAATATGGAGGGTCCATATATATGAATAGATTTTCAATATTATAATTGGTTAAATGAATATTATTTAAAATATCCAAGGCGTCCAAATTGGTAAGTACAATGTCGTCTCTACGGGACGCTATCATTTTAATCCGCTCAATTAACTTTTCTTTATTGAATCTTACGTCAATTTTATAATTACCGTCCTGCCTTAAACCCCCAATAGGCCCGGCTTTAAAAATAATACCAGAGCGATTAGTTCTATTAAGAAAAAAAGTGGCAAACCCTAAATCTACAATACTTGATCGCCCTCCTCTAAAAAAAACAGCTTTCTGCCGATGCCACTCCTCGATTGTAACAGAAGTTTTGTTTATCCGATTGATAAAAGCTTGGGGATGATTTAAAATTGAATACCACATGCAGTAAATGTTGTAGTCATAGTCATTTATGTGCACACGACTAAAAGTTCCATTGAACAAAAGATTCAAAGCTGCCCCGGCCCCCCCTGCATATAATTCCATGTAAACGCCCCCAATTATCCTATTTAATTGAGCCACTTCCTTTACAAAATTAGAAAGGCAAGACTTCCCTCCTGGATATCTTAAAGGACTATAATTTATTGAGCTTGCCAAGGGTCTAATATTATAAGAATAACAAATTTAAGTTGCAAAAATCGAACTTTCTTAATAAATAATCAATTTCTTTCAGTTGAGCCAATATTACGAAATTATTTTTGCTATATGTAAGAATACCTGGTTTGGTCCCCAGGATGTATAAAAAAATATTTCCTATCTGTATAAAATTTTAGACGCTCTAAAAGACATGATGCGATAAATAAAAAAGCAAATATTTCTTTTTCATCCGTTTACTGTAAATCATATCAGTATAACAGTAATGACGAAACGCAATTTTACTTTTGCCCTCAAATGATTTCTTTATTAAAAAACAGAAACTCCCTCTATTCCTCCATTTTATTGCAAAGCCAAACCAGCATAACAGTAACGCCTAAACGCAATCAAGTCCTTTAATCACATGCTCTATCAATAAGAACCCCATTTATTTGTTCCTTTGCTGCCAGATCAGTTATTTCCTTTTTGTATTTTTTCGCTTAGGCTGTAATTTAGAATTATCTATTTGATTATGGATGATTTCGGAAATCTGTTGAGGAGTTACATTAAGAATTGTTGCAAGTCGATAAGTATGTTCATAACGAAATTTCTTGGGATTAAGAATGTAGCTAAGAAATGTTCCATAATTTCCTCCCATTTTTAAATAGATAAATTTTTTCTCTAC
This sequence comes from Hanamia sp., assembly GCA_036509335.1. GTDB lineage: Bacteria > Bacteroidota > Bacteroidia > Chitinophagales > Chitinophagaceae > Ginsengibacter. The sequence continues at coordinate 8,247 of DATCFT010000008.1, forward strand.
ATAAAGAAAGATATCCTTGAACTCTTTTAAATTGCCAGTTTCAATTAAATTTTTTACAGCAATAAGTTGTGTTTCTTGATCCATAATTAAAATAAAGTCTTTCCAATTAAATATCAACTAAAAATACCCATAATATCTATTATAAATTTAAATATAGGTATTCATAGTTTTTAAAATTAAATTTGCAGTTAATGGTTTTGTCTTTATCTTTATCTAAAGAATATGATTATTGCAGTTAATATTACCTTCTTTAGTGAGCTAAAACTTATTTAATACTTTTGCAACCTTCAAGTTATATTGAAGGATTTGGTACGAGTCTCGCAAAGAAAACCGCGAATTTTCAAAGAGTCGAGATGATAGTGAAAGCCCATTCTATAAATCATAGGGTGGGCCTCCTGTCAACTTATCGACTCTGGGCTCTTCGCGGTGCCTCTTTGCGATAAGATGGAGGTCTGCCCTTTTTATCTAATACTTTTTCTTAAGGACAGATAAAATAAAGACCTTTCTTAAAAAACTCAAGTATGTGTTTAATTGTTCATCAAATAATACATATAAATTTTGGGTTCAAGGCATACATACACATTACTTTCCAGGGCAGCTTTGCCAAAGGCTGCTTCGCACACTATACTTCATTGGGAGGCGCTTAAGTTGGTAAAGAGCCAGAACCGAAATAATAAATTCTATTTTGAAAAACCATATCGCCCCCTATACCTGCGATATAAATGTTACCGCCTGTTACTTCGCCTTCGTCAATGGAAAATTGCCGAGGAAGCGGTGAGCCTGCTGCAATCACGATACGCGCAAAAACCGAAAAATCCAGTTTGATAATTATTTGCGTATGAGCATATCAGTTATGCTTATACCCCACTGCCAGGCCTGCTGCTTTTTCTCATGTAGGTTGCAGGCATGGCCGCCATGGCACATGCGGTGGTGGCCACTGTTAGCTTTTCTTTTAATTATTTTTTTTACAGCCAAAATTATTTTTCATGAAATATATAATAGGGCTATTAGCCACACTATTGCCCATACTTTCCGGCACGCAATCACCGCCAATAAAACCACTTACAATAGGAGATACTGTGCCAGATATAGAGATCAATAACATTATTAATTACAAAGATTCAACTGCAAAACTTTCTGACTTTAAAGATAAGTTGGTCATACTTGATTTTATGAATACCTACTGTTTGAGCTGCATTGAGGCATTGCCGCGGTTTGATTCCCTGCAGCATCAATATGGAGATAAACTTCAGATTTTTATTGTAACTAATGAAACTAAAGAAAGAGTGGAAAAATTTCTGAAAACTAACCCTGTAGCTAAAAATGTTTCTATTCCGGTAATAATGGGCGATACTATTTTAGAAAGATTATTTCCTCATCGCTTTGTATCGCACGAAGCATGGATCAATAATGGAATTGTAAAAGCTATAACAGGTTCAGAATATGTAAAGGGAGAAAATGTGCTAACCATTCTGTCTGGTAAAACACCGGGATGGGAAGTAAAAAATGATATTGGTGATTATGATTATAATTCTTCAATTATGGTTGTAAATGCCACAGCGGCCAATTATTTAAGTAACGATAATAAAATCTTTCAATCCGTACTTACGCCCTGCTTAAAAGGTATTGCAACAAGATATATCAGGCATACAGACAGTATTAATAAGGTAGTTAAAATCAAGGCGATTAATTACAGTATTGCGGGATTGTATTTGCTCACCCTGACAGTGCGTACCAAATTCCCGTTTAGCCATGTGTTGTTACCTTCTGATGATGCCGATTTGTTTGAATATAGAGACAGGAGTGTATATAGAAATATGTGGCAAGAGAACAATACTTATTGTTATGAAGCGACTTTTCCGATAACAACTTCACCGAAAGCTATCAGGGAAAAAATAAACCTTGATCTTGATACCTATCTACAGGTACAGGGAAGATTTGAGATAAGGAAGATGGCCTCTTACCTGCTCATAAAGGATACCCCTACCTCTATTTCAAAAAAATATGTACCAGGAGATTACGCAACCCTTTCTTCGGAAGCAGCCGCAGATCAATTGGTATTTATTTCTCCCGGCAATTTAGTGAACAAGCTGAACAACACTTTTTGGGGAGTTCCTTTTTTTAATGGTATTAGCCCAAGTGTAAGAATGGCTATAAAGCTAGATGCTAAAGCGCTCGATAATATTCAATCTTTAAAGAATGCCTTAAAGAAGCAAAATTTAGTATTGAAACCAGTAACCAGGAACGTAGAAATGCTGGTTCTGATAAAAACCAAAAACAATCAATTCACAAAACTGCAAAACTAAAATAATGAAAATATTTTATTACGGATTACTCATCATGTTCCTGGCATTAAGTAATCATTCATTCTCCCAGGTATTCCAGATTGATGGTGTGGTATTAACAACAAGAGGTGAGCCTTTAAATGGTGCTACAATTTCTGAGGTAAAAAGTAACTCCCCGAAAGCCTGCGAGACAGACAATCATGGTAATTTTAAGCTATCCGGTATCAGCGTTAATTCTGTTTTACTGGTTACTCATATTGGCTATGAGCCTCAGCAAATCAATGTGGAAAACAGGAGTAAAGTTACCATCATACTCAGGCAGAAAACAGGCGAGCTTGATGAAGTGATTATCCAGGCTTATGGTACAACTACCAGAAGGCTAAGTACCGGTAATATAACTAAAATAACATCAAATGAAATAGAGACTCAGCCTGTGTCTAATCCGTTAGCAGCTTTGGAAGGCCGGGTACCGGGAGTAACTATAACTCAAACAAGTGGTGTTCCCGGATCATCCTTCAATGTAGAAATCCGCGGACGTACTGCTTTAGACCAGGGGCTGTCAAAAAATGATCCTTTATTTGTAATTGACGGGGTCTTTTTTGAGCCGGGCAATCAGCCTTCCAATCAACTCCGGTCGGCTGCAAATGATAATTTTGGCAACGGAGGCCTAAGCCCATTAAACAGTATCAATCCTTCTGATATTGAAAGTATTGAAATTTTAAAAGATGCAGATGCTACTGCAATTTACGGTAGCCGTGGTGCCAATGGCGTTATATTGATTACTACAAAAAAAGGTAAAGCAGGCGCTACAAAGATTACCGCAAATGTTTACTCCGGGGCCAGTACTCCTACACGCACAATGAATATGTTGAATACACAGCAATACATTCAAATGCGTAAAGAAGGGTTTAAGAATGATGGGATTACTCCAAGCACAAATCCTTTTGACCCAGGATATGCACCTGATATTATGGTTTGGGACACTACAAGATATACTGATTTTAAAAAGTTATTGATCGGCAACATCGCTCACACAATCGATGCCCAGTTGTTCATGTCAGGAGGAAATCAACTTACTCAATTCCTTATAGGCGGCGGATTCCACAGGGAAACAAACGTGTTTTCTAAAAACCTGAATGATACAAGGGGATCAGCGCATTTCAGTATCAACCATAATTCCGAAAAAAAGAAATTGAATGTTGCTTTTTCAGGCGGTTATTCAAATGATAAGAACCAGCTTATTTCAACTGATCTGACACAATACATTAACATGATCCCAAACCTGCAATTGTATAATGCAGATGGAAGCCTTAGCTGGGAACAGGATGGTGTTAGTTACGCAACAGTAAATAATTTTATTAATCCCCTTTCTGTATTATTTGAAAAAAATACTTCAATCACTGAAAACCTTTACAGCAATCTTCAGGTTTTTTATAAGATTCTACCTTCTCTAACATTTAAAACAAGCATGGGTTATAATACTTTTAAAAATGATGAAGTAGCCATTGTCCCAGGGACAGCAATTGATCCTTATACCCGTGCATGGATAACACCATCTTCTTCTTTTGCAAATGCATCTACCAATAGTTGGTCCGTCGAGCCTCAATTAAATTATTTAAAAAATATTGGTCAGGGGAAATTGAATGTTTTGGTTGGAGGAACGCTGCAGGAAAAGAAATATGAAGGTAACGTTATACAAGCATCCAGGTTTTCCAATGACCTTTTATTAGATAATCCTGCGGCTGCTGGTTTTGTAACAGCCGAGGCTTCGCAGACTCTTTATCATTATGAGGCTTTATTCGGAAGAATCAATTATGATTTAAAAGATAAATATCTCATGAATGTAACCTTCCGCAGGGATGGTTCAAGTAGGTTTGGCCCTGATAAGCAGTTCGCCAATTTCGGAGCAGTAGGGGTCGGATGGATTTTTAATGAAGAGCCTTTTATTAAAAATAAATTTTCGTTTTTAAGTTTTGGAAAGTTAAGGGCAAGCTATGGCATAACAGGAAATGACCAGATTGGGGATTATAATTTCATGAATTTATGGTCAAATGCAAGTACAACATACCAGGGCACTCCTACTCTGCTTCCCGATAAATTATACAATCCGGCTTTAGGATGGGAAACCAATAAAAAAATGGAAATAGCCATAGAACTTGGCTTTTTAAAAGACAAAATATTATTAAGTACCTCTTATTATAATAACAGAAGTAGCAATCAACTGGTTAATTATCCCTTACCCAACCAGGCCGGCTACAATAGCGTTGTAATGAATTTGCCGGCCCTTGTACAAAATTCAGGTATAGAATTAGTAATATCAACAAAAAATATAATCAGGAAAAATTTTTCATGGACTACTTCAATAAATGCAACTGTTCCACAAAACAAGCTAATCTCTTTCCCTGGGCTAGCTTTAACAAGCTATGAAGGTACACTCATCGTTGGACAACCCTTATCAGTTATCAATAGGTACAAATACCTTGGCGTTGACCCAAAAACCGGAGTTTATACTTTTGATGATACAAATGGAGACGGGAAGTTAACGCCTGCTGATTACCAGGTTTTAGGTAATCTTAACCCGAAGATTTATGGAGGTCTAGTCAATACCATTAATTACCACAATATCCAACTGGTATTTCTGTTTGAATTCAAAAAACAAATCGGTAAAAATTATCTATCTCAATTTTACAATACGCCTCCGGGATTTATCTCAAATCAACCTGAAATAGTTCTTAAAAGGTGGCAGAAACCTGGAGACATTTCAGATGTTCAACAATTTATAGCCACATATAGTAGCCGTCCCGCATATTTAGCGACCAATACACAATTAAATGTGTCCAATGGAATTTATAGCGATGCATCATATATACGCCTCAAGAATGTTTCCTTATCTTATAATCTGCCGGATATCCTATTAAGCAAGCTGAAAATTTCAAGTATTAAAGTGTATATCAATGCTCAAAATTTACTTACTATAACAAAATATGTGGGACTTGATCCCGAAACACAAAACATGTATGTGTTGCCTCCTCTGAAAACAATCGTAGCTGGTATTCAATTAACTTTTTAAACTTTAAATATGACACAGTTTAATTTAATAAAAAACATTAAAAATCCTTTTTGGACAATCCTAACTATAGAGATTTTATTGATAAATTTTTCCTGCAAAAAATTTGTAGAAATAGCGGCACCTGCTACTCAGATTGAGTCTGTAAAAGTATTTGCAGATAATGATGCTGCTATTTCAGCCGCATTAGGCGTGTACTCAGATATGGGGGTTTCTTATTTAAATATCTGCACAGGTGGAATGACATTATATCCGGCCCTAACTGCTGATGAATTAGTTTTTACCTCAACAAATGCAGAGATTCTTTCGTTTCAGAACAATTCGATTATTGCGGACGATGGAATAGGAATTTATTCACGGCTTTGGACCCCTGGATATAGGTCTATATTTTATGCTAATTCAGTATTGGAAGGAGTCACAAATTCAACAAAACTTACAGACAGTGTAAGAAATCAAATTGAAGGAGAAATGTTAGTGGTAAGGGCACTAAATTATTTTTGCCTCACAAATCTATTTGGGGATGTTCCTCTGGAACTTGGTACAGACTACCGTATAAATAGTATTATGCCAAGAACACCCGTTTCACAGATTTATTCACAGTTAATTACTGATTTGTTGAAAGCTAAGAGTCTATTGAAAGAAGATTATCCTTCTACATTAAAAGCGAGACCCAATAAATGGACGGCAGCAGCCTTACTGGCAAGAATTTATTTATATCAAAAGGATTGGGTAGATGCAGAAGCCCAAGCGTCTTCTGTGATTAATTCAAATAAATATTCTTTGGAATCAGACTTGAACAATGTTTTTTCTCAATCTTCTAATGAAACTATTTGGCAATTCGCCAATGATAATAGCAATACAAGTGAGGCTGAAGCATTCATACCATATTCCCCGACTGACATGCCAGACTATACCATTACAAATTTCTTATTATCAGCCTTTGAAAATGGCGATCAGAGAATGAGTAAGTGGTTAGGAGAAAACATTGTTAATGGTTTAGCTTATTATTATCCATATAAATATAAAGTGAGTGCTTATACCCCCATAAGTGAATTTTATGTTGTTTTAAGATTGGCTGAACAATACTTAATTCGAGCTGAAGCCAGGGCTCAACAAGGTAATATTGACGGTGCTAAATCTGATCTCAATATTATTCGATCAAGAGCAGGCTTGGCAAATACTACCGCAAATAATCAGGATTCAATGCTGTTGGCCATCAGTCATGAAAGGCGGGTAGAGTTATTTTGCGAATGGGGGCATCGGTGGTGCGATTTAAAAAGAACCGGAAATGCAGATATAATTTTAGGAGAAGAAAAATCTCCCAACTGGCAACCAATGGATAGTGTATATCCGATCCCCGCCTATGAAATACAAAATAATCCTTTCTTAGTCCAAAATGCAGGATACTAAATATTAGAAAAAGGATTAGTCATGAAACGGCTAATCCTTTTAAATAACTTTCATTTATGCTTCTATGGAAGTTTTTTTTGCAAAGGCGTAGTATTCCCTGTTGCGTTTGTTGGAAAGGTGGTTATTGGATTTGTAAAGCCACGAATGCAATCTGCATCTTTGCCGGGGGTACAAGGTAAATGAGTAGTTGCGTAACTTACATCTTCCTGAACTCCCATAAATGCCTGGGAGCCTGTAACAATGTTTCCACTTGCATCTACCTGATACCAGTAATACAAGTTATCTTTTGTATTGTGGTTATTCTTTATAAATGCACTGCCAACTATTGCCAATAAAATGACGATAGCGCCTAGAATGTACTTTTTCATCGTATTTATATTATAAATGAAGAAATTATTTTTAATTCTCCTTAAGGTAGGATAAACCCGTGAAAGAATATTTATCAATATCCTCACACTATTTTCAATTCATTAAGGCGGAAATACCGCGCCTGAAAACGGTGTGCCTCCAAAGCAATTTTTCATAAGTCGAAAATGAAACGACTAAAATTTCAATACCTATCACAACCGGCATAATAATAAAACTGGCTGTAAGGTTTTCTTTCCCATCCTTAAGACCTGTTGTTTTAGCATCAAACAAATAAGCGAATAAAAAACTTAATAATTGATAAATAATATGGGCTATTTTATTTTTCATGATTCATCTTTATTGTTAAAATGATGCGTCTGAAACCTGTCTGTGATTCTTTGATTGAGGCGGGAGAATTTCTATCTTTTTGTCAGTACAAAGTTCAGATCCATTACTATAGCGAGGAAGAACAAAGAAAAAGAACAAAAGTGTATAGGATGCATCATGATTGCTTTGCCGGGGTAAAACTAAATACGTTTTTAAAAGTGCAGAGTGTCACGTGACACTTTCTTAAAAAAAATTTTACTGTCGTCGCGCTCTTGCCAGTGAGCTTTTACTAATGTCGAGATAAGAAGCAATGTGCTCCAGTTTTACCCGGTTAAGCAGTTGGGGAAAATGTTTTTCAAAATAGCGATACCTTTCATTGGGAGAAAGCCCGCTGATAGCCCTGGTGCGGATATCTTTCAAAATATTGAACCGTTCAGCTACAATAATGCGGATACGCGATACTTCAGGATAGGTATCCACCAGGTGTAGTATGTTTTCGATACGGATACCGTACAGTTCGCAGTCTTCAAGCGCTTGTATATTGTACAGGCTTTTCCTTTGCCCGAAGAGGCTTTTAAAGAGTACGATCACATTATTTTCTTCTATAAACCAGGTGGTCACTTCGTGCTCTTCCCTGTTATAATAACACCGTACCAATCCCTTTTGCAGGTACCAGGCATAACGGCATATCTCGCCTTCAAAAAGCAGGAATTCATTTTTTTTCTTTTTGGTAAAACGGCATTCGTTCCGGAGTTCTGCTTCTAATGAATCGGAGAGAGGATGCAGGCGCTTTAAAAAAGTAATTACTTTTTCCATTGCATTCAGGTTGCAGGATGATATCGTCTCATTATCAAAAGCGGGCAACAGCCTGCGGTTAATTCGGGGTGAGGCCACAAGGTAAAATGAGAAAGTTTTTCAATCGGCTGTAAAAGCTTTGCAATCGGATTTATTTTTGGATGCTAAGTAAACCGGGGAATAAATACGAAAATGAAAGTCCACTTTCCGACGGGTTTCCCCCTTTGTGCCCTTTGTGTCTTTGTGTGAAAAAAAACCTTTTGCGAAGCAAATGAAAGCAGTCTCGCACTAAGCCACTAAGAACACCAAGTTTCTCTAAAGGAATTCTTTGAACTTTTGGTAAAAAATCTTTTGCAAGGTTCATAGATTTAAAATCCCATCCCCCCAAGATAATTCCTGCATGCACTGTATAAAAATAATCCATAAGGATACCTGGCTCCTCCATGCGCGCGGAGCCTTCCCGCACTTCTTTCTGAAAGCAGTAATAAAATTACAGGGGTATTTGTATCCCAGTGCATGGCTTATCTCTGTTATTGACAGATCCGTGTTTTCCAACAGGTATTTGCCTTTGCTCAATCTTTGTTCTTTAAGGTAATGATACAGCCCGGTGTTAAATAATTTTTTAAAGCCAGCCCTTAATTTGGTAGTATTGATCCCTGCATAGCCTGCAATTTCCACGATGGTATAATGCTTTGTAATATCTGCATCAATAAAAGCCCTGGCGTTTTGGATACATTCAATATCGTATTGATTTAACAGCATTCACTGTTTAATTTTAATGGCTTTCTTTCCGGGAACAAACATCTAAAATACTTTTTTCCAAAAAAAGAGTAGGGCTACTGAATTTTCAACGTATTACCACTGAATTTCTAGGATTTGACAATACCCGGACCCTCCATAGATACTCCCTATCAAAGGCATGGATAAAGCATGGATAGTGCATGAAATAGGTATGGGAATATTTGTGCTTTTTAGAATCCATCTGGAACAGTTCTCCTGGCGGGTGACTGTAATATCAAATTGAATTATAAATGAGTCCTGAATTTTGGGATATAATGCCACCTGTCCCTTAAAAATCGGAAATGAATGCAGCGGTCGGCACCGTAGGTCAGACGGCTGGTTTAAATTGCAACCCGGCTAAATGCCGTTTGCAACCTAATTGCGGGCCTATCCTTTAAACATTTAGGCCTTTTCACAAAAAAGCCTGCAGAAAAATTCCGCAGGCTATACCAAAATACCAAAAAACAAACTTCTTTGCTAAACCTTACTCCTTTGCCTTACTAAGTAAGAGGAGAACTACTGTTCAGACAGTGGCAGTCTAAAAAGGTTTAAAACCAACTCCCTGTCCACTTTTCACCAACTTTATTTCCCAGCTTTCTCTTTCTTCTCGCAACCTTCGCACGATGAATAAACATGGTAACAAACATCAGTGGGATAAATAAAATAGTAAGGGGAGGAATGCCCATAATTGAGATCCATTTGCCTCCAAACTGCCTGCGCATAGGGCGTTTCAATCTTTCAGCAATCAGGTACATACTCGGCACCATGATCAATGTCATAAAGAAGGCAAATGCCAGTCCAAATATGATGGTCCACGCAAGTGGTTTCCAGAAAACAGCGCTATCTCCCCCAAAGAAAATATGAGGATTCAATTCGGAAAACATGGTAACAAAATTTATATTGAACCCAATAGCCAACGGGATCAAAGCGAATATGGCTGCAAGCGCAGTAAGCAGTACCGGAATGATCCTGATCTTACCTGCCTGTATTACAGCTTCCCTGGTTTTCATTCCGCGTGCTCTCAATTCATCTGCAAAATCTATCACCAGGATCGCATTCTTCACTACAATACCTGCAAGCCCCACAATTCCAATACCGGTCATGACTACAGAAACGGTCATTCCTGTAAATGCAAATCCAAGTATGACACCGATGACACTAAATAATATCTCCGTTAAAATAATAATTGATTTACTCACCGAATTAAATTGCAATACCAGGATAAACAGGATCAACATCAAAGCATATATCAAAGCTTTACCCAGGAAAGCCCCCGTTTCCGCTTGTTGAGCGCCTTCACCGGTTTGCTTAATAGTAACTCCGGGCCCTTTTACATCAAAATTTTGAAGGGCCGTTGCTATTTTTTGATTCACCGCGGTAGGCGTATATCCTGAAACCACATTTGAAAATAAAGTGATCACTCTTTTTACATTCTTTCTTTTGATACTTCCATAAGTGCTGGTAAAATCAACATCTACCAATGAGCTGATGGGAACAGATTTTACCTGTCCGCCGCTGGCCATATCCCTGAAAACAATATTCATATTAAGTAAATCAGCGAGGCTTTTTCTTTGTAATTCATTATTGCGTAATTCAATATTGTATTCATCTTCGCCATCTTTTATTTTTGAAACTTCCTGTCCAAATAAAGCGGTTCGTATCTGCTGTCCTATTTGCGCGGTGGATATGCCTTCAATCATAGCGCGTTGCCTGTTAATGGTTAGGGTGATTTCCGGATTAGTAAGATCCACATCCATTTTGAGATCCTCGATACCGGGTATCTGCAGGCTGTCTAAATAATTTTTCAGAGCGGAAGCAGTTGAAGTAAGCTGATCAAAATTTTCGCAGGCTACTTCAATATTGACAGGGGGATCAGTAGGCGGCCCGCTTTGTTCCTGGTCAACAGAAATTTGTGCTCCCGGAAAACCTTTGGTAACTTCTCTTATAGAATCCAAGTAGGGCGACGTAGAAACTCCATTCCTTTTTTCATATTCAACAAATGAAACCTGTACCCTGCCCAGGTTAGGATGAGTGGTTCTATCGCCACTATTAGGGTCGGCAGCACCTATTGCTACATTGGAGATCACACTTTCTACAATAGGATTGGGCTTGCCCGACGGGCCATCTAATACCCTGGTTACCCGATTTTCAATAATATTAGTAATAGAGTCGGTATAATCCACACTGGTTCCCACAGGCAATTTCAGATAGACGTAAATAAAATTGGGGTCACCTTTCGGAAAAAGTTCTACTTGTACATTTCTTAATTTAAAAAATAAAAGAGAAAATAGTAACAAAACAAAAGTACCCACAAGGAGCCACACCGGGCGCCATTTGGCAACTGCCCATCTCAACAATTTTTCATAATTGCGCATGATAGCAGGTAAGGCCTTGTTTTGAAAAGCATGTATCCAACCTTCAAAGAAATAAGTGTTTAATACTACAATCAGCGAAAACACAATAAGTATATTTCCAAGAAAGGGGAATCCAAGCAGATCGAACAAAATACCCGCCACCAAAGAAATTAAAAATGCTTTGCTTTTAAATATGGCAGATTTTTTCTTTACTGCATCATCATCAGGATGATTCATAAAATCAACTGCAAAAACGGGATTCATCAAAAATGCCACTATGAGCGAAGCTGATAAAGTAAATATAAGCATGATAGGAAGATAGATCATAAACTTTCCTATAATACCCGGCCAGAAAAGCAAAGGAATGAATGGGGCCAATGTAGAAAGAGTACCGGTGAGAACGGGTATAAAAATTTCTCCTGCAGCCATTTTTGCCGATTCCATTGCCGAAATTTTTCCTTTATTTTGGGTGAAAATGCGATGGGTGTTTTCGATCACCACAATGGCATCATCCACAATGATCCCGAGGCCGAAGAGCAACGCAAAAAGTACTATAAAGTTTAACGTGATATCTGTCCCCACAATCGGCGTTGCTGCAGGCAAAAACAGGAATGCCAAAAACATACTTAGCGGTACGGAAAGCGCCACAAAAAACGCGTTGGTAACTCCCATGAAAAACATCAATATCAAAAGGACGAGAATAAATCCTATTACAATAGAGTTGACCAAATCATTAAAAGAAGTACGCGTAGAGCGGCTTTGATCGCCTGTGATCACTACGTCCAGATTAGAAGGCAGTATGGTTCCCTTCATTTCTGCTACTGATTTCTTTACGTCGTCTGAAGTTTGTATTAAATTTTCTCCTGATCTTTTTATGATATTAAGGGTAACCACATTTTTACCATTAAGACGTGCAAAGCTTTCACTCGTTTTTACAGTATCTTTTATATTGGCAATATCTTTTAAATAAATAGGCATCCCCGAAGTATTGCGTACTATAATTTTATCAATATCATAAACGGTTTTGAATTGCCCCCTTATTTGCAATGTCCGCTTCATATTTCCCACATCCAGCAAACCACCGGAGATGTCCAGATTTTCATTTTGCACTGCAGTAGCAATATCATTGAAAGTAACACCGGCGGCGCGCATTTTATAATTGTCCACGTTGATCTGGAATTCCCTTTCAGGCGCTCCCACAATGTCAACACGTGTAATTTCCGGAAGTTCTTCCAATTGATCTTTTGCATCGTCGGCAAATTTTTTCAAACTCATCAAATCATAATCACCGCTCAGGTTGACAAACATGATTGGAATTTCGCTTAAACTTACTTCCTGCACATCCGGATCCTGGGTAAGATCAGTAGGCAGATCTTTCTTCGCTTTATCAACCGCATCTTTTGTTTTCTCCAAAGCCACTTCTGTACTTACGTCGGTCTCAAACTCTACCGTGATAGCAGAATAATCCTGTGTGGAAGAACTCGTAATTTTATTGATCTTGGCACCTGTAATACCCTTCAACTGTTTTTCTATGGGTTTGGTTACCAGGTTTTCAATATCTTTCGGAGAGTTACCTGCATAAATTGTTTGAATATAAATGGTAGGAATTATTACATCCGGAAATTGTTCTTTGGGCAAAGTAACAAACTGGAATATCCCCATTATTGATACAAAAATAATCAGGAGATAAACAGAGGTCTTATTTCTTATAGCCCAACTGGTAGGTTTAAACTCCTTATATTTTTCATTAAAATTTTCTGTGAAACTCATATAGAATAATGTTGCGCTTTTCCCAAAGCATTTTTAATGTTCGTCTATTTTACAGTGGTTGTGATCGGCTGTTCGTCAAATAATCCCTGGTACCCTTGTGTAATTAACTGGTCTCCGGTTTGCAGCCCCTGTTTTATTTCAATGCTATCTCCGGATAATTGTCCCGGAACTATATTTACTTTTTTAGCCAATAGTTCATCTCCTTTCTTTTCTGCCACCAATACATATTTACCATCCTGGCCTGTTTGCAACGTATTTACAGGAATAGCAATAGAATTAGGAGCGTTATAATCAAGTATGCTAACCATTGCGATTTGATTGGGACGCAATTTCATACCCTTTGGCACTTTTATCTCAGCAGTAAATCCGCGGGTAGTAGCTCCAATAGATTGGCTGAGGAATGAAATTTCACTATTAAAAGTATTGGCGGCATCCGGTAGCTGAACAATTACTTTTGTTCCTTTACTTACCTGGCCGCTATAATTTTCAGGAATGGTAACTGTTATTTTGAGATCAGTCTCATTTACAATTCTAATATAGCCGCTTAATGAAGGAAAAGTTTCCCCTACATGTATTGTAATATCATCAACGGTGCCATTTACATCGCTATATACATTGCTTTGATTGGCTTGTTCCTGCGCAATATTGACATTCGCCTGGATGGTTTTCAATTGGTTTTGCAGGGATTCCACATTCGTTTGGTCCTGTAATAGCTGAACCTGGGTTCCTATCTGCTGATCCCATAGATTTTTTTGTCTTTGATAAACTGATTTTGCCAAATCGAGTTGCACTTTTACACTTCCCATTTGCTGCTTAACAGCCGTTACATTTTGCTGAGCCACGGCATCATCCAATTTCAGTATCAATTGGCCTTTATGTATTTTGTCGCCCTGTTTTACATAGATGGCTTTTACGAGTCCCCCCTGCCCTGTGGGTGTGATATAGGAAATATTTTTCGAATCCACGCTTCCCTGCAAAGTAAGATAATGTTTAAAATCAACCGGAGATACTGGTGTTAAAGCAACTAACTTAGGCTTCAATTCCGCAGAAGAGGAAGTATCTATTTTTGCAATTTCTTTTTGCAGGTCAGATATTTTATTATCCAGGTTGTCCTTTTGGGTTTTTAATTTTTCCAACTGGGCTTTTTTCTGACTCAGGGAGTTATCTTTTTTGCCGGTATCTCCGCAAGAAGAAATAAATGATATCAACAGGATCATCATGCCGGTGGTTAATAATTTTTTCATTGTTTTATTATTGTTTGGTACTTGATTTTTTTTAATTAATTATAATTTCCCTGCAGCGCTCAGGTAATCTATTTTAGCAATAATGGCATCATATAAAGAACTGTAATAATTATTCTGAGCTGTAACGAGATCTGCCTGTGCTGTGGAAATTTCCTGGTTGCTGCCAAGGCCCTGTTCATATTTTAATTTGGTTGAATTGTAAACACTCTCTGCCAGCTCAATATTTTTTTTCTGCGAATCCATAGTGATCAAGGCAGTTTTCATATTAATTCTGGATTGAGAAACATCATTATCAATAGAGGCCTTCAACTGATCAAGCTGGTTATCCATTTTCATTAAGTTCAGTTTCGCTGTTTGAATATTTGAATTGCGGGTGCCACCATCAAAAATCGGAATAGATAAATTGAAACTTATATATGACGTAGTGTACCATGGCTGTCCCCCTTTAAAAAAATCAAAAGTGTTTCGCTGTGCATTTTGATTAAGGTTTGCAGAGAAAGACAAAGTAGGAATTTTGCTCAATTGGTATCGCTTTACATTATATTTTCCAAGTACGATCTCAGTTTCTAATTGTTGAAACTCCTTTCTGTCTTCATAGTTGTAATTCGCATCCAGAACTCCTGATTTCAATTCCTCGTCAGATAATGTATCAGTAAGAATAAGCTCATCTTTTTGAGAAATATTCATCAGAAATTTTAGTCCTTCTTTGCCTGCATCAATTTGGTTTTGAGCTTGCAATTTTTGAGTTTCCAGATTACTTAACTGAACCTGTACTTTGTCCACATCCAATTTTTCTGCAAAACCATTTTTATAAATTTCTTTGGTATCGTGAAGTAGTTTTTGATAATTGGCAATATTAGCATCCAACGTTCCTATCTGCCTCCTTCCTACAACTAATTGATAATATACCTTATAAACGTTTGTCTTTATTTGTTCTTTGGTAACATCTGCCGCTAATTCTGCATTTTCCATCGCTGTTTTTCTGGCTTGTAACCCCACAAAAACCTGCCCGTCAAATATAATTTGTTGAAGATTGCCACCGTAATTGCCGCTGTATTTCGTTCCAAATTTGATAGGAATATATGTGCCTGGAGGGCCGCCGGTAAATTCGGCTGGAATAAGCTGAGTAGCAATTGAAAGATAGTCTGTTAAAGAAACATTGCCATTAATTTGAGGCAATGCTTCAGCAGTATAGCCTTTATTGGTTTGCTCCTGAATTTTTATATCCAGTAATGCATTTTTTACTTGTACCGCATTTTTCATTGCATAGTCCACTGCTTCTTTTGCAGTAAAAGAAAAAGTTTGTGGCTGATTATCCTTTTGCTGTGCATTTGCTATAAAAAAAATGCAACTACACATTCCTGTTACAATAAATTTTATCATCCTTGTTTTCATTGTGCGTTTGTTTTCGTCTGTTTATTACCTGTTCTTTCTTTTTGATATTTTGTGATTAACTTATAGCCTTTGGGTGTTACCATTCCGTAAAGAAAAAATTCTATTAATTGCTGATGAAGGAATACCATTGGAAACTGGTTCCTGGGAAACAGGTCTTCATTAAAAGGGATCATCATACATTCCAGGCGCGTCTTTGCTATAATATCTGAATTCATATCTTCCCTGTACAGTTCTTCCTTCTTCCCCCTTTCAATATTCTTTTTCATGATGTCGAAAAGGAAATCGTATTTGAATTCTTTAAACTTTTTATAAGTAGCGGGATAATTTCTTTCAATGTCGAATAAAATTCCGGGATTCATATTATCAAACGTAGCCTGCAAACTGTCTATAGCGAGATACACTTCATGTACTGCATTATGGGCATTGACACGGCTGTTAATACAATAATCCCTGTTATAACCCAGCATATCACCAATTACAGCATCTACCAATTCATTCTTATCAGAAAAACAATGATAAATGGTCTTTTTTGAAACTCCCATTTGAGATGCAATCTCATCCATCGTTACAGATTTTATTCCGTAACGCCGGTAAAGTTCATCCGCTTTTTGTTTTATTCTGTCTTTTAATTCCATTGGGCGGCAAAACTAAGGAAACTTTTTATGTTACCAAAGTTTCCAATCAAAAGTTTTACAAAATTTTAAATTTTAAGGATAAACGGTACATCTCTTACCTTTGAAACTTAATTTTTAAATATGAAAAAAAGCCTGGGATATCAAAAAACAATCCAATATTTTTTACAGGGATTATTAATATTGGGACCCGTTTCTATCACCCTCTATTTTATCTATGTTGTATTTGACAAAATTGACGGATTGCTCAGACCGGCGATAAATATTCCGGGATTAGGATTCATTATAATCATCGCTTTTATTATTTTTATCGGTTACGTGAGTTCCTTTTTTGTAATGGGCAGGTTGCTGTCAGTATTAGATAAGTTTCTTGAAAAAACCCCGGGCATAAAATTATTATACTCCTTTGTAAGAGATTTTTTTGAGGCCTTCGCCGGGAATAAGAAAAAGTTTACCCATAATGTATTGGCATGTGTAGATGATACAGATGTATGGCGGGTTGGTTTTATAACGCAGGAGGATATGAGCAGTTTTGGAATGGAAAATTATGTTGCCGTTTACTTACCTATGGCTTATTCTGTTGCAGGAAATGTATATATTGTACCCAAAGATAGAATAAGACCTATAACAAGCATCAGCGCTACGCAATCAATGAAGTTTGCGGTGAGCGGAGGCGTTACGACTATCGCAGATCCTGCTGATGATTCTTTGGTAAATGCAATCATTAAATAATTAAATAAACGGGTTTTGAAAAAAGGTTTCCTCTTTATTTTTCTTCTGGGTATTAGCATGCAATGCTTTTGCTGGGGATTTTTTGCGCATAAAAAAATAAATCAGTATGCTGTTTTTTTATTGCCGCCGCAGATGCTTTTATTTTATAAACCTCATATTGATTTTATCACTGAACACGCAGTAGATCCGGATAAAAGAAGATATGCCGTAACTACAGAAGGGCCGCGGCATTACATAGATATTGATCATTATGGTAAATATCCATATATTGAACTGCCGCATAAATGGAATGATGCTGTTGCAAAATTCGGAACAGACACATTGGAAAGGTATGGTATCGTTCCCTGGCATATACAAATAATGCTTGGCCGGCTTACGAAAGCATTTAAAGAAAAAAACTTTTCATCCATTTTAAAAAACAGTGCTGAACTCGGGCATTATATTGCTGACGCACATGTTCCCCTCCATGCTACTGAAAATCATAACGGTCAATTTACCGGCCAAAAAGGGATTCATGGATTTTGGGAAAGCCGTATTCCTGAATTACTGGCTGATAAAAGATTTGATTTTTTTATAGGAAAAGCGCAATACATTAAAGATCCCGGAGCATTTATTTGGGACAGGGTTTTGGAAAGTGCAAACGCTGCCGATTCAGTTTTGAAATTTGAGAAAGAATTATCCATGCAGTTCCCTGGAGATAAAAAATATGCTTTTGAAAACAGAAATAATATTTTAATCAAACAATATTCTTCTGCTTATACAATGGCATATAATAAAATGCTTAATGGAATGGTGGAGCGTCGCATGCGCCAATCCATATTTGCCATTGCTTCATTCTGGTACACAGCATGGATAAACGCAGGCCAGCCTGATCTGGCATCAATATCGAACCAATCTTTTTCTGAAAATGATCTGAAGGAATTTGAAAGGCTAAATGAAGAATGGAAAAACAGTAAAAGAGTAAAAGGAAGAGAGCATTCGGAATGAAAAATAAAAAATATAGAATGAGAAATAAGGAAGAAATATTCAATATTCAACTTTCAATATTCAAAGCAAAATATTATTGCATTCAGAGTCTCAGTAAAATCAAAATCTCTTTTATTTGTTCTTTTACTGTAGAAATATTTTCAGCATCTTCAATGCATTTGGGTTTCTGAAAAAATTCTTCATTAAAGGTTGCCAACTTTCGAAAAGTTGGCAACCTTAATTCATTCACTTCTTCACACAATCGCTAACCTATCAATCTCTTTCATTATCCGCACAGTTTCTTTCAATGCAACAATTATTTTTTGGTAATGTAAAATATCATCAAAACTCAACTCTCTACCTTTTCTGTCTTTCAGCCATTTTTGTGCTGGCTGATAACCACCAATATAAAAATTCCATGCAATTTCCGGGACATTATCAAAATACTGTGAAGCGTTTATAAAAACTTTCCCTTTCATTAATCCTGGTATAGGATCTAAGCTTATAATTGTATCACCTTCTATAATTTCAGTAATGTATTCAAAACGAATTTTTGTTACCACATTATCTCCATCAACCGGATATTGAGTCATATACTTCTCCACTACAGGGCATTCTAATAAATGTATTTGCCTGAGTTCTCCACCCAACTTTACTAATTGCCAAAATATTTTTTGACTTTTTGGATAAGGCACTCTGGGAAAATCTATTTTTAAAAACTCTTTGTATTTTTCCCTGTAAGCCGGCGAATGCAAAACCGCATAGATATAATCTAAAATATCAATAGGGGCAAACATTAAAGGAAGTATTTCTATTTTAAAATCATCGCTTACTTCATCGCTATTTGCATAGCAAACTGGAGAAGCATTTTCCAAAAAATCTTCTTCTTTTTCGTTGGTAAAACGTAAACCTAATTTTTGTGCAAATTGATTTACGATTTCAGGGTTTAGATTTGAAAGTCTTTGGGGTGATTGGTTAATACTTTGTTGTGCATTCAAACTGTCAAATAAATAAAAGGGGAAATGATATGCAGCATCATTGGTTTGAAGAGAAACAAAGCTTTCATTGCTTACTGATTGGGGTACAAATATATCCTGTAAGTTAAATGTGCTTTGATGGTTATTTGTTAAAGGCTTCATATGATTCGATGAGATCATATACTTCATAATTTCATTTCCCGGATATGATAAAACGTCTTTTGATCTTGAGAAATAAAGTTACCATAATTTTCCAGTAAAAATTGCATGCTTAGCTCTGTAAGTATGTTCCCTGCTGATGCCGGTTTTAAATCTTGTATTGATTCTTTCTAAATATTGTCAGATAGTCATTCTTTTATCTTTGAGTAATCTATTAAGAAAATGTTGATAAATGGCATGTGTGCTAAAGTATTGATAGTGTGTTTAAATTTTACTCCTTACCCAATTCCTGTAGCACGATTAATTTTTCTTAAAAATAAAAAGCAAAAAGCAGAACTTTGCACTTCCAAAAATTAAAGTAAACCCCGCCTGTTTGATTCGGGCAGGGAATAAATAACCAATAAAACAATTTTATTTAATTCATGATCCACAATTTCAACGCCGGCCCTTCTGTTCTTCCACAAAGTGTATTGCACGAAGCATCAAAAGCAATTATCAATTTTAATAACAGCGGATTATCTATTTTAGAAATAGGACATCGCACCCCGCTTTTTGAATCGGTAATGCAGGAAGCCATTTCCTTAGTAAAAGAATTAATGAATTTGGATGATGATCATGAAGTTTTGTTTCTTCATGGAGGCGCTACTGTGCAGTTTATGCAGGTACCCATGAATTTGCTGAATGAAAAAGAAACTGCGGCTTATGCAGATACCGGCGTTTGGGGTACAAAAGCAATTAAAGAAGCCAGATTATTCGGGAATATAGATGTGGTATGCAGTTCAAAGGAAAGTAATTATAATTTTATACCAAAAGATTTTGCAGTTCCTAACGATGCTAAATATTTTCATATCACTACCAACAATACTATTTACGGCACGCAATGGCACGAAATCCCAAAAGTAAGTATGCCTGTTGTCGCAGATATGTCGAGCGATATTTTTAGCAAAAAAATGAATTATAATTCATTTGGACTGATCTTCGCCGGAGCTCAAAAAAATATGGGTGCAGCCGGAACCAACCTGGTAGTAGTAAATAAAAATATCCTGGGAAAAGTGAAACGCGCCATTCCTGCTATCATGGATTACAGAAATCATATCCAGGCAAAAAGTATGCTGAATACTCCGCCGGTTTTCGCTATCTATGTGAGTATGCTTACGCTTCGTTGGCTCAAAGAAAATGGTGGAGTGGAAGCAATAGAAAAAATCAATAATAAGAAAGCAGCGTTGCTTTATCATGCAATTGATAATAGTAAACTATTTAAACCTACAGCAGCAAAAGAAGACCGCAGTAATATGAATGTATGTTTTGTAATGGAAGACCCGGAAAAGGAAAAAGCATTTCTTGAATTTTCAAAACAAAATAATATTTACGGAATCAAGGGACATCGTTCTGTGGGCGGGTTCCGTGCATCGCTTTACAATGCTTTGCCATTGAGTAGTGTAGAATATTTGGTTGGGAAAATGGAGGAATTTGAAAAGAAAATATAAAATTTCATCATTAGATCTTAGGTTATGATTTTTAATTTCACGGATTCCTTGCGACATTTCTAACGGTGAAAAAACAATTTATATATCAATTTTTGAAATAATTTGTTTACTGTAATTACTTTCTGTGTGGTATCTAATATTTATTTGATAAAAAAAAGGCGGTTAAAAAACTCCTTTTTCCCAAATCCAAAAAATATTCTTTGATTGATATATATTTGCAATCCTTACAAAAAATTTATTGCCTTTCAAGGCTGAAAATTAAAATAATGATATCTATTTCTCCTTTTAAAGCATTACGTCCCGAACCCCAGTTTGCAAAGCAGGTTGCATCGCGACCTTATGATGTACTAAGCAGCAAAGAAGCTAAAATAGAAGCCGAAGGAAATCCCTATTCTTTTTTGCATATTACTAAAAGTGAAATTGACCTTCCTGCCAATACCGATATACATAGCAATGAAGTTTATGAAAAGGCAAAGGAAAATTTAGATGCATTTATCAGCCGTCCGGTGCTTTTTAAGGAAAGTAAACCCTGCTATTATATTTACCAGTTAACGATGAATGAAAAGACACAAACCGGCCTGGTATGCTGTAGTTCGGTAAATGATTATGAAGAAGGGTTGATAAAAAAACATGAGCTCACACGGCCTGAAAAAGAACTTGACAGAATTAGCCATATTAAAAGTACCGGAGCGCAAACCGGAAATGTTTTTCTTGCTTTTAGAGATGTGGATGAATTGAATGAGATCATGTACAAATGGGAAACCGATAAAAATCCCGTTTATAATTTTACTGCCGACGATAATATTCAACATACCATTTGGGTTATCAGTGATGAAAAAATCATTGACCGGATCACAGAAATTTTTAGAACAGAAGTAGGATGTACTTACATTGCTGATGGACATCACCGTGTAGCTTCTGCTGCAAAAGTGAAATATCTGATCTCAGATAATGAAGAAGCCGGTCATTTTCTTTCTACCTTATTTCCTGCTTCGCAATTAAAAATAATGGACTACAACAGGGTTGTAAAAGATCTGAATGATTTATCGGAAGAAGAATTTTTAAATAAAATCAAAACCAATTTTTCTGTTACTAAAGTTTCAAAAGATTTCACTCCCGGCAACCCTCATGAATTTGGAATGTATCTGAATAGGCAATGGTATCATCTCACAGCGCTGGAAGGCACCTATTCCAATGACCCGATCGGCATCCTCGATATCACAATTTTACAAAACAATATTTTAGAACCCATTTTAGGAATAAAAGATCAGCGTACCGACACACGTATTGATTTTGTAGGAGGAATAAGAGGCATGAAAGAACTGGAAGACAGAGTGAACAGTGATGAATGGAAAGTGGCCTTCAGTCTATATCCTGTAACAATTCAACAATTATTTGATATTGCAGACAGCAACAATATTATGCCTCCGAAAAGTACCTGGTTTGAACCCAAACTGAGAGACGGGCTTTTGACTCATCTCATTTCTTAATTGAATGCAATTCCTCCATTTTTTTGTTCCGCTAAGGTTTCAGCCGTGCAACAAATAATCGGAATTTAAGATTTTTCTTTTTGATTCAAAAAACTCAACCCGGAGTCTTCGACAAATTTCACACCACTCCCCCTTCTGAAGGAGAGATTAAGGATGTACCTCAAAAAAAAAGAGAAAATTGAAGTACGTCCTATTTTATTTTAAAATAAATTTTTTGTTTTTATAAAGATTTAGGCACATAAAGTATTTTATCTTTACCCGATGAAAAAATTCTTATTTGCAATTATTTGTTTTACGTTATCCGCCAGCGTGGTTGCCCAGCAGGAAGATGTAGAAAAATTACACGAAAATGCAAAAGCCTTTATGCGCCAGGGCGATTATGCCAATGCTTCTCTTATTTTGGCCAGGGCATTACAACAAGACCCTAAGGATATAAGCATTGCTAAAGATCTTGCTTATAATTATTATTTGCAAAATGAAAATAATAAAGCTTTAATCGTTATCAAACCTTTTTTGGATAATGAAGATGCCGATGATCAAATTTTCCAGTTGGCAGGAACTGTGTACCAGGCATTGGGCCAGGTAAAAGACGCTGAAAAAGTCTATAAAAAAGCGATAAAAACATATCCTAACAGCGGTCAATTGTACAATAATTATGGCGAAATGCTTTTGGCACAACACGATCCAGCCGCTATTAAACAATGGGAAAAAGGCATTGAAATGGATCCCTCTTATGGAGATAATTATTATAATGCCTGCAAGTTTTATTATTACACAAAAGAAAAAGTGTGGTGCCTTATTTACGGAGAAATTTTTGTCAATATTGAATCCTTCACCTCGCGCACAGCAGAAATAAAAGATATTTTACTGGATGGATACAAAAAGCTTTTTGCTGACCCAAACCTTCTCGATAATACAAAAAATGCAAAGCCTTTTGAAATCGCTTTTTTAACGTGTATGAATAAACAAAACAATGTAGTATTGCGTGGCATTGATCCGGAAACCCTTACTATGATCAGGACCCGATTTATACTTGACTGGGATAAAGATTATGCTGCTAAATTTCCATTTAAACTTTTTCAATTGCAGGAAGAGTTATTGGAAGATGGTTTATTTACCGCCTACAACCAATGGATTTTCGGAGCTTCCCAAAACCTGGCAGCTTATCAAAACTGGACAGGTATTCACTCAGAGGAATCCAAAGCGTTTGATAAATTACAACGCGACAGGATGTTCAAAATATCTTCCGGGCAATATTATCATTAATTTTTTTTGAAGTTATTTTTTAAAGTTTATTATTTATTTTATTTCTTAATTTAGGAGTTACGTTACATAGTATCTTTTACAATCCAATAATTAGCGTAGATTGATGAATGTAAGAATATAACATGATGCAAATAAACCAGGGAATAAAATAATTTTTTTAAAGCGTGAATAACATGACTGAACCAACACGGCTGTTCGATTGTATCAACATCCAATTAAAAGATGCACCATCTAGGACCATGCTGGCCGGAAAAGAAGAAGGTAAATGGAAAGAATATTCAACGCTTGAAGTGGCTGAAATTGTAAACCAGTTCAGTGCCGGTCTTCTCAAAGAAGGAATCAATCCTCATGATTTCACTATTGAAGGAAGAGACAAAATAGCGGTTATTTCTAAAAACAGGCCCGAATGGGTAATGTTGGATCTTGCAGTACAACAAATAGGAGCTATTTTAATTCCCATTTATCCTACAGTAGGTGAAAATGACCTGGAATTCATTTTAAAAGATTCTGATGTAAAATTAATTTTTGTAAATGACCCCAACTTATTTGAAAAAACCAGTCACATACAAGCTAAACTGCCGCATTTGAAAGAAATTATTTCTTTCGATAAAATAGACGGTGTAAAACATTGGAAAGAAATGCTGCAACCTGCATCTGAAAATGCCTTGACAGAAATAAAATCAATTTCAGATAAAATAAAGTACGAAGATCTTGTTACGATTATATATACATCAGGAACTACCGGAACACCAAAAGGGGTAATGCTTTCGCACAAAAATATTTTGAGCAATGTATTAGACAGCATGCCTTATTTTCCTCCGGGGGACAATTTAAAAGCATTGAGTTTTCTGCCGCTCAATCATATTTTTGAAAGAATGGTAAGTTTCCTTTATCTCTTCAGGGGTACCTCCATTTTTTTTGCAGAAAGTTTGGAAGCCATTGCTGATAATTTAAAAGAAGTGAAACCGGATATGTTCACCACAGTGCCAAGGCTACTGGAAAAAGTGTATGAAAAAATTATGCAAAAGGGATCCCAACTTACTGGTATAAAAAGAAAATTATTTTTTTGGGCTCATAACATTGCTTCCAAATTTGAGATCAATAAAAACCAGGGTTTTTTATACAAATTAGAATTATCAATTGCCAATAAGCTCATTTTTAATAAATGGCGTGAAGCATTGGGAAATAAAATAGTTTGCATCATCAGTGGCGGCGCTGCCTGCCAGGTAAGACTTATAAGAATTTTTACAGCCGCTAAAATTCCCATAATGGAAGGATATGGCCTTACGGAAACATCGCCTGTGATAAGTGTAAACCGGTTTGAAGTAGAAGGAAGAATGTTTGGAACAGTAGGCCCTCTGATCAATAATGTAAAAGTAAAATTTGCCGACGATGGCGAAATTTTATGCAAAGGTCCCAACGTAATGATGGGTTATTATAAACATCCTGAACTTACTGATGAGGTAATGGAAGATGGCTGGTTCAAAACAGGGGATATAGGAATGATGGTGGATGATAAGTTTTTGAAAATTACTGATCGTAAAAAAGAAATGTTCAAAACCAGCGGAGGCAAATACGTAGCGCCTGTAATGATTGAAAATAAAATGAAAGAGTCTAAAATGATTGAAAATATTATGGTCGTGGGGGCCGGCGAAAAATTCGTCAGCGCATTGATAGTACCATCATTTATTAATCTGAAAGCATGGTGCAGAGAAAATAATATTGATAATTCGGACAATGAAAAAATGATCAGTAACCCATTGGTCCAAAATCTTTATAAAGAAGAAGTAGAACGTTATAATTCATTCTTTAACCATGTGGAACAAATAAAAAAATTCGAATTGCTACCATTCGACTGGAGCATAGAAACCGGCGAGATGACGCCAAAACTCAGCATAAAGAGAAAAGTGATCATGGAAAAAAATAAAGATTCGATAAAGAGAATTTATTCCTGAGATATCGAATGTTTTGCCAGTAGAATAACTCCCGCCTGACCAGCATTTTGGCAGGAATAATTGTGATTTCTATTTTTCGAAAACAGAAACATCTGTTATTTCTTTGTTTATTGGGGATGTTTAAACTTTCGGAAAAGAGAAACAGGTTTTTATCAAGAGCGATACCATAGAGGCTTTCAGAAGATTTTTATGAAATTAAAAACATCCTCATAATTCATCTTTCGGTTTTTTATCAATTGATAGCAGCATCATTACAACAGCAAACACAATAAAAAATATAGAACTCCAGCGGTTTACTGCAGCATGCACTGCAGTAGTATTGGTGAAACTATAAATCAATAATAAAATTCCAACGACAAGAAAAAAAGCGCCAATTACAAAACGGAGATCAAAGAATTTATTCATTATAATTAATTTAATAGAAGATAATATTTAAAAAGAGAGTAATGGCAAGTACTATAACGGCAACCCATAAAGGATTTTTATACCAAATCCTGTTTTTGTCCTGTTGCCGGGGCGTGAGACTATACACCAATCCTACCAATTCATTTTCAGGTTTTCTTTTTGTAAAGAAGCTGATTACAGTTGTTACAATAAAACAAACTACAAATGATATCCACGCAATATTAAAGGCCTGGCTGGTGCCGGAATAGAAAGTGTGCAGGTTTGCAATAGAGCCTCCTTTGCCTTCGGCCATAGTAAGTGAATAAGTAAGAGCAGCAGTACCTGTCCCGCACAATAAACCCCAGAAAGCACCATTGGCAGTTGATTTTTTCCAAAACATACCAAGAAGAAAAGTGGCAAACAAAGGTGCGTTTACAAAACTGAAAACCAACTGCAAAAGATCCATGATACTATTGAATCCTCTTGCCACATACGCTGTAATAATAGACAATAGAATACCTACAACGGTAGTGGCCTTTCCTACATTCAGATAATGTTGTTCACTGGCGTGCTTTTTAATATGGCTTTGATAAATATCAAAAGTAAAAACAGTATTGAATGCTGTTACGTTGCCTGCCATGCCGGACATAAATGAAGCGATCAACGCAGTGATACCTACGCCCAATATTCCGCTTGGGTATAATTTTGACAACAACAATGGAAGCGTCATATTATAATCCGTTTGCCCGTTTACATTTAAAGGGAGCTCAAAACCACTAAATTGTTTTTGCAGTGCCAGCAAAATAATTCCCGGAACGATTACAATCAGCGGCATAAATATTTTGGGCAACGCGGCAATGATTGGAGTGCGCCTTGCATCATTCAGGTTGTGTGATATCATAGCTCTTTGTACTACTAGAAAATCGGTACACCAATATCCGAAAGCCAGTACAAATCCTAACCCAAATATCAAACTGAATGCGTCAGTGCCCATAGGATTATCGGCAGGATTACTCATCCCTTTCCACAAATGCAGTTTGGCGCTTTCCACATTGGCGATGATGCCGTGTAATCCTCCGGCCTGCTGCATCCCGATATACACAAGCGGCGCGATACCTAATACAATCAGAAAAAATTGAAGTACTTCATTATAAACAGCACTCGTTAATCCACCCAAAAAAGTATAAGCCAAAACTATTCCCGCTGCTATCCAGATTGAAACATTAAAGTCCCAGCCTAAAACAGTTTGCATCAGCATTGCCAAAGCGTATAAAGATATCCCTGATGAAAAAATGGTCATCGCCGCAAAGGTCAGTGCATTGAAGGTTCTCGTCTTTTCATCGAAGCGGAGTTTCAAATATTCCGGAACACTGCGCGCTTTACTTCCATAATAAAATGGCATCATAAAAAGACCAAGGAATACCATCGCAAATACAGCGCCGAGCCAATAAAAATGAGCAGTATATAATCCATATTTTGCTCCATTAGCGGCCATGCCCAACACTTCCTGGGCACCAAGATTGGCCGATATAAAAGCAAGGCTGGTGATCCACAATGGAATATTGCGGGTACTCATAAGAAAATCGTTTGCAGTTTTTATTCTTCGTTTTAATAAAAACCCGATCCCCAGTACAAACAAAAAATAAAGGCCGATTATACTGTAATCAATCGAGTGTAGTTTCATAATTGGTGATTGCTTTTAGTTTTAGAAAATTAATATGAGAAGATCAGGAAATGTTTTCTATAATAAATGTTCAATAATACAATTTTTTTAGTTTATTGAAATATACTTTACTAAATTCTTCCAATCATCTTAGCCTGTTCTTTTTTGATCCAATAAATGAGTACTATTGATATGATTTATTTTTACAGGAAGCTTTTTGATTTACAAATAAGTTAGTTAAAATCATTCTTTTACTGCATGTAACAAAACTAAAACCTTTTCTTTGCCGGCAATAAACTAATTCCGTTTAGTTTTTATTTTTAAAATATTCATCTTTTATTTCATCAAATTCATTTATATGTTCATTTGATTTTCCATCCCTATCAAAAATTGATTCCCCTGTGTTCAAAGGTTCCCAGATAAAGGTGCCTTTCATTTGATTGCCAGGAATAGAAAAAGCGATTCTATTTACCTGCGCTTTCAATTGAGAATATTCTGCTACAATCACAGGTCTGTTATATTTTTTGCTGAGTAAATTCAAATTAGTTTCAAGGTCATTTGGGGTTCCATGCCATTTGGGGTAATAGGATTCTCCTATCACATCAAATGAAACTCCACGATTGATCATGTTGTCAAGAAAAGATTCGGATTCTGAATTTTGACCACCCAAAGCAATATGCAACATGGTAATAATTGACGGATCTGTTTTTTTAACGGCAGCTAAACCCGCATTCAATAAAATGGCAAGGCTATCCAAATGCTGCACATTACCATCATTCCAAAGAATGCCATGATTAATCTCATTTCCAGTTTGAACCATATCCGGTAGAGTTCCCTGTGCTTTTAAAGCCGACAAAACCTGTGTCGTATAATCAAATACCTTTTTTGCAAGATCTTTAAAATCAAGATTCTCCCATGCTTTCGGTTTAAATTGTTTTCCGGGATCGGCCCATGTATCGCTGTAATGAAAATCGAGCAGGAATTTCATTCCTTCTTTCTTAATGCGCTTAGCCATTTCTAATGTATGCTGCAGATCACAAAAGCCCTTTCCAGGAGAATATCCACTATCGTTTGCAGGATCTACAAATATTCTTAGACGGATATAATTAAATCCACGATCTTTTAAAATTTCCATTGCATCTTTTTGAACGCCTTTGTCCGAAAATTTTTCTCCCCTTGCTTCTAATTGTGGCAGGAACGAAATATCTGCTCCCAAAATTTTTCCTTCCGGTTTTGCTGTTGAGTGTAAATTTAATTTTGAAAAAATATAAGGATCATCAGCAGTGTTGGCAGGTTGATTGGGTTTGATAGTAATGATATCTGTGGATCCTTCCCACAGATCTTTTGAGGTTGCTTTAAATTTAATTATTCCCGGATTTTCTCCTGATTGTAGTATCACCTGGCATTTTCCATTGAACAAAGAACGCTGCCAGTTTTCATCTAAAACTTTATCCGGTTCATGGCAGCTGGGATCGCCATTGCCTACGCCGATTATTTTAGCATCGCCGGTTAGAGAAAACCGGATCATATTATCAGCATCCGGAACTTCACGGCCCTGTTTGTCAACCACACTTATATTTATTACGGTCGCATCTTTCCCATCAGCAAGTAGGGTAGTTTTATATGGAGTGAGCACCACTTCTGCCGGAGCGCCTGTGGTTTCTACTGAAGAGATTAGTATACGGCCATGCTTATGCGCAATTGCTTCCAGTTTCCCGGGCTGATAAAGAACACTCCATTGAAGATGACCGTTTCGGGGCATATCTTTTCTGCCTAAACTTTTCCCATTCAAAAATAATTCTACATTGTCGGCATTACTGTTTACCCAAACGTCAATTGGTTTTCCTTCCTTTCCTGCCCAATTCCAATGTGGAGAAATGTGCAACACATCTTTATCTGTCCACCATGATTGATAATAATAATAAATATTTTTAGGGAAACCGCATACATCCATAATTCCAAAGTGCGAATTAATATTAGGCCATTTATATGGAGTAGGCTCTCCGCGATAATCAAAGCCTGTCCACACAAATCCTCCCATAAACCAGGGACGTTCAGCAGCGGGTTTCCACCATTGTTCCGCAGTATTTCCCCACCATGGTGCAGTAATATCCTGGTCGGGCAAATAACCACGAATGGTGTCTTTTTCATAGATCCCCCGCGTAGTCAGAGTGCTTGCCATTTCAGTACCCATAACAGGTTGTGAAGGATGATCTTTGTGATAATCTGCTATTCCATTTATCCTGTAATTAAATCCGCGCACTGGAATAACTTCGTTAATTCCTTTGAATTCATTGCCTACATCCGCGGCATAAGTGGAAGTCCGGTAAGGGTCTAATTCTTTTTGCTCTTTCAATAATGAAAGAGCGATCCTCTCTCCATTTGAATTTGTTTGTATCCAGCCTTCTTCATTTCCGATGGACCACATAAAAACAGATGGATGATTTCGGTCGCGAAGAATTAATCTTTCAAACTGACTCATATATTCAGGGCTGCTATTCAATAGCCTGTTCTCGTCTAAAACAATCATGCCCAGGCTGTCACAGGCATCTAATAACTCTGGAGTAGGCGGATTGTGGCTGGTGCGATAGGCGTTGGCACCCATTTGCTTTAATAATCCAATACGATAATATTGCAGGTAATCGGGTAATGCGCTTCCAACTCCGGCATGATCCTGGTGATCGCAAACGCCTTTAATCTTTACGTATTTTCCATTGATGAATAGCCCGTTTGCAGTTACCGAAATATCTCTTATTCCAAAACGGGTATTTACACTGTCAATTATTTTATTTCCCGATCTCAAAATGCATACCACACGATACAAATAGGGATCTTCGATTGACCAAAGATGTGGATTGGCGACATTGATGTTTTGTTTTATTAAAGTATTTGCATTAAAAGAAATGTCGAAAAAAATGGGTTTACTGTCAGAAATCTTTTTGCCATAACGGTCCGTAATATACGAATAGGCGTATCCGTTATTTTGCTTCGGATCATCATTTATAATTGGAATTTCTACAGAAATGTCAGCTTTTTTATCTGCATGTTCTGAATGAATAAAAAGTTCATTCGGATTAATATGTAGTTTGCCTGTTTTAATAAGCCACACAGGACGATAAATCCCGGCGCCTTCATAAAACCAACCTTCGTATTGCGTAGCATCTACTCTTATTACAAGTGTATTCTCTTCGCCATATTTTACAAAATCAGAAAGATCATATTCCACACCGGAATAACCGCTTTTATTATTACCAACAAAAAAACCGTTTAGCCAGATGTTTGCATCCCTGTAAATGCCATCAAACCGTATCGAAATTTTTTTAGCCGAATCTTTTTTATCAATAAAAAAATTCTTCCTGTACCAGCCAATACTCGTTTCAGGAAACAAGCCTCCTACAGGTTTGTAGCCGTGAGCCATTACATCAAAGTTTGGCGAATTGGCAAACGGCAATTCCACTACCCAGTCGTGCGGCAGGTTCAAAGTGCGCCATTTGCTGTCATCAAAGCGGGGGTTGATCGCCGTGTTTCCCGCAGCACCACTTTTTGAAAAAATATTTGCTATACCAT
This sequence comes from Hanamia sp., assembly GCA_036509335.1. Taxonomy (GTDB): domain Bacteria; phylum Bacteroidota; class Bacteroidia; order Chitinophagales; family Chitinophagaceae; genus Ginsengibacter. The sequence continues at coordinate 39,300 of DATCFT010000008.1, forward strand.
AATCAAAATCTTTTGCAGGATCAGAAGCATTTCCAAAATGGAATTTCCAGTTTTCATCCATGTTCAATACTTCTCTTTCCTGTGACCTGGCTGATAGAAATACATTTATTAGAATAAAAAAGAAGAAAGCAATTTTTCTAAACATCATTAAAAAGTTGATGATATGAATATTTGTTTATTGTTATTTTTTCTGAAGTACAGCAATCAGTATTTCAATTTTAATTAAACGCATCCATAGCAATCGTCGGTTGCCCTGAATTATTGAAAGCGCCAAGCGTATAACCATCCCAGTTATTATAGCATTCCGGTTCCCAATAAAAAACTCCAAGGCAATTATTATTTGCTACAGATTTTGCTTTCTGAATTAAATCAGAAATAAAATTTTTGCATTGTACAGAATCCGTTACACTCATTCCGATTTCACAGACCATTACTTCTTTGCCATAGCGGCTTATCATATCATTCATATTAGCAAGGCATTGTGCATTCAGTTGCGACCAGTTGGATGCCGAAGGATATAAAGACATTCCAATCACATCCCATTTAGCACCATTGCTTTTAAGACCGTCAAATACCCATCGAAAAAGTGAATTATCAAATCCATTAGAAATATGTACAATCACTTTTGCAGATGGAAATACTGATTTTACGGCGGCATAGCCTGAATTTATTAATGAAGCAAAATTGCCCATATTTACGCTGGCCTGCCCAACAGGCCAAAGCATTCCATCATTGGTCTCATTTCCTATTTGCACCCAGGTGGGGGAGATTCCATTGATTTGTAAAGTATCTAAAACCTCTTTGGTATAGGCACTTAAAGAAGAATCTAATTGTGCAATCGTTTGATTTTGCCATGCCGCAGGTATTGCCTGATGGCCGGGATCTGCCCAGGTATCACTATAATGAAAGTCCACAAGGATTTTCATTCCAAGGGCTTTTGCACGTAACGCTTTTGCAACCACATCAGCAGTATTGCACCACCCACCTGTAGGATTTACCCATGCGCGCAAACGGATGGCATTCATTCCTTCATCTTTTAATATCTGAAATAAATCTTCCTGCGCGTCTTTTGAGTTGTAAAATTTAATTCCCTGAGACTCCATTTGGGTTACCCAGCTTACATCAGCGCCTTTTGTAAATGAAGTATCTGTGACAGGAATAGGTTCGGGTTGGGGGGCCGCCTTTTTATTGCATGAAAAAGAGGAAAGCAAACCGAATACAAAAAACAGAGAAAAATATTTCATGATAAATTTTGTAAAAAAAAGAATTCAATTTTATAAAAGTAAAGAAAAAGAAGGTAGCTAACTCAGGCTAATAGGTGTGTAATTGCAGTAAACAAAGAAATAAGTTAGTTTCTTAATTTTTTACCGGTACAGTTTATTAAACCAATCGCATTTATTTATTGAGTATCAAATATTTTCTGCTTTTCTCGCTTCCAATTCATATTTATTATTATTATAGCCATGCCTCATGCTTTCAAATAAATATTTTATAATAAATACCAAAAACCCATATTCCTTAAATTGATTGATATGGCACATTTCATGTTTTACCCATTTGGGATCTTTTAAAAAATCTTCTTTGGAAACATGGTAAAGATGTATGGTTTTACCAATTACGATTGCAACATTTTCCGATCGTAATTTCATTGCTGCAATTTTTGCAATCCGGGAATTGGGTTTGATAAAAAAATCCATCTTTTTTTTGATAAAATTGACGCTTTCTTTAAAACGTTATAAACAGTTTGACGCAGGATTAAAGTCCTGCGTCAAACTGTTTAATGAGACCTTAAATTCAATAAAAATCTTAAAGTAAAGCTATTTAAGTTTTGCTACCTGCTCATTATAGAACTTTACAGTTTCTATTACATCAGGAACGCTGCGATACCAATTGGATTCATGTTCTATAGAAAACATCCCGCTAAAATGCTGACGCTTTAACTCCTGGAATATAGGAGGAAAATCAATTACCCCCTTACCTACAACTGTATCGTCAGCATTTACATCGCCAAATTTGACAATATCTTTTAAATGGACGCCATATACATGGCCGGACAATTCTTTAAGAGCGTCAACAATGTTAACACCATTACGCGCCCAATGCCCCAAATCGGCACAAGCACCTAAATTCGGATGTCCTTTAATGGCTGCCAGAACTGAATCCGGACTCCAGTATGGATCAGGTTTTGGATGATCGTGAATAGCCACTTTAATACCGTAATCGCCAGCCATACTATCTACCATATCCCATTGGTCTTTGCGCGGCTCCGCGGTGATATAACTAAGACCAAATTCTTTTGCCAGATCAAAAGCCTTTTTCCATTCTTCACGGGTACCCGGCTCTATCACTCCCATTGCAACAATACTGATTCCTTTAGATTGCAGCATTTGTTTTAGCTTGGCTTTGCTCGCGTCTGACATACGGATACCAAAACTATCTTTCATGCCGGCGCCCAAAGGCTGTCCCCAGAATGCTTCGATATATTTTACTCCGACGCTATCTACTTTATCAAGCGCCTGATCAAAAGGAAACATTCTGAATGTCCACATCTGTACTCCAATTTTCCAGTTGTCAGTTACATTGGCTGTATCTGTTTTGGACATCGTCGAATCTGCGCCTGAGGATGTTTTTGAACCCGAAGAATTACATTTTGTAAGAGACAAAATGCAAATAAAACCAAGAATAGAAAGAGCAATCTTTTTCATTTTGTGTAGTTTAATTTTAATGAAGGTTAGCAATTTACTTATTTATTTTAAAAAATATTCAGGAATTTATAAGTTAGCTGATGCATTATCGAAAGTTTGCAGTACGATATTAAATTAATTTTCGTACAGATATTTCCGTTACACTAAAAAAGATTAAGCCATTTTTGTATTATAACATACATTTTTGTGGTTCGGCAATCATAATTCCATTTGGAAATTCTTCACTAACAGGGAATAAGAATCCGGGATATATGTTTGCTTATTGAAAATTTAAAAACTAAACGAGCAATTGAGCATAAATAAAAACAATACTATGACAACATAATAAGCTAATTCGCTGCTTGATTATCTATTTATTTTTTGGTTGAAGATGTCACCATCACTCACGATGGATTTTTTTCGAAACATAGCAATGTTCAGTAAATCAGAGTTTGACCTACTAATTTTTAAAGCTAAAATGGGAAAATGAAAAAATTTAGGATCTAAGTTTGTAAACTTTAATGGTTGGGATTAAGGCTCAGGAAAGCTTTGCCGCTATTTTGAGGGGAGGAAATTTGATGAAGGATTTAAATTTTTATTTTAGGCAGCTAACCAATATTTTATACTCTTTCGATTTTGAAAATCTCTAATACAACTAACTATCTAAATAAATAATGAATTGCATAGAAATGCCACACATTTACTTAAAGAAAAACCCCAAACAAATTCGGGGTTTTGAAAATTTAAGAATAGAAATGATTGTCTTGACGATTTTTACTAAATTTTAAATATAGTTATGAAAATTTTATTTTTAGAAATAAGAACAACCCATTGGTTTTCCTGTGTATTTCCAGTTTAATGGAGCGACCTCTATAATGGGAAAAGAGTAAACAGTTTCAAACAATCTCTTCATATATCATTATATTACATTCAATTGCATTCTATTGATGTGTAAGCGTATCAGTAGCCAACCTTGATGTAGGACCTCCACCCCATGTAAATGAAATATAAAAAGTTTGGGTGTCTGGATTATAATGTGAATTATATCCTGGTGCATTACTAGCTCCTCCACTACTTGTTATAGTAACAGAATTATCAGAATTTACTGTCAATACCGGATTACCGATACCAATACCGGTACCATCAGCCCACGGCTGCAAGGTTGCAAATGTTACAGAAGAAGGTCCTGATGTCTGTAAATCCATAGTAATAGGAGCAAACTCTCCGGTTTTTACAGGATCTCCTGACCTTAAAGCAGATCCTACCATATTGTATGTACCATCGTATTGATTTTTCACAGAAGGATTAACGAGCAAATGATTCCATTGCTCAATAGGTACTGAAGCACTTTGAATAGTTACTGGTAAAATATATGCCTGGGTAAGATCCATTTTTGTAAAATCAATTTTCACATACATGCTATCTAATCTTTGGCCTGCAGGAATGGTCCTGTTCCAACCATTGATAACTGTATAAACACTATCGGGCAGTATAGAATAGATACCACCATTAGCAGCATTGAATGAGTTAAAAAACGCCGTATCAAGTGCCAAAGTTGCCGTTACTGCTGTGCCCAGTGGCTTAGGAGATGCAAGATTTATATAAAAAGGAATGGAAGCTGATGTTTCGGTTGAACTGAAGGCATACGTTTCCAGGCCAAGGTTATCAGCTGCGGATAAAGGAAGATCCACTGAAGGACCTACTGCAGCGAAATCAGTGTAATATTTCCCGTTTTTAAGGCATGAATTGAGGGAAAAAACAATAACAAGCAAAACCATGCCGGTTAAGGTTTTATTTATTTTTTTCATTTTTTTCATTTTTTTCATAATATTTTTTTTTCAATCAATTAATTTATTGACGGTATTTATTAGGAACCAACTTTATGGCATCCAGAATATCTTACTGGTAAATGGATCTACTTTATCACCTCCTGCTTGAAGCCATGCGGCATTATTCGTATTAGGTTCTTCCAAAGGATAATAAAACCGGAAAGGCATGTGTGTAACTGAAGGAGAAAGGGAAGGGGATTGTGATAATGGCGCTGCGGGATAGCCCGAATTAGTGCCACTGTTAAAAGTTCTTCTCCAATCGTTCCATGCTTCCATATTATTTATACCATTCAATGCAGCCCATTTTTGAGTGATAATAGTTTGTATTTGTTGAGCCGTAGTCAAAGGCCATGATACGTTTGCTACTCCGATTTGGTTATAATATGCCATGGCGTATGTGTCAGGATTGCCGCCTATATTCAGGTATTCGAAAGAAGCAGTAATACCAGATTGATACAATTGTTGGGCATTTCCGGTAAGATATCCGCGTACAACAGCTTCTGCCTGTACGAAGTAACTTTCTGCAGCTGTCATCATTACTGCTGATTGGCCAGGATTCTGTATAAGCCCGGGCCCTATTCCGGAGGATTTACTAGTATTTGTCGATTGTATTCCCATATAATCTCCGTAATAATTGGCTTTTGCAGGGGGAAGCGTTGCGCTATAATAATCATTAGAGCTACCACCCGCATCGTTAGGTTGGGTACCAAGTGGCCCGGCAAAATACGCTAACCTGGGGTCGTTGGCTGTTTTATAAAAATCTACTGCAAAACCAGCAGATCTTACATAATTAAAGGACCCATTTACTCCTCCTGCGGGAGCTACTCCAAACGCACCATACATTGGGCTTGGTTGAGCAGATGTATAGCCGGGATTTACAAGAGCATCAGTTGTAAGATAACCAACAGATGCAGTTTTAGTCGCCTCTGTAGTAATGAAACTTTGCTTTGCAGTAACAGCTGATTGTTGAACCAGTAACTTTAATTTTAAGGTGTTTGCAAATAAAAGCCAATTATTCATGTTTCCACCAAACATTACATCATCAGAGGTTGGAGTTATTACACTGGCATTGCTCAAATTACTTTGGATACTTGTAATATCCTTATCTAAATTCAATACCAAACTATCATAAATATCACTTCCATTATCGTAACTTGGGAAAAAATCTCCCTGTCCTTTTAGAGCATGTGAATACGGTACATTGTTATATGCATCAACCAAGTTCTTATAGCATAATGCTTCAAGTATATTACTGATTGCTGCGTAATTTGCAAGGCTTGGAGTACTTGAAGCATCCTGGTAGATTACGTTTAGATTGGTAAGGACACCATAATAATTATCCCAAACCTGGGGGGTTGCATTTGTCAATACGTAATTTTGAACCGGAGCGTTGAAAGAATAACCACCTGCATAGTTCCAATATCCCATCCATACAGCAACTGTCTCGTAGGCCCCTTCTCCGTTTACAGTACCTGCTAAATTTGTAATAGCGCCAGGCAAAACCAGTTGTACGGTTGCTGCAGAAGTGGTGGGTGCGTTAGGATTATTTTGCAATTCACTTAAAAAACCTTTTTTGCAGCCTGATGTTATCAGCAGGCAGGTTATTAGAATTAAAAATATTGTTTTTTTCATGTACTTTTTTTTGAGTGAGAAGAAATTTAATGATATATTTTAAAATTTCACATTAAGAATAATACTATACTGCCTGGTAGGAGGCAACTGATTATAAGTATTGTAACCTAAGCCATTAACATTTCCATTATTAAATTCAGGATCTGTAAAATCATTCTCCTTAGGCCTGAACATTAAAGCATTATTACATAAAGCCGTTAACCTTAATCCCTTAATATATTTTACATTAGTCAATAAGGTAGAAAAATCATAACTCAGGCTTATACTACGAACTTTCCAGGCAGCAGCATTCTCTACATAATCGGCTCCTGCATTTCTGAAATCGGAGTATGCCCAGAAACCAATATTACCGTCTTGGGTATAAACAGTCGTATTGGGTACATATTTCCCACTTGCATCTTTTATTACAGAATTTGGATAAATAAAATTCTGTCTTCCATTAGTGGTAGTGTGAACAGAAGCCCCTGTAAAATCCAGGTTTAATTCAGAATTATTGAAGAATACATAACCACCCCTGTAATCTCCTACTACCTGGAAAGTAAAGTTTTTATATTTAAGAGTACTGGTTAGCCCTAATATATATTTTGGGGTGGTACGTCCCACGGGTATATATGTGCTTGACACGGAAGGCAAGCCCGTATGTGAATCAACTATTACCTTACCAGTTGTGCTATCCCGGTTCAAGTCCTGCACATACATCTGGGGGAAAGTCATTCCTACAATTGCCTCGTTGTCATTACCAATATTAAAATTTTTAGAACCTCCATATAAAGATTTTACAGTAGTAGTTTGTATGGCGAAATTTCCATCCATTTGCCATGTAAAATTCCTTGATCTTACTGGAGTAGTTTTCAAATCAAATTCATACCCTGTAGAATTAGTTCTTGCAGCATTGACTGTTGCCTGGCCATACCCTGTAGAGGAAGACAAGTTAACCGGAAACAATTGGTTGAGATTATCATCAAAATAATAAGTTCCTTCCACATCTAACCGGTTATCAAAGAAACCAAGTTCAATTCCCACTTCTTTTTCTATTGTTTTTTCCGGCACATTGGCAGGATTATTATATGTCCCGCTCAAAGATAAAGAAGTTAATCCGCCATAGGGATATCCGCCGGTTACACCAAATGTGTTGACAGTCTGGTATGGATTAAGAGTTATCTGACCGGTTTCGCTATATGCTCCCCTGATCTTACCATACGTAAAAACCCTGCTATTCTTTAAAGCAGTTATATTTTCAGAAAAAACCCATGAAGCATCTACGGCATAAACATTATAGCTATTATGACCGGGTGCTAAAAGGGAAGAATAGTCGCGACGGAAATTACCATGAAGGAAAAGAGAATTATTATACCCCAAGGTAAGATCTGCGAATGCGCCTATAAGACGGGTTACACTGAGATTGCTTCCAACAGCGGGAATACCTGCACTATAATCTATATTATACAAGCCGGGTATGATCAGATTATTCTTCTGAGACTGCGGTGATCCTCCATTTCCATCATATATGGTACTACCATTAGTCGCCCCTACAGATTGGGTTTGTGTACTACTACTTCTTTGCCATATAGTATTTCCCAATATAAGATTAGCATCAATTTTTCCAAAACTATGATTGAGTGTTATGAAAAAGTCCTGCTGAATACGCTTAAACAATTCAGTTTGATCCCAAACAGCACCGGGTATATTACCATTCTTTGGTGTTGCAGATTCTCCCCATGGGTCAGACATAGCATAGGGGGTAAATGTAACAGCATTACGGTAGTCTTTCCAAATTTCATTCGTTACTTGTGCACCCAGGCGGTAACTTATATTAATCCATTTTGCCGGCTGCAAACTCATGTTCATTACTCCTTCCAGGTTATCGCTCTTGTCATCATTTCGTGCATTAGCTACCTGCCACCAGGGGTTTATATAATATGCATTTGAATAATTGCTTGCATTGCCAAAAGAAGTTGGATCCTCCCAATTTTTTAATTGAGCACTATTGATTGGCACATTAGGCATTGTATTTAGTAAGGTCCAATAAACGGGCCAACCCAAAGTATAATCGCCTCCTACCTGGTTGCTATGCTTGTAAGAATAATTCATTGTATAATCGTAAGAAAATATTCCGTGTGTCCTTTTCCCTCCAAATCTGAAATTTGCTCTTTGTGCTATATCTTTCGGCATTGTCCCCTTTACGTTCACATATTGCAAGCCTAAATAATTTGAGTTTTTACTATCCCCACTTGAAATAGAAAGATCTGTTTGTGTAGTAATACCTGTTTGAAAAAATTGTTGAGCCGGACTCTCTTTTGGAGAGGTGAAAGGAACTTGATATACCTTCCCATCCTGAGTCGGAGAACCTATGTAACCATTGGCAGGATTGCCATTGTAGGGTGGCCCATACTGCTGGTTTTCAAAAGGAATATAATTTGTAAACCCTGTATAAGGATTAGTAGCCTGAAACTGGTAAGGTGTACCTGCAAAGAATGTTCCAGCTTCGCCGCCATAACCTGAATACGTAGTTTGAAGAGCAGGGAAATAAGCCATTCTCTCAAAGGTTTGGGTATGAGTTAATGAAATCGAAGGTTTTCCGTTTTTACTCCCTCTTTTGGTTGTAATTATCATTACTCCATTTGTAGCTTCTGAGCCATATAATGCTGCAGCACTTGCTCCCTTCAGGATAGTAACACTTTCAATATCCTCGGGATTAAGAGTTGCTATGAAGTCACTTCTCACTATCATTCCATCTACTGAGATGAGTGGTTGATTGTCTGAATTAATATGTCTTTCACCGCGCAACTGAATACGAACCTCGGGATCAACGCCATTATTAATTATGCTTACCTGAGCTCCGGATACCTGGCCTATTAAACCCGCAGCCACATTCACCGGCTTTGATCTATTAAGATCATCAGAACTTACAGTGGTAGTACTGTAACCCAAAGACCTGGCCTCTCGTTTAATACCCAATGCAGTAATAACTACTTCATTAAGGCTTTTAGCATTTGATCCCAATGTTACATCTAATGAAGAACGATCACCGACTTTGAGACTTTGCTCTTCAAAACCTACTCCGGTAAAAACAAGAGTAGAATTGGAAGGAACCGTTAATTCGAATTGCCCGTTTGCATTAGTAGCAGTAGCGGTGTTGGACCCTTTCACCTGCACTGTAATGCCTGGCACCGGATTTCCATCAGGACCTTTAACGTGGCCCTTCACAGAATGGTCCTGAGCAGATGCTAATATTCCGCTTAGCATTAAAGCACTAAAAAGTACTATTATTCTTTTCATGTGAGTTTTTGTTTTAGAAAGTTTATATAAATGTTTTGGAGTTGTCAGAATTTGGACCCTATAATTTTTATGATTTTATTAAGTTAAATCTTCTTATCCTACGAATGGACAACTATTTTTTTAATTGCGCTGCACTTTTATAAAGAATTTACATTTATATGACTATTCTATTTTTTTATGCTTTTTATCAAAAAAATAATCATGCCTGATTTACTAATTTGTAAAATTGTATTACTTATATATTTGGAAGGAAAATTCTAACGATAAATTCTTTAATAGTTTCACAACCTTTGTCAGTATTGCATTTGGCCTTTTTCTGTTTAAAACAAAGTATGTATTAATTACACGAAAAGATCGAAATACTTTTCATAAATTTCATTCAAAATTTCATTTTTTTTGCCTTTGAAAAAATAACTAACTCTTTAAATATTTAGATTATTGTATTAAAATAATACAAGAAAATTACTTTTATGTGACAATACTTTTCCTTCTGTACATCATTTTCCAAAAAAAAAACCTTAAAAAGAGAGATTGAATTCAGAATTTAAAAAACCAATAAAACTTAGGGAATAACAAAGAGAATATTTGAAAAAGAAGAGGAAATAGGTGTTCAAAAGAATCTTTCAATTGAAACTATAAATCAATTGCATTTTTAATTCCGATTTTTTATTTCCATTGATTAGATCAAGACCACTACCGATAGTATTTTTTTCAGGATAAATCGTTTGTGCAAATCTCATCCAAATTGATAATTTTTTCGAAAAATCATAATTCGCATTTACATAATAACGATACCCTTTATCAAATAAGGCAGGAATGGAATATCCATACAAAACATCTTTTTCAAAAGTATATATGCGGCTATCATAGCCGTCTGTTTCGAAGTAGGATAATCTTATATTCCCTGAGAACGGCTTAAATATTGGCTTATAAACTAACTCGGCAAAAGTCAGAAATCCATTTTGTGGCTTTTCGCCACGTTTATCAAACCATGATAATTCAACTCTTGAACGAAAAGTAAACCGGGTATCTATTTTATAATTGAACTGAGTCTTGAATCCTTGTTTCGGTCGTCCTGTTACAGGATTTAGAGTGGTATTGTCGGGATTGTAATTGATAGGCTTTTTTTCAGTACGGTACCTTGCATTAATTTCAACTTGTTTATTTGGGTTATAAGTAAGCTGAATCATATAATCATTCCCTGATGTAGGCGCATCTGTCCTGTATTTCAGCCAGGGAAAATGATAGAAATCTGAGTAAGCATCTAATCTCAAAAAATCATTTGGCGTGATAGTAATCCCCGAATAAAAACCGCTCTCATTAGTGGGATATGTATTTTCGGTAAATGCATTGGAATATAATGATTGGTATGCACGTGAAATATTGCGGTACAAAAAACTCATTGACACGCGCGAATCAGTATTGATGAGTAACCCATTAACAAATGCTTTATCAAAATCTTCATCAGCAGCGGCCTCGCCAAAAAAATGCATGTTCTTATAAGTATAACTATAATCAACACTATAATTTCCAGCCCGTTTTCCTGATAAAGAATATTTATTATAGAGATAATCTGCTTTGGTAATAGTATGCTCAAAATTGTAATGCACCGCATTAACTCCTAAATGAAATCTTTCAATCGAGTATGAAATATTTCCTCCAAAACTTAATTGCCCCTGGACGCCCTTTCCGACAATTTCGCTGTTGGTTCGATGATATCCTGATGTTTGCAAAGAAGAAACGTAATCATCAAAATTGAGTGTGTCCACATTAAAGCCAGCATCCACTCTCCTGTAACTTACAAATCCGGTGGTTTCCCAATTATTTTTTTGTAAAGTAATTCCCACGCCTCTGTTAAAATTTATTTCCCCTGCAGAATTATAAGGACGCAAAACATCAGACTGCCTTTTGGCATTGATAATTTCAGCGCCTTTATTAAACGCAAGGCTTTGCCATTGTGTTAATCCCTGTCCCATATTTACTGAAAAATCTCCTATAGCAAGAGATTTGATAGTTCCTAAATTCCTGATAAAAAAATGAGCGGAATAAAAATCAAACCCACTTTTTTGTGCTCCTTTAAAAAATTGTTCACCCGCATCTTTTTCGGCTGTAACGCCGTATTGCAACAGGTTACCAAATCTATATTTATAGCGAAGCAATATTTTCTGAGGACTTCCGGGATAATAATTTTTTGCTACGCTGCTGTCTAAAAGATAACCTTTCGATTTTTCAAGTACCTGCGTTCCTCTTATTAATAAAGTGTTATTCCCGTTTCGAAATCTCTTATTCAGAGAACTGAACACTTCAGTTTTTTGAACCACTGTTATATATGGCTTTATACGTCTTATCAAATCCAAATCCCATCCTGGTATAGCTTGTATCTCATAAATATTTATAAAATTACCCAGTAATTTTCTGTAAGAAAGCAAGTTGCTTATTTGCACAGGACTTAATAAATGCAATTGTTCAAGAAGCCCTGCATCAGCATAATTGAGATTAATAGGTTGTTTTAAAAAATGATGCATCTCCTGCAAATAAGAATCATCTTCTGTTATTTCATCTTCATTTGCTTCAGTAAGATTTTCCATTTGTTCTTCAATAAATGGCGATTCTATTGATTCATCAGATATTTCCTGCGCATAGAGATTACCTGCAGAACTGAATATAAAATACAGAGCTATGAAAAAACTTTTTGTATAATTAATTATTCTCAATCTTTTTTTGATTTGAAATTCATAATCAACATTAAACCGGGACTTACGCCTAATTGCGGATGATAAGAGGCACTTATATCTATACGAAAATTGTCCCAACTGACGCCTGCGCCTGCATAAGGAGATTCATTTTGTGAAGCAATTCCAAAGCGTGCAAAAAATTGTTTGGCAAAATTATATTGCACACCCGCATTTACATTCACGGTCATATTTTCCTCTTTTACAATTTCTGCACTTATCAAAAAATCATCAGATGCTTCATATCCAATTCCGAATGTATAAACTGAACATAGTTTTTCATTTTCAGTTTTGGATAATGTGCCGCCGACAGGATTATAAAAATGAAGACCTGCATTTAATTTTTCAGTAAAATGACAAATAACGCCGATTTCAAAATTTACTGTTGATGAATTTTGATACCCCGGAATTCTAAATGAGTAATAATTAAATTTTATTCCCAGGTCTAATTTAGTGCCGACACTTCTTGCATAAGCCACTCCCAACTGAGATTCATTGTAATTTTTATTTCCAAAATAATCTGCCTGAAATGCAAAATTTCCTTCTTTGGAGGGTATCGCTATTATTGAAGAATACATATTTGTTTCAGCCAATAAAAATCTCCTCTCACCATAAACTCCCACAGACGCATTTTTTATTTGAGCCAGCGCAGCCTGGTTAGATGTTATCGAAAATATATCTGTATGGTTGATGCTGTAGGCGCCCAATCCTATATAAGAAGCTGCGACAGGCTTTCGAAGGGATTGTGCATTTGCATAATCTGCTCCCGACAGAAAAAAATATAAAAGGTAGATTTTTCTCAAAGCAAAAGTTTAATTTAAGTAATTTAAACAAATATATAAATTAAAGTAAACCCAATATCAATTCTATAATGAAGAAAATATTTATTTGTAAATTTGAAATTAAACTTGTTTTATGACAGAAATAGTAATAGATAAAAAGAAATATATTTTGATTCCTAAAAAGAATTATCAGGAACTTCAGAAACGAGCTGCATTGAAATCCAGCCCTGAAAAAATATTTGAGATTGAGGAGGCCCGAATACATAGCAAAAAACTAATTAAAAAATGGGCAGGCGAAAAATAAACGTAAAACAAACCGCCGCTGATAATATTGCAGCCATTGCATGGTTTATAGAGTCAAAAGGTCTGGTAACTACCGCCAATAAGTTTTCCGATGATGTTTATGATTTTTTTATAGGAATCGCTGATAATCATGTATCACATTCTATATGCAGAGATCCTTATCGGGCAATTTTTGGATACAAATGCATTTCTTTTAAGAAAAAATATACCGTTGTATTTATTGAATCCGAACATGAATTAATAATTTGTGAATTTATTCCATCCAAATTAATCCATTGGTGAAATAGAACCAGGCTTCCTTTTATGAGTTATGAAAATTAGCTATTCAACATAAGTTTAAGAAGATACAATTTTGCTTATTTACTGGTTTTATTGATAAGCAGCGTTGTTTACAATTCTATAAATCAAATTTAATATTGAATTTATCATTCAAAAGCAACAAAATCGCTCAACCTGGTTTAATTTTGCCTCATGCAATTATTAGAAGGAAAGGTGGCTTCAGCAGCCATAAAAGAAGATATTAAAAATAAAATTTCAGCGTTAGCATCTAATGGAAAAAAGATACCTCATCTCGCCGCAATACTTGTAGGAAATGACCCCGCGAGCGAAACTTATGTAGCTTCCAAAGTAAAAAACTGCAAAGAGATTGGGATTCAATCTTCATTGTTCAGGTATGATAGTTCGATTTCTGAAGAAATGCTTTTGGAAAAAATTAATGAATTGAATAGTGATAAAGATATTGACGGCATTCTTGTGCAGGTTCCTCTGCCAAAACACATTTCTGAAAAGAAAGTAATCCTGCAGATTTCTCCTGAAAAAGATGTTGATGGTTTTCATCCTGTAAATATTGGCAACATGGTTCTTGGTTTCCCAACATTTATTTCTGCTACGCCTTATGGAATTCTGCTGTTGCTTCAGCATTATAAAATACAAACGGAAGGAAAACATGTGGTCGTAATCGGCAGAAGCAATAATGTGGGAACGCCAATAAGTATTTTATTGAGCAGAAATAATAAATCCGGAAACGCCACTGTAACACTTTGCCATTCGCGTACCAAAGATTTACCAGCAATTTGCAAACAGGCAGATATTATAATTGCAGCAATCGGTAAACCAAAATTTGTAACTGCAGATATGATAAAAGAAAATGCCGTAGTGATAGACGTCGGAATTAATCGTATAAAAGATGAAACAAAAAAAAGTGGATTTGCATTAAAAGGAGATGTGGATTTTGAAAATGTAGCTTCTAAATGCAGTTACATTTCCCCGGTTCCGGGCGGTGTAGGATTGATGACCATCGCGGCTTTGCTGATGAATACTTATAATGCTTGTATTAAAGAAAATTAAAAAAAGGAATCTGAATTATTTCCTGCCCGAAAGACACAGTCAGATGGGGTTCATTTGCTGTTTACATTAATCATTGAATAAAAAAACTGAATTGTTTTATTGTTTTTTGAAACAGTATTATTTCTAAAAAGAAAACTATGAATCATGAATATTTGTTTGTCTGCCGAACAAGGAGGTTTGTTTACTGCGAAAGTTTTTACTATTGAAAATTGCTCATCGAATTAAATATTGAAACCTTGGATAAATGTTCGTTTGCTGCACAGGTTTTATCGTTGATTGTTGAATATTGATTATTGATTATTGTGAATTAAAAAAAATTAATTGGAAATTACTTTAAATAAAACAACCGCATTACCCGTCATGGAAGCGTTTTACACTCTTCAGGGCGAAGGATTTCACCAGGGAAAAGCTGCGTACTTTATCAGGCTCGCCGGCTGCGATGTGGGGTGCGTTTGGTGCGATGTAAAAGAAAGTTGGGATAACAATTTATATCCTTACCGAAGCATCGGAGAAATAATTGATAAAGCAAAAGAAAATCCGGGAAGATTAGCAGTAATAACCGGAGGGGAACCTACTTTATATAATTTAGTAGAACTGACTGAAACATTACAAAAAGAAGGTTTTTCTACCAACCTGGAAACATCCGGTTCATCGCCTCTCACCGGAAACTGGGACTGGATTTGCCTTTCACCCAAAAAATTTAAACCACCATTACCCGATATACTTCTAAAAGCCAATGAACTTAAAATAATTATTTTTAATAAATCAGATTTTCTTTGGGCAGAAAAATATGCTGCAAAAGTTTCTTCATCCTGCAAATTGTATTTGCAACCTGAATGGAGTAATTCTGAAAAAGTAACGCCATGGATAATTGATTATATCAAAGAACATCCGAAATGGCAATTATCGCTGCAAATACATAAATATATAAATGTGCCGTAGGGACAGGTCGCGACCTGCCGTTGTAGAGACAGGTTGCAACCTGTCTCTACAACCACGACCTGTCCCTACCTTAACAACCCCTTAAATAATTACACGGGAATTTCGTTTTACTTTTAATTAAATTCCTCCCATGCAAAAATTGCTCCTTCTTGTTCTGTTATTATCCTGTTTTTTACAATCAAGATCCCAATGGTATGATCCGGCCAAAGTAGATCATAAGGCAAATACAATTTATGAAATAGCCATTAATAAAGCACAAAATGGTGATTATGTCAACTCAATAAAAATGATCAATGAGGCACTAAAGATCGAACCCAAATTTGTAGATGCTTATCTATCACTGGCAGGCATAAACGCAGATATGAAAGATTATACTTCATCTGTTTCTTATTTTGAAAAGGCCTTTTCACTTGACTCGGTTTACACCAATTATTATTTACTTCCGTATTCTATTTCGCTGGCAGGCTGCGGCCGGTTTAACGATGCTTTAAAAGCGGTAAATATTTTTCTTCAGAATCCTAAGCTGAACGAAAGAAGTATTAAAGCAGGAGAGTTCAGAAAAAAAACGTATCAATTTGCTATTGATTATGCAAAAGATCATCCGGACACAGGATATGTTTTTGCTCCCCAAAACCTGGGCGATAGTATTAATACTGCTGCCCTGGAGTATTTTCCTTCTCTTACTATTGATGGTAAAAAATTAATTTTTACCAGAAGGCAGAATAACAAAGAAAGTTTTTATGAAAGCGATCTCATAAATGGCGTCTGGGGAAAAGCATTCCCCCTTTCCGGAAAAATAAATTCGCCCGATTATAATGTAGGTGCGCAAAATATTTCACAGGATGGTAATTGGCTTGTTTTTACCGGGTGCGATTTCCCTAACGGATTTGGAAGTTGCGATTTGTATATTTCTTATCTCACCAAAAATGGATGGAGCGAACCTCAAAACATGGGAAGAAATGTAAACTCTGAATTCTGGGAATCCACCCCTTCGCTTTCTCCAGATAAAAAAGACCTTTATTTCAGCAGCAACAGACCTGGCGGCTATGGAGGAAAAGATATTTGGGTATGCCATAGAAATGAAAATGGATATTGGAGCGAACCGGAAAACCTCGGCCCCGAAATTAATACAGCCGGCGACGAAAGCACACCATTTATTCATGCCGATAATCAAACTTTATATTTCAATTCTACTGGTCTTCCAGGCTACAGCGAAAAACCTGATCTCTTTGTAACAAGGAAACTTCCCAATGGTAAATGGAGTAAACCGGAAAACCTCGGTTATCCCATAAACACAATAGACGACGAAGGATCTATGATAGTAACCGCAGACGGAAAAACCGCTTATTATTCAAGTGACAGAAAAGATACCAAAGGCGGACTTGATATTTATACTTTCGAGTTGCGCAAAGATCTGCGACCTCTGAAAACTTTATGGGCAAAAGGAAAAGTATACGATGAAAAAACCAAAGCAGGCCTGCCTTCCACAGTTATATTAACGGATGTGAATACACGCCAGATAGTAAGTAAGTTACAAACAGATGAAGATGGAAATTATCTCATCACGCTCCCCGTAGGAAAAGATTATGCGTTCAATGTGCATAGAAAAGGATACTTATTTTATTCAGAGAATTATGATATGAGTGGTACATCGCCCGATTCAGTTTTCACAGCAGATATTCCGTTGGAATCTATTGAGGTCAATGCAAAAGTTATCTTGAAAAATGTTTTTTTTGATACTAAAAAAACCGATCTGAAACCGGCATCAATAACAGAATTGGATAACGTAGTAAGACTGATGAACGAAAATCCAAATATGAAAATTTTAATAAGCGGTTATACTGATAACGTGGGCAAACCTGCTGACAATCTAATACTTTCAAAAGGCCGCGCTGTATCGGTTGTTAATTATTTAATCCACAAAGGAATAAATAATGCGCGTCTGTCATTTAAAGGATTTGGCGAAGCAAAACCTATCACATCTAATGAAACTGAACAAGGACGCGCGCTTAACCGCAGAACAGAATTAAGTGTGGTGAGTAATTAAAAACTACCCTTACGCCCTGAAGGGGATAAATAGATTAAAAATTATAAAATTAAAACCAACTTATTTCTTTAAATCTCGAACTGAATTATTCAGGCCGCATCTTACCAATGCATTCAAAACATCTTCTTTTGATTTTGGAGGATTTTTTAAACTTTGTACTTGATTATTTAGCGCCAGTAAACATTTTTGAATATCATTCTTTATCAGATCCCAAACAAATTGATCAGGATGTTGCGCCTCAATCCCAAATGATTTTAAATAAGCTGGCGGAAAATCTTTTAAATTGAAGGTTACAATTACATCAGCATTTATCTTAATGGCCGCAGCCAGAACATGCCTGTCATTAATATCTGGCAAGGAAAGGCTGCTAATTGTCTCTTCATAATTGAAAATATTTGAATCAGGAAATGCTGCATTCATTGCATCACGCGTTTTTTCTAAAGAAGTTCTTTGCAAGTCATTCCTTTTCAATAAAAGATTTCTAATCCATTCTTCCTGAATTTGTTCTGTCCATTTCGGTTGATACAATTCAAGATTTGCTAACTGCAAAAGGAAATCCCGCAGTGGGGCAGGATAAAGTACATTCGCATCTAATATTACTATAGAGGAGGAAGCATAAATCAGTAATATTCTAAATTAAGTTCTTGCGCTTGTTTAGCTAAAAAATTCAATTTTTCTTTCCTGGTTTGCTTAAGTTTACTCTCATAAGCGATAAGGTTTTTTAATTCTATTCTTCGATGAGTACCTACTTTTTTGAATAATATTTTGCCTTCTTCTAAAAGCTTTATCAAATGTGGCCTGGAAACATTTAGCATATCTGCTGCTTGTTGGGTAGTCAACTCGGTATTAGAAGGAATTAAAGTAATTGATTTCCCCTCGGCCATATTACTCAATATGTCAAATAAAAGCGCAAAGGCTTTTTTAGGAATATTTAAATAACCATCTTTTTCTCCAATTTTTATTTTTACAGAAGTGTTGCTACTATTAATAATCTTTTGAGAGGCCTCGCTTAATTTAGAAATAGATGCGTGGGCAATTCTCTGATCCTCTTTGCTCGTTTTTTCTATTACTGCTTCCATATTAAAAAGTTTATCCAACAAAGATACACAAACGAAATAAACGAAACGAGAAAAATCTGTTAAGCAATTCAAACAATTTTAGAAACTATTATTTTGCAGATGCAAACAATTGGAGATTCCCAGATTATAAGGGAATTTTTAATTATTTTACAATCGTAATTTTTATCATGCAAAAAGAACTGCTCTACGAGATTGCGCTGACTCTTATTCCAAACATTGGTGATGTAAATGCAAAAGCATTAGTGAATCATTTTGGAAGTGCGGAAGCTATTTTTCATGCACCTAAAAAAGTTCTTGAAGCCATAGAAGGAATAGGAACTATTCGTGCCAATTCCATAAAATATTTCAAAGATTTCAGCAAGGCTGAAGAAGAAATTTTGTTTATTAAAAAATATAAAATAACCACGTTATTTATAACAGATAAAGAATATCCTCAGAGATTAATTAACTGTTATGATAGCCCGCCATTGCTATATTACAAAGGAAATTCAGATTTAAATTCATCAAGAATAATTGCTATAGTCGGTACAAGAAATAATAACGAATATGGAAGAAATATCTGCGAAAAATTAATTGAAGAATTGAAAAATGAAGATGTACTTATAGTAAGCGGGCTTGCTTTCGGAATAGACAGTATCGCACATAAAAATTCTTTAAAAAATAACTTGAAAACCGTGGGTGTTTTAGCTCATGGACTGGACAGGGTTTATCCGGCGCAAAATTCATCTTTGGCAAAGCAAATGATTTCATGTGGCGGATTGCTTACTGAATTCAGGAGTAACACTATTCCCGACAAACAAAATTTCCCGGGAAGAAACAGGATCGTTGCCGGAATAAGTGATGCCATAATTGTGATAGAATCAGGAATAAAGGGCGGTTCTTTAATAACCGCAGAATTAGCAAACGGATACAATAAAGATGTGTTCGCCTTTCCCGGAAGGGCAGATGATACAAAAAGCGAAGGTTGCAATTACCTTATCAAAAATAATAAGGCGGCTCTTATCACATGTGCCAATGATCTGCTGGAAAACATGGGTTGGAAAAAACTCAAAAAATCTTCTCCCAAAAAGCAAAGGGAATTGTTTATAGAGCTTTCTGCGGAAGAAAAAATAATAGTTGATATTTTACAATCACAGGAGCAGGCCCAGATTGATGAATTATATTTTAAAAGTAAACTAAGCAGCAGCGCTGTAGCACAGGCATTGCTTATGCTGGAAATGCAGGGAATCGTAACTTCATTACCAGGAAAAATTTACAAAATGATCCCATAAATTTAAAATAAGGTTTACACGAACTTGCATAATTGTTTTTTACAATAAACAAACAAATATTCAGTATTTCATTTTTCATCAATAAGTCAGACGGAGACCGCCAGACTTATTGAATAACCACACAAGTACACAAATAACAATTCAACAATTCAGTAATTCAACAATCGAACCTCAAACAGCAAAGCAACAATTATCAAAGATTTCTACTTTTTGAATTTATCTGTTTTCATATCTTTGCGCATGGCAACAATAAATAAACCCTCCGTTTCAGCAAAAAAAATATTTGGAGAAGGATTAACCTTTGATGACGTTCTGTTGGTACCTGCATATAGCGAAGTATTACCACGGGATGTAAATACAACTACAAGTCTTACAAAAAATATAATACTCAACGTTCCGATGTTGAGTGCAGCAATGGATACCGTCACAGAAGCCAACCTGGCTATTGCTTTGGCAAGAGAAGGCGGATTGGGAGTTTTGCATAAGAACATGAGTATAGAACAACAGGCAGCACAGGTACGCAAAGTAAAACGAAGCGAAAGCGGTCTCATCCTGGATCCTATCACTTTAAAATTGGATGCTACGATCAGGGATGCTTTGAAACTAATGAAAGAAAACAGGATTGGCGGTATCCCGATCATTGATAAAGATGGAAAATTAGTAGGGATTTTAACCAACCGCGATCTTAGGTTTGAAGATAATATGAATAGAAAAGTGAGCGAGCTAATGACTCATGAAAATTTAATTACTGCTCCCGAAGGAACCGATTTAAAAAAAGCACAAATCATCCTGAGAAAATATAAAATTGAAAAATTACCTGTTGTAAATAAAAACGGAATATTAAAAGGCCTTATTACTTACCGCGATATTTTACAGGTACACAATCATCCTTATGCTACTAAAGATTCTTTTGGAAGATTGCTTGTGGGCGCAGGAATTGGCATCACTAACGATATCAGCGACAGAGTAGATGCATTGCAGCAGGTGGGCGTTGATGTTGTTTGCCTTGATAGTGCGCATGGACATACAAAAGGTGTGATAGATGCTTTAAAAAAAATCAAAAAAGATTTCAAAAAATTATCCGTTATCGCAGGCAACATAGCCACAGGAAGTGGAGCTAAAGCATTAGCCGACGCAGGAGCTGATGCAGTAAAAGTGGGCATTGGCCCGGGTTCCATTTGTACCACCAGAATAGTTGCCGGTGCAGGCGTTCCGCAAATAACTGCATTGCTGGAAGTATCAGCTGCATTAAAAAATATTAAGGTAGGCATCATTGCAGATGGAGGAATAAGATATACAGGGGATATGGTGAAAGCAATTGCAGCAGGCGCCAATTGTGTAATGATGGGTGGCGTTTTTGCAGGCACAGAAGAAAGTCCCGGCGAAACAATTATTTATGAAGGGAGAAAATTTAAACAATACCGGGGTATGGGTTCACTGGGTGCAATGGCACAAGGAAGCAGTGACAGATATTTTCAGAATGGCGATAACGGATCCAAAAAATTTGTACCCGAAGGTATCGAAGGTCGTATAGCATACAAAGGAAATTTGCACGAAGTAGTGCATCAGTTTTCAGGCGGCCTGCGGGCAGGAATGGGATATTGCGGAGCAAAAGATATACCGGCATTGCAACAGGCAACTTTTATAAAAATTACGAATGCAGGAATGCGTGAAAGTCATGCACATGACGTAGAGATCACGAAGGAAGCGCCGAATTACAGCAGGTAAATGTAGTTTCATAGTTTTTAGTTTGTTTTACAGAAAAAAAGAATCTTGAATATTTATTTGTTTACTGCGAAATGGTTATCAGGCATAGACTAAAGACATTCTATTATTAATTCATCATTTTTAATTCATCATTATAACACTTCTTTTGAAACCGATATTTTCCTATCTAAAATCTTTAAAATTAGCTGCATTTACTGCACTGATATCTTTTCTTCCCCTGCAATTGTTAGCTCAAAATGATTCCTGTCATATACGCATAAGTCTTCTAACCGCAACACCCGGAGAAGATTTATACACGACCTTTGGGCATAGCGCTTTACGTGTAACCGACACCGTTGGTAACAGTGATATAGTTTATAATTACGGCACATTCGATTTTGATACGCCTGATTTCTATCTGAAATTTATTAGAGGTAAACTTCCTTTTTATTTATCAACAGATAATTTTGAAGATTTTAAAGCAGAATACCAGCAGGATAACAGGGGAATTACAGAGCAGGTTTTAAATTTAACCTGTGCTGAAAAATCCAATATCAATATGCTTTTGCAGGTAAATATGCTTGGAAACAACCGTGGTTATAAATATGATTTTACGTTTGATAATTGTACTACCAGGCTACGCGATCTTATCGAAAAAGCTTCAGACTCAACTGTTCGTTTTGGGAAAGTATTACATCGAAAGGCTACGTTTCGGGATCTCATTTATGAATACCTGAATAATAATGATAAACAATGGAGCAAATTAGGCATTGATATTTTATTGGGAAGTAGAATGGATGCCGTTACTACTCATTACCAGGTAATGTTTTTACCAGACTATCTGATGTACACAGTTGATAGCTCTACCATCAATTCTAAACCGCTTGTAAGCTTTAAACATTCGTTATATAAAATAGATCATTCAAAAAATAAAAAAGATAATTTAACGCATCCTTTCTTTATGTTTATTTGCCTTTTTGTATTAATTGCATTTTTAAGCTTTTCAAAAAATACTTTTATACAAAAGTTCCTTTCATCATTTGATGGCTTTTTATTTTTTTTAACCGGGTTGTTGGGAATATTATTACTCTTTATGTGGTTTGGAACCGACCATATTATGTGCAGCGATAATTATAATTTGTTATGGGCATGGCCTACTAATATTGTTGCAGCTTTTTATATTCATTCTAAAAAGAGCTGGGCTAAAAAATATTTTATTCTTTATTCCGTATTTAATATTATTCTTATTGCCTTGTGGGCTTTAGTTCCACAACATTTGAATCCCGCGCTGATTCCCATTATTGCTATTCTTATATTCAGAAGTTTTATTTATATTTTCAGAAAAAAATAAAACCGATGCCTTTTATTTTATTTCAAAATAAAAAAATATTTTATCGCATTGAAGGCAAAGGACAACCAGTTTTATTACTGCATGGTTTTGCTGAAGATGGTAATATCTGGAATAAACAGGTGCATGATCTCAAAGAAAATTTTCTCTTAATAATTCCTGATCTTCCCGGAAGTGGCCAATCTGAAATGCTGGATGGGAAATGTACGCTTAATGATTATGCAGAAGTTGTAAAAGCAATTGCAGATGAAGTTGTCATCAAAAAAAATAAAAAAGAAGCAACCAATTTATTTTCACTTGTCGGCCATAGCATGGGTGGATATATTACACTTGCGTTTGCAGAAAAATATCCTGAACTATTAAATTCTTTTGGCCTGTTCCATTCTTCTGCTTTTGCAGATGACGAACAAAAAATTGCAACGCGAAAAAAAGGTATTGAGTTTATTAAAAAAAATGGTACGGAAGCATTTTTAAAAACTTCCATCCCAAATTTATTTTCGGAACAAACCCAAAAAGAAAGGCCTGAATTAATAGCACAATTAATAAATATTTCTAAAAATATTTCACCGGAAGCATTGATCCAGTATTATGAAGCGATGATAAAGCGTTCTTGCAGAACTTCAGTTTTGGAATCATTTTCAAAACCAATTCTTTTTATAGCCGGCAAGTATGATAAGGCTGTCCCTTTAGAAATTTCTCTCAGGCAAATTCATCTTCCTGCTTTTTCGTTCATGCATATTTTACAACATTCAGCCCATATAGGTATGTGGGAAGAAAGTAAATTATCATCAATGTATTTAAGAAATTTTCTTAAATATGTATTATAATTCCCTCCATTTAAGCAATGTAACAATTGTGTAAAGATGCTCTTTTGCATTTAGAATTGTCATTGATAAAAAGTAATTTGCATTCTTATTTCTCATGAAAAAAACACTACTTATAATTTTGGGTTCGCTGTTGGTAATCAATTGCCAGGCGCATCATATTATTGGTGGTGAAATGTTTTATAATTATTTAGGCGTTGGTTCTGCACCAAACACGAGTAAATATTTAATAACGCTTAAAATATTTCGTGATCAGAATGCGCCACCGGGTACAGCGCCAATGCCCACAGAAGTCTATATCGGAATTTTCAATAATGATAATGGTCAACAATATGCAGGGCCTGATCCCTATTATGTAGTACAAAAAAGTAGCGAAAGTTCTGTAATAGTAAACCCTTTGCCACCATGCATTAATAATGCTCCAAACCTTGATTATCATGTTGGTCTTTTTTTGCTAACTGTAGAATTACCAGATAACTCTACAGGATATACTGCTTCATTTCAAACCTGCTGCCGGGTAGATGATATTAATAATGTAATGAACATTAATGGCGTAGAAACAGGTTCTACTTTTAGCTGTAGTATTCCGCCTGCCATATATAAAGATAATTCCCCTGAATTTTCAACAAGCATTGATGTTATTTGTGGCGGCAAACCTTTTAAACTTCAGTTCAATGCTACTGATGCGGATGGTGATTCATTGGTGTATTCTTTTGCCAGCGCTTACGATGGAGGAATAATGAGAGATGCAAATAATGCCAATCCGGCGCCTCCACCATATAATTCTGTTATTTATGTTAATGGGTTTACCGCCGCTTCACCATTGGGTATCCCGGCAACTATTAATTCGCAAACAGGATATATAAGCGGCATAGCGCCTCCATCAGGAAAATATGTATTGGGAGTAAAAGTGCTTTCCTACAGAGATGGAGTTTTAATAAATGAGCACCGAAAAGATTTTATCATCAATGTTTCGGATTGTAATTTCGCCGGGGCTCAATTAAATCCCAAGCCGGTAATTTGTGATAGTTTTAATGTTGCTTTTACAAATGACAATACCTCTCCGTTAAATCTTACTTTCTTATGGAATTTCGGAGATCCTTCTACAGGTACTTTCGATACCTCTTCTTTACCAAGCCCTACCCATGTATATTCCGATACCGGCGTGTATGTTTATCAACTTGTAGTGAACCCGGGACAAGAATGCAGAGATTCCACTACTCAGATTGTAAAAGTGTATCCTGGCTTTTCCCCTGCTTTTAATACCGATGGACAGTGCATCAATTCATCTATACTATTTGCTGATAAAACAACTTCAAAATATGGATTAGTCAGTAGCTGGTCGTGGAATTTTGGGGATCCTGCCAGTTCTTCGGATACTTCAAATAATAAAAATCCATCTTACATATATACCACTGCAGGCTCGTACCCTGTAGAGTTAACTGTATCAAACAGCAAAGGCTGCCAAAAATCAATAACGGATACGATTGCAATAAAAACAAAGCCAGATTTTAAATTGAACAATGATACACTTATTTGCAACATTGATACTATACAACTAACAGCAATAGGTACAGGATCTGTATCATGGACTCCGGATTATGATATTAATAATGTAAATAGTTTTACTCCACTCATAAGTCCTGATGTCCCTACTACTTATTATGCTACTTTGGTTGAAAGCCGTGGATGCATTGCAACAGATTCTGTTTTTGTAAATGTGGTGAGTAAAGTAAGTTTAAATTTGAATCCTGATACTACTATCTGCCTCACGGATACTGCCCGCTTCAATACGATAAGCGACGGGTTGCATTATCTATGGACGCCGGCTTCCACTATCATTAATGATACCGCAAAATATGTACAGGTAGTTCCTGTCACAAATACCACCTATCATGTAGTAGCAAGTATTGGCAAATGCAATACCCCTGGAAACGTTAATGTAAAGGTAATCCCATATCCAAAAGCGAATGCAGGAAATGATACTACTATTTGTTTCCCAGAAAGCTATCAGTTGCATGCAACTGGAGGCAGTATTTATGTATGGTCACCTCCTAATTTTTTAAATGATCCTGATATTGCGGACCCTATATCTACGCCGCCTGTATCTATTCGTTATGTCGTTCAGGTAAATGATGTATTGGGATGCCCTAAACCGGTCTTTGATTCTGTTGTCATAAATGTAGAAAAAATAGTAGCTAATGCAGGACCAAGAGATACTTCTATTGTTGTAAATCAGCCATTGCAATTAAATGGTACCGGCGCCCAATTTTATTTATGGTCTCCCCCCACAGGTTTGAATGATCCTAATATTGCAAATCCGGTAGCGATCTTGTCAGAAAGTCAGCAATATGTTTTACTAGTTCAAAGTGCAGCAGGATGTTCTTCTACAGATACAATCGATGTAACAGTTTATAAAATAAAGCCTGATTTATATGTGCCCGATGCATTTACTCCCAATGGTGATGGTTTAAATGATATTTTCAGGCCAATTCCTGTTGGAATAAAATCATTAAAATTCTTTAGGGTATATAATCGACTTGGCCAATTAGTTTATTCCACCAGTATTATCAATGATGGCTGGGATGGCACTTTCAAAGGTGTTCCCCAAGATCCGGGTGTATTTGTGTGGATGGCAGATGGGGTAGATTATTTGGGAAATATAATTTTTAAGAAGGGAAGCGTTACATTAATAAGATAAAAGAAGTTTACCAAAACTGGTTTCAGTAAACTTCTTTCAAATCATTATCCAGCCAATATTCCAGCTGATTTTGCCAACTATTTTTCAGTATAGTCCCTGGCAAACAAACTATTATAAAGGATTCCTGTTTTCAAATATTTTACCCATTTCTCATCTATTATAATAATCACCATTAGATCTGTTATAATAATTATCATTAGATCTCCGGTATCTTTTCTGGAATAAACCAATATTATAACCTGCACGTATCACAGGGACGCTACGCCCTAAGCCATCTACATAAGGTGAATTCGGGTCGCCCAGTACATCCCAGGTAATAGAAAGAAAGTAGTACGTATTACTCCCGGGCTGTCTTCCGCCCGCATAACCTCCGCCTATTAATAAACTACTTGCATTTGTATGACCGGAATAAGGTACAAAACTACTGCTTCCAGGTGCAGGTATGTATCTTTCATGAATCAAATTAAATTGATATTCTGCAGTGGCAAACAGAAAATTCAATGGGAATAACCTTACAAATGCACCCGGGCCATAAGTGGTTTGCCGTAATTTGTCTCCGTATTCATTATAATCCCTTTGTGATATATAATTCAAGTTTGCGGTGACACCTACGTCAGCCCAATTTGTAATGCTATACCCAAATTGAGGAGCAATCCCTAACTGGGTAGAACCATCTCCAAACCCCAGGTTAAGGCTTCCGCCGGTAAATAATTTATCTTTTTGAAACCCTTTTTTTACATCAGTGTTTTCATCTGCATTTTGAGTTGCATTTTGCGCTTTGGCATGAAAACATAAGGGCAATAATAAGAGGACAATCGCTTTCTTCATAATATTTATTTTAGGGTTCAGGATTGATTAATAAATTTGATAACGAAATTAAGGGAACCATTTTCTAATGATTCGTTAATGTCGTTTAGACGCCAAATCGAATATTTTTCCTGCGTTTAAAATATTATTAGGATCAAAAACTTTTTTTATTCCCCGCATCAGATCTAGTTGTTTTTCACTGAAAAAAATATCCATAAAGCCTTTTTGAACAAAACCGATACCATGTTCAGCGCTTATAGTGCCTCCCAAATCTTTTACCAAAATAAATAATGCCCGAAGGGATTCAATAATTTCAGGATCATCCTGGCTATTAGTGGTTCCTTCTTTTTTAATCCGGATATGTAAATTGCCATCGCCAGCGTGACCATAGCAAACCGCTTTAAAGCCATATTGAATTCCTAATTTTTTCACACCATTAATTAATGCCGGAAGCTGGTAACGTGGCACTACCGTATCTTCTTCAATGGTAAAGCCATCTATCTTCACAGCTTCTGCCACACGGCGGCGCAGTTTCCATAGCTCTTCTTTTTGTGCATTATCATCAGCAAAATAAATTTCACCGCAATCAAACTTCATCAGTACATTGGATATGGATTCCATTTCCTGCATTAAAGTATCTAAATGATTGCCATCCACTTCTACGATCAGGTGGGCAGCCATATCATCTGTTACAGGAACAGAAGTACTGCCAACAAAACGACTTACTATTTTGAGCGCTTCTACTTCTATCAATTCAAGCGCGTTTGGTGTATGTCCCGCAATAAAAATAGCGCTCACGGCCTCACTTGCTTTTTCCAGGCTTTTAAAAGGAACCAGCATTAAAAGATCATACTTTGGAAGCGGTATCAATCTCAAAACTATTTTAGTAACAATTGCGAGAGTGCCCTCGCTGCCCACGATAAGTTGTGTCAAATTGTAACCGGTAGAATTTTTTAAAACATTGGCGCCGGTCCAAATTATTTCGCCGGTAGGCAATACTACTTCAAGATTCAAAACATAATCTTTTACCACACCATATTTTAATGCTTTGGGTCCGCCGCTGTTTTCAGAAATATTTCCTCCGATAAAACAAGAGCCACGACTTGCCGGATCAGGCGGATAAAACAATCCTCTTTCTTTGACAGAATCCTGGAGCGCTTCAGTAATTACACCAGGCTCCGTTATTACCTGCAAATTATTTTCGTCAATTTGCAAAATAGAATTCATCCGCTCCGTATTAATTAAAACGCCACCTAAATGGGGCAATGCACCACCACTAAGTCCTGTTCCAGCTCCTCTTGGAGTCACCGGAATTTTATTTTTATTACAGATTTTTAAGATCTCACTAATCTCTTCTGCAGTGCACACTTTCAAAACAACCTGGGGAATGAAATGCAGATTTTCGGTTTGATCATGAGCATAATCATTTAATTCTATTTCGTTGGTTATTACATTTTTTTCGCCGCATATTTTTTTAAAAAGTTCGATATGGGTATGGTTCAAATTCTTACGGTCAGCTTGTATTTCCATTCAATTTTTTTTTATAAAAGTCGCATTAAAACATCATTTTTAAAAATGATTCTGCAAAATGATTTACAACTAATATTTATCTTATTTGCAATTTCCTTCAATGAAAAAAAGTATAATCTATTTTTTGTTACTTTCAATAATATTTAAGGGATAACTATTAAATAATTTCTTTTGCAATTTTGAATAATGATACTTTGGATAACAATCTTGCTCTACAAAATAAACTCAATTAACTTTTTATGGTTTAAATCCTATTCGCGGTCTCGGTTGTTGGGGTGGATTTAATAATTGTTTTAAAGCGTTAAAGATTATCTGAATATCCTCATCATATTTTTTCATTTTACCGTCTTGCTTTATCATATTTTTTTCCACTTGTTCCAACTTTAGTAAAATAGAGCGCCACGCTTTAAGGTGCCAAATTGGCTCCTTAAAGAATCATATTCTTCCTTATTCAATTCAAACATAAAATCTTCAGGAAAACGTTCAATATTTCTTCTCACCTGCCTTTTTCAATTGCTTGGTTTCCACCAAATACATTGCTGCCAAATCAAAGTCTAACATTACTTTGAAATTACGAATGAAATAAATTTTGTTAATGATTTTATCCTCTCCCAGAGGTCTTACCGAATTGGCCATAAAAATGAATTAGTGTATTTTAAATCTACTGAAATCTTTACTGAATTCAAAAAATATATTATCTGCCTTTTAAAATTTTTAGGATTCCTTTTTTGCTTCTTAAAGAATAAAAATCTTCTTTTTTTGTTTCTTAGCTGTGAAAACTTAAGAATTGAAGTTGATTATTTTCGATCCAATTTAAAAGAACCTTTTTTTAGAAAAATAGAAAATTGAATTATTTCTTTGTTTGCTGATGTACTGAAAATTGATGGGAACATTTATTTTTCTTCTTCAAGAGCTGTTACTTCGGCAACAGGAATAAATGTATCAATAGTTGCTAAAACCGTTACGCCGCCTTTCACCTGCTGATTGAGTTTTACATTTAATTGGGTACCTACCGGAAGCAGCACATCCACACGGCTACCAAATTTTATGAATCCCATTTCTTTTCCTTGTTCTACTCTTTGACCTACAGTAAGATAATTTACTATTCGTTTTGCTAACGCCCCGGCAATTTGTTTTACCAAAATTTCGGCGCTGTCACTTTTAATTACCACGCAATGTCTTTCATTTTCAGTAGAAGATTTTGGGCTCCATGCTACCAAATATTTTCCTTTGTGATATTTGCTATAGGCTACTTTCCCTGACATGGGAATCCTGTTAATATGCACATTAGCGGGGCTCATAAAAATAGAAACCTGTAATCGTTTGTCATTAAAGTATTCTGAATCTGTCATTTCTTCTATCACTACTACTTTCCCATCTGCAGGACAAATTACCTGGTGATGTGCTACCGTGCAATTTCTTTTTGGAGACCTGAAAAATGAAACGATAAACAAGAGCACAATCAAGGTTACACTAAAAACAATCCATGAAACTACAGGCATGGAAGCGCTGAAGAAATAAAAGAAAACAATATTAATGGCACCAAAGATCAAAGCGCAAAGCGCAATGGTTTTGTAACCTTCTCTATGAATATTCATCAGCTTGGTTTAATTACAAATATAAAAAATTAACAGGGAGGTAGTTTTATTTTATTCACCCTATAAACAAAAAATAATATACAAACACAAATGGTATTGCCACCAACAAAGAGTCGAAGCGATCCAAAAAACCTCCATGCCCCGGCATTAATGTCCCACTATCTTTTACAAATGCCATTCGTTTCAGTTTACTTTCTAAAAGATCTCCCAAAGTGCCAAATGTTGCACAAAATAAACTGATAACGATCCAGTCAACAACTGAATAATATTTTGTAAAATATCCAATCAATGTGATTACAATTATACAAAGAATAATACCGCCAAGTGTTCCTTCCCAGGTTTTTTTGGGAGAAATTTTTGACAAAGGATTTTTACCAATAAATGAACCTACCACATAAGCCATTGTATCATTGATCCATATTGAAAAAATAATTCCACAGGGAATTATTTTTAAATAATTATCATTTTGATCATGATGATTTTGAGTTCGCATAATAATCATTAAAACAATTGGCAGTGTTATATAAAATAATCCCAATAAACTTTTTATCTTATAATTTACCGGATCAATTTTTTTAAGCAATTTGATAAATTCATACCAGCAGCCAAAATGTATCAATGTAAATAAAATAATAAAGCTCCATTTGTTCCACAATAATCCTACTAACATGGCAATAGCAAAAACTATAGCTGTGAGGGTACGCGTTTTAAAAGTTTGGGTATCAAAAGCCATTGATCAATTTTAAGATTCTTTGGTTATCCAGTTGTGAAAATCATCCGGATCTTCCGGTGGCATTACATATTTCTGTTGTTGCAATAATGAGATTTGCCGGAATTTTATAAAAGCATAGATAATTAAAACAAGAGCGATTACCCCGGCCCATAAAGGAAAATTCTCTTCTATGTCTTTTGTATTTTTATTTCCCTGCATGCCGGCAAAATACAGCGCTGTAACTTGTAATCCATTATATAAAAAATGGAAAAGTATATTAAGCCAAAGACTTCCGCTGTAGTAAAAAACCAATCCAAGAGCTACGCCCAGGGCAAACCTGACTAAAAATCCATAATAAGAAGCATGGATTGCGCTAAAAATAACAGATGTCACAATAATAGCTATCCACGGTCCTTTGAACCATCTCCTCAAAATATTCTGCAAGCCTCCCCTAAAACAAACTTCTTCAAAAATCGCCGGCAGTAAACCAATAATTATCATTGAAAGTATATACTTCGAAAAAGAATTGATATTGATAAGGGCAGCCTCCTGGTCCTGGCGGGAAGTTTCCATCGCCGTAAATTTTACTTGCCACGCTTTTGAGATGGGGATGATTTTATTTAATTCTGCCAAAGCAGCTGATAAAGGGAACGTAAGGAAAAGGATAGCCAAAACAATTAAAATCTGCCTGTAATTGATATTAGTATTAAATCCTATGAATTTTAGTGGGTCCCGATAGCATATCAGAGCAGTAAAATATACAGGTAAAAAAAACATAAAGAAAGTAGATATTGCCTGCATCCACATGACCGCGTTATAATATTTTGGATTCATAATGTCACTTGCCATGGATAAAATGGGTCTTCCTGTCATCCCGATCCATACTCCGGCAGAAATCAAAGTTCCTATAATAAGCCCGGCTCCTATCAGCCCTAATAAAATACCCAACTGTGAAGAGAAGCTAAAGTTTCTTGAATTTCGGTCAATCATTCTATTCTCATTTTTAAGTTCGTAAATTTACAGCCAAAATTTTTTAAAAGAAGAAAACAAGGTATCAGTAAATAAACAAATAACTAAGATTTTTATATTTAATCAATCACTTTGATCAAAATAGGTAATATACAACTTCCTGAATTCCCATTATTGCTCGCACCGATGGAAGATGTGAGTGATCCACCTTTTCGCGCGGTGTGTAAAGATAATGGCGCGCACCTTATGTACACTGAATTTATAAGCAGTGAAGGATTGATACGCGATGCTATTAAAAGCAAAAAGAAATTAGACATTTTCGATTATGAAAAACCGGTAGGCATACAAATTTTTGGCGGTGATGAAGAAAGTTTATCGCTTGCAGCCAAAATTGTAGATGCAACCAATCCTGATCTTTTGGATATTAACTTTGGTTGTCCTGTAAAAAAAGTAGCCTGTCGCGGTGCAGGTGCGGGCGTTTTAAAAGATGTTCCGTTAATGATACGCCTTACTGATGCCGTTGTAAAAAGTTCAAAATTACCTGTAACAGTAAAAACAAGATTAGGTTGGGATGAAGACACTAAAAATATTGAAGAAGTTGCTGAACGCCTGCAGGACGTGGGGATTCAGGCTCTGTCTATTCACGGACGTACACGCGTACAAATGTATAAAGGAACCGCAGCCTGGGAACTGATTGCAAAAGTGAAAGAAAATCCAAGAATTACGATACCCGTTTTTGGAAATGGCGACATTGATTCTCCGCAAAAAGCATTGGAATATAAAAACCGTTATGGCGTGGATGGCATTATGATAGGTCGCGCGGCCATTGGTTATCCATGGATATTTAATGAGATATCGTATTATGTAAAAACGGGAGAAATGCTTCCTCCACCTACAACAGAAGAAAGAGTGGCGGTTTGCAAAAAACATTTAATAAAGTCTTTTGAATGGAAAGGCCCTGTAGTTGGCATCAATGAAATGCGCAGACATTATACCAATTATCTCAAAGGAATGCCCGGCATAAAAGAATATCGCACAAAACTCGTAACCTCAAGAGAAATAGATGAAATCATGGAAGTGCTTGACGAAATTGTAGATAAATATTCAGGTTATGAATTTGAAAAAGTTCCCATTGAACTGATCAATTATCACGAAAAATGTGCAGTATAGATTTTTATAACCTGATATTTAATGGAGATACAGAAGAAGAAAAAACCTTGGAGAGATTTCCTTTTTCATCAATTAAATATTTATAAAAATTCCATTGAGGTTCCAAAATATTCCAGCCATTTTTATTTTTATCGGTCAGCCACTCATACACCGGTTGTTTGGAATTTCCTTTCACATCATTTTTTTTAAAGATGGGAAATGAAACGCCGTAATTTAATTTACAAAAATTGGCTATATCATCATCGCTGCCTGGTTCCTGTGCTCCAAAATTATTTGCAGGAAACCCTAAAATAATGATGTCCTTATTATTCGTGTGTAAACTTTCGAGTTGGGCGTATTGGGGCGTAAAACCACATTGGCTTGCCAGGTTTACAATCAGAACTTTTTTATTTTTATATTTTTCAAAAGAAATCTCTTCTCCATTATTCATAATTGCTTTCAATGAATAAAAACTGTCTTTAGCGACAACTTCATTTTTATTTTCAGCAATGTGAATACCAATTCCTGTTAGTTTAGAAACTCCCATTTGTATAGGATAAATGGCTTTTATTATTTTTCTGATGAAGTTCATTTTAGTATTTGTTTCCGCCGCATTGAGTCAAACGAGGAATACCAATTTACAATAAATATAGATCATTTGTTTTTATAAGAATGAAAAGAGAAACAATCTTATTTTCAGCAAAGGAATCATGATTAACTTTGTTATTTAAAAAAAATCAAATAAATGGTTCCAACCCATGAGCATTTTATGCACCAGGCGCTCAAAGAAGCAAATAAAGCACTGGAAGCGGATGAAGTACCGATAGGCGCAATAATAGTGATGCAGGAAAAAATAATCTCCCGTGGTTACAACCAGGTAGAAAAATTAAATGACGCTACAGCTCATGCGGAGATTATTGCACTTACTTCTGCATTTAACTTTTTAGGGGCCAAATATTTACCCGATGCAACAATTTATGTAACTATAGAACCCTGTACCATGTGTTGCGGAGCACTGTATTGGAGCAAAATAGGGAAACTGGTTTACGGATCGCCTGATTCCAAACATGGAGGCCTTTCTTTACTTAATTCTAATGCCAAAAATCCATTACATCCAAAAACTGAAATTGTAAAAAATATTTTATCAGAAGAATGTGTAATACTGTTGAAAGACTTTTTTAAAAGGAGGAGATAGTCTTTTAAATATTGATTTATTATATTATTCTGTAAAATTATGGTTGTTAAGGGTTGGCTTATTTTTTGCATCACCCCATTTTATTATGTTTATCTATTTTGTATTTACGGAAAACGATATTTTTTTCTTAAGTAAATAAGAAACAGGTTTTTATAATATACATTAAGTAAATTTGTAACTTAAAATTAATTACTCACTTTTTAAAATTTATAAATATTATGGCATTTACATTACCGGCTCTGCCCTACGACTATGATGCGCTTGAGCCACAAATTGACAAGTTAACCATGCAGATTCATCACGATAAGCACCACCAGGCATATGTGGACAATCTCAATAAAGCAATTGCAGGAACAGAGAATGAAAATAAATCTCTTGTGGAATTATTAAAAAATGCCGGGAAAATTAGCCCTGCAGTTCGTAATAACGGCGGTGGTCATTGGAATCACAGTTTTTTTTGGGAAATATTATCCCCAAAAGGTGGCGGAAAACCTGAGGGTAAATTAGCAAAAGCAATTGACGAAGCTTTTGGTTCACTCGATGCAATGAAAGAAAAATTCAATGCTGCCGGCGCAGGAAGATTTGGAAGCGGATGGGCATGGCTCGGCGTATTGGATGGCAAATTAACTATATGCTCTACTCCTAACCAGGACAATCCGCTAATGGATGTGGCAGAATGCAAATGCACTCCGGTATTAGGTTGTGATGTGTGGGAGCATGCTTATTATTTAAAATATCAAAATAAAAGAGGTGATTACCTGAAAGCTTTCTGGGATGTGGTAAACTGGAAAAAAGCTGCAGAACACTTTGAAAAAGCATAAAAAAGTTGTTCCAATTACTTTTTTTGAACCGCCATTTTATGGCGGTTTTTTTTGTTAAAAAAGAAAATCAAATAAAATAACCGGAAACCTGTTACCTCTTTCCTAAATCAAATCCGATAAATACAGAATCCTGGTTATTAGTTACCTGCCCGAATGATCTGCGCCAGATATTTAAATATGGCCAAACGCTCTTTAACAAAAAATATCCATTTATATAATACAATAATTCATAATTCCTTGCGTTATTCTTTTCCAATGCCATAATTATGAATATTAAAAACCATAAAGATCCTGTTTATTTTATTGGACATGTACTGAGAAACTTTATTTGGAAACTTACTCAAAATCCTGATTATTATTATAATACGAAGCATTATAATAAATCAAAAAGTAAGCACACACACCATGAAACAATGAGATAAAAGAAAATGGATTAGGCGCTGGTTGTATTAAGATTTGTGGAATTTACGACTGATACAATGGAGTGAATATGCTATTGCAAAATTGCCTTTTTATGATTTATTTTAAATAAACAAAAAATATTTTTTTATTCTAAATCCACAACTATGAAACATCAAGATTACCACAGCAAATCGGCTTTGTCAATTTTTTTCAGCCATATTGCTAAAAGCTTTGTAGCCCTTTTTGAATCAGGCAACAAAAGAGAATTTCAAAGATTGAAAGATTTTATTTCATCTTAAATCTTTGCTCTTTCCTTTTTTCTTTTACATCTTTTCTCTTTCCATCTTACATCCCACATCTTACACTACTAGCTGAAAAGATATTCTACATCCTCTTTGCTCAGGCTTTTTACAAAGGTCTGGTCATCCGAAACCAATTCTTTTGCAAGGATACGCTTGCGTTCCTGTAATTGTAATATTTTGTCTTCAATCGTATCCTTGCAAATCATTCGGTAAGCAAAAATATTTTTTGTCTGCCCGATACGATGTGTCCTGTCTATAGCTTGTTGTTCCACAGCAGGGTTCCACCATGGATCTACTATATATACATAATCGGCAGCGGTTAAGTTAAGCCCAACGCCTCCTGCTTTTAGTGAAATTAAAAAAACCCTGCAATTTTCATTTGTCTGAAAATTCTGAATAGCACTTTCCCTTTCGGAAGGCGGAGTACTACCATCAAAATATTCAAATTCAATATTATTTTCTACCAATTTTTGTTTTATCAAAGAAAGCATTCCCAGGAATTGAGAAAATATCAATGCTTTATGTTCGCCGATATTTTCTGTTATTTCGCGTGTAAGTTCTTCGAGCTTTATTGAATCATTAGGATATTTTTCATCTTCATTCAGAATCGCTGGGCTATCACATATTTGCCTTAATTTCATTAATCCCTGCAAAATAGTGAGTTGAGATTTATTAACTCCCTGTTCATCTATTACCCCCAAAATTTTACTGCGGTAGTCGTTTCTATAAGCTTCATATACTTTTCGCTGCCTGTCTTCCATTTCACAAAAGAGAATAGTTTCTGTTTTTTCAGGAAGATCTTTGGCAACCTGTTCTTTGGTTCTTCTCAGGATAAAAGGATAGATCAATTTCTTTAAATGATCCTTTTGTTCCTGGTCACCAAACTTGTCAATAGGAGTTGAAAATTCATTTCTGAAAAATTCCACGCTACCCAGCAAGCCATGATTTAAGAAATTCATTTGAGCATAAATATCAAAAGTATTGTTCTGTAATGGTGTACCGCTCATGCATATCCGGTTTCGCGCCTTTAGTAGGCACGCTGCTTTGGTAACTTTTGAAGAGGGGTTCTTTATTGCCTGCGATTCATCCAGTATTACATAATCAAAATAAATTTTCATCAGCATCTGAATATCGCTTCTTAAGGTGCCATAAGTGGTAATGATGATATTTTCATCTCCAAAATCTTCTTTTCTCCTGGCTCTCAAATTACCGTGATGAATGCGCCGGGTAAGCGATGGAATAAATTTTTGAATTTCATTTTCCCAATTATAAATCAATGTGGTAGGGCACACTACCAATGCTTTCACACCTCCTTCTTCTTCAAAATAATGCTTTAACATGCTAAGAGCCTGCACGGTTTTACCCAACCCCATATCATCTGCCAAAATACCTCCCCAGCCCACAGTATTCAAATAATTTAACCAATGAAATCCTGAAAGTTGATAAGGGCGCAACCGGTTTCCCAGTTCTTCCGGAATCGCTACTTCGGGAATACTTTTAAAGTTCCTTAAACGCTCATATTTTTCATCAAGATCAAAAGAAAGTTCCTGCTCATTACGTTGATCATACAAATCGTCTATTACACTTAAATGGAATTTCGAAAGCCTCAGTTGATTATTTCTTCCTTCGCCCACTTTAAATAACAACGCATATTTTTTGATCCATTCATCAGGAAGGATTCCCAGTGTGCCATCCTTTAGTTGGACATAAGATTGTTTATTTGTAAGCGCCTTTTGAATTTCTAAAATCCCGATATGTTGTTCGCCAAAAGCCAGTTCTACCTTTGCATCAAACCAATCTATTCCGCTGCTTAAATGAATATGAGTAGAGGGTTTTGCTGTATTGAACCTGAAATTTTTTAAGGCTTCAAAACCATAAACCGGCACTTTCATTTCTTTCATAGCATCTACAAACAAAAAGAACCAGTTATTTTTAAGCACATCATCACCTTTCAATACAAGGCTTTTATTTTGTGGCTGATGGATAAATTGAGAATGGAGGTTTCCTAATTTGGCAATGAATTCAGCTTCCGATTCTTTATTCCTCCTCACCATAAGTACTTTATCATTATCCGGGACTATGATGGTGTCTTTGTCATTTGCTTTTACGCTAAATCCTTTATAAGTGAAGACTGGCTGAAACATTAAATATTCTCCTTTTTCAATCAATGTAATGCTTGTATCAGGCTGTCCTTCTTTAGTTTCTTTTATCAGGGATGGGGCAAATGATACTGCGTAATCATTGGAAAGGGGAAGCACCATTTCCTTTAAAAGTGAAGGCCATTGGCTATTGGGAATATGTAATATATTTCTAAATTTTTCTGCAATTAAAAGGTGTTCCGGCTTTTCCCATAAATAGAAAGTCTTATCATGTAAAAACATCAAATCGCTGCCCAAAAGATTTTCTGAAAGTTTCACTTTCTCCCGGTCCAAAATAACCTGGCTTTCCATTAAATATTCTTCTCCAGAGGGTGCAATTGTAAATTCAATTTGGGGTTGAAAAGAAGACAGTTCAATAGTCTCAAGATTTTGAGTAGTAAATGTTTTAGCCTTAGGCAAATAAAAGACCGGTTTATCATTATTCTCCTGAAATATTCTTTTTAATTTTGGATGAATAAATTCAGCGATCAGCATTTTGGTTTCTTCAGGAAATTCTTCATTTTCTTCATGAATAATATTTTCCCAAAAACCACTAAAGGGAGAATTCCGGTTTAAATACTTATTAATTTCTGATTGCTGAAGTTTTCGCGCCTGCTGCATTAGTTGCTTGTCTCTTTGGCTAAACTCATCAGTATTGATATATTTCCCCAGGTCCATTTTCTCTATCCGGCCAATAAATTTTTGTTCTTCCTCATCATATTCGCCCTGTACTACATCAATAGACAAAAAAGGAAATGACTTCTCATTTGAGTTAAAAACAAGAGTAACCTGTTTGTTGATCGTAGGTAAAATTTTTGTTTCTAATTCGGCTACTTCAGTTTCCAGTTCTTTTTGTATGCTGGTTTGTAATGGAGCTGCGACTCTTCTTATGGAAGTATCCAATACTTTTAAAAAAGGTTTACCCTCTTTATAAATAAATTCAAATTTACCGGTAAGATCATCATCCAGGCTGTAACCATAGCCTTCGAGCAATTTGTTTTTTTCTTTATCCCTGTTTCGGATAGAATCGAAATAATGGGGGCCCCAGTTGTTGAGCAACTGCAGAAATAAAGCGGTTTTATGCTTGCATAGCAAGTGCGCATCATCATCGCAGGTACAGGAAGTATCAAAATTCCTTTCTTCGTTTTTTTGCAAAATAATGTGATTCCTTTCTCCTTCTACTTCAATATCTGCCTCTACTTTTTCATTTGCTGCCTGTAGAATATTGCATTTATTTCCTCTTAATATATTTTCAGCGGTGGTATAGTTATCCATACCAGCAAGTATCCGGATCATTTTAAGATCAATAAATTTGATCTTGGCAATCGTATGCTTTTGATTATATACCGGCGTTCCATTGGGTGAATCCAATAGATTTTTATCAACCAGGTCCTGAAGCTGCATCAATGCTGCTGCCTCATGACGGCAGATATCGCTTATATTGTAGGGGCATGAGCAGCGAACCGAAAACATTTTCGGATCGTCATATTTCTGAACCTGTACTTTATAATATGTATTATAACTATCATCCCTCACCCTGAAATTAACAGAATGCATTAGTTCATCATGCTCGGCCAGTTCTACAAAACGTTGGGAATATATTTTCTTCCCACGCCGTATTACTTCGTCGGTTCCGGAATTATATATATACTTAATAAAAAAGGGTAGCGCCAAAGATTAATTTTTAAAGTTAGAACACACTTTATACAAATGGTCATTGCGAAAAAAGCAATTTGCAAAAATAAACAAAATTTAAAAGAGGTGGAGGATTGTTTGAAACAATTGTAGCTTAAAAAACGATAAAATTTGAAAAGTTGCTTCTAAATTTAAAATGAATTTATTAAATTTTTGAGAAACTTATCCTGCTATTAAATGGCCACCCGAGTATAAGCTTAGTATATTAGAATTATCTTCTGTCAGGCAAAACCGGATATCTTTTTCCAGGTGAAACCCCATAAGGCGATGATAATGTGAGGCGTTTTTTTCTTTCAGAAAATCAAATAAATTTCCATTTGCCTGCAGATAAAGGGTTTCAGCAATTTTTGATGCATCACAGTTGATATCGAAATTATCTTTTATTCTGTTAATCACGGCTCCTGCAAAAAGGGTATCTTCTATATTTATCCTGTTTTTCCAGGCAGCACAGGCAAGAATTACGTTGGTTTTTTGACTTATAAGATATTCACATACTGCGGATATATTACAAAATGATCCGGTAATTATTTCTTTGGCATTTGCTTTAAGAGCCAGGTGTAAAAGCTTGGTGCCATTAGTAGTGGTAAGTACCAGCGTTTTTCCTTTTATAAAATCAGGAGTGTATTGCAAAGGAGTATTTCCGTATTGTAATCCTTCAGCTATCTGCCCATCTCTTTCACCCGCAGTGATCACTTCCATTTGTCTTCCAAGTTTGATACAATCTGCAACGCTATCCACAGGTATTACCGATTTCGCGCCATTATACAAGGCAGAGGCTATGGTAGAGGTAGCTCTGAGAACATCTACGATTACGACAATGCTGTCACTTATATCATAAAGTTTTAACAGGGAAGGTGATAAAACAGTATATAAAAAAGGGCGTGTGTTTTTCTTTGATATCATTGCTCAAAACTTACTTTTATTTTTTTTGACCTGGGTTCTTTATACAAAAGGCATTTTTACCACTTTTGCAGACAGCAATTTATCTCTTATTTTAATAAAGACCAGGGTGTCAATTTTTGAATTATTCGCATTCACGTAACCCATTGCAATTGCCTTTTGAAGTGAAGGAGATTGAGTACCACTGGTAACCTTGCCTATTATCTCACTATCATTATTTAGAATTTCATATCCATGACGCGGGATGCCTTTTTCCAGCATTTCCAATCCTACTAATTTTTGTTTGATTCCTTCACTTTTTTCTTTTGAAATAATATCTTTTGCTACAAAATCT
Organism: Hanamia sp.; assembly: GCA_036509335.1. Classification (GTDB taxonomy): domain Bacteria; phylum Bacteroidota; class Bacteroidia; order Chitinophagales; family Chitinophagaceae; genus Ginsengibacter. The sequence continues at coordinate 80,359 of DATCFT010000008.1, forward strand.
TTAGTGAATTTTGTAATCCATCCCAGTCCGGCTTCTAATGGAGAAGTAGTATCATCAATATCATTTCCATAAAGACAATATCCCATTTCGAGCCTAAGTGTATCCCTTGCTGCCAAACCGATTGGCTTTAATCCATGAGATTCCCCCGCGGCAAAAATAGTATCCCAGATAATATTGGCATTATCATCTTTGTCCTCGAAATAAATTTCTATTCCGCCAGATCCAGTGTAGCCCGTAGCGCTGATTAATACATTATCAACTCCCGCAAATTTTCCTTTTACAAAAGTGTAATATTTCATATTCAGAATATCAATATCAGTGAGAGGTTGCAAAACTTTTGTTGCGTTCGGACCTTGTATTGCCAGCAAACAAGTTTTATCAGAAATATTGTGCATTTCTACATTCCCGGAATTATGTTTTGATATCCAGTTCCAGTCTTTCTCAATGTTAGATGCATTTACAACCAGCATATAGGTTTTATTTTCATCAATGCAATACACGATCAGGTCGTCTATAATTCCTCCATTTTCATTTGGCATGCAACTGTATTGTGCTTTTTCTGCAGTCAATTTGGAAGTATCATTAGTAGTTACTCTTTGGATCAGATCAAGTGCTTTATCCCCTTTCAAAATAAATTCTCCCATGTGGCTCACGTCGAAAACTCCGGCATTATTTCTTACTGTCGCATGTTCATCGTTAATACCAGAATAACTGATGGGCATATTATAACCCGCGAATTCAGCCATTTTTGCGGCGAGCGCAACATGCTTTTGTGTAAACGGAGTGCTCTTCATAATTTTATTTTAAAATGCAGCAAATGTAAGAGAAAATGATTTGAGGTTTCAGGTTTCAGGTTTCAAAAAAATGAATTCACCAATTCACCATTCACTATTCACCATTCACCAATTCACAACAACTTTCCGGCAATTATTTTTTGCAATTCATCATGAATTTTTCCATTGGTAGCAATAATTCCGGGCTGAAAAGGGGAATAGATTTTTCCTGCCAGATCAGTAACCCTGCCACCTGCTTCTTCTACCATCAAAAACCCCGCTGAGCTATCCCATGCATGAAGTTCATGTTCATAAAAACCATCAAAACGCCCCTCTGCTACCCAACAAAGATCAATAGCTGCGCTTCCCAGCCTTCTCACCGGAACTCCTCTTTTTATTAATTTTGAAAATACCTGTAAAGGACCGTTGGGTTGATCTAAATACGTGTATGGAAACCCGGTAACAAGACAACTTTTCAGCACTTCTGTTTTATGGCTTACCGAAATTTTATTGCCATTCAACGTAGCGCCTTTGTTTTTTTCGGCAAAGAAAAATTCATTCAAAAGAGGATTGTAAACTGCTCCCATATACATGGTTCCTTTATATTCGAGCCCAATACTCACACAACATATAGGAATGCCATTGGCGAAATTTACTGTTCCGTCAATAGGATCAATGATCCATCTGTAATCGCTTTCAGATATTTTTGCATCACTTTCTTCACTTACTATTCCATGTTCGGGGAAAGCATTTTTAATAACCGCACGAATGGCTTTATCAGAAGCATGGTCGGCTTCGGTAACTAAATTATTAATTCCTTCTTTGTGGCTGATCGAAAATTTTCCGTTGAAAAATTTTTTTAATTCATTTGCGCCAGCATTTGTGGCATCTATTAATGTTTGTTTATACATTTTGCAAAGATTAAGTATTTTGTTGAATTGTTTGTTGTATTGTTGAATTCCCGCCCGGCTGAATGCCATTCGAACGGGGTTAAATTGCTAAATTGCCGGAACTTTAATTTTTTCCTAAATTATTCAAGCACCAGTAAACAAATAAATATTGAAGATTTCTAATTACTTAACCATTTAACTAATAAACTAATTAACCATTTGTCCCTCTCCGTTATCATAGTCAATTACAACGTAAAATATTTTTTGGAGCAATGCCTTCTCTCTGTAATAAAGGCTCTGGAAAATATGGAAGGAGAGATCATTGTGATTGATAATAATTCTACAGATGACAGTTTTTCTTTTTTTCAAAACAGGTTTCCCGGTGTTCATTTTACCTGGAATAATACCAATTTCGGTTTTGCAAAAGCGAATAACCAGGCTTTGAAAATGGCAAAAGGCGAATACATTTTATTTTTAAATCCTGATACTATTGTTGCAGAAGATTGTTTTGAAAAGTGTATTGATTTCATTAATTCAAATAAAAATATTGGCGCTTTAGGAATAAAAATGCTTGATGGAGCGGGCAATTTTTTAAAAGAAAGTAAAAGAGCCTTCCCATCACCATTGACTTCATTTTACAAGCTTTCCGGCCTTGTAAAAATATTTCCACATTCAAAAACATTTGCAAAATACCATCTTGGTTATTTAAGTGAAAATGAAAATCACGAAGTAGATGTGCTGGCAGGTGCATTTATGATGTTTCCAAAAAAAATTCTGGATACAGTTGGCAGTTTTGATGAAGATTTTTTTATGTATGGTGAGGATATAGATTTGAGTTTCCGCATTCAAAAAGCGGGATTCAAAAATTACTATTTTGCAGGAAGCAGCATCATACATTTCAAAGGCGAGAGTACTAAAAAAGAAAGCCTTACTTATGTAAAAATGTTTTACAAAGCCATGAGCACATTTGTAAAAAAACATTATGGAGGCAGCAGATCCGGATTGTTTAATTTTTTTATTCACATTTCCATTTTTTTACGGGGGTCGTTTTCTGCTATTACCAGGCTATTAAAACGAAAAACCGGTGAAAGAGATAAAGAAGGATATGAAAATATTCCCACAGTTATTGCAGGAAGTACCCGTGAATACAGGGAAGTAGAAAATTTATTAGAGTATGCAGGGAGAAAAGAAAATATTTTAGGAAGAATAAAAATTGATGAGGCGGAAAGCGACAATGTTATCGGTTCATTCGATAATCTTGAAAACGTTTTGCGACTTCATTCCATAAAAGAAATTATTTTTTGTGAAGGAATACTTTCTTTCAAAAAAATTATTGAAACGACGGCAAAAATCCCAAAAGATATTTCTATACAATTATTTTCAAATGGAAGCCACGCCATTATAGGAAGTAACGATAAAAAAGTTGCAGGCAATTTTATTTTGAAAAACGATAATTAAAATGTTTTATAAAAACCTGAATACAAATCATTCAAATTTCTTTGTTTATTGTACGATTTATTAAACCAAAAATTATAAGGGATGGAATCAAATGTTTCAACAATTTGAAAAAAATTTTCAAAAAAACAGCCCCAACTTTTTCTTAGTTGAGATGAACTCAAATATTCAAAAACAACTTTTAAATCTTCCTGATCTTTATATTTCTGAACCACACATCATCACCATGATCCTGTAAGGCGATCTTTCCATTTTTGAAAGTACCGAAGCCGGGCATGTCTTTAAATTTGCTGATGGCAATCATCTTTTTCCAGTTTTCATCCCACAAATGAGTAGAAAGCGTATGTACGCCATTCATATAAAAATCAAGCTTTCCATTTAGTGATTTTATTTCCACATGATTCCATTCGCCCAATGGTCTGTCTTCTTCTTTAGAAGCTAAAAGATCATAGAGATCGCCCGCACGGTGTGTGTAAATTTTACCATCAGGTTGCCCAAGCCGTGTAGGCGTGCCATTATCCAAAATCTGCATTTCCATTCCGGTTTCATAAGTTTCCTCATATTTGGCAGGGTCTTCGTTTACATAAAAAATAATGCCGCTGTTTCCTTTGTCAGAGATTTTCCAATCCATTTTCAAATCAAAATTTCCATACGATTCATTGGTAACCAAATCACCTCCTTCCTTATTTGTTATCCCCGCATCCAGGTGAATAGCGCCATCTTCTGCTTTCCATTCATTGCCTGCATTTTGCTTTCCATAATTATGCCAGCCAGATGTTGTTTTGCCGTCAAATAATAATTTCCAGCCTTCACTTTTTTCTTTTGCTGAAAGTGTATTTTCAGAGTTACTTGCTTGCTGGGAAAATCCAGTTAATGAAAAGAGAGTGGCGGCAATAAATAGGAAAATTGATTTTTTCATTTTAATTAAGTTGTGATTTGTTATGATAGATTTTTATGGCGTAATAAAATTTACGAGATTCCCAAAACAGTGCGATTCAGTTTATCATCTTTCAAAGTTCCGGCAAAATCATCAAAAGCTTTTTGGGTTACATGAATGATATGATCTTTAATGAAGGCCGCTCCTTCCCTTGCTCCGTCTTCTGAATTTTTTAAACAACATTCCCATTCCAGTACTGCCCATCCTGCATAATCATAAGCTGACAATTTACTAAAGATTGATTTGAAGTCAACCTGCCCGTCGCCAAGTGAGCGGAAACGGCCTGCACGATTGAGCCAGCTTTGATAACCTCCATAAACGCCCTGTTTCCCGGTCGGATTAAATTCTGCGTCTTTTACATGAAATGCTTTGATACGTTCATGATAGTTATCTATGTATGCTAAATAATCAAGGCATTGCAATACAAAATGTGAAGGGTCGTACAGTAAACAAGCTTTTTTATGATATTTTACTTTTTCTAAAAACATTTCATAAGAAATTCCATCATGCAGATCTTCTCCCGGATGAATTTCATAACATACATCTACACCACATTCATCAAAAACATTTAAAATGGGAAGCCATCTTTTTGCCAGTTCTGTAAATCCTTCTTCTACCAGTCCTTCGGGGCGCTGCGGCCATGGATAAACTGTAGGCCATAACAGCGCGCCGCTAAAAGTAGCGTGTGCATTCAATCCTAAATTCTGAGATGCTTTAGCTGCATACTTCATTTGCTGTACTGCCCATTCCTGCCGGGCTTTAGGATTATTACGGTATTGTTCGGGCGCGAAACTATCAAACAGTGCATCATATACCGGATTGACTGCTACCAACTGACCCTGCAAGTGAGTAGAAAGTTCGGTGATCTCTAATCCAAAACTATTGACTTTGCCTTTTAATTCATCAGCATAAGTTTTGCTTTCGGCGGCTTTTTTCAGGTCAATAAACCTGTCGTCTAATGTCGGGATTTGAACACCAACAAAACCTTTTTCTTTTGCCCATTGGCATATATTTTCAAGACTATTGAATGGCGCTTCATCGCCGATGAACTGTGCTAAGAAAATGCCCGGGCCTTTGAGTGTTGTCATTGTTATTATGTTCTATTAATTTTTTTAAATCTTGATGCTTTCTTCATTATTCAAATCAATAATGACTGCGTAGTTGAGCGATAATTATTTTTTCATTTTCCCATTTATAAATAAGCCGGTGTTCCTGATTAATTCGTCTTGACCAATAGCCTGACCAATTATGTTTTAAAGCTTCAGGTTTTCCTATTCCTTCATAAGGGTTTTCTTTGATAGATTCCAGAAGCCTTTGAATTCTGTTTTGAATTTTCACATTTCCTGATTGTTTCCAGAACTGTAAATCTTCCAAAGATTCAGGAGAGAAAATTATTTCCATAAATCTTCCAGTTTCTTAACAGTAATGTTTCCTTTTTCAATATTTTGAATACTGTCATTAAGTCGTTTAGTCATTGCAGGATCAGCAAGAATACGTTCGGTTTCATCCATGCCCGGCTCTTCTTCGTATGGTATTTGAAAACCGTCCAATATGATTTGCAAAGCTTTTTGCTGATTCTCATTTTGTGGATGAATAATTATTGTTTCCATGATTAAATTTTAAGATTTTTTATTCTATATATTAAAAAGGAATGTCAAAGATCTATTTAACTATAATTGGGTGGCATACCTGTTCATCAAACATTAAAGTTAGTCCATTTCTCCGTTGAATTACCCGATGCCACCACATTTTCAATAAATTCCATTCCTCTTACGCCATCATCCACACCCGGGAAATCAAGCATTTCAGAAGTAGGAGTTTTCCCTTCTATTTTTGATAATAATGTTTGAGCAAAATTTCTGTAAATATTGCCAAAAGCCTCAAGATATCCTTCCGGATGGCCACCGGGAGTTCTGCAATTATGCGTAGCAAAAGGACTTAGAATATTAGTATAGTTAGAGCCTGCTCTTAATATTTGCGCAGGCGCATCCAGCCATTTTACCAACAAAGTATTGGGTTCCTGTTGCGCCCATTCTATGCCGCCTTTTTCCCCATAAATTTTTAATTTCAGATTATTTTCTTCGCCTGCTGCTACCTGTGATGCTATTAAAACGCCGTTGACATTATTTTCAAATCTTAATAAAACATTTCCGTCATCATCCAGCATCCGTCCCGGAACCACAACATTCAAATTGGCGCAAAGCTGCGTAATTTTTAATCCGGAAACGTATTCAGCAAGATGAGCGGCGTGGGTTCCTATATCGCCCATACAGCCTGCCTTTCCGGATTTAGTAGGATCTGTACGCCACGCTGCTCCTGCATTTCCTTCCTTTTCTGAAAGTTTACTGAGCCAGCCCTGCATATATTCTACCACTATTTTTCTGGGTTTTCCTAACACGCCGTTTTGTACCATTGCGCGCGCCTGTTTTACCATCGGATAGCCTGAGTAAGTATGCGTAAGGCATAATATCAAACCAGTTTCTTCTACTTTCTTTTTTAAAGATTTTGCTTCTTCCAGGGTGAAAGTCATTGGTTTTTCAATAACCACATTAAATCCATTTTCTAATGCCATCATAGCCGGAGCATAATGCGCAAAATTGGGCGTAACGATTGTTATAAAATCAATCCGTTTATCAGCAGGCATTTTACTTTCCTTTGATATCATTTCATCAAAAGTCAGGTAAGTTCTGTCTTCTGGAAGAAATAACATTTTACCTGATTCAATAGCTATTTCCTTATTAATGCTTAAGGCACCACAGCAGAGTTCTATCAATCCATCCATATTAGCGGCTATTCTGTGGATGGCTCCTATAAAGGCGTCTTTGCCGCCGCCTACCATTCCCATTCGTAATTTTCTCATATCGAATAATTCTAAAAGTTAAAAAGTGATGAAATAAAAATCTCGTCTATCTATTACAGTTACATCCATGTATTACGGGAAACCGATGCATTCTTTTAATTCTTTCGGTGTATAAGCAAGATTATGTTTCTTTAATACATCATCGGGCACTCCGTTCCATTGGTTAGGAGTATTGCCTATGTAGCCTACATCTTTTACGCCTATCTCCGAAGTATAAAAACCGGTAGCTGTAAGATTTCGCATCAGGTTAAAAAAATTGACACCCTGTTGCATTTCAGGTTTTGCTTTTTTGGGCCACGCAATTTCATCTACCATTTCCATTTGCTGTTTGCTGTTACACTCAGCAAAAGAATTTTGATATCTGTTCAGGCATTGCATATCGAGCCATTGCAATCCTCCCCGCATAGGCACCTTATTTTCAGGGCTATCTTTTACAATAAACTCAATAAAGTCAGGCACTTTAGCATCTGTGGCGCTCCCACTCACATTATCTTTCGGAATGATAATATCTGCAAGTATTCCTATAGTTGTCATTTCATGCGGAGTAAAATAAGTATATGAATTCACTTTTTTCAATTCCGCTACTTCTTCTTTCATCAGACCAGGGTGTTTTTCTTCACCCGGGTTTGGCATTTTTTTTATGATGCTTTTTTTGTCTTCAGTTTTACATGCATCTAATAATAGGCCTGAAGATACCGATCCAAGAACGATTACTTTGAGTGATTTTCTTCTATCCATAATAATTTATTTTAAAAAAAAAGAATTGTATACTCTTCGTTGTTTTAAATATTATTTTTCTTTAACTGGTCCACAATATATTCTGAAGTACGCATTGATAAAGCAAGTATCGTCCATGTAATATTTTTGTCTCCCTGTGAAACAAACTGACCTCCATCTACATTAAATAAATTTTTACACTCGTGCGCCTGTGCCCATTTATTTAAAGGTGATTGTTTAGGGTCATTACCCATACGGATCGTTCCCGCTTCATGAATAATATTTCCGGGCGCATGCAAGCCATAATTATCTTCTGGTCCATCATCATTTCCCCAAATAGAAACTGCACCCATGGAATGTAAAATGTCGGTAAAGGTTTCTTTCATGTGCTTCGCCTGTTTTATTTCATAGTCGGTATATTTTGTATTAAAACGCAACACCGGAATTCCATACACATCTACCATATCAGGATCTATTTCACAATAACTGTCTCTCATTGCCACCGCTTCACCTCTACCAGCCATCCCAACGTGAGATCCAAAAAAATAACGGTAATCTTCTTTTAATGAAGCACCGTAGCCGCCCGCTTCTTTCTGCTTTCCTTTTACTTTATACGTGCCATTCAGGTTTTCAATTCCCCACTGAAATCCGTATAAAGGCATTCCGAATCCACCTCCGTATTCAATATGATAACCTCTTGGAAAATCCAGTTTCTTATTATCAAGCCACCAGGGAGTATAAACATGCATACCACCCACGCCATCTTCATTGTAACGTTTCCGATCAAACAATTCAGGAATAATTCCGCCCATATCCGCTCCGGTAGAATCATGCAGGTAATGGCCAACCACATCGCTCGAATTAGCCAATCCGTTTGGATGACGCGGCGATTTTGAATTTAATAATAATCGAGCGGATTCACAGGTACTGGCTCCAAGAATAACCGTTCTGCCCATAACCTGGTATTCCTGCATGTCATCTTTATTTACATAAGAAACTCCGGTGGCAAGGCCTTCTCTGTTAGTCAAAACTTCACGAGCCATAGCATTCACCACGAGATCAACATTTCCTGTAGCCACTGCGGGAAGTACTAATGCGGAAGAAGATGAAAAATCAGCGAATATCTTGCAACTGCGTCCACATTGCTGACAGTAAAAACAAACTCCGCGGGTGTCATTTATTTTTTTGGTAAGAATAGAAAGGCGGGAAGGAATCACAGGAATGCCAATACCCGTGGCGGCTTTTTTTATCATCAGCTCATGCAAACGTGGTTTTGGCGGAGGAAGAAAAATCCCATCCGGGTCATCTACCAATCCTTCATTCGTTCCAAATACTCCCAGCAGTTTGTCAATTTTATCGTAGTAAGGTTTTACGTCTTCATAACCTATTGGCCAGTCGTCGCCCAATCCATCAATACTTTTTCTTTTAAAATCTTTTGGCCCAAAGCGAAGAGAGATTCTCCCCCAATGATTGGTCCTTCCTCCTATCATTCGCGCGCGCCACCATTCCCAGTTCGAACCTTTGGCGTTGGTATAAGGCTCCCCGTCAATTTCCCACCCCCAATAGCAACCGTCAAAATCACCAAAGGGACGGTACTTGGTGCTGGCGCCTCTTCGCGGCGACTCCCAAGGATTTTGTAACTGTTTGGAATCTATGGCAGGATTAAAATTAGGGCCTGCTTCCAATAAGCAAACTTTTAAACCGGCATTAGCCAATACATAAGCTGCCATGCCTCCCCCAGCACCCGATCCGATTATTACTGCATCATATTTTTTTGGTTGAACTTTAATTTGAAAATTTCCCATAGAATAATTTCTTATAAGTTTTTGATTTTAATTTTATGAAAGTAAGAATTCTAAAATAAAATAACTCTATTTTTTTATGTAATGCGACATATATTATATGTATGGTAAGAATTTAACTCAATTATTTTTGATATTGATTTTTATACCTCGATCAAAACTTTTGGAAGATTTGTTTAAGAAGTCTTTTAAAATTAAAGAATTCGATAGCTTTCCAAAAGTTCACAGTAAGAAAACAAATATTGCAGATTTGTGTTTTTGTTTTTTTAATAAACTTTAATCACAAAACTTTTGGAAAGTTTGTTTATTACTCCTAACATCTCGGTGCTGGCCGCATTCATAGCGGTCGGTAAGCCTGGCGTCATACCGCGACCTTCGGTTCTGATCGCTTCACTAATTTTGTTAAGTTCAAATTATAATACTTCTTTTCCGTAAACAATTTTTTAAATTGCACCCTAAATTTTTATTGAATGGCGTATAATAGTTACCGGCCCTCGCAGTCTTCTACTCCTGTTGTTTTAAATCTTATCATAATAAATGTAATCGTTTTTGTAGCGCAAAATGTATTTGATAAATCCTTTGGGCTTACTAATATATTGGCACTTTATTCTTACGATACCGGGCTTTTTAAGCCTTACCAGTTAATTACTTGCATGTTTGCACATGGAGGTATTTTCCATATCCTTTTTAATATGTATGCACTGTGGCTTTTTGGTTCTTCATTAGAAAGGTTATGGGGGGCCAAAAAGTTTCTGATTTTTTATTTCGTCTGCGGAATTGCTTCCGGCTTAACTCAAATGTTCCTTGTAAGCCATGGTGAAGCCATCGGAGCTTCAGGAGCGATTATGGGTTTGATTGCAGCATTTGCCTACACTTTTCCTAATATACAATTTTATATTTTACCTATTCCATTTCCTATTAAAGCCAAATACCTTGCAGTTATTGCTGCTGCCATTGATCTATTCGGGGGATTTTCCGGGGGGGGTGATGTAGCTCACTTTGCACATCTTGGAGGTTTGGCTATGGGTTTTATTTTATGCCTTTTATGGAAAACTCCAGGAAAAAGTAATTATTAAAAATTACAATTTTCTGTTTTTAAATGCCGGCAATTCGGTAATTTTACAAAGCAAAATCAGAAGCTAATCAAATGGGTGAATCAGAAAGATATATGGACCATCGTTTGAAAAGGATTACTCTTGGAGATGATAATAATGCCCTCATGGCTCTCGTTGGTATCAACGCACTGATCTTTGTTTCGTTTGGCCTTATTCAAATAATATATTATCTCACACAATCTTCCACTACTGCCTTTCACTACGAAATTTTAAGATGGTTTATTATTCCTGCAAAACTTTCTACTCTTTCTACTTTGCCGTGGACCGTTTTTACTTACATGTTTGTGCATGTCGGGATTATCTATACAGTTATCAATATGCTTTGGCTTTGGGTTTTTGGAACTATTTTACAAGACTTAGCCGGAAACTCAAAAATAATTCCTGTCTATATATATGGTGGCTTCGCGGGGGCTGTCGTTTTTATTGCGGCCAGTTATGCTTTCCCTCAATTGCATAATGAAATTGAATATTCTTTTATGTTTGGAGGCAATGCTGCTATCATGGCTATTGCGGTAGCTACAACTACGCTTTCTCCTGATTATCGTTTATTTAAAATGCTGAACGGAGGAATTCCTTTATGGATACTTACTGTTCTTTATATTATTATTGATGTCGCCGGAAGCGTTGGTACCGCTGATAAACTCGCACACCTGGGAGGTGGCCTTACCGGTTTTCTATTTATCGTAAGTTTGCGCAAAGGATACGATTGGAGCCTTTGGATGAATCATGTTTACGATTGGTTTTTGAACCTGTTTAATCCTGATAAAAAGCCGGTTCAAAAAGAAAAAATAAAAGAAAAAGTTTTTTACAACACAGGTGGCCAGAAGCCATTTGTAAAACGGCCGGTGATCACCCAACAACGTATAGATGAGATCCTCGATAAAATAAATCAAAAAGGTTTTAGTCATTTATCGGAAGAGGAAAAAAATATTCTGAAGAAAGCCCGCGAAGCTGATTTTTAATGCTTTTATTTTTAATCATTTTTTCATCATTTTTTCATCATTAATTGGGATTGTCTTACAATGAAAAAACCTTTTCTTCGCAGGTTTACAAAAAAAATGCTCTTAATAGCCAATATTATTATTGGCATCTTTTTCCTTGCTGGCGCTAATGTAAAATATTTTAATCCCGAACACTGGTGGTTTCTAAGCTTATTCACATTATTACTTCCGTATTTATTACTTTTTCTGATATTATTTATCCTGTTGTGGTTGCTTATAAAACCTTTATGGAGTGTCATTTCACTATTAATAATTATTGCTTCTCCTGGTGCCATAAAAAATGTTTTTCCAATACATTTTTTTCCGGATTTTTCGCTTAATAAAAAAAGCGGCGACCTACGTATAATGAGTTGGAACGTAGAATTGTTTAATATTCTTCACTACAAAGATCAGCCGCAAAACAAACAGAAAATGATTGACCTGATCAATAAATACGATCCGGATATAGCTTGTTTCCAGGAAATGGTAGCGGGCGAAAACATACATGCCATCAATTACTTTCCGGATATTGAAAAAAAATTAAAGTTCAAAGATTACTTATATTCTTACAGGGTAAGAGATGATTTTGACAGGTACCATCATTTTGGAATTATCGTCTTTTCAAAATTCCCGATTTTAAGAAAACAAACATTAGTTAATAATCCTAATAGTTACAATTCTACTTTCCAGTTCATAGATATATTGGCAGGGAAAGATACTTTCAGAATATTTAATATACACCTTCAGTCATTAAAATTTTCTAAAACAAATTTGAGTTACCTGGATAGCGGAAGAGTACCAGAGGCAGGCAATATTTCAGAATCAAAAAATATTATTTCAAAAATAAAATTAGGTATTTTAAAGCGGGCATCACAAGCGCTTTTTATCAAAGACGAATTAAACAATAGCCCCTATCCGGTAGTAGTCTGCGGTGATTTTAATGATGTGCCCGATTCTTACGCTTATGAAACCATAGGCAAAGGGCTTCAGAATGCTTTTGCAGAAAGGGGTTCAGGTATTTCACGCACATTCAGTTCTATTTCTCCCACATTGCGGATAGATAATATTTTTACTGATAAAAAATTTAAGATCATCCAGTATATTCGCATCAAAAAATTATTGAGCGATCATTTTCCTATCATTGCTGATATTCGATTTGAACCGTCTAATCCATGAAATTTTTTTAATTAAAATAAGATTGTAAAAGGTAGAATATCTTTACCACTTTAATGAGGTATTAGCATAAAACAGAAGACAATTTGCCGAACTGCTTGAGCAGAGTATTTGGAATTATTATAAAAATTATAAAACAGAAATAATTAATAAATATTAAATTTTTTATGCCGCTTAAAGTTTATAATTCATTAACCAAAAAGAAAGAAGAATTTATCCCTATAAACCCTCCATTTGTAGGAATGTATGTGTGCGGCCCTACGGTAAGCGGCGAAAGCCACCTTGGTCATGCAAGGCCATATATTACTTTCGACGTCGTATACAGGTATCTGTTATACCTTGGATATAAAGTCCGGTATGTTCGCAACATCACTGATGCCGGGCATTTTGAAGAAGAAGGAAGAGAAGCTGAAGATAAAATTTCAAATAAGGCAATACTTGAAAAAGTAGAGCCAATGGAGCTTGTTCATAAATATACCAATCTATTTCATTGGGCTTTCAGGCAATTAAATACTTTGGATCCAAATATAGAACCCACTGCTACCGGGCATATCGTAGAACAGATAGGAATGATTGAAAAGCTGATAGACGCAGGCTATGCTTATGTGGTAAATGGTTCTGTATATTTTGATGTAAAAAAATATGCGGCCAATCATGATTATGGAAAATTAAGCGGGCGCGTAGTGGATGATCTTTTAGAAACTACCCGTGATCTGGAAGGACAGGATGAAAAAAAAAATAAAGCTGATTTTGCTCTATGGAAATCAGCGCCTCCAAAACATATCATGCGATGGAAAAGCCCGTGGGGCGAAGGTTTCCCAGGTTGGCATATTGAATGTTCCGCTATGGCTACAAAATATTTAGGATCACGGTTCGATATTCATGGTGGAGGTATGGACCTCATGTTTCCACATCACGAAAGTGAGATTGCGCAAAGTACGATATGCAATGGTATACCTCCTGCAAAATACTGGATGCACAATAATATGATAACTGTGAATGGCAAAAAAATGGGAAAGAGCTATAATAACCAGATCACGCTTACACAAATGTTTACCGGCGAACATCCATTACTGTCACAGGCTTTCGCGCCAATGGTAATTCGTTTTTTTATTTTACAAACTCATTACCGCAGCACACTCGACTTTAGCAGCGAAGCCTTGGTAGGAGCAGAGAAAGGTTTAAAAAAATTAATGGAAGCTTTTGAAGCGCTGAAGAAAATGGAAGCAGGCATAGGCCAGGAAGCCAAAGACAAGGCACTGGAAGAAAAAATAAATAAGCTGGTTGATGAATTTGAAGAATTCATTAATGATGATTTCAATACTGCAAAAGTGCTTGCTAATATGTTTGAAATTGTTCCCATAATTAATTCAATTAAAGATGGTTTGATAGCTGTCGATTCCATTTCGGCATCTACACTTCAAAAATTAAAAGATTCATTTTTTATTTACCTGGAACAAATACTGGGGTTAAAAGATATTTCCCAAAATTCTACACAATTGAATGGAATACTCGACCTGCTCATAGATATCCGGAAAGAAGCCAAATCAAAAAAAGATTTTTTTACCTCAGATAAAATAAGAAAACAACTGGCGGGATTAGGAATAGAAATGAAGGATGAAAAAGATGGAAACATAAGTTGGAGCGGGATGTAAAAATTTATTGAAATATATTTTTGTTAACAAAGAACTATTATTTCATTTCATGATTGATTATCCATGATTGTTAAACCGGATGTTTGTAAATTGCCCCCTTACAATTTTTTTAGTTCAATGAAGAAGTTAGGCTGCATTTTATCACTACTATTTATTTTCAATTCCCAACAACTGATTGCCCAACCAAAATATGAATTTCGGGGTGTATGGGTAGCAACGGTTGATAATATTGACTTCCCATCGTCTAAATTTTTAAGTACTCAACAGCAAAAAGATGAATTTATCAAGCTGCTGGACATGCATAAAAGAAATGGGATGAATGCAGTAGTAGTTCAGATAAGGCCTGCATCAGATGCGTTCTATCCTTCGCAGTACGAGCCATGGAGCGAATTTCTTACAGGTAAGCAAGGCCAGCCACCTTCACCCTATTATGATCCGCTAAAATTCATGATAACGGAGACGCATAAACGCGGAATGGAATTTCATGCCTGGATGAATCCGTACCGCGCAGAATTTCAAATAGGAAAATCATCTATCTCTCCTGATCATATTACCAGGCTGCATCCTGAATGGTTTATCAATTATGGTGGCGTCAAATATTTTGATCCGGGAAATAAAGATGCACAGGCGTTTGTGGTAAACGTAGTACGGGATGTTGTAAAACGTTACGATATTGATGCAATCCATTTCGACGATTATTTTTATCCTTATCGTATCGCAGGCAAAGAGTTTAATGACGATGCTTCTTTTAAAAAATATGGAAACGGAATGAGCAGGGACGATTGGCGCAGAAGCAATGTAGATTCCATCATACTTCACCTGAGCAAAGCGATAAAAGAAGAAAATAAATATTGCCAGTTCGGAATAAGTCCTTTTGGAGTGTGGCGCAATATTGATAAAGATCCCGAAGGAAGCAATACAAAAGCGGGACAAACAAATTATGATGATCTCTATGCAGATATTTTATTGTGGCTGAAAAACAAATGGATTGATTATGTAGCGCCACAATTGTATTGGGAAATTGGCCAGAAAGTAGTGGGCTTTAAAGTACTGACTGATTGGTGGGCCAATCATGCTTATGGGCGGCAATTGTACATCGGGCAAGGGATTTACCGGGCATTGGAAGCAAGATCTTATGCGTGGAAAAATAAAAATGAGCTCCCTGATCAAATAAAATATTTACGAAAATACCCGCAAATACAGGGAAGTATTTTTTTTAGCAGCAGTTCTTTTAGCAGCAATCCCAATGGATGGAGCGACAGCCTGAGAAATAATTACTATAAATATCCTGCCATACCGCCCCCTATGCCCTGGATAGATTCTGTAAAACCGGAGTCGCCTGTTTTATTATATGATAGTTCAAAACCCACATTCGTTAGCACTTCTCTTGATTTGTATTTTCGTGAAAATGTGAAAAACGATCTGATAAACCGTTATGTTATTTATCAATTTAATGATGTAAATGATATGGATCAAAATGATCCAAAAAACATAAAAGAGATCATTTTATCAGGAAATAATTTTTATCATTTTATTTTTGAAAACATTCCTGACAGTCAAAATAAAATAATAATAGCTGCAACGGCACTTACAAGAACCAATAATGAAAGTACGCTCAGCCGATATATTTACCTTGAAAGAAAAGACAATGGATGGCAGATAGTAGCGCAGGACGATAATAAATAAAGCAAATTATTATAGTACAGTAAAGCAACAAATAATAGGGAATTTATATCGGGTCAATTTTTCTTCAATCTATAAAAATCCATTGAACAATTTAGATTTCAGTTTTTGTAATTGAGTATAACAAGCTGCCACAGTAAACAAGCAAATAATTGAAATTTCTATTTCATTACAGAAACAGGAATCTATAAGATTTACAATTCCCCAGGAAATAAAATCCCTTATCTCCCGCAACACTAAAAAAAATTTTATCTGAAATTTACTTTGTTAAGCAAATGCTTTATCACCTTTTTTATAAGGAAGATCGCCATTGTAACTTCCCGGCCTTTCCACATAGCGCATTGCCTGAGTACAGCCTATTTCTGAAGTGAAATAACCAAGCAAAGTAAGTTGTTTCATCATTTGAAAATAGTAATCAGGATTCTCACGTCTTTTATCTGCCAGAGGATCAGAACTGGTAAAATCCTGTTGAATCTTCATTTGGGTTCTTTGATCAGGAGTCAGCGAATTGATATATTTAGTTATTTTCATGTTGTCGTCTTTTACTTTTGCATCAAGACTGACCAATAAATCATGCCGCTGCTGTGGAGTACTTTCCATAAAGGATTTACCATTTTTATCTTTTGATGCCACGTCAATTTTACTTATTCCTTCATGAAATATTTTTTGATCAGGAGCTTCGTAACAATCATTGACCATCACTGTCATAAATTGTCCAACTTTTGCCGCTTTGGCGCCAGGCGTTTTGGTTGCGGGTAAAATGGTTTCAGCAATTTCATTCAGTAATGCAATGTCTGCATCTGTAAAAGTCATGGAAACCCCTGTAGCGCTTTTACATCCTGATAAAAACACATTGCTGCCAATTAAAGTTCCTCCTACCAGGAGCGAAATATATTGTACTGCATCTCTTCTGTTCATAGTTTTTTATTTATTAAAATTTACACTTCATAGTTGACTCCAAATCCATTTCTGTAATCACGTTTAATGAATTGATTTACTTCATCAACATTAGTAACCTTCATATCCTTGCTGTTCCACAAAAGCTCCACATATCGGGCGGGATAATTATAGCCTTGCCCATTTCCTTTTGCAGTACGAATGTCAAAGCCGCGAATGGCAAGATTGCTCATCAACAAAGCCTCAGTCAATGGACCTGCAACCGCAAAATCTGAATCCATTTTCATTTTGCCATAACCGGCAATTGCGCCTTCAACCCATTGCCCATAATGGCCTTCAGCACTTCCCGGTATTCTTGGATATTTTTGAGGCACTTTTACTTCATTTGTTCTTGATGTAGGAAGTAACTGCGGATCGGCTCCGTAAGTGGCGCACATCATACTTCCTTTTGTACCGATAAAATAAGTGCCATTGCCACCATCGCCAAATGTTTCGTTAGGCCCCAATTCTTCCGGCCTTTCGGGCTGTATGCCTCCATCCATCCAATGGACTTCAACGGGGCCCTTAGTCTTATCAGTCTTGGGAAACTTCATAATAACGTGACTTGAAGGAGGGCAGCTCTCAGGGAAATAACCTCTTTGAAACTCTCCAACATAAACACTTCCAACACTCGCCTGTACTGAATTTATATATTGGAGGCCAAGCACTGCAAAAGCAGGTTGCACGATATGGCATCCCATGTCGCCCAGAGCGCCGGTACCATAATCCCACCATCCACGCCAGTTGAAGGGAACAAGGTTATTAAAATAGTTTTTTTCGGGTGCTGTACCAAGCCATAAGTTCCAGTCTAATTCTTTTGGTACAGGAACTGCTTCTGTAGGCCTTGGAATTCCCTGTGGCCAAACAGGCCTGTCTGTAAAGCACCAAACCGTATGAACATCTCCGATTATTCCGGCATCATACCATTCCATTAGCTGACGTACGCCATCCCCGGATGCTCCCTGGTTGCCCATTTGGGTTACCACTTTATAGCGTTTTGCAGCATCCGTTAGCATGCGTGCTTCATACACATCATGGGTCAAAGGTTTTTGAACATAAACGTGCTTGCCAAGTTGCATTGCAGAATAAGCTGCTACTGCATGAGTGTGATCGGGAGTGGAAACTGATACTGCATCAAAATTTTTATGCTCCTTATCCAGCATCTCCCGGTAGTCTTTATAATATTTTGCTTTTGGAAATTTTTTTACACTATTAGCGGCGCTTCTATCATCTACATCACAAAGAAAAGCGATATCGGCTTTGCCGGTTCTGAAAAAATGATCTATATCATCTCCACCCTTTCCTCCAACCCCGATTGAGGCTATTAACAGTTTGTCACTCGGGGCTAAAAATCCTTTCCCTCCTAATACATGCCGTGGCACTATCATAAATCCTGCAGCGGTCAAAGCTGAATTCTTTAAAAATTTCCTCCTGGAATTATCTGACGAAACTTTTTCTTTTTGGTCTTCCATAATTCTATTTTTTTTATTAGAAATGTGTAGTTGCTCCTTTAATTAAATCAATCAACATCTTTAAAATGCTGTTGTTGGGAGCGTCAACAACAGAAGTCAAATATTTCTTTTTTTCAATTCACTCATTGCATGATCTACTGCCCTTGCGGTCATCGCCATATAAGTCAATGATGGATTTACGCAATTGGATGATACCATAAAAGAGCCATCTGTAACAAATACATTTGGTGCATCCCACACCTGGTTCCATTTATTCAATACAGAGGTCTTAGGATCTAATCCCATACGTGCAGAGCCCATTTCATGAATGCCTCTTCCCATAGTTCCATCTCCTTCAAACCCAGAAACATTTTTCACACCTGCAGCTTCGAGCATTTCTTTAGCGTCACTCAACATATCCACTCTCATCTTCTTTTCATTATCCCTCCATTCTGCATCTATAGCCAATACGTTCAAGCCCCATTTATCTTTTTTGTTTTTATCCAGGGTCACTTTATTTTCATGGTAAGGAAGTATTTCTCCAAAACCGCCCAAGCCTATAGTCCATGGTCCCGGTTCTGCCAATGCATCTTTGTAGTCACCACCGATATTCATTTCCGCTATCTGACGACTCCAACCTTCCCGGCTGGCACCGCCCTGGTAACCAAAACCCCTGATATAATCTCTTTTATCTCCTAATAAATTGCGGAAGCGCGGGATGTATATTCCGTTTGGACGACGTCCATAATAATATTTATCATCATACCCTTCAACAGTACCGGAAGCACCGACACCCAAATGATGATCCATAATATTGTGACCCAATTCTCCACTGGAGCTTCCTAAACCATCGGGCCAAACATCTGTGGCAGAATTCATTAACACCCACGCGCTGTTTAAAGTAGAAGCATTTAAAAAAACTATTTTTGAAAAGTATTGATACGTTTGGTTGGTTTCCGCATCAAGCACTTCTACCCCGGTTGCTTTTTTAGTATCCTTATCATACAAAATTTTTGTAACGATTGACCAGGGCCTTACGGTTAAGTTTCCCGTTTTCATAGCAGCCGGAAGTGTGGAAGACTGAGTGCTGAAGTATCCGCCAAACGGGCATCCCAGCCAGCATTTATTTCTGTATTGACAATTTACTCTTTCCTGTATGGGTTGTGTAATATTGGCTGTGCGGCCAATGATCATAGCCCGTTTATTATTGTAATGTTGTTTGATGCGTGCAGACACATCCTTTTCTACAACGTTCATATCCATAGCAGGAAGAAAATGGCCATCGGGCAATTGAGGTAAGCCTTCTATTGAACCACTAATTCCGGCAAATTTTTCTGCATAAGTGTACCAGGGTTCTATCTCTTTATACCGTATGGGCCAATCAACGGCGATACCATCTTTTGCATTGCCATCAAAATCGAAATCGCTCCAGCGATAGCTTTGCCGGCCCCACAGAAGTGAGCGGCCACCAACATGATAACCCCTGAACCAATCGAAACGTTTTACCTCAGTATAAGGGCTTTCTTTTTCATCTACCCACCAATCAAGATTCATTTCGTTTAATGGATAATCTCTCCTCAATACAGGATAGTCTTTTATCATTTCCTGTGTACGCCCGCCACGATGAGGAAACTGCCACGGGCCTTTGGTAGCATTCACATAATCTTTTATGTGCTCAATGTTTTTTCCTCTTTCCAGCATGATGGTTCTAAGCCCTTTTTCGGTTAGCTCTTTTGCAGCCCATCCTCCGGAAATTCCGGAGCCGATTACAATTGCGTCGTAAGTGTTTTGTGCCATTTGTTAAGTTGTTAAATTGTTTGATTGTTGAATGGTTTTAATTAGCTAATCAGCCAATTAGCTAATTAGCTAATTAATTTATACATCACAAATCTTTATCGCTTCTCTCAAAGAGTCCAATTTATCAGGATAGGTAGGTACAAATTCCTGTGCTACATAATCTTTAAAACCGGTATCCACAATAGCTTTCATTATTGCAGGATAATACAATTCCTGCGTATTGTTTATCTCATGCCTTCCCGGCACTCCACCTGTGTGGAAATGTGCCAGGTATTGATGATAATCCCTGATGTTTCTAATAATATCGCCTTCCTGAATCTGAACATGATAAATATCAAAAAGCAATTTGAAATTATCTGAACTGATTCGTTTGCATAATTCGGCTCCCCATTCCACATGGTTACACATATAATCTTTGTGATCAATTTTACTGTTCAATATTTCCATCGCCATCGTAACTCCGTTTTTTTCTGCAAAAGGTAAGATCTTTTCCAGGGCATCTTTACAATTTTTCATCCCGGTATCATCGTCCATTCCTTCGCGCTTGCCACTAAAGCAAATCAAATTTTTATATCCTGCTTTGGCCATTATAGGAATTACTTCCAAATATTCTTTTATCAGGTTTTCGTGATAGATAGGATTATCCAGTCCGTTATATAAATTATTATCGCCGGCAGTATAACACATAGAACTGTATATTCCATACTTTTGTAAAGTAGGCCAGTCTTTAGGGCCAACTAAATCTATAGCGTTAAAACCAATTTTTTTTACCGCTTTACATAAATCATCTAAAGAAAGGTATCCAAAAGTCCATCTTGAAACAGAGTGGTTAATATTCCCTTTCAATTTAAGTTTTTTTTCAGTTGCATCATCTGTTATATTATATGAAGCAAAAGCCGAAGCGGGCGTTATCGCAAGCGCTGAGGCGCCCAATGCAAGATTTTTAATTAGTGTTCTTCTGCTCTGTTTGTTTTCCATACTATTAAATATTCACAGCTTGCTCAACAGGCTTTTCATTTTTATCATGAAAAGAAAAAGCAAATAATAAAAATACAATAAAGGCGATTATTGATGGAATGATCCATATCATTTTCCAATCAGATATAACTGTTGAAACATTATTCACAACTGTTGTAGTGGTATAAGCATCTTTTATCAATCCTGCAATTTCATATCCAATCAGCATTCCAATTCCATAAGTTGCCAGGGTGATCAATCCTTGAGCAGCGCTTTTAATTTTTGGGCCAGCCTTGGCATCTGTATAAATTTGCCCTGATACCATAAAGAAATCATAACAAATGCCATGTAAAATAATAGCTATTATCAGCATAAATGTAAGATCACCGGTATTTCCATAAGCGAATAAAGCATACCGTATTGCCCAGGCCAGCATGCCGGCCATAATGGTAATTTTGAATCCAAATTTTTTGAAAAAGAATGGAAGCATCAATAAGAAAAATATTTCAAAAAATTGTCCTATAGACATTTTCGCGGTCGCGTTGGTCATCCCGATATTGGTAAGATAGGGATTGGCATATTGATAATAAAATGCTAATGGAATGTCAATTAAAATAGAAGCGATAAAAAATATCAGGTAATTTTTATCCTTTAATAATTTTAGAGCATCCAAACCCAATACCTCTGAGACTTTCACTTTGCTCCCCTTAGCTATTTTGGGAGGCGTTTTGGGCAAGGTGAAACTAAATAAACCCAGAACCAAAGAAGCAATTGACGCCATTAAAAAAGTATTTTTCATTAACCCCGCTTGTATGCTTCCTGCCGAATCCCATACAAAAACTAAACTAATCGCCAGCCCCGCAACTATCCAACCGATGGTACCCCAAACTCTTACAGGAGGAAATTCTTTCTCAGTATCTTTCATTTGATTAAACGAAATTGAATTAACTAATGCTAACGTAGGCATAAATAATATCATGTACCCTAAGACGTAAGGATAGAAAACAGCTACATCAGTCGCTTTGAACATCTGGTACATGAGCACCGCCCCAACAATGTGTAAAATAGCCAGAATTTTTTCTGCGTTGAAATATCTGTCTGCAATTAACCCAATGATAAACGGAGCAATAATAGCTCCCCAGGATTGTGTTGAAAACACGGCCCCGGTTTCTGCACCGCTTGCATGAAGATTATTTATCAGGAAGGTGCCAAGAGTTACAAACCATGCGCCCCAAATAAAAAACTCAAGAAACATCATGGTGGAAAGCTGAAGCCGGATGGTAAGTTTCATTTACAAAAATTTAGTTTTGCCCCGATAGCTATCGGGATGGATTTTAAATGGTGGTGGCTAATGATTAAAATTATTGAATTTTATTTTTTCAAATCAGTAAATAGTAACAATCGAAAAACTGAATTTAAAAGTTTAAATGTACAGATTAATTGTATAAAATAATTTACCGTTGATAAAATATTTTCAAATTGTTGAATTATTTAATTTCATACTATATAAATTTTGTTTATGTAAACCGTGCAGTAAACAAAGAAATTTTATAGAAAACATACAAACGTTATTTATTAATAACGGATGGTTGCCATATCTCAAAATATAAAGTCAATCAGGGATCAATTACCTTATTTAAAAAAAAAAGCCTCCAGGAATTCTGAAGGCTTTTTTACTAAAAACAAAAATTTTTATTTTACTACAAGATGCTGGCTTTTCCATATCACATTATCATAAACACGTTTCATAACAAATTTTTTTAGAATTAAATAAATTTAGTTGTCTCTTTCTAAATGAATCATAAAACCTAAGCCCATTTGAAATCCCTTGCTGCCAGGGTTAATTCCGGTTTGTTTATAGTAATAATAACCAATTGTAAACTCCAGGCCAACGCTTTGGGTGAAAAAGAATTCAGGGCCTGCCATAAAAGTAAATTGCTGAGATTTTGTGGTGTTTCGACTCATGCCATAATTTTTGCTCACACCTAATCCATATCCATAATTTGCCTCTGCAAAAAAGTTCAAAGCCTTTTCTTCATTTAAAAAATAATAGCGCATATAAGGGCCAAAAAGATAAGAACTTGCATTAGTAGTAAATCCTGAACCCGATGCAGTAGAATCTGTTGCTGAATGGGAAAATGCTATATCTATTTTTAACCCCGCAGAAAACTTATCGAAAAAGAAATATCCAATGGTTGGAGCTATTTCAAGCCTGCTTTGCTTATTCGCTGATGATGAATAAGGGGAGAATGTACTCGAAATGAAATTTGCATCACCCCCTACCTGCCAGAAGCCCTTAGTTATTTGAGCCTTTGCAATATTGCTATTAGAAATACAAAAAATAAAAATAAAAGAGAATAATGGCTTCATGTAAGATTCATTTAGTTATTTGAAAAATTATTTTAATAAAAGCCTCCAGGAATCCTGAAGGCTTTTTACTAAAAACAAAAATTTATTTAAGGATATCAATCTGCTGGCTACTCCATTTCACATTATCGTAAACCTGCATTGTATAGATGCCATTCGGCAGGCTACTAATATCTAAAGTAGTAGTAATAATGCCCGATGGGTATTCAAACTGTTTTAAAACGGCGCCTGACTGACTCACTATTTTAATCTGGTAAATCATACGCTGTCCCCCACTTGTGGTGGCTTCAGATTTTGCTTGCGGCGAAGTAGTTGTTGATACAGTAAGGCTGCCTGTTGTAGGATTTGGCGCAGCTATTACACCATCTTGACCCGGGCCACATTGGCTATAAACAGTAATTGTAGTGGTGCGCGCAACCCCACATAGATCTGTGTAGTTCAGGGATACAATGCCACCACCAATTACGCTACAAATAGTATTTGGATTGTCCGTAGAACTGAAATAGATAGAAGCGTTTGTACCTAAAAATGAGACATACCAGTACCAATTTGACCCATAACCCGATGGTTCAGCGGATAATGACCAGGGATTTGTATTACCAATACAAGGTTCTTGAGAACCGTATATATTAACAGGGGGAGCCTGCCCGATAATTATGCCTTTCGAAAGCGGAGATACGGAGCATGAACTTGTGATTGTAGCAGTAAGGGTAATATTGCCGTCTCCCAATTGAGTTATTGTAGCGCTGCTTCCATTTGGAGTTAAACTCACAAGACCTGAAGGCGATACGCTCCAAGCAACTGTAGCATTGCACGGCAGGCCGGTAACAGAATAAGTTGAGGAACCACTACAGAGAAGACCGCTCCCACTCATAGTTGGTGTTGCCGGAGTAATTGTAACAGTTGCAGGATTATTTGCAGGATAGCTTGTACCACTTATAGTGGCTGAGGCGGTAATACTTTTCTGAGTACCACCACAAACAGGTGTCAACGTAATTGTATTTGTGGTAGTTGTAATAGTGGCCGGTGCAGCACTACCATTGTAAAGCCAACCGTTACTCGCCCCAAGATTCCACGTGTATGATTGAATGCCGGGAATACTGTATGGGTTGCTTACAGTAAATGTTTGAGCAGTAGTGTTGCCGCATTGTATGGGCAACGTAGCAGGTGTTAAGGGAAGATTGGCTGTCTTAGTTATTGTTATTGAATTTAATAAGGCAACAACAGGTATGTTAGGTGTTCCAAAACTATTAATAAGAACATATAGGAAGTTGTAACCGCTTGGTGCTACAAAGCTCTGTGCGGTATAAGTATAGTTTCCGGACTGGCTTACTGTTATATATGGCCCAAAAGGTATTCCCCCAATATCATCCCAATAATTCTCGTTTACGTCACCACATGCAGTAGCGTTAGTGTAATTAGGATTAGGCAGAGATTGGAGAATTCCGAACTGAATAGTTGGGTAAGTCGCACCATTGCCGCCACCAAATGCGGCATTAACCTTTGTGGTATAAGTGAATCCGGTAGTGAAAGGATAACTAATGGCATAAGCAGTCCCAAGATTACTAGAAGGTGAAGAATTATAACTTGCGTTTAATTGCAGATACTTGGCGCTGCCGCCGTAAGTGCCGAAGATAGCTCCACCGGAAACAGGATAGTGCACGAAGCCGCTTACACTAACAGGGGGCGAAACATTAAAAACATTACAAGAATTACCAGTATTAAGACTTGATGTAGTATAATTGATAACATTTTGCGTGTATGCATTTGTGCATAGTAAAATAGCTAAAAAAAGATTTAGCAAATATATTTTTAGTTTCATAAAATTTCTTTTTAGAATTAAATAAATTTAGTTGTCTCTTTCTAAATGAATCATAAAACCTAAGCCCATTTGAAATCCCCTGTTGCCAGAGTTGAAGCCGATTTCATTAGCGTAATAATAACCCACAGTAAACTCAAGTGCAACGCTTCTAGTGAAGAAAAAAGCAGGCCCTGCCATAAAAGTAAATTGTTGATATTTTGAGGGTTTTTGACTAACGCCATCATTCTTAATCGTAGAAATTCCGTATTCATAATTTGCCTCTGCTAACAGGTTCACGATCTTATCTCCGTTTAAAAAGTAATAGCGTAAATAAGGACCAAAAAGGTAATTACTTGAGTTAGAAGTAATTCTTGGATCACCTATTGAATAATGGTTAAAAAGAATATCTGCTTTTAACCCAGCAGAAAATTTATCAAAAAAGAAATATCCAATGATTGGTGATATTTCAGTAATGCTTTGTGTACTTCCTGTTGATGTATGAGGAGAAGAAGTGATTGACTTAAAACTTGCATCTCCCCCTGTTAGCCAGCAGCCCTTTGTCAATTGGGCATCTGCGTTATAATTAAAAAAACAATAATAAAATATAGTAAAAAATAATGGCTTCATGTATATGATTCATTTAGTTATTGAAATAATGTTTATAGAGGAAAAAAATAAAGGTGGGCTGTGGTCAGTTAAGAGAAGAAGGTAAAAAAGATATATTTTCCTCCCAAGAATTCGACTAATAAAATTAGCATGAATGCTGATAGAAAAATCATGAATCGTTGAAAGGAAATTTATTTGCCCCCCCCCCCCCCCC
>DATCFT010000009.1:0-39460 GCA_036509335.1 Hanamia sp.
CATGTATTTATTGGTGGCGCTGCTATTCATGATAATTGGTGGAGTGGAAGCATTGCTGATGCGCATCCAATTAGCCGAACCATTGAATCATTTTATGGGGCCTGAGGCCTATGATCAATTCTTCACGATGCATGGGACTACTATGGTTTTTTTTGTTGCTATGACCGCTGTTTTTGGTTTTGCCGTTTATTTCACTCCTTTAATGATCGGGGCAAACGAAATGGCTTTTCCCCGATTAAACGCATTTAGTTTGTGGATGACAGTTTTTGGAGTTGCCCTGATTTATTTTAGTTACCTGGCGGGTGGCGCTCCGGATGCCGGCTGGTTTAATTATGCCCCGCTCAATGAAAAGAATTATTCTATCAATCCGGGTATTGATTATTACTGTATGGGTTTATTACTTGCCGGAATTGGAAGCGTAACTGTCTCTGTAAATCTTATCGTTACCGTACTGCACTATCGCACGAAAGGCATGGAGCTGAACAAATTACCCATGTTTGTTTGGATGGTATTTGTAAACGCATTTTTATTGTTGGCCGCCTTCCCCGCGCTCAATGCGGCGCTTTCAATGCTTTTGTTAGACAGGCAATTCGGTGCACATTTTTTTAATACGGCTTCGGGTGGTTCTGCATTGTTGTGGCAGCATTTATTCTGGATCTTCGGGCATCCCGAAGTGTATATCGTAATTCTTCCTCCTTTTGGAATTATATCAGAAGTGATTCCTACATTTTCACGTAAGCCGATTTTTGGTGCTGCATTTGTTGCGGCATCTTCTGTTGCCATCGCTTTGCTTGCATTTGGAGTGTGGGCACATCACATGTTTGCTGTTGGCATGGGCAACACAGCAGACGCATTCTTCTCTGCAAGCAGCATGTTGATAGGCATCCCGACCGGTGTAAAAGTTTTTGCCTGGATCGCCACGATGTATGGAGGTAAAATAAAGTTTACGGTCGCGATGATGTTTGCGGTTGCCTTTTTAATTGAATTTACTATTGGTGGCCTTTCAGGTATTGCATTTGCCATTGTGCCGATTGACTGGCAATTGACCGATACTTACTATGTAGTAGCTCATATTCACTATGTTTTTATAGGTGGCACCGTTTTCGGTTTGTTCGCGGGATTGTTTTATTGGTTTCCAAAAATGACCGGAAAATTTTTGGATGAAAAAATGGGAAAGATATTCTTCTGGTTGTTTGTGATTGGGTTCAACGGCACATTCCTTGTGCAGCACGCCTTGGGAATGATTGGAATGCCAAGAAGAGTTTTTACTTATCCGGACCTTCCCTGGTATGGCACGCTAAATTTGATTTCTACTATTAGCGCCTTCATAATGGGCCTATCGGTTTTGTACCTGGGATATATAATAGTGAAAAGCCGAAAAAGTGGAAAGAAAGCAGGCAATGATCCATGGGATGCATCTACGTTGGAATGGGTTACCAGTTCGCCCCCGCCATTAAAGAATTTTGATGAAGTTCCGGTAGTGAGTAGTAGAAATCCGCTGTGGGATTTGAAGGAGAAGAATAAGAAACAGTGAATATGGAAGGAAAGTATTCAATGGCCAATTTTCGATATTCAATATTCAAGTGAAAGAAGAAAGTGATCGGATAGTAAACAAATAATTAATTAATATTTCTATTTAGTTAGCGTTGGGAGACGCCCAATGAAATAAAAGTAAGGAACAGGAAATAAGTTTGATATCCTAACGATTTCTAATTGCACGAATAAAGCACTTTGGACAGTTCGTGTAAAAAAAACAGAGATTATGAACAAAACAATGATGAAATTGGTGGTGGGAACGGAAGGTATGTTTTTTGTATGCCTCATATTGTCGTTTGTATATATGGCCTTCAATTCAGGGTTTGAGCCGCATGATTTACACGCTCTTGACATCAAAAAAACAGGCATTTTTACTATTGTATTAATTGTCAGCAGCTTTACTTTCTGGATGGCTGACCGAAATTATAAAAAAGGGGAAATTAAGAATCTGAAAATTTGGTTGACAATAACTATTCTATTGGGAGTCATATTTCTGATTGGACAGGGAAAGGAATACTGGAGATTAATAAATGATCATGTTACTTTGGGCAGCGGTGTTTTCGGTACGAGCTTTTATACGCTTACCGGTTTTCATGGGTTCCATGTTTTTGTTGGATTGATTATTTTATCCATCATTCTTTTGTTAACCTTCCTGGGAGATTTTAATAAACCAGGATCTAACGTAATAACTTCCGTGGGCTTCTATTGGCATTTTGTAGATATCGTATGGATAGTGGTGTTTACGGTGGTATATGTGCTTCCACATTTTACTCATATTTAAAACTTAGCATTATGCGTTCTATATTTTCCTACTGGCATTTCGGTTTTGTAACATCCGTTTTCCTTATCGGCTTATGCCTGCTTTATTTGTATATTATCAATTTCAAATTAAAAAAACAATCTCTTTATTTTCTTGCCGGGATCCTTTTGATTATTCTATGTGTCGCTTCGCCTTTACATTTTCTTGCTGAAAATTATTTATTCAGCGCACACATGGTTTCGCATGTATTATTGCTGTTGATAGCGGCGCCACTCCTTGTAGCAGGTATTCCCAAAGAAAACAGATTCAAAAAATATTTCCTTTCTCTTTCAAGCAACAAAATAAAAATCTTCGTTTTATGTTGGTTTACCGGCGTAAGTGTTATGTGGTTTTGGCACATTCCATACATTTTTAATCAGGCAACTTCCATGCATGGAATGGGTTTAATGTATTTACAATGGTTCAGTTTGTTGGTTGCCGGTATTATCTTTTGCTGGCCGGTCATTAATCCTTATCCTGAGTATCGCATTCCGCCTTTATCAGCAGTGCTCTATCTTTCCACAGCATGTATGTTTTGTACGATACTCGGGTTGATGATAACATTTGCTCCGTTGGGAATCTATTCTCATTATATCAATATCGCAGACACTTATGGTTATTTGCATTTGATAAGAAACCAATGGAAAATATCTGCAGGTATCGATCAGCAAGCTGCCGGATTGATCATGTGGGTACCCTGTTGTTTTATTTACCTGACGGCTTCAATGGCTATTTTGATAAATTGGTTTGATAAAAAAGAAGTTTATGAAGCGCCCGGTGCAACCGTTATCAATAACTGATAGGTGAATGCATAACCTTTAAATAAAAATTTTAAGCAATGGATGACGAAGAAATAGCGAAGGAAAAACTCAAAAAAATTGCCGGTGCCAAAGATCTTTCGACTGCAATCGAAAAGCTTGAAAGAAAAAAGGAGGCGATAGAAGATGATTTTAAGGATCGTGCGCATCATCTTTTTGAAAATCTAAATCCTATAACCGTCCTGGATCATACGCTCCAAAACGTGAAGAAATCCTCTTCGACAAAATATACTTTATTTAAAAAAGCGCTTGCATTTGGAGCTGGTTATTTATCAAAAAGAAAATTGGCTCATCAAGTCAAGAATGCTTTCATAAATACTTTTAAGAGAGCTATTAGCGGAAGTAATCCTGATTTAAAAGCAGATACCTATAATCCTAAAGAAGTTGAAAATAATAGTAAATTAACTGACAATAAAAAAGAAAACAATTATATGAACTCACAAATTGAAAAAGTAAAAGCAAAACCGGAAGTATTGCCGGAGCCAACCTACTGGCCATTTTTCCTGGCGATGGGATTAGCATTTTTAGGATGGGGATTGTTAACTACCTGGTTGATTTCGCTGGCAGGTTTTATTATCTTAATAATTTCATTAATTGGATGGATAAATATTTTACGTCATGAATGAAGAATCAGAAAAAGAAATAAGCAGGAGGAAATTTTTTGTAAGATTAAGCCTGGGCGTGGCCGGCCTTGGGGCAGCAGCAGCCGCTATCCCGGTAGTGAGTGCATTAATAGCTCCCTTATTGGAAAAGAAAAATCAACAATGGCGAACGGTGGGGAAATTGGATGACTTTCAAACTGGTACAACCAATTTTGTAACCTTTATAAATGCAGATCCGAAACCTTACGCAGGCGTTACCGCAAAATCTGCAGCGTGGTTGAGACGTACTGATCAAAAAAATTTCATAGCTTTTGCCGCTAACTGTACACATTTGGGCTGTCCGGTAAGATGGGAAAAAGAGGCCCATTTATTTATGTGCCCCTGCCATGGCGGTGTGTATTATGCAGATGGAACTGTAGCTGGAGGCCCACCACCATTTCCCTTGACAAAATATCAGGTAAGGGTATTTAATAATGAAGTACAGATAAAAACAGCACCGGTACCAATTACACATATCGGATCCAAATCAGTATGAGAAAAACTTTAAATAAAATATGGAATTGGGTTGACGACAGGACGGGCATTACTGAAAATGTCGTTCCGATCATGAAACATCCGGTGCCACCAAAAGCAACGTGGGCTTATGTTTTCGGAAGCGCTGTATTATTTTGTTTCATATTACAGGTAATTACAGGGATTGCTTTATCCTTATTATATCAGCCCTCTTCCAAAGATGCATATCAATCCCTTATATTTATTACCAACACGGCAAAATTTGGGAATGTACTAAGAGGCATTCATTACTATGGCGCATCTGCAATGATCATACTGGTGGGCATTCACATGATAAGGGTTTACTTAACAGCATCCTATAAATTTCCACGGGAAATGAATTGGATCAGTGGAGTCATTCTTTTATTATGCACTATTTTTATGGGATTCACTGGTCAGTTGTTGCGATGGGATTCTAATGGTGTTTGGTCTTCGGTAGTGGCTGCAGAACAATTGGGCAGAACCCCTTTTATTGGAAAATACCTGGCGCGTTTTCTTTTGGGTGGTGACACCATCGGCGCACAAAGCCTGAGCCGCTTTTATTCCTACCATGTATTTATGGTACCCGCCATGATCTTTATATTCGTAGGAATTCATTTGTATCTCGTTATCCGCAATGGGATTTCAGAACCACCGAAAGCAGGAAGATTGATCGACCCAAAGACTTATCGCGTATGGTATAAAAATATGTTGAAAGAAAAAGGAGTTCCTTTTTGGCCCAATGCGGCATGGCGAGATACTTTATTTAGCGCTATCATTATAATTTGTATTATTGGCGCCGCAGTTATTTTTGGCCCTCCTGCGCTTTCCGGCAAACCAGATCCCGCGGTATTAACTACTTCCCCAACACCAGACTGGTACATGGTTCCGTTCTTTGCATTGTTTGCTTTAATGCCGCACAAAATAGAGTCTGTTTCGATGTTGCTTGGCCCCGTTTTGACCGTTGTAATCTTATTTTCCATTCCGTTTATATCCAATCGGGGGGAGAGAAGCCCGATCAAAAGACCATGGGCAATATATGGAGTTATTTGCGTTACAGTATTTGTGATTAGTTTATTGGTAGTAGGATTGAAAGCGCCGTGGTCGCCGCATTTTAATACAAAACAATTACCCTTGAGCGCAATTAAATCTACAAATCCTGATTCAACTATTGTGCAGGGTGTGCATTTGTTTTATGCCAAAGGTTGCGAATATTGCCATAAGATTAACCGCTACGGGGGGCTTGACGGCCCGGATCTTACTACCATCGGGCGCCGTTTATCTATCCAGGAACTAAAAGTAAGAATTGTAAACGGAGGAAAAAATATGCCGGCTTATGGCGGAATTCTAACGAAAGAAGAAATGAATAATATTGTGGCTTTTTTAGCTTCGCAGAACTAAATACTTTTGGACAATTGATAATTAGAAGTATTTACTAGTAGCATGTCACACATACTTTGTTTCATCTCCCACTAAGACACCAAGTTCACAAAGGTTTTTTCTTAATGTTCTTTTCTGCTTTGTGGGATAAATTAGTAACGACATTTTATAGTTGACTTAATAATAGCAAGGCATTTTATCTGAATAAAAATTCATGTTATTTGTTGCTTCACAGTTATAAATCAATTCGCAAAATGATGATATTCACAAATGAATGTGTCTCTTAGATTAAATCTTGTCTTTAAAGCCAGATCTTTAAGATTTTACATAATCTTTTTGGAGCCTTCCGGGGAATCGTTACGAAAAATATCAAATCCATCCGCTAATAATATTTTTTTTGATGGAAGCATAACACGGATACATACATAATGTTGGTATAAACCAGAATACGGTAATCCCATTTTCAATCAGGGCACAGCGTTTGTGTTTCACTAAATTATAGCAATATAAAAGTAACAATCAGTAAAGGTTTTATGTCCATAGCAAATACCAATCAGCAAGACAATTCAGGTTACATAAAAAAAATATGGATAGCAGCGGGAATCGTATCGCTTTTCGTAGTTTCTATTTTTTTGATAAATACTTTGTTCAACGTTTTTTTATTAATTCTTGCGGGCGTTTTATTGGCCATTTATTTTCACGGCTGTGCCGGTATTTTAAAAAAATACCTTCACTGCCCTTCCAGGTTAAGTGTTGTTATTTCACTTATCATAAATATACTTTTGGCGATTGCCTTCTTTTGGTTTGTTGGATCCAGGTTGTCGAGCCAGGTGTCACAATTGTCTGATTCCTTACCAACCATCATCAAAGATGCGAAAGTGGAGATGAGCCAAAGCGCCGTTGGAAATAAAGTGTTGACGTATTTTAATTCATCCGGGGGTTCTGTAAAAACAATAGCCGTAGCCCGGCGTTTTTTTTCATCCGGCTTTGGGATTATTATAGATGTTTATATCATATTATTTTTTGGATTATTTTTTACTGCCGGCCCCTCTCTATATAAAAAAGCAATTATTTCAATACTGCCGGTTAAAGCCAAAGATAAAGGCCTGGCGATAATTAATGAAATGCGTAATGCCCTGAAAAAATGGCTTGAAGCGCAAATTATTGCATTTTTTTTCATAGCTATATTCACGGGTGTCGGCCTTGAAATTATTGGGTTGCCGCTCGTTTTTACATTGGCGCTCATCGCTGGCTTTTCAGCTTTCATTCCGAACTTTGGTCCCCTCATAGCCTTTATTCCCGCTGCTCTTATCGGTCTGGCGCAAAGCCCAAAAACAGTTATCCTGGTTGCCTGCGTTTTTATTGCTGTCCACATTTTTGAAAATGCGGTTTTATTGCCGTTCCTTCAAAAAAAAATGGTAAAAGTGTTGCCTGCGATAACGATTTTCGCTCAACTTGCTTTGGGTTTGCTGGGCGGTTTTTGGGGCGTATTGCTGGCGTTGCCCGTGGTGGTTGTTTTAAAGACAATTATTAACAAATTATACATCCAACAACAATCATAACAATCAAATTTTTCCTGCCCTTTTTGGGTCACTTTATTTATAGTAAAAATTATTGGCGGCATAAATGCAACAATAAAAGAATCTATCAGCACTCTTTTTTTAAAATAATTTCTTTTTAGAATTATTCTTTCATCACGCAGCTTATTTTTATTGATTTTGCCCTAAGGTGCAAAAAAACCTGAGGCGCGAGTCAGGTTAAAAGAATGTCTGCGCAAAGCATAAAAGAAAAATAAAAAGCATAACAGTAAACGAACCTGCCTGACGGTAGGCAAGTTTTTATTCAGGATTTTCATTTTATAATTATTCTGTTAGATAGAGTGACACCTTTTGAAAAGGTGCCACCTCTTTGCCATCACAGTCAGGCGCAGGCAGTCAGACTGTTTCATTTTATCCGGCATTTCATTTGATGTATCCTAAAAAAATATTTTATGCAAGATGGCACAATGATTCAATATTTCCATTGGTATTTAGCCGAAGATGGAAATTTATGGAAACAATTAAAGGAAGATGCGCCACATCTTAAAGACCTTGGCTTTTCTACGGTATGGTTTCCTCCGGCTTTTAAAGGATCAAGTGGAGGGTACGGTGTGGGGTATGGTATTTATGATTTGTATGATCTCGGCGAGTTTGACCAGAAGGGATCGGTACGAACAAAATACGGTACACGCCAGGAATACATAGACGCCATTAACGCGGTGCATGATTCGGGAATGCACGCAATGGTTGATATTGTTCTTAATCATAAAGCGGGTGGGGATGAAAAAGAAAAATTTAGAGTTGTAAAAGTTGATCCCGACAATCGTGATAAAGTCATATCCGCACCATTCGAAATTGAGGCCTATACCAAATTCACTTTCCCGGGAAGACAGAAAAAGTACTCAGAATTTGAATGGGATTATATGTGTTTTACCGGCGTGGATTATGCTGCAGATATTAATGAAACCGGCATCTTTAGAATTTTGAACAGCTATGGTGATTCGTGGGAAAAAATGATCGGCGATGAAAAAGGCAATTATGATTACCTTATGTTCAATGATATAGATTTTAGAAATCCCGCTGTGCGTGAAGAACTGCAACGTTGGGGAAGATGGTATTGGGACCAGGTACATTTTGATGCCGTCCGTCTGGATGCGGTGAAACATATCACACCTTCTTTTTATCTCGATTGGCTGCATAAAATAAGAGAAAGCACGCAGAAGGAAATCTTTGCAGTGGGAGAATATTGGGCCCCAGGCCATTTGAATCTGCTCCTGGAATATATTAAAGAGACGAACAATGAAATGAGTCTTTTTGATTCTTCGCTCCATAGAAATTTTCACCTCGCTTCCACGGGAGGAAATAGTTATGATATGCGGAGGATATTTGATGAAACATTGGTAAAGGCATACCCGGAAAAGGCAGTTACTGTGGTTGCCAATCATGATACACAACCTCTACAAGCCCTGGAAGCGCCAATAGAAGCATGGTTCAAGCCAATTGCCTACGCACTGATCTTGCTTAGGGACGAAGGTTATCCTTGTGTTTTCTATCCAGACCTTTACGGTGCTCATTACAAAGACAAAGGAAAGGATGGCAACGAATACGAGATTTGGTTAGCCAAAGTTGATGATTTAGAAAACATGCTACATGTTCGCTGCAACAATGCTTACGGAATGCAAAGAGATTATTTTGATCATGACAATTGTATCGGTTGGACAAGAGAAGGCGATGATGATCATAGCGGTTGTGCGGTTGTATTATCCAATGGTGATAATGGAAATAAAAATATGGAAATAGGAAAACGCTATTCTGGAAAAAAGTTTATTGATAAGTTGGGAAAGAACCCGGCTGAAGTAGAAATCAATAATGATGGGTGGGGAAACTTTTTCGCTCCGGCAGGATCCGTTTCTGTATGGATAGAAAAAGTTTAAAGGGAAATTCAAACTAAAATATTTACGTAAATTTTATTGATAAAAACAGCCTGGATATTAAAATAGAAAAACCGGTTTATATACCAGCATGCTCAGAAAAGATTGAAATATCAAAACTGAAAATTTTCATAGGATTAGGTAGAATAGACGCAAAGCTAATAAAACAGTGGATATTATTTATATTGCTCAGTTCCGTAGGAGCTTTTGGTGGGTAGAATATTCCAGAAAAAGAAGTACGAAACTTTCCTTTGGAACGCCTTGTGCTCTTGAAATTAATTGACTACCTACCAAATGTACCTACGGCACAAAATAAGGCGAGGTATTTGAATATCTAAGATCCTCGTCCAACAAAGCTTTGCGAACAAACTACCTAATCCTAAATTTTCATAACCATTTAATAATTGCTTAAATCCCATAGTATTGATGAACATGAAAAGCGCAGTAAGAATTTAATCCATCTGAAAAATCAGGAAAGAACCATAACTAAATGTTCTATTCGTTAATCAAAGTTGCAAAGTTAATACGTTCCAAAAAACATCATACTATTTAATAGTATGAGATTTTTGATTTTGATGGAGTGAAAGTCATCAATTGTTAATTGGCGAAAGCGCAGACATAATATTAGTAGAAAAAGTAGAAACGCTTATCAAAAATGATGAAGATGTTCATGCGGTAAAAACACCTTTAACGATGCAGCTTTCGCCGGAAGAAATTTTGTTGGTGCTGAATTTAGAATTTAAAAAGGGCATGAACGGCGAACAGATTGTAGATAGTATTCACCGGCTGGAAGGACTGATAAAAGAAAAGTTTCCTGAGATAAAACAAATTTATTTGGAAGCAGGAACGTTATCAGAAAAAAGAGTGGATAATTAATTGCATTTCGCAAACTGACGCTGTCCAATTAATTCTTATTTTTATAAAATAAGTTGATTGCTTCCTGTTCAGTCAATAAAAAATAGTTTTTATACTCATACAATTTTTAAAGATGAAAGCCTTAATCATAGTTGATATTCAAAATGATTTTCTTCCCGGCGGAGCATTGGCCGTGAAAAATGGCGATGCCGTAATTCCTGTAATCAATAAATTACAAAGTCAATTTGATTTGGTAGTAGCCACTCAGGACTGGCATCCTGCAGACCATAAAAGTTTTGCGTCTATGCATCCAGGTAAAAAAAATTTTGATGAAATAATCCTCGACGGTTTACCGCAGGTTTTGTGGCCGGATCATTGTGTTCAGGAAACTCATGGCGCGGAATTTTCTCCTCTTTTAGATACAAAAAAAATAGAAGCTATTTTTCGCAAAGGCATGGATAAAAATATTGATAGCTACAGTGGTTTTTTTGATAACGGAAAAAAGAAAGCAACCGGTATGGGGAGTTATCTGAAAGGAAGAAATGTAACGGGAATTTTTGTAACCGGGCTTGCTGCGGATTATTGCGTAAACTTTACTGCTTTGGATGGATTAGAACTCGGCTTTGATTCAACAATTGTTATTGATGCAACACTTCCGATTAATGAAGAAAATTTTAAAAAAGTGGTTGAGAAATTTACATCAAAAGGTGGAAGGCTGATAAGGAGTAGAGAAATTGATTGTGTGTAGATTTAAAATCTATTTCTTTAAAATCTTCATCCGTATACTATTCTCACGGCAATTCATGGATCAATTCATCAACTACTTTTTTGCTCATCATCTCTATATTTTCATCATACTGATCGAGATATTGGTCTTCCAGTTTTTTTACAGAATTCATATACTTTACATTTAATGGTTTGTCATTATCAGGAACTGTTATTAATCCATTTTTAATGACGGCACCATTTTGGGTGATCTGATAGGAAACAACAAGATCAGAGAGTTGCGGCGTAAATGCCTGCTGAACCCAGCTAAACGCATAAATTACCCATATCACATGGTCTCTTTCAAACAGCACAAAACTATTTGGAATACTTTTCACCGTTAACGAAACCGAAGCGTTGTTCAATTTTTGTTTTAGTGATTTTGAATTTGCATATTTTCTAATGGCAGATTCGCACATATTCACTGGGATTTTCGGATTGATTTTGCAGGTAAGAAAATAATCACATTGCCAGTAAAATAGTAAAGGCAAAAGATTTTTAGAAGTCTTCACCGTAGTTGATACAGGCAGATCGTTTGTGATCAATGGTGATGTTATGTATAAATAATCACCCTGCTTTCCGGGCTTTCCATTATTGATTTCACCGTAATGGTCAGATACACGACTATCTATTTTTTTTGGTGTGAGGCAGCCTGAAATAAAAAGAGGGGTAATAAAAAAAAGAGGGAGTAATTTTCTCATAAAATAATTTTGGATGTAAGGCAAACGTAATAATTTTCATTATCATGTTACCGGGTAAATCTATAAAAGATAATGTTACGATCAAAGATTTTTTATAAAAGTAAATTGAATATAATTTTCTAACCAATGAAGCTAACATTACTAAATCATCTTAAACAAACGATTATTCTGCATTCTTATTTTATTTTTGCGGGAAAAGGAAAAATTCAAAAGAATTATGTTTGTTCAAAGGCACAAATAAAATTGATAAAGTAATCCTTCTTAATTTTGAATATTAAAAACTTTGTTTAGACCTAAATGCTACAAGAAAATATCCAACCTGAAAAAGGCAAAATTTTATACGACCTGCATCACAATGGCAAACTATTGATTCTTCCAAACGTTTGGGAACCTTTAGGCGCAACTATGCTGGAAAATATAGGTTATCCGGTGGTTGCTACCTCCAGCAGCGCCGTGGCTTTTAGTAACGGCTATGACGATGGAGAAAAACTTCCTTTCAATGATTTGTTGAATATTTTAAGAAAAATAGTACATAGTGTGAATGTACCTGTAACTGCAGATATTGAAAGCGGCTATGCAAAAAATAATACTACACTTGCTGAAAATATAAAGAAGCTGATCAACACCGGAATTGCTGGGATCAATTTTGAAGATAGCCATCACGATGAACAAAAATTAATTTCTGTTGATGAGCAATGCGAAAAGATTTTTTTGATTAAAAAAGTTGCATCAGAAACAGGCATGCCTTTTTTCGTGAATGCAAGAACTGATAGTTATATAAAAAACAACAATTTATCTTCAGAAGAAAAACTATCCCAAACCATACAAAGAGGAAAAGCCTATAAAGAAGCAGGCGCAGATTGTTTATATCCCATAACTTTAAAAAATAAAAAAGATTTTGTAACGATTATTAAAGAAGTAGGATTGCCTGTCAATATATTATTACTTCCTGGCATTCCCGATTTTAATGAATTAAAAGAAACAGGTGTAACAAGATTGAGCCTGGGAGGGAATTTTATAAAATTTGCTATCAGTAATATGAAAAATATTACTGAAAAATTATTGAACTTCGAAGGAATGAATGAAATTACGCAAAATCTCATTTCCACAGATTATCTGAAAAATTTAATTAAAATATAAAGACATGAAAAGAATCAATATTAGTGAAATAGAAAGAAATACTTATAAAGCTATGATCACTATGGAGAGCTACGTAAGAAACTCCCAGATACCTCCGACACTTCGCGAATTAATAAAAATAAGGGCATCGCAAATAAATGGCTGCGCATATTGTATAGATATGCACACAGAAGAAGCTTTATCTCTTGGCGAAACCGACAGAAGAATATTTGCAACATCTGCCTGGAAAGAATCTCCTTTATTTACCGAAGAAGAAAGGGCCGTATTGCAAATGACAGAAGAAGTAACCCTAATTGGTAAAGATGGCTTAAGTGATGAAACCTATAATAAAGTATTGAAATTTTTTGGTGAAAGAGGTTTGGCGCAAATTATCATGCAAATCGTTATGATCAACTCATGGAACAGGGTGGCAGTTTCTACCAAACAAATATTTGAACCTACCCGTTAATGCTATCAATTTCCGGATATTGGTATGATTGTGCTCATAAAAAAGATATTTTTATCTTTTTTATGATAATAAATATTAACTTCGGATATAAATATTCATTGAAAATATTGAAACATATATATAATTATTTCCACATTGATATCCGAAAAAAAAGACATACTTACTTTAGAAGACGTCAGATTATTGGTAGATATATTTTACGATAAAGTAAGAGAAGATGAATTAATAGGTCATATATTCAATGATAGGATACAGGATCGCTGGCCGCAGCATCTTGCAAAAATGTACACTTTCTGGCAAACAGTTTTATTGGGCGAACATACTTATTATGGAAACCCGTTCCCACCTCATGCACAATTGCCTGTTGAGAAAATTCATTTCGAAAGATGGTTAAATTTATTTTCACAAACTTTAGATGAATTATTTACCGGCGAAGTAGCCAAAGAAGCGATGTGGCGAGCTAATAAAATGGCCATTATGTTTCAATATAAAATTGAGCATTACAAAAATAATCAGACGGAAAGTTTGATATAGTTTTTGAAAAATAATGAACTAAGACCTCATAAGTTTTAAAAAACTTTGAGGTTTTTTTATTTTAAAAACCCTCATTCGGGGTTTAATGATAAAGGATAAATCGGAAGCCGAATAAGCTCAGAATAAATATCTATTTGGGATTTAATACCGCAGCACATAATTTTGCGGCCATTGGAATAAAATAAATTCTTTCAATTTAATGATAAGTAAAAATATATTTAAAAGTGGTATTCCCATATCGGTTTCTTTAAAACCAACTTTAGAAGCAGAGAATATAAAGCCGCATTTTAGCCAAAACAAAAAGAGGATTGTTACTATTGCAACAATGGCTGTAGCTGTTGCCATTGCTATTAGTTTCATCGCCAAATTTTTAGTTTATCTCATTTACTTTATCACCAATATTTCTTTTTACGGAAAGTTTTCTATCGCTCATGCCACTCCGGCAAATAATACGCTTGGTTTGTGGGTGATTATTATTCCGGCAATTGGTGGAGCTATTGTTGGGCT
The DNA here is from genome assembly GCA_036509335.1 of Hanamia sp. Taxonomy (GTDB): domain Bacteria; phylum Bacteroidota; class Bacteroidia; order Chitinophagales; family Chitinophagaceae; genus Ginsengibacter. The sequence continues at coordinate 14,086 of DATCFT010000009.1, forward strand.
GATGGTTCTTTATGGTTCCAAAGCCATTCGCGGTCATGGAATCCCGGAAGCGATGGAACAAATATTAACCAATCAAAGCAAAATTAAACCAACTATCACTTATCTGAAACCAATTTCTTCAGCAATTGCTATCGGTTCAGGTGGGCCTTTTGGCGCCGAAGGGCCTATCATTGCTACAGGAGGAGCATTGGGATCAATGTTAGGTCAGTTAGCAAGAATTTCACATAATGAACGGAAAATTTTGCTCGCAGCTGGTGCTACTGCGGGCATGGCAGCTATATTTGGTACTCCAATAGCCGGAATATTTTTAGCAATAGAATTATTGTTATTTGAATTTTCTCCACGTTCCATCATTCCTGTTGCTTTGGCATGTATTACAGGTGCTGCCGGGCATCATTTTCTTTTTGAGGCAGGCCCTGTTTTTCCTGTTGGCCATTTAATTGCAACGCCTTCCAATACTGCACTTTTTGTTTACAGTATTTTGGGAATCATAATGGGTTTTATCTCTGTGTTTGCTACTAAAATTGTTTATTTTTTTGAAGATAGTTTTGAGAAATTACCGGTTCACTATATGTGGTGGCCGGCTATTGGCGGTCTTTTTGTTGGAATTTTTGGATATTTTGCTCCGAGATCTCTCGGTGTAGGATATGAAAATATTACCGATGTTTTATCCGGAAGTTTACCTATGAAAGTTGTATTTGGATTGTGTATTTTCAAATTCATTTCCTGGGCAATTGCTTTAGGTAGTGGAACATCAGGAGGTACATTAGCGCCTTTATTTACTATTGGCGGCGCTGCGGGTGTTTTATTGGCAAGTGCAATCCTTTATTTCTTTCCTCACTCAGGAATTACTTTATCTCTCGCTGCTCTGGTGGCCATGGCGGCCATGTTTGCCGGAGCCTCAAGGGCACTTTTAACTTCTATCATTTTTGCCCTGGAAGCCACCGGGCAATCGAATGCCTTGTTGCCACTTTTAGCCGGATGTATTGGCTCGTATGTTGTTTCTTTTTTTATGATGGAAAATACAATTATGACAGAAAAAATAACCCGGCGTGGAGTAAAAACTCCTGATTCTTATGAACCGGATATTTTGGAAACAATAAATGTACAACAGGTAATGAGTGAAAATGGACTAATGCTAAGTGAGGACAATACAATTGGCGAAGTACGCGAATGGCTTGAGAATGAAAAGGATTACAACAGCAATTATTTTATTATTGTAAATAATTTTAATGAATTTAGGGGAATTATCAGTTCTTCAAATTTATTCAGTAATCACCATCAACAGGATAAGTTAGTAGGTACATTGATTAAAAGAAATAATATTTCAATTGGCATTGACAGTTCTCTTCGTGAGGCAGTAGAATTAATGGCAAAAGAAAATATTGATCTGTTGCCAGTTACCTCCAAAGAAAATAATATTATTGGTATTCTTTCCTACAAAGACATAATTTCAGCTTATAAATCAGATATTGATAATTATGTAAAAAAACGTCCTTCTATTTCATTAAAAAGAAATGGATTGAAAATTTTAGTGCGTGGTAATAAATTAATTAATTTGATAACAACCAATATAAAAAAAGACAAATAATTGAGAAGTTGCCTTCAGCAAACCCAGTCTGAGCGATCATTTGGGCAGGCAATAAATAATTGATTTCTCTATTTTCAATTATCAATATTCAATTTATAACCTACGCCTTTTATAGTTATAATGCAATCATCGCCTAATTTTTGTCTTAGTTTTCTTACATGTACATCTATGGTGCGATCACCAACTATAACTTCTGTACCCCAAACTTTATCCAAAATCTCATTTCTCAAAAAAACCTTCGCTGGTTTGGATGCCAATAGTGCTAACAACTCAAATTCTTTCCTGGCAAGAATGATTTCTTCATTACGCAAAGTGATAATGTATTTTTCTCTGTCAATTGACAGATCACCAATTTGTAAAATGCTTCCCGTTTCTTTAACGATCCTTCGAAAAAGTGCGTTCACCCTGCTTATCAAAACTTTGGGGCTTATGGGTTTGGTAATATAATCATCGCCACCTGTTTCTAATCCTTTTATTTGGGTATTGTCATCATTGAGTGCGGTCAAAAAAATAATGATGGTTTTTTCAAATTCTTTATTGGCCCTTAGAATTTCACAAACTTCAAACCCGGTTTTGCCGGGCATCATTACATCCAGGATAACAAGATCAGGCTTGTAAGATTTTGATAGTTCAATCGCCTGGTTTCCGTTACTTGCATTGATTACATTATATCCCTGCGCCTGCAGGTTAAAATGGATGATCTCCAAAATATCCGGCTCATCGTCTGCAATTAATATCGTTCGTGCTTTTGTGTCAGGTATCATAGTTTGCAAACCTATATTAAATATTTATCTCTTATTGGATGTTTACAATTTAATAATATTGGTGCAAACAAAACTGAGTATTCAAATTTTTAAACGGAGTTTGATACGATAATTATTAATTCAACGTTTAATGTTCTTAAGAAAAGGTTAATAACTCGCCCCCATGCAGCGTTTCATTACAATTAATTATCTCATAAGCTAAAGCAACTATTAAATTTGTATCAAATAGAATAGAAGTATTTTTGCACCTACTATTCATTAATCATTCTATGAAATTTTTATTTAATTTTATTTTACTCTTTTATTTTAATCCCCTAACAATATTCGCAAATACTGATACTACCAATATCCCTTTAAGCAGGCAAATATTTCATGATCGGATCAAAGCAGAACAGAGACTTGCAGACAAAGCAGATGGGCGTCTTGATGGAATCATCAAAGTAAGCAACAATCCTGATGTGAATTTGCAGGTGACTGATGCGATAATAAGAAAGGTAAACGTACTCCGCAATGATATTGAAATCAATGATAACATCCCTACTAATAATGATAAGGTACGTTACCTGCGATACCTTGAAGATTTGTTGAAAGATTTTATCAACAACTGGAGAACCCATGCGCTGAACCCTGCCCTTGCCCCATTGTTGGTTCATAATTTTCATGAGATTTTTGATGCAAATATTAAAGGAGAAACCATGGCTCCTCTCATAGAAAAGGTGCCTTATGAAGTAGGATTAATCAATGCTTCAATTTTTGAAGATAATCCCGGTTACAATGAATGCAAGATTATTTTATTCAAAAAATTCTGTGCCTTATATCCCGACAAAATATTAGCCAATATCGGGCCATATGTAAATGAACCATTTGCAGATACCCTCGTGATAGATGCATTTAAAAACAGTCCCAGCCAATTATATTCTTATGCCCAATCTACAGACAGCAAGCAGGGAAGGCTTATAAGGAGAATAAACGATCCAAGAATAAAAACGGTGGTACAATTAAGCGCTAAAAACCGCGCTTTGTTTTATTTTCCTTTTATGGATGATCTCATCAGCGGCAAACTAACAATGACAGATATTTCAAAAGTTGCCGGAACCTCAGATAAAAATTATGATAGCGTAGGATATTATGGTTTACTTGTAAATATTGAAATTGAATATTATGCACGCTTGGTAAAAGGCGATACTCCGGTAGCCATGTTTGGTGCAAATGGCCTGTTAGATATGTTGAAAACAAAAGCCATCCAGCATTTTATTGACCCTATTAATTTATTACACGAAAATCCCAATCCTGCCGTGCGCTTCAAGGCAATACAACCATTGAACGCGCAGGAGCTTTATTATATGATGGTGCTGGGAGAGAATGATATTTATACATCCAGTTATAAATATAGTTTTGATAGAATGATCCAGAAAATGGGACCGATACCGCATGGAGACTCATTACTTATTTCTCTTCACTTCGACCATTTTAAAAAGTTTATAAAAATAGCGGCGGGGTATAATAAACTTGACGAGTTTTTGAAAACAATGCCTGAAAATTCTGAAAAATTAATGCAGGCTTTTGTGGCCCAATTAGAAACTACTGGTACGCTGGAAGATGCCGTGGACGTGGCCGATTCGTATGGAAGCATTACCAATCCTAAACTTCAGCAATCCATGTTACAAAATGTAGAGTGGAATGAACAAAGATGTATAAAGGAAGATAACGAGCGCGGACGCAAAATCTATAATCTTCTGAAAACAATTTTTCTTTCGGCAGATCCTAAAAACGGAATAGATCTTTCTAAAGAAATTGGAATCCCTCCAATTTATACAGTAGATTATAATTATCTCGCAGACGATTCGGGAAGAATTATCGAACAGGTATTTTTTTATGGAGACAAAGATGGCAAAGATTCTTATGCAGATTATCTTTCCTCCTTCCCCCGTAGCGATTGGAGTATCACAAAAAAGAATGAATGGATAGAAATTAAATCTATAAAAGGAAAACCTATTTGGATCTTTGCCAATCTTCCTTTGGATAACGTAACTGATAAAGATGCGCATGCCCAAAAAGATCTGATAGATTATCTTGATTCAAAAGGTTTGAAACCCACAATTGTCATTCATCGCGGGCACAGTTATCATTTACCTTACACTATTGAACAACTTCCTGAAAGTGCAAAAATTATTATGCTCGGTTCTTGCGGCGGATATAATAATTTAAAAGCTATTTTAACTTACTGCCCCGACGCACATATCATTTCTACTAAACAAACAGGAGCTAAAAATGTAAACAAACAAATAATTGACGCTCTTGATAATACACTCCTGGAAGGTAAAAACATAGATTGGCGACAGATGTGGAGCGAGTTAGAAAATTACTTTAGCAAAACATCACGCGATACACGCGAAACCTTTGAAGATTACATTCCACCGCAAAAAAACCTGGGTGCATTATTTATAAAAGCATACAATAAAGAAGGCGGTGAAAATGATTTGTAAATATCGCTTTCATGACTTCTGTGTTTTTAATTTACACGCAGTAAAACGATAAATAATCGTAATTCCTCTTTCAAGATTAAAATAAAATCAATAATTTATTATCAAATATCTTTTTTGGTATTTGATAAAAATACACCGGCAAATATCAATAATGCTGCGATCACTTTAACAAACGAAAGCTCTTCTTTCAAAAAAATCATTGCGATAATTACTGCGAAAACCGGTTGCGAATAAATATAAGCTCCTGCCTTGGAAGCGCTTAATTTTTGTATGCCATAAACATTAAAAATATAAGCCAGGGAAGTTCCCGGAATTACAATCATGAATAAAAGAAACCAATCTTTAAAAGTAAAAACCTCCCATGTAATTTCAGTAAACTCATGGAAACAAAATGGAAGTGTCATCAAAAATCCAAAAGTAAATAACCATCGAATCACCTGAACGGGCGAGTATTTGTTCATTAGAGGTTTTACTAAAATAAAATAAAACGTATAAGCAATAGCGCTAAGAATAATGAGAATATCACCTAAAACTGCATTCTCTCCGGGTAAGCTAACCTCCCTGTTAGTGATTAATAAAATAGCTCCTAAAGCTCCAAGTAATAAGCCAAAAGATTTTGCAATCGTTATTTTTTCTCTAAGAACCCTTGCAGCGATAACAGTAATAAGTATAGGAGTAATAAGGGTAAGTAACGCCGCATGAATCGGAAAGGTAAAAGCCAGTCCTTTGATAAAAAGCATTTGATTTAAAGCAATTGCAGTAAGTGCACATAATAAAAATGCCGGAATATCTTTTTTTTCAATTTTTTTCTCCGGGCGTTTGAATAAAAATAAACTCCAGAATAAAACCAGGCTAACACTAAGACGAATGATATTAATACCAAAAGGACCCGCATAATGATTTTGCGTAAAATATTTAATGGCGCTATAATTAATTGCAAAAAAAAGATTGGTCCCCAAAAGCCCCAGGTGTGCCTTCAATTGTGAATTCAAAATAAATTATTGAGATACAAAATTGCCGGATTTTAATGACAGCACAAATTCCTTAATTGTTTTTTTGTATGCATCACAATAAATATCAATCATCTTAAATTCAAATAAAGAAGTTTTTTTCAAAGCATCTTCTATTGAAAAAATATTTTCATCAACAGAATAAAAATATTTTTTTTCAAAAAGATATTTGGCCAAATATTCCTGTTCTGTTTGTCCGGGTGTAGGAACTAATATTGCTTTCTTCCCCAGCGCTGCCAGATCCATAACGGTAGTATATCCGCATCTTCCAATGATCATTTTTGATTGCAATATTGATTTATTCAATTCTATTGCCGAAAGATGGTTTACAATTTTTAACGAATCAGTGGATTGCAATAAATTAATATTCTCTGAGGGCAAGCCTCTTACCAAAAGTATTTTTCCTGAAAAGTTTTTTAATTGTTTCAAAATTTTATTTTCAAAAATGGAACGCTGAGGTTCGGGGCCCGAGATGGTAATAAGAAGATCATAAATTGTTTCCAAACCAGGTAAGGAATGAAACCTTGATAAAGGGCCGATATAAATTACATTCTTTGGAAGGTTTTTTGGATGGGAAAGGTCACCTGCCAATCCATTTTTTTCATTATCGGGCACCCAGCATTTCGAGAATTTTTTTAGAAAATAAAAATGTATTTTTTTAGAAATAAATTCCGTGAACCGGTTTCCTGTTTTAATGTGAAGTTGGTGGGTGATATAAATTGAAGGATTTTTTTTGCTGTACATACCAAAACGATTGTCAGAAATAACAGCATCAATTTTTTGTTCCTTTATTGTCCTACTTAACCATTTATGTTCTTTCCAAATTGAAAAAATGATGTGTGGAGTTTGTAAAAGTAATTTTGTGGTAAAAAATCTTTTATTCCGGCTGTACTCAATTTCATATCCTTTGTACCGTAAAAATACTAAGGAAGGGAATTCTTTTTTTAAGAGTGAAAAAGTATTTTTATCGGCTACAACGAATACTTCACAGTTAAGTTGAATAAATGCCTTAATTATTGGAATACAGCGAGTTGCGTGACCTAATCCCCAATCGAGAGGAGCTACCAATATACGGGGATGAGGACAATGATTGTTAAAATTATTTCCCTTCATGAAAAATTTTACAATATTTATTGGTGAAAATAGTTTAATTTGGTGTTATGATTTATTAATTGGCATCAGGTATTTAGTAAGTGGTAAACACTAAAGAAAATTTGATCTAATTACTTAATCAAAATTTATTCAAAATATTTTAATGAAAACCATAACCAGGATCTTTTTGATTTTACTAGTGGTCGTATCAGTCCTTGCAGTAAGTTGCAATGCTTCCCGCAAAAATAAATGCGGTTGCCCTAGTAAAACAGGATATATTGGTTATTAAAACCCAATCAAAATGGACAAATTCAATCGTGATCTTTTGGTATTGTTCAAAGAAAAATCAAACCTCCAATCAATCGAACATGAAGTAGAACTTCTTCATGAATTATTGTTTTACGTTGAAAAAATTGATAACCTTATCACAGTTTATGAAGTAATCAATGTAAACAAGTACAAAATCTATTCAAACCCCAAAGTAGTTCGTGAAACAATGGGAAATAAGATTTTAAAGCCGTTTGTTTTTTTGAACAATAAAAACTAAACTGAATAAAAATTAAACTGGTTTTATTCAGTAATAGTCCATACTTCTCTTCCTCGTAATAATTGATCTAATTTGCTTTCTCCTTTAGATTTTGCATCTTCTATTTGCTTTGCCATGATATCTTCATAACATGGCCTTTCAGTTTCAAAGAAAACACCAAATGGCCTTGGGAAATGATTTTCTAATCTGGAATCATCAAAAAAGCGTGTAAGTATTTGAGCCTTGTAAAAATCATTTTCATTATGAATCCATAAATCATTTTCACTGACCTCTCCATTTAATTCAACTACTTCAGGTTGCAGGCCATTCAATTTAATTCCTTTATTTTTTGTGGCACCAAAAACCAAAGGCTGACCTTGTGTTAGGAATAATGTTTCTTCTGTTTTTGTTTTTTTGTCAGTATAAACTTCAAAAGCACCATCATTAAATATATTACAATTCTGATAAATTTCCAGGAAAGAGGAGCCTCTGTGATGAGCTGATCTCAAAAGCATTTCCTGCAAATGTTTTGGATCTCTGTCCATTGTTCGGGCTACAAAAGTAGCATCCGCACCAAGCGCCAATGCAGAAGGATTAAAAGGATGATCAATACTGCCCATCGGAGAACTTTTCGTAATTTTTCTTTGTTCGCTGGTAGGCGAATATTGCCCTTTGGTCAATCCATAAATTTCATTATTGAAAAGTAAAAGATTAACGTCAAAATTACGTCTCAATAAATGTATGGTATGATTACCGCCAATGCTCAAACAATCACCATCACCGGTTACTATCCATACACTTAACTCGGGCCTGCTTGCTTTTAATCCGCTGGCAATAGCGGTAGCACGCCCGTGAATACTATGCATCCCATACGTATTCATATAATATGGGAAACGGCTGCTGCAGCCAATTCCGGAAATAATTACAAAGTTCTCCCTTGGGATTCCTAAAGTGGGGAAAACTTTCTGTATTTGTGCCAATATTGAATAATCTCCACAACCGGGGCACCAACGCACTTCCTGATCTGTAGCAAATTCTTTCGCAGTCAGGGGTAGAGGAGCAATTGCAATGTCATTCATTTTAATAAATTGAGGATATCAAAGTTAGTGTAAACAAGATAATGTACGCATATACAAAATTGTGAATTAGGGAATTTTAAGATTCCTATCTATTGGATAACTACAATATACCAATTATAAGACGGCCATATTTAAAAAAAACGGCCAGTGATAAAAATCACCGGCCTTGCTTACCTCTGAAACCACAAGAAAAATTTAAATATTTTTTCTTGAGAAAAACATAAAGGGTTATTTATATTAATGATTTATTTTGAATTTAAATCTTAATTGCTACTAAATAATATGGTTATTGGGTGATGTAGGTCTTTATTAAAATAGGAAAAGGAAAGAAGGGATGGGCAGCTAAATTAGCAAATATTTATTGATATAAACAATTTTTTTGAGGATTAATTTTAAATATTTTTTAATTCTTTGGATGCTAATTGATTAATTTTTCTGATTTTATAAGCATACCACCACTTTGGCGCTGTTTTTTTCAAAAGAGTATCTATACTTCTCATACCAAAAAGATTCCAGACTCCTTTGGCTTTTCCTGAAAGGGAACTTTGAAGCGCTCTCAGGCTCATTGCAAAACCACTATCAATATATTCCATATGGTGCCAGTATCCGGCAGGCATAAACAAGGTATCACCCGGGTTTAAGATCAGATCGTATCCCACAGCTTGCCTTAAAGCTGGAAATTTTTCATAATCAGGAGTGCCATTGTTTTTACTGTAATTCGAAAAATCCGCCAGGCTCAAAACCTCAAATGGCTTTCTGTATAATTTATGCTGTTCTTCATGACGGAATAATAATACTCTCTTGCGCCCTGCAAATTGGGTATGTAATATATGTGAAAGGTCTATGTCAAAATGCATGTGAGTAATAGAAGATTCTCCACCTGTAAATAGCATCGGATATTTTTTTACAAACCCTTTCATCAAATGTTCAGGCCATGTAAAATCTTTAATTAGCTGAGGTGCGTGATCAAAAATATTGAAAAGAAATATTCTCCATGCAGCCGGACCTGCCTGTATCATATCTACATATTCACCAAAAGTTTTATAATCATCGGCAGTATTGATTGGGGTATAGGCATCACTTTTGACATTATTGTAAAGTCCCACTTTTTGGTCACCTACAATTTCTTTGAAATAATTCCAATTCCATTTTTTATAAGCCGGCCATTCTTTTGCGAGGCCCTTTATTACGAGAGGTTTTTTAGGGATATAATACTTTTTTTTAAAATCAGCAGGCGAAATATTTTCTACAGTATCTATTGAATGTAATTGCATAATCAATCTTTTGCAGTGCAAAATTAGGGATTCTACAATTTTAAGCCTGAGGTAATTCTTAAGGACTTGATAAAGCTTTAAATGATCTTAAAGTTATTTTAAAGATAATAATCCAAAAACGTAATATTTGAAACTCCTTGTTGACGTAAATTTGCAGCAATTTTAAAAAATTAATTCAATTGGCTTTACATTTTCATAAACTCACTGTAAAAGATATTAAAAACGAAACTTCTGATTGTGTTTCTATCACTTTTGACATTCCCCGGGAATTGCAAAATAATTTTCGTTTTACGCAGGGTCAAAATGTTACTGTAAGGACCATTACCAACGGTGAAGAATCAAGAAGATCGTATTCAATTTGTAGTTCTCCTTTTGAAAATGAATTAAGAATAGCTGTAAAAAAAGTTACGAATGGAGTATTTTCAACATTTGCAAATGAAAAACTTAAGAAAGGCGATGTGCTTGAAGTGATGCCGCCAACGGGAACTTTTTTTACAGAAGTAAATCCTTCCAACAGGAAAGATTATGTTTTTTTTGCTGCTGGCAGCGGTATCACTCCCGTTATTTCAATTATAAAAACCATTCTCCTGGCTGAACAAAATAGCAGCGTTACTCTTGTTTATGGAAACAAAAATTTACAATCCATCATTTTCAGGGAAGAAATTGAAGCACTGAAAAATAAATATCTTAAAAGATTCAGGGTATACCATATTCTAAGCAGGGAGAAGACTGAAACAGATTTCAATTATGGAAGAATTGATATTTCCAAATGCAATCATCTTTCTAAGCTGATCAATTTTAATATTATTGATGATTTCTTTATTTGTGGCCCCGAACAAATGATTTTTAGCATCAAAGATTTTCTGGAAGGCTGGGGAATCGAATCTAAAAATATCCATTTTGAATTATTTACTACTCCTACCCGCGAGCATAAATTTATTTACACCCCCACGAAATCAACTTCTGAAGGAGGAAGCGCAATTACTGTAAAGATTGATGGCCGCAGTTTTGACTTTAAATTAGACTTCCATGGCGAAGTCATTTTAGATGCAGCTTTGGCCCAGGGAGCTGATCTTCCTTTCGCTTGCAAAGGCGGTGTATGCTGCACCTGCAAAGCAAAGTTAATAGAAGGCGAAGTAGAAATGGAAGCGAATTACGGCCTCGAAAAAAGTGAATTAAAAGCAGGATATATTTTAACCTGCCAGTCACATCCGCGAAGCAAAAAAGTGGTGGTGGATTACGACGAAAAATAAAAAAGCTCCCATTTCCCACGGTATTTTTATTTTTAAAAGAACTCTCTCACGTCCTTTTTTTAACCACTGTATATTACAGATTACCTCAAAGAATCAGTAACTTTGAGATTAAAGTTTTCAGAATATGGATACCGAGAAATTATTGAAAATATTTGACGATAAAGTAGAACGGGAAACAAAGATAGAACCCAAAGACTGGATGCCGGACGATTATCGCAAAACCCTGATACGACAAATAAGCCAGCATGCTCACAGCGAAATTGTAGGCATGTTGCCGGAAGCTAACTGGATTACCCGCGCACCTTCATTGAGAAGAAAAGCTATTTTGCTCGCCAAGGTTCAGGACGAAGCAGGGCATGGATTGTATTTATATTGTGCAGCAGAAACTTTAAATATTTCCCGTGAAGAAATGATTGATCACTTGCTTAGCGGACGTGCTAAATATTCTTCCATTTTTAATTATCCTACACTTTCCTGGGCGGATATGGGCGCTATTGGCTGGCTGGTAGATGGCGCAGCTATTATGAACCAGGTTCCACTGTGCCGTGCTTCTTACGGGCCTTATGCACGGGGAATGGTACGCATTTGCAAAGAAGAAAGTTTTCATCAGCGCCAGGGTTACGAAATTTTATTAACGCTTTGCCATGGCAGCAAAGAGCAAAAAGCTATGGCGCAGGATGCACTCAATCGCTGGTGGTGGCCCAGCCTGATGATGTTTGGACCCAACGATGATGATTCGCCACACACCGCACAAAGCATGAAGTGGAAAATTAAAAGATTTACCAATGATGAATTAAGACAAAAATTTGTAGACATCTGTAAAGAGCAGGCAGATATATTGGGCATTACCATTCCCGATCCCGATTTAAAATGGAATGAAGAAAGAGGACATTTTGATTTTGGAGAAATAAACTGGGATGAATTCTGGAATGTGGTAAAAGGAAACGGGCCTTGCAACAAAGAGCGATTAGACGAAAGAATTGCTGCACATGAAAATGGCGCTTGGGTAAGAGAAGCAGCAATGGCTCATGCAGAGAAGAGAAAACCCAAAACTCAGAAAGAGGCTTTGAATGAAGTTTAAAAGTTTGAGGTCGCAAATTGCGACCTCAAACAAAACAGGGCAATAGAGAGTTTTATTTTTTAAGCCTAAAGAATAAAATAGAAATCGCTGTTATTTGTTGGTTTGCTGAATGGATCTTAATCAACATCAGGAATCGTTAGAAAGGATAAATCAACAGATAATTCTGAATAAAATTTGTACAAATTTGCTCTTTAGAAAATAATACAGATAATGAATAATCAAACAGAACCTCTTTGGGAAGTTTTTATCCGCAGCAAGCAAGGGCTCGAACATAAACATGCTGGAAGCCTTCATGCCGCTGATGCGCAAATGGCCATTGAAAATGCACGTGATGTATATACCCGCCGCATGGAAGGAGTAAGTATATGGGTAGTGGAATCAAAATATATTCATGCTACTAATCCCGATGAGGCCGAAAGTTTGTTCGATCCTGCCAATGATAAGATTTATCGTCATCCTACTTTTTATGCTTTGCCCGATGAATTGAAATATATGTAAAAGCCCGAACATGAATAAAATCCCCAATAAAGCAGCATCTTCAAAAGTCCCTCCCCTGGAGGGATTTAGGGAGGCCTATGTTCTTCACCTGGCTGATAATTCCTTAATCATGGGACATCGCCTGAGCGAGTGGACCGGCCACGGGCCCATGCTTGAGCAGGATATTGCCATCAGCAATATTGCTTTGGATCTGATAGGCCAGGCAAGAAATTTTTATCAGTATGCGGCAGAAATAATTAACTCAAATAAAGCTAACGAAAAAAATATTACTGAAGATACTCTCGCATATCTAAGAGATGCAGGTGAATTCAAAAACCTGTTGATAACAGAACTTCCAAATGGCGATTGGGCTAAGACAATTGGTAAAATATTTTTATTCAGTACATGGCAATTTTATTTATATCAAAAATTAATTTATTCTGCTGATAAGCAACTGGCGGCTATAGCAGAAAAATCTTTAAAAGAAGTTACCTATCATGTAAGATGGAGCGGCGAATGGGTAATAAGATTAGGCGATGGAACTGAAGAAAGTAAAAAAAGAATAGAAACAGCTATTACAGATCTTTGGTCATATACCGGCGAAATGTTTGTGCGTGCAGATTATGAATCCGGCAAAGAAAATCGTGTAACCATAGACGTGATTAGCATTAAAAATGATTGGCTGGATAAAGTGAAAGCTGTTTTGGAAGAAGCAACACTTACATTGCCCGTAGATGAATGGATGCATAGTGGCGGGAAGAACGGAATACATACAGAACATTTGGGCTATATCCTTGCAGAAATGCAATTTATGCAAAGAGCTTATCCCGGATTGGAATGGTGAAAATTATGGAGTACAAAAAAATATCATCTACAGAAATTATTTTCACAGCTTTCGCCATAGCTTTTGTTTTTTTATTTCCGCACTTTGGTTTCGTACCTATTCCTTTTTACTATGTATTGCCAGTGCTTATTTTTGTTTGGTTATTTTTAAAACGAACCGGCGAAAAGTTTGCAGATATTGGTTTTAGCTTTAAGCGGTTTGAAATAAAATCAATTTTTACGGGAGCTATTATGGCCATTGCACTTTTTGTATTTCTACAATATGTTTTTTATCCATTGCTGAGCAAGATCATTGTGTTGAAGCCTGCCAACCTTGATGATTTTAAAAACATCAGGCATCATCCTTTAAATTATGTTTTCACCCTTGCGGCTGGCTTTATTGCCGGAGGCTTTTATGAAGAATTAATTTTTCATGGATTTGTTTTTACACGGATTGAAAAAATTGTACGTGGTAAATTTGCTGTGCCGGTCAGTTTCATTATTACAAACCTTATTTTTGGCTTCTACCATCTTCAGCTTGGCACAGCAGGAATGTTAAATGCATTTATTGCGGGTTGTGCTTACCAGTATTTAATGATGAAATTTAACCGAAATTTGTGGTATTCAATTTTCTTTCACGCTTTTTTTGACGCGATAGCGCTAACATATATTTATATTGGGATCTGGTAAACAAAAAATATTATCCATTCTTAAAACCGTAAATGACCCAGAAATACCTGTGCTTTCAGTTATTGATCTGGGAATTTTAAGAGATATAAAAATTGAAAATGAAATCATAGAAGTTATTATCACTCCTACTTACAGCGGTTGCCCCGCAATGGATTTTATTGGGATCAATATCAGAAAAGCTCTTTTAGAAAATGGTTTTGAAAAAATTAAAATCATTCATCAACTTTCGCCCGCATGGACTACAGATTGGATGACCGAAGAAGGAAAAGAAAAATTAAGATCTTACGGAATTGCACCTCCGGCATCAAAAACTTTCGACAAAAATTATTTGAAAAACCTTCCGGTTCAATGCCCTCATTGTCATTCTATGAATACAAAGCTTATTAGTCAATTTGGCGCTACAGCGTGCAAAGCGCTTTATCAATGCAACGATTGCAGAGAACCTTTTGATTATTTTAAATGCCATTAAAAGTTTTAATTATAATAATTTTAGATAAATAAATTTATGGCTACCATTCTACTTGAAATAAAAAATTCGATTGCATTTATAACACTGAACCGTCCGGAAAAATTTAATGCCTTCAACCGTGAAATGGCATTGGAATTACAGGAAAAATTAGATGAATGTGAAAAAAATATTTCTGTCCGTTGTGTATATATAACAGGTGCGGGCAAAGCCTTTTGTGCGGGACAGGATCTTGCAGAAGTTACCGATCCGAATGGACCGGGAATGGAAAAAATTTTATCGGAACATTATAATCCAATTGTAAGAAAAATAAGAAACCTTAGCAAACCTGTACTCGCGGCAGTAAATGGTGTTGCAGCTGGAGCAGGCGCAAATATTGCTTTGTGCTGTGATGTAGTTATTGCCGCAAAAAGTGCTTCTTTCATCCAGGCTTTCAGTAAAATTGGATTGATACCTGATAGCGGTGGTACTTATTTTTTACCCCGGTTGATTGGTTTCCAGAAAGCATCTGCTTTAATGATGCTGGGCGATAGAATTTCTGCTGAGGAGGCAGAAAAAACAGGAATGATTTATAAATATTTTTCTGATGAAATATTCTTTTTTGAAACCGAAAAAATTGCTCTTACACTTTCTCAATTGCCCACCAAAGGATTAGCCTTTACAAAGCAAGCGCTCAATAAATCTTTGGAACAGAATTTAGAAGAACAACTGGAAACAGAAGATTCATTTCAGCTAAAAGCTGCTGCAACCAAAGATTTCGAGGAAGGAGTTACTGCATTTATTCAAAAGAGGAAAGCTAATTTTAAAGGGGATTGAAAAGTAAAATTTTAAGATTTTTTTAGGAATCCTGCTTTTTCTCAATTCGCTATAAAAAATTTCATATAAATAGATATTAAGTGATAAAATTTTAGAATTATACGTATAAATACTATTTCTCAGTTAAATGTAATTTTTATATTTCTTTGGGAGAATGGCACAAATAGTTTTATACTTTTGCACACATGGTTAAAAACCCGCCCTTCAAAGCACTCTGCTTTATTTTATTCCTACTGTCATTTTCACCTTTTACAAAATGCCAGGAAATTGATAGCAGTTTCAGACAAAATAAGGATACCGTATACTTAAAACCGGAAGACACCATTTTTATAAAGCCGGTTGATACCGTTTTGAGAATTAAAAATTTCAGTCCTTATTTTACATTACATGTTGATTCCACTCTGGACTATCAGTTTGAAATCAATAAAACCCCAAATGAATATTATTGGTATTTAAAAAATTCCCCTGTTGGATTAAAAATCAATAAGGATAATGGAACCTTACGTTTTAAAGCGGATAAGGCCTACTTTTTATCCGGAAAATTAAAATATGATAATGAATATAAAGTAAAGTTGGGAGTCCAAAATCTTGACGATGCAAAGGATCATGTAGATACTACTTTTACCATACTTTTTTATAACACAGATATCATCCCTTCTAAAATAAAACCTACTGTAGGTGATAATCTTACCATTGACGAAGGAGATACATTGAGTTTTAAATTACAATGTGAGGATGGAAGTTTTCCTTTGGGATCCATTACTTATTACTGCAATTATCCAATACGTTCCAGTACTCCTATCAATCATTGCGGAGATGTATTTACCTGGATAGCTCCTTATGATTTTATAAAAGATGATGAAAATGAAAAGCAAAAAAACCTGGTACTTAAATTTATTGGAGTGGATAAATTTTATAACAGGGATACTGCTACAATTACGGTTAAAGTACATCAAAGTATTAATTTTCCATTGCGGTTAATAGAATATAATAAAATATATGCTACTATTGAAACCTATATAATTCAGTTAAAAGCCACCTTCCGTGATCTTGATCAAAAAATAAAGAAAACTAAAAATACAAGAACTACTTTTGATCTTACATCTGCAACTACTGCTCTTGGTGGAACTGTCTTCTCATCACTTCCGGAGCAAAGCATGCACACTACCGGACAGATACTACCCAGTGTAGGCGTAGCGCTGGTACCGGTAAAAGAAGCTGTAGCTCCTAACAAAAATGACGAATTGAATTCTGCTTCATTAGTGAGAAACGATACTAAAAGATTGCAATATCTGCTTACTGATAATTCCCTGGTAGGCGATAAAGACCCCGATATTGTTAAAAAAGCCGGTAAATTAAAAGATGAATTACAGCAGGTACAGCTTCAGCTTATTGACGTACAAATAGTTGATGACAGTACTGATACAAAAGCATTAGATGAGTATTTTAATAATCCTAAAGTGGCAAAGAAATACAGGCTGAAGAGTAAATAATGTATCAGAAATTAGCAATAGGTTTTTAAACATTCAGTAAACCAACAAATAAGAAAGATTCTGATTTTTTTATTTAATAATTTTTATGGCACCGGATCGTGGCCATGACCTCCCCAGGGATTGCAACGTAAAATCCTTTTTATTGTAAGCCAGCCTCCTTTTAAGAGCCCATATTTTTTTATCGCCTCGATGCCATACTGTGAACAGGTAGGTGTATATCGGCATGAGGGACCCATCAATGGAGAAATTATTAATTGATATATTTTAATTAATCCAATAAAAGGTAATGAAATTATGTGTTTTACGGATTTCATATAATATGGCAAAGTTAATTCTATTGCTAAGTATTACAGAATTGGCAAAATGAAAAATTAATATTAAAGATAAAACAGGCTATACTCCAAATTGTATTTTAAAGATTTTTATACTGATCTTTCTCTGGAAATATCTGCTATAAGAATGGCAGCCATGGCCAGTGCAGCATCTTTGAGCATATTTGTGATAAATATCATCTTAATATGAACATTCCCTGCCCGAATAATACCAGGAACGTCCACGGAAAAAACAATGATCAATAATAATAAAGCCAGCAGGTAACCGGCCAGTTTTGCATAACGGTCAATGATAAACGCAACAGCAGCCAATAAAAACCCTATTCCGGAAATATAAACCATCACCTTAGTTGCCGGTAAAAATGAAGGGACATTCGATGCCATATCCTTTGCATGAAGAATATTATTAGCTCCGAAAAATGCGATTATTACTGCGAAAAAAATGATAGCAAGCTTTGTAGAAATTAGATTCTTCATATTTATTTTTGGCTAAATATAAAACATCTATTGCTAATGTAAGTCCATAAAAAGTATGTATTCTTTTCTTTTATTTGCGGGAATTTTCAACGCGTAATAATTTGATTAAAACAATTAAACTTTAAAGGATTTTTTAGCAGTTTGATCAATTCCTTAAAAATCAGGCAGGTTATTTGTAAATTGTTATCCCATGCCCCAACTTATTTCTTTTACTGATAAAGGCCTTTATTGCGAAGCAGGAAATTTTTATATAGACCCGTGGAAGCCGGTTAAACGTGCGGTGATAACTCATGGCCACAGTGACCACGCGCGTTTTGGAAATCAATATTATCTGTGTCATCAATTCACCAAACCTATTCTGCAGTTGCGCCTTGGCGATAATAATTATCAAACAACTGAATGGAATGAAACGATTAATATGAATGGCGTAAAAGTTTCTTTTCATCCTGCCGGGCACATCATCGGTTCTTCGCAAATCAGGTTGGAATACAACAATGAAGTATGGGTAGTAAGTGGCGATTATAAAACCGAAGATGATGGAATCAGCGGAAAATTTGAACCCATAAAATGTAATGTTTTTATTACAGAATCAACGTTTGGCTTACCTATTTATAAATGGAAACTGCAGCAGGAAATTTATGATGACATCATCAACTGGATTAGTAAAAATAAGGAAACCGGGAAGACAAGTATTTTATTAACCTACAGCTTAGGCAAGGCCCAGCGCGTGTTACAGGCCATTAAAGAAACTACACAAAATATTTTTGCACACGGCGCTATTTATAATATGCAGCAAACATTAATTGATGCCGGATTTGATTTAAAACCTGTAGTAAGAATCACACCCGAAACGCCAAAAGAATTATTGAAAGAAACGGTGATCATAGCGCCGCCAGGCGCGGAAGGCACTTCGTGGATGAAAAAATTCCATCCTTATTCTATAGGCGTTTGCAGTGGATGGATGCAGGTAAGAGGAAATGCAAGACGGAGAAATGTAGATGCAGGATTTGCGTTAAGCGACCATGCAGACTGGAATTCACTTTTACAAACGGTAAAAGATACCTGCGCAGAAAAAGTATTTGTTACGCATGGTTTTCAATCTGCTTTCAGCCGTTATTTGAATGAAGAAAATATTGCAGAAGCCGCTGAAGTAAAAACACAATTTGGCGATGACGATGAAGAAACTGATTCTCCGCTCGAAATAAAACCGGAAGAAAAAGAAAGCGCATGAAAGAAGAAACTGAAATAATACTACCAGCAAAATCTTCTGAATTAATCAATAGTTCGGGGTTAGAATTGTTTGCCAATTTGGTGTCTGAATTGAGCGCCTCTACAAAAATAAACGAAAAAATTCAAGACCTTGTGGATTATTTTGCCATCGCGCCGGATGCAGATAAAGTTTGGGTAATCGCTATCTTCAGCGGCCGAAGACCAAGACGGGCAGTGAATTCCAGGCTGATGCGGGAATGGGCTACAGAAATAGTTCACATCCCTGAATGGCTTTTTAATGAATGCTATCACACGGTTGGTGACCTTTCAGAAACATTGGCTTTGTTACTTCCGGATGTAAAAAACGAAAAGCAAAAAACGGAAAGCCTTTCTTATTATTTAGAAAAATTTATCGCTATAGAAAAGGAAGATGAGAGCATCAAGAAAACTTTTATTGTTGATAGCTGGCAGCAAATGAACAAAAATGAAAGATTTGTATTTAATAAATTTATTACCGGAAGTTTTCGTATCGGCGTTTCACAAAAAACAATTGTCAATGCACTGGCGAAAGTGGTAGAACTTTCACCGTCGGTAATCGCACATCGCATCAGCGGAAACTGGGATCCTGTAACAACAACATTTAAGGAATTATTAAGTGAAACTGCTTCCTTGTCTGACTTTTCAAAACCTTATCCGTTTTATCTTGCTTATGCAATTGACGATGATGTAGAAAATTTAGGAGATATCAATGAATGGCAGACCGAATGGAAATGGGATGGAATCCGAGGACAAATCATCAAAAGAAATAATGAACTTTTTGTATGGAGCCGCGGCGAAGAATTGATGACGGATAAATTTCCCGAATATTTTATTTTAAAAGATTTGTTGCCTGATGGCGTGGTACTCGACGGAGAAATTATTCCGGCGGCGCAAGGAAAGCCTTTGCCCTTCGCGGTTTTACAAACACGAATCGGTAGAAAAAATATTTCAAAAAAGCAATTGCAGGAAGCGCCCATTAGTTATTTTGCGTATGATATTCTGGAATACAATTATGAAGACTGGCGTGAAAAACCTTTGACGGAAAGAAGAAAAAAATTAGAAGAAATCATCACGCCAATAAAAAATAATGCGATACAGATTTCTGAAATTATCCATTGTGGTTCATGGAATGAACTTGCGGAACTCAGAAAAAAATCCCGTGAAATGAATAGCGAAGGAATTATGCTGAAGAGAAAAAATTCCGATTATAAAGTTGGAAGAAAACGCGGCGATTGGTGGAAATGGAAAATAGACCCGCTCACAATTGATTGCGTGATGGTGTATGCGCAAAAAGGCAGTGGAAGAAGAAGTAACCTTTATACAGATTATACTTTTGCCGTAAAAGATGGAGACAAGTTGGTAACCTTTACAAAAGCCTATTCAGGATTAACAGATAAGGAATTTGCGCAAATAGATAATTTTGTAAAAAGAAATTCCATTGAAAAATTTGGGCCGGTGCGAACTGTAAAGCCCGAGTTGGTTTTTGAAATTGCTTTTGAGGGCATCGCTGCAAGCAATCGACACAAAAGTGGTGTTGCCTTGCGTTTCCCGAGAATGAGCCGATGGAGAAAAGATAAAACGGCAGAGGATATTAATACAATGGATGATTTGAAAGAGATGCTGAAAATGTATGGGAAGTAGTTCGTAGCTCTTAGTTTTCAGTTTGTTGTTCGCAATCTTTTGTTTGGAAAGTTTAGATAGTTTAGAAGGGTTTAAAAAATTCGTGTTAATTAGTGTAATTAGTGGCAAAAACAAAATTAAAAAATACCAAAGGTTTCCAAATAATTAATCAGTGGCTCATCGCCAAAGACTTTATTCCATTTGCTTTCCAGGAAGAAACGTGGCAGCATATTATCAACAATAAATCCGGTTTGGTAAATGCACCGACCGGTTGTGGAAAAACATTTTCTGTTTTTTTGGGAGCGATTATTTCTTTTATCAATGAACATCCTGAAAATTATCAAACCAAAAACAAAAATGGTTTACAACTCTTATGGATTACGCCTTTGCGGGCGCTTGCAAAAGACATTGGCCGCGCTATGGAAGAAGTAATTAAAGAACTGGGAATGAGCTGGCAAATAGGCATTCGCAACGGTGACACCAGCATGAGCGAACGCGCCAAACAAAAAAGAAACGTTCCTGAAGTGCTCATCATCACTCCTGAAAGTTTGCATCTTTTATTAGCCCAAAAAAATTATCCGGACGTTTTCAAAACTTTAAAAATAATTGCCGTTGATGAATGGCATGAATTGTTGGGAAGCAAGCGTGGCGTGCAAGTGGAGCTGGCGTTGTCAAGAATTATAGGTCAAAGAATACAAGATAGTAAACAAACAAATAAGCTGAATTTCAATGCACCTTTAAATATCTGGGGGATAAGCGCTACGATAGGAAATCTACAACAGGCGCAGGAAGTTTTACTTTCTCCTCTTTCACAAATTGGATTGAAAGAAAAAGATTTTGTAACGGTTACGGCGAAGATTGATAAGCCGATTGATATCGAATCTATCTTTCCGGATGAAATAGAAAAATACCCTTGGGCAGGCCATTTGGGAATAAAATTGGTTGATAAAGTAATCCCCATCATTCTTGAAAGTAAGACTACGCTCATCTTTATCAACACCCGCGGAATGAGTGAAATGTGGTACCAGGCTTTGCTTAGGGCTTGCCCGGATTTGGCGGGTTCTATTGCTTTGCATCATGGAAGTATTGAACAGGAATTAAGGTTTTGGGTAGAAGAAAATTTGCATACCGGAAATCTAAAAGCCGTTGTTTGTACCGCCAGTCTTGATTTGGGCGTGGATTTTCGACCTGTAGAAACTGTGATACAAGTTGGTTCGCCGAAAGGCGTTGCGAGATTTTTACAAAGAGCGGGAAGAAGTGGCCACCGCCCAGGCGAAGTGAGCAAAATTTATTTTTTGCCAACACATTCTTTGGAATTAATAGAAGCCGCAGCATTAAAAGAAGCCACAAAAATAAAATTAATAGAAAGCCGTGAACCTCGTGTGTTGTGTTTCGATGTACTCATTCAATACCTGAGTACGCTTGCCATTTCAGATGGATTTTATCCGGATATTATTTTTAAAGAAATCAAATCAACTTATTGCTATAAAGAAATATCGGAAGAAGAATGGCTGCAAATCATCCATTTTGTAACCGCCGGTGGCATTGCATTACAGCAATACGATGATTATAAAAAAATAGAAATTATTGACGGGCTTTATAAAATAAATAATCGCAGAATCGCCATGCGCCACCGCATGCATATCGGCACAATTGTGAGCGACCCGATGATGAAAGTAAAATTTATGGGCGGTGGCTATGTAGGCGTCATCGAAGAATGGTTTATCGCTGGAATGCAACCCAGCGATGTTTTTACGCTGGCTGGAAGAACATTGGAATTTGTGATGATAAAAGATATGACTTGCATCGTAAGAAAATCCAACGCGAAAAAATCACGGATACCAAGCTGGCAGGGGGGAAGAATGCCGCTTTCAGCGAATTTGGGTTTTATGTTGCGGAAGAAATTTGATGAAGCAGGGCTGGATATCAAAAATGAAAAATTAAGAAAGAAGAATGAACCCGAATTGGAAATTTTAAAACCGCTTTTTGAATTGCAACAATATCTTTCTCACATTCCAAAGCAAAATGAATTGCTAATTGAACACATCGAAACCAAAGACGGTTTTCATCTTTTTGTTTTCCCATTTGAAGGTAGGTTGGTGCATGAAGCCATGGCGGCAATTTTGGCATATCGGATTAGTTTAATTACACCAATTACTTTTTCATTCGCGATGAATGATTATGGTTTTGAATTATTGAGCGACCAGCCGATTCCTGTAAATATCGATAATGCTTATTCGCTTTTTTCTCCGCAAAATTTATTTGAAGATATTCAGCGCAGCCTGAACAGCGTGGAAATGGCAAAAAGAAAATTCCGCGATATCGCTGTAATTGGCGGATTGATATTCCAGGGCTTTCCCGGCGAACAAAAAAAAGCGCGACACCTGCAATCTTCCGCGTCACTATTGTTCAATGTATTTTCAGAATATGAGCCTGACAATCTTTTATTGCGACAAGCTTACAACGAAGTGATGGAGCAGCAAATGGAAGAACAGCGCCTGCGCGATATGCTGGAAAGAATTCAAAAAGGGAAAATCATTATCACATTTCCAAAACGATTAACACCATTTTGTTTTCCGATAAAAGTAGATAGCATGCGTGAAGATCTTTCTTCAGAGAAATTAGAAGACAGAGTCAAAAAAATGCAATTGCAATTAGCAAAATAAGAAGAGGATTTTATTAGGGAAAGAAGTACTTACATATAAAATTTAATCCTGAATTGTTGAGGATCTGTGAGTTGAGAATAATAGAGTGATTTAACAATATCAAGTTTTAAAAATCGTTTTATTATCAAAAAGGCTGTTGTTTATTTAAAACTAAATAGAATCCACTTTTTAAACTCTTGACTTATGAAAAAGATTTTTACACTTTTTATTGTTATAATTGGATTTATAACTTTTTTATCAGGTTGTAATAGTACAAAATCCCCCACCAGTGCCATGCATAACCGTGGTGTAAATAACCGGAATTTCGTGGGTTACTAATATAAATTTTATTTTAAAACACAAATCTTCGGAATATGTTTGTTTACTGATCCAAGACAAAATGACTTTTGGATTTTTACTGTGTTATTTTTTATCTTGCTACAAAAAAATTGTCAGCGCCTCTTCGGTTTTTATTTCAACAACAAACACTTTGGTTGTCACCTACCCGTTGTATTTTTTGGGAAGAAGAAAGTGTTTTAATTTTATCTGATCTGCATTTTGGAAAATCCGGTCATTTCAGAAAATCCGGAATTGGTATTCCTCAAAATATTTTTAAAGAAGATCTTCAAAGATTATTTTCACAGATTCAGTTTTTCAACCCAAAAGTATTGCTTATAACTGGTGACATGTTTCACAGCAAAGCTAATAAAGAACTTGATTTTTTTCTAAAATGGAGAAATGATTTCGCGCACGTTGAGTTTCTTTTGATTCGTGGAAATCATGATATTTTATCCAAAAATTTTTACCGGGAAGCAAACATTGATGTGTATGAAAATAAATTTTCGTTAAATAACTTTTGTTTTACCCATGATATTTCTATACAATGTGATGAAGAAGAAAAAGAACTATTCACTTTTTCTGGCCACGTTCATCCGGGAATTAAAATGAATGGTTTAGGAAATCAATCTTTAATGCTTCCGTGCTTTTATTTTGGAGAAAAGTATGCTGTATTACCGGCTTTCAGCTTATTTACCGGGTTGGCAAAAATAAAACCATCGCCTTCAGATCATGTTTTCGCTTTGGTAGAAGGCCAGGTTATCAAAGTGCAATAACGGAATTAAATAAGAAAGTCACAGGCAGAAATACATTTGTCATCCCGCATCATTTATCTATCCGGCTCCCAATTCCTGTTCCTTAGTTCTGAAAATTCCTATGGTAATCCAGATGAGGCCCGCAGCCATTGATATAGCACAATAGAATAGAATTATATTAGCCGATCTTATTGGCTCTACATTCATTGCTTCCAGCCCTTGTAGCATTAATATTATTTCCTGTACCACAAAGCCGGCTACAAATACAATTGCACCAATGCCGCTCACCCGTCCGCGAAAACGATGAATAAATTCATTGATATATCCCAATATAAACAGGCTGATAATGCCTACAAACGAAAGATGCAGATAACCGATCACTACCGGCCTGAAACCAAATGCAAAGCGGCTGAGGATGGGCAAGGTTGAAAGCATCTGTAGTATTATTTTCAATATAAATGCAATGGATGAAAATATCCATAGCCATTTTGTGGACCAGCTGAAATGGATCGTTTCACTATTTGTTACTGTCTTAAGTATTCTGAAAAAATATAAAAGAACCAGTAATTGCAATATGGCAGAAATATTGGCAATCCAGTGAAGGGAAAGGGGAAGACGCAGCCATAGTATGGACAAAAAATATGTGGGTATCACCGTAATGGCCATAATGATAAATAGCCGTTTGCTTAGAAATGCAATCCGGTACAAACCAAGCCGGTGCATATAAGAAAAAAATATTCCAAAACAGGCAAATAAAAACCAGCCGTTATACTGAAAATGCATGAAAAAGTAAACAGAGGCGAAATAAAGATCCTGTATCATAATATGATTGGCCATCAGGTAAGCGAGCATAAAAGCGCCTAATGAAGAAAGCGCCCATAGCACTAAAGCTGTTTTGAGCCACGCGCGCGAAAAGCCTGCATCATTTACTTTATTGAGATCTTTCCAATAAAAAAATATGAAGAAGTAAGATATAAGAATTGTAATGGTAGAAAATGTAATTGACCATAAAGCGTATCCCTGGATAATAAATGAAATGAAC
>DATCFT010000010.1:0-55568 GCA_036509335.1 Hanamia sp.
GCAAATCTTTTATGGAATTAAATTTAGAAGCATATGATTTTCAAATGAATTGCCACTTGCTTTAGCATGTGGACAATATTTATAAGAATTGACAGGCTTTAGCCAAATTCTTATAAGAGTTTTAGGCTAAAGCCGAATAAAGATTTCTTTAAACACCGGGTTGAAACCCGGCGCAATTAAAAGCAAAGCACGATTGCGACTATTCTACCTAATCCTAACTTTTTAATATTCACTTTCTATTAATTTCAAAGTATTGGGATCTTTTTCCCCATCAAAAAATTTATTCAAAACTCTTTGAAAAACAGGATGAGTATTTGGCAGAGCTGAAAATAAAGTCATAGAAGAACGAAGTTTTACGTCGTCAGGTTTGCCGAAGATTTTAGTTGCATCATTAGATTCAAGATGAAGTAATTCATTACAAATTTGAATAAACCTGCTTCCTAATTCCGGGTGGTTTAGAAATTCTTCCGCTTCATTGAAGTCTTTTATGGCATAAAATTTTGAGATTTCACTAAAACCCAATCCTTTTATCTGCGGGAAAATATACCACATCCAATGACTTTGTTTTTTGCCATTCATTATTTCTGATAAGGCAATTGAATAAGCCTTTTCCTGGGCGTTAATGAATCTTTGTAAGTTTTCGTTTGCCATTGGTTCTAAAAAGTTATAAAAAAATAAATGTTTTGTTGTTACAAAAATAGGCATATTAAAAGTTGAGTGGTTTATCAAAAAGTTGATGATGCGGGTTCATTTCAAAATAATAAATGATACAATAAACCAACTTTTATTGAGGATTTTTATTTTTGTATTTCCTTCTGAAAGACTATCCCTTCATTACTTTCAACTCTTCCTGCATTCTGAACATTTCATCGCGCAATCTTCCCGCTTCCCAAAAAAATACATATCCTTATCGGGTTTTTCATAATTTACTTTTTTTGGGAAATGGCTTTTTCTACGACATATTTATATCCTTTAGGAAAATATTATATTAATTTTACGTAAAAGTTTTACATGCCTGATGGATATTTGTTGGAAGGGGTTTTGCCATCAAATAAAGAAAAATTAATCCAGGCCTGGATTGAAATACATAAGGAAGATTTAATGGCAAACTGGCAATTAGCAGTTGCTGGTAATACTATTTTTAAAATTGACCCTTTAAAATAATGAACCCAAAAGCAAAAAATATTATTTATAAAAGTCCGTATAATCTCATTGTTACTTTTACAAACGGAGAAGTAAAAAAAATTAATTTAAAACCGTACTTGAAATACCCTGTTTATCAGGAGTTGAAAAATGAATCTTTTTGTAGCAAAGCAAAAGTCCAAAATGGTACGGTTGTATGGAATGACGAAATTGATTTTGATCCTGACAGATTGTATTTAGAAAGTACTTTTTTTTAAAACTAACTGCTTCGGAGTCCGTTTTACTTTTTCTAAACTTTTCTTATTCTTAATATTTTCTCTGAAATTTCTTTATTGCAATACAGTAAACTAAGTTTTATGAAAGATTTGTAGACTATCCCTTCATCTCTTTCAACTCTCCCTGCATCCTGAACATTTCATCACGTAATCTTGCCGCTTCCATAAAATCCATGTCCTTCGCGGCCTTTTCCATCATCCGTTTTATTTGTGCAATTCCTTTTTCTATTTGTGGAATGGTTTTGTATTCTACCTGGTCCTCTGCAGCTATGGTGTTCAAACTATCATCAATCGCATAAGGAGATTTGGTAGTTCCTTTTATATCCAGCACTGAAGTTTGTCCCATGATCTGCTCAATGGATTTTTTAATTGTCGTTGGAGTTATGTTATGTTCTATGTTGTAAGCAATTTGTTTTTCTCTCCGGCGTGTAGTTTCATCAATGGTTTTTTGCATACTCTCAGTAATTTTATCTGCATAAAAAATTACGAGACCATCAACATTACGGGCAGCCCTACCCGCAGTTTGTGTGAGCGATCTTTCATTGCGCAAAAAACCTTCTTTATCAGCATCCAGAATCGCTACGAGAGAAACCTCAGGAAGATCCAATCCTTCGCGCAAAAGATTGACGCCAACCAATACATCAATTTCTCCCAACCGCAATTGCCGCAGAATTTCTATCCTGTCCAATGTGTGTACTTCACTGTGAATGTATTTTGATTTGATATTGATACGTTGTAAATATTTATCCATTTCTTCGGACATACGCTTGGTCAAAGTGGTTACCAGCACCCGATCTCCTTTAGTTATTCTTTTATCAATTTCATCCAATAAATCATCAATCTGGTTAATGGAAGGGCGAATTTCTATCGGTGGATCTAATAAGCCTGTTGGCCTCACCACCTGTTCTACTACGATACCCCCGGTTTTTTCCAATTCAAAATCTCCGGGCGTAGCACTTACAAATATGGTTTGATTGAGCATACTTTCAAATTCATTAAAATTCAACGGACGATTATCCAACGCTGATGGCAAACGAAAACCATAATCCACCAAAACCAATTTTCGTGAACGGTCGCCGCCGTACATGCCACTTACCTGCGGGATGGTTTGATGACTTTCATCTATGATGCATAAAAAGTCATTGGGAAAATAATCAAGCAAACAAAAAGGTCGCGTTCCCGGTTCCCTTCTGTCAAAAAATCTTGAATAATTTTCAACGCCATTGCAATAGCCTAACTCACGAATCATCTCTACATCATAATTCACTCTTTCAGAAATTCTCTGTGCTTCAATATATTTTCCAATTTCTTTAAAATAATCAGTTTGTCGCGCGGCTTCGTCCTGAATTTCATATAATATCTGTTGCAATTTATCTTTTGGCGCGATGTATAAATTAGCGGGGAAAATAGCAGCCTCGGTTACTTTGGCAATTCTTTTTCCTGAACTTAATTCAAGCGTTTCAATGCTTTCGATTTCATCGCCAAAAAAAGTGATGCGGTAACCATTGTCCATGTATGGAAGATTAATGTCAACGGTATCGCCTTTTACCCGGAAAGTCCCTCTTGCAAAATCACCCTGAGTTCTTGAATACAAGCTATTTACCAACGAATGTAAAAATCCCTGGCGGCTGATAACCTGTCCTTCCTCAATCCGAACAACGCCTTCAGCAAAATCTTTTGGATTACCTATACCATAAATACAGCTTACGCTGGCGACCACAATAATGTCTCTGCGCCCGGTAAGTAATTGAGATGTGGCAGCCAGCCTTAATTTATCCAATTCTTCGTTGATGCTTAAATCTTTTTCAATGTAAGTATCGCTCACCGGCATGTACGCTTCAGGCTGATAATAATCGTAATAAGAAACAAAATAGCCGACAGAATTATCAGGAAAAAATTGCCGGAACTCCCCATATAACTGGGCTACAAGCGTTTTATTATGAGTAAGTACGAGTGTGGGCCTTTGCACATTTTGGATCACATTGGCCATGGTAAATGTTTTGCCACTGCCTGTTACCCCCAATAAAGTTTGATATTTTTCACCCGTCAAAACACCTTTGGTAAGTTGTTCAATAGCTTGAGGTTGATCGCCAGCGGGTTGATATTGTGAATTGAGCTGAAAAGGCATAAAGGATATGCAATTTACATCTGAATCGGGGAAAATGGTTTAATTAGAAAGGGATTAATAATCATCCTTAAAAAAGCTTCTGAATTAAGAATTGTGATCCCGTAAATCCGGTTAAAGAGACATTAACATCGGTATTTTTATCAAATTTTCTGACCTTATTTTTTCTTCAATCCAGATAAATAGTTTTCCAATGCTGCGACCATGCTTTGTGCTTTTGGTTGTGGTGCAATAATATCCGGATTAAGGCCGGCAGATATTACTGCCTTACGGGTATTATCGCCAAAGGCGCCTATCAAGGTTCCGTTTTGATTGAAGTGAGGACAATTTTCTGTAAAACTTCTAACCCCGAGCGGAGTAAAGAAACAAATGATCTCATAATGATGCTTTTCAATAATTTCTCTTACATCATTTGAGATAATTTCGTAAAGTACCGGTATAGCGTAATCGCAATTATTTGAAATAAGCCAGTTGGTGATTTCGCTGTCGAATGAATGAGAGCAAGGGTATAAAAATCTTTCCTGCTCTTTGTATTTATTGATTACCTCAAAAAGATTTTTATTGGTACCATCACTGCTGTAAAATACTTTTCGTTTGCGATAAAGAATAAACTTTTGCAGATAAAGCGCTACTGATTCTGTAATGCAGAAATATTTTACATCCTGTGAGACTGTTATTCTCATTTCTTCACACGTCCTGAAAAAATGATCAATTGCGTTTCGGCTATTAAAAATTACAGCGGTGTAAGAAGGGATGTCAATTTTTTGTTTCCTGAATTCCTTAGATGGAATAGGCTCTACTCTTATGAATGGCACAAAACTAAGATTGATCTTATACTTTTTCGCCATCTCAAAATAGGGAGACTTTTCATTTTCCGGTTTAGCCTGAGTAATTAGGACGTTTTGAATTTCCTTTACTGTTTTTGCTTCTTTAAATTCAGTGTGTATGTCCATTGTAGAAATCTGCAGAATGATGCAAAGCTAAGTTTTTTTAAAGATAAATTGGTAAAAACCCCATAAAGTTTACTTGTGCTTTAACCGTCTGCATTCTTGCACATTGTATTAAATTTTATCATATTAAATAATCAATGGCTACTTTATAAATAATAAGCAACGGAATGATCTCGCCTCCTGCTATATAAATAATAAAGTGAAAAGGGTTTAATGGCATTTTTTTCTCAATAGCAACATAGCTTTTAACATATCTTGATAAAAAAAACAATGCCAAAACCATAAAGGAAATATAGGCTACTATTGGCGCCCATTCCCTTTTTAAAAATGCGAGTAAAATGACGATGGGGATCAATAAAATGCCGGTAATTTTATTAACCAGGAAGATAGCAAAAATATAATTATCTGTCGTTTGACTTATATCTGCAACCCATCCCATAAATTTAAGAAGGCAGAATTTTATAAAATAAAGCAATGCCACACAAATGATACAAAAAGGTAATAATAATTTGTTATTGATCAAACGAGGAGGATGATATAAACTAAAAAGCAGCCAGATATACATTCCCACAGAAAGCGCAAAAAAAATATTTAAAATAAATGAAGGCAACTTGGCTTGCAAAAGCTGATCGGCAAGTTGTGTTTGCCGCAAGGATGTATTAAAATAAACCTTGAATAAATTTTTGAAGTATCCGTCATAAGATGTTTTGAAAAGCCCCAGAATTAAAACAATAATACATAAAGAATAAAATAAAAATTCTTTTCCCTGAGAATGCCGCGCATCTTCAATAAAGAAGACAGGAGCATCTTTCACGTTAATAAACCTGTTCTTTAAAAGCAGATTGTTAATATCAAAATGACCTGGTTGTATGGGAAGTATGGTTGAAATTGACGTTGTGTCTATATTACTGTTTTCACCCAAACTATCTTTCTTTGCAAAATTTTCTAAGGCTATTTTTTTGGCGGCTATATTATTAATTTTCTTTTTGTGTAGAGTATCGTTTACTAAAATAGCTTTCGCGCTTTTTTGTGCTTTTACTGTATCCGTGATTTTTTTTTCAACAACTATTTTTCCGGTATCCGGTTTTTTTGATAATGAGCTATCATTTATATTCTGCGCATACAATGAGGTATTGTAAAAAGTAATTAGTGTGCTAATAATAAAATATAATAAGATTTTCATTTTCATTTCGTCAAAAATAGTTGATATACCCAAAAGAAATCTTGGAAGCACTTCTAAGGTTAAAACTTACCCCATTTCTTTTGCCCACAGCATAATTCAAATTTAGTAATCCAAATTTAGTTTCAAAAGCTAACCCAATACCTCCGCTTATAAATGAATTGGAATAATCAGTATCCAGAAATTTTGTTTTGGTAAACCCAACATCAGAAAATCCAAAGAAATAGGAATTAATACCCACAAGGTACCTGTATTCGGCTGTGAATACCTCGTATCTGTTGGCATAAATACTTTCTTCATCAAAACCGCGAAGTAATTGATATCCCCCTATCCTGAATAATTCATTTTGAAAAGTTTGCGGGCTTTCAATAATACCCACACTCAAAGCAGTTTTAAAAGTACTGCTTTTGCCAATTGGGAAATAATGCGCTCCAGATGCAATTATTTTAAACTGGTAAGTTTTTAATTTAATGGAATCATACAATGAATTAAAATTAAAGGCAGAATCTGAAGGGTCTTTAAGATTAACAATTTCACTGTTTTTTTCCGTTTTTTTTATGCCCCCTGTCGCGGTAATGTCCAACTCATTTCCCTTTCTTGGATTCAATCTGTAATTCGTATTTATAAAATGATAACCAATACCCAGGTTTCCTGAACCTACATCAATATAAGAAGGTAGCGTTTTGGTAGCAATAATTTGAAGGGTGTCTATTCCACCTGAAAGTAAATAGCTCTGCTGGTTTTGATAAAATATTTTAAGAGTTTTGGATGGTGAAATAATATAATCCAGGCCCAAAATGCCATTAAGCTGGAGATAAGTAGAATCGCTTTTCAAAAGATCAAATGAAAAATCAAATCCAAAATTGGAATTATAAATATAAGGATGAGTATATCCGAGATTTAACCTGGGCGACTGCGCCTGCAATTGTTGCCAGTTTACTAATATGCCTTCGCCATTACCCAAAGTGTTTTTCAAATCAAGATGAACGTCGGCGGTAACCAGAGCCTTTCCTGTTATGGTATTGCCCGGTTCAAAACCTACGAGTGCATTTATCTGGCTGCTCCGTTTGGATTGTAGATATAAATTAAGAGTAGAACCAGTACCATACATGGTTACATCCCAGGATTGCTGTTCCTGTAAAAAAGGAAGATCCTTTAATAGTTTGCTTACCTCTTTCAGTTTCTGGACGTCGTAAACACTTCCATTATAGATTCCCAAATAATGTTGCAGGAATAAATTTTTAATTTTTACTTTCCCATATACCCTGATGCTGTCAATATGATAAAGCGGTCCCTTTTTTACATTTAATTGCGCCTTGATACTGTCATTGTTTATTTCAATATTTTTTAATGAAACCTCTACGAACGGGAAACCTGAATCTTCATAATATTCTATGATCTTTTCCTGGTCGGCGCGCAAACGGGTGAAATCAATTATTTTATGGTCAAATTGTTTTTCATTCCAGCCAATGTAGTCCAATACTCCCGGGTCAACACTATCGGCAGAAAGCTCTATCCATTTATATTTTTCGCCAAGAAAAATTTTTACTTTAGCAAACAAAGAATCATAAAACGCAGAATCTACGGATACGCCTAAAAACCCTTTACTTAAAATAGTTCCGGGCAATTTACTTATATAAAGTTGTGCGGCAGATTTGGTTTCAAATATCGTTTTTAAATTAAATTGCTGTATTTTATACAAAGTATCTTTGCCGGATAGAATATACTGAACTTCATATTTTTTTTGACAAAAAGCATTCCCGGATATTAAAAAAATAAGCAAAAAAAAGTTGCTTAGATATTTTGTAATCGTGGTTTTCATTTTTACCGCTCAAATCTAAATTGAAATTCTGAATCCACATCTTTATTGATAAAACTGATTTTTTTAAATATTATTACTTGGCAGGTATCTATATCCATATTCCTTTTTGCAAAAGAGCCTGTTATTATTGCAATTTTCATTTTTCCACTTCTCTTGATTCAAAAAAAGAGCTGGTGAGTAGTTTAATTAAAGAAATTGAAATAAGAAGTAAAAGTCCGGAAAATGAAATTGCCATACTTTCTTCACAAAACGAGGCGATAGAAACTATTTATTTTGGCGGTGGTACTCCCAGCCTTCTTTCTCAGTATGAAATAAATCAAATTCTTTCATCTCTGAAAAAGAATTATAAAATAAGCAATGCATCCGAAATTACCTTAGAAGCAAACCCTGATGATATTACTCTTGAAAAATTAAATGCATGGAAAAATGCCGGCGTTAACCGCTTAAGTATCGGCATTCAATCTTTTATAGATAGAGATTTGAAATGGATGAACAGGGTGCACAATGCAGAGCAGTCTTTGGATTGTATCCATCTTGCAAGAGAAGCGGGGTTCAATAATTTCTCCATTGATCTTATTTTCGGCACGCCTAATCTTAGCAATGATGAATGGAAAGAAAATGTACAAAAAGCAATCAATATGAAGGTGCCGCATATCGCATGTTATGCATTAACTGTAGAACCAAAAACAGCTTTGCAAAAAATGATCGCATTAAAAAAGAAAGAAGACGTGAATGCAGACATGCAGGCCGGGCAATATTTGATACTAATGAAAATGATGCGCAGCGAGGGTTATGAACATTATGAAATTTCTAATTTTGCCAAACCCGGTTTCAGAAGCAGGCACAACAGCAGTTATTGGCAGGGTAAAAAATATATTGGCATTGGTCCTTCAGCGCATTCTTATAATGGAAAAGAGCGCATGTGGAATAAAGCAAATAATACTATTTACATTCAATCTATCCAGCAAAATAATATTCCTTTTGAAAAAGAAATACTCACTAAAAATCAACAGTTAGAAGAATATATAATGACTTCGCTGCGAACGATGGAAGGAATGGATTTACAATTTATAGAAAACAATTTTTCAAAAGATGAAAGAAAGAGAATTGAAAATATTTTGGCAAATGAAGTAGCAAAAGATAAAATTATTGCTAAAGGAGATAAAATTATTCTTACTGATGAAGGAAAATTGTTTGCCGATGCGATTTCGGTGAAATTATTTCGTTAGTATTTTCATATACAGATTCTAATATCCAGATGAATAAAAAAAACAGGAATCCTTAATAAAAGTTTGTTTACTGCATCTAATAATCTGATAATTTAGTAATCCAATAATCGAATAAATTACTTAACCGCCTGCATAGTTACTAATCTTCTGTAAAATCCATCCAGCGCCATCAAACTCATGTGTGTGCCACGCTCTACGATTTTTCCTTTTTGCAAAACAATAATTTCATCAGCATTACGAATGGTACTCAACCGATGCGCAATTACAATACTTGTACGATTACTCATCAGGTTATTGATAGCATCCTGTACGAGTTTTTCGCTTTCAGTATCCAATGACGAAGTAGCCTCGTCCAAAATTAATATTGGTGGATTTTTTAAAACTGCTCTTGCAATAGTTACTCTTTGTTTTTCACCGCCACTCAATTTATTTCCACGCTCACCGATTGTTGTATTGTAGCCATCTTCTTTTTGCAAAATAAAATTATGTGCATTGGCAATTTTGGCAGCATTGATAATTTGTTCCTCTGTTGCATTATCCATTCCAAGAGAAATATTATTGGCAATCGTGTCATTAAATAAAATAGGTTCCTGTGTCACTATTCCCATTTGATTTCGCAATGATATCAAAGAATAATTTTTTATATCAATTCCATCTATCAGCAATTCTCCTTTTGTCGTATCATGAAAACGTGGAATCAAATCAACTAAAGTACTTTTTCCGGCGCCGGAGGAACCCACAATTGCAATAGTTTTTCCTTTTTCTATTTTCAGATTAATATCATGAAGAATTATTTTTTCCTGATATGAAAAAGAAACATTTTTAAATTCGATGCAATCTTTAAACGATTCTAAAATTACAGGATTTGCAATTTCTTTGATAACGACATCTTCATTTATCAGTTGCTCAATGCGCTCTACACTAGCGGCGCCTTTCCTGATATTGTAGGATGCTGCAGATAAGTTTTTCAAAGGTTGTATTACCTGCGAAAAAATTAAAATGTAAGTAAAAAAATCACCTGGATCTAGAAAAGTATTATTCAAAACCAGGCGGCCACCGTACCAGAGTACACAAACAATTGCTGTAATGCCTAACACTTCACTCACCGGCGAAGCAGAATCTCTTTTCCTAATGGCTTTATTTTTGATGACGAGCAATTCATTATTTTGAGTATCAAATTTTTTGAATTGTTTTTTTTCAGCATTAAAAGCCTTTATCACTCTTATTCCGCTAAGGGTTTCTTCGATGGTAGAAAGAATGGCGCCCAGCTTTTCCTGGAGCATGGTACTTTGCTTTTTTAAAGATCGCCCGATGCGTCCGATAATAAATCCGGCAACCGGCAATAATAATATCAGAAATAATGTCAATTGCGGACTTAAATAAACCATGTAAGCAAGAAACAATATGATTGTAACCGGTTCCCTGAAAAGGGATTCCAATAAATTTACTGAGGAGGTTTCCACATCGTTCAGATCATTAGTGAGGCGGCTCATAATGTCGCCTTTTTTCTGATCATTAAAATAGCCAATCGGCAGTACCAGTATTTTTTTAAACATACTAGTGCGCATATCGTTTACAATCAAGTTGCGGATAGGCGTAAGTATGTAAATGGAGAGATATAAAAAAATATTTTTTAAGATAATAAAGCTCAAAATTAAAATACAAATAACGCCAAGCGCTTTCACTTCTCCTCCAGGCAATTGAACCACGTGGTATAGCCAGATTTTAAGTTGGTTTACAGGATTAATTTTTGAAAAAAAACTATTACTTTCCACAGCGGCTCCCAGTATTTTTTGCTTTTTGAAAATGAGCAATAAAAAAGGACTTAAAAGTCCTAATGAAACCACTGCAAATAAATTGGATAGAATATTAAACCCGAAATAGGTAAATATCAATTTCGGGTATTTACCCACATATCGAAAAATAGTCCGTAAACTCTTCATTTATATATTTGAATGCTTATTATAATTGAAATAGCGGCAAAGTAACTAATTTTACAAGTAACCATAATTATATAAAATGACAGAAGGTAAAAGACAAAAGCAGGTTGCCATTGAAATAGCCAAAGAGCTCAACGAAATATTTTTGAAGATGGGGCTTAATATGATTGAGGGCGGGATGATTTCCATTTCATCAGTAAAAATAACACCGGATCTTTTTGAAGCAAGAATTTATTTAAGCTTTTTTCAGGTGAAAGATGTCGATGCAGCTTTGGAAAAATTTAAAGGACACAGTAGTGAAATTCGCGGTGAATTGGGCAAAAGAATGAGACATCAATTGCGCAGTATCCCTCAACTTACTTTTTATCTCGACGATACCCTTGATTATGTTTTTAAGATAGAAAAATTGCTGGATGATATCAAGAAGGAAGATTCCGGCCACCAGCAATCGGATCCTAAATCTTAATCTTAGACTCATTAACCCATTAACCAATTAACTTGTATTTAAAATTCGCCTGGAGATATTTCAAAGCAAAAAAAAGCACGAATGCTATAAATATTATTTCGTGGGTAACAGCAGGCGTTATTGCTTTTTCTACATTATGCCAGGTATTGGTGTTGAGTGTTTTCAATGGGTTTGAAGACCTGGTAAAATCGTTGTATTCCAATTTTTATGCTGATGTAAAAGTAGTTCCTGCTAAAGGGAAAACTTTTATACTTACCCAGGCGCAACTCGATTCAATCCATAATATTTCAGGCATTAAAGGCACCTCCCTTGATGTAGAAGAAAAAGCTTTATTACAAAATGGAGATCAGCAAACAGTAGTGTTGCTAAAAGGGGTTGATAGTAATTATTACAAAGTTTCGGGGGTACCGCAAAAAATGTATCATGGAGTTTATAATGTGGGAACTATTGATAATCCCAAATTGATTTTGGGTGCCGGAATTGAAAGCGCACTTGGCGTTGAAGCAGACAGAAATCTTTTCCCCGTTACTGTTTTTCTTCCCAAAAAAACCTATTCTGATAATCCCAATCCGCTTGCGGCGTTGAGCGAAGGAAATGCCACCACCTCAGGAAGTTTTGCCATTCAGCAGGATTTTGACGACAAATATGTAATTACCAATCTTGCTTTCATGAAGCAACAAATGAACTATAAACCTGATGAATATAGCGCACTGGAAATTTCATTAGTAAATCCTGGAAAGTCTGAAGAATTTACTGAAAAACTTCAAAATAAATTAGGAGATAAGTATAAAGTATTGACCAAATACCAGCAAAATACCAGCCTCTATAATTCCATGCGACTTGAAAAATGGTTTATATATGCAGTGCTTACCTTAATTCTCATAATCGCAGCTTTCAATATGGTGGGTGCTTTGACAATGCTTGTGTTGGAAAAAAGAAAAGACATCAGTGTATTACAGTCTTTAGGAGCAGACAAATCATTAATCAAAAAAATATTTTTAAGCGAAGGGATTCTACTTGCTGTGGTGGGGGCGACAACCGGAATTATTTTAGCACTGATCATTTGTTTTCTTCAAATGAAATATCATCTTATTAAACTTGTTGGAAATTCTTTTTTAATTGATTATTTCCCGGTGAAATTAGTAATTACTGATTTTATTCTTGTAATATTTACATCACTTATTATTGCCTTTGCTGCATCATGGTTTCCGGCAAAGAAGGCATCCCGGCAAATGTTTAATTTAAAAACGTAGTCTTCTCAGAAATAATTGAAAGGCGTTTTGATTACAAGATTATGAATCCTGTTTATTTGTTATTTTACTGTAAAATAAAGTTTCGTATAAGCTTGTAGGTTATGTATGAAATCCTGGCATTTGGGTAGGTTAGCCTCCCAGATTTCAATTACTAATTAAGAAATCCCTGTTTTATTTGTTATACTTTTTATGAATAGCGCAATTTTTTTTCCATTACAAAATGAGGAATAGATACTTCCGTGAATTCTTTGCCAACAATGGAATATCCTAATTTTTCATAAAAACCTATAGCCGTTTTTCGGGCATGCATGATCATTTTTTTGTAGCCTTTGTCGCGCGCAATATTTTCTGCAAAATTCATTAAGCTGGCGCCTATGCCTTTTCCTTGCAAATTATTTTGAACAGCCATTTGGCGAAGCCTTACGCAATCATTATCCATTCTCCTCAAAAGGCAACAGCCCAACATCTTATCTTCCTCAAAAGCCCCTATAAGTATATCGTTTTTTTCCCGGTCCAGTTCATTTTTCTCAAAAGATAAATGCAGGGGTTTACGTAAAATATCGTTACGTAATTTTATCATTTGTTCATATTCTTTGCTTCCGTGATCTATTTGTTTAATGGGCATATTTAAAATATGGAAATTTATAGTAATAGTAGAATAAATATACAGGTTTTATATTTCATTTATTATTTGTAAAAAAAAATAACAAGAAATATACATTCATTTATAAGCGATTGAAACTAAATCGAAAAGCATTTTTAAGAATTGCTTACTTGATTGGAAGAAAATATATAAGTAATTTTTTTAAATTATTAAGCGAAAACAATCCTAATTTATTATGGATTATCACTAATCCGGTATTGTGGAATTACCTTCAAAATAGTTATTATTTTTTTTTATCACAAAAAGTATATTTTTGTGCCCATATTAACTAAACCTTACAATCATGCAAGACGTTGCAACAAGAGTTAAAAAAATCATTGTTGACAAGTTAGGAGTTGACGAAGCGGAAGTAACACCGGAAGCTTCATTCACTAACGATTTAGGTGCCGATAGCCTTGACACCGTAGAATTAATTATGGAATTTGAAAAGGAATTCAACATTTCTATTCCAGATGAACAAGCCGAAACCATCACAACTGTGGGGCAGGCGGTAGCATACCTTGAGGAACATGCTAAGTAATTTTCTTATTTAACTTTGCAGGTAAGTTTATGGAATTAAAACGAGTAGTAGTAACCGGATTGGGTGCCATAACGCCATTAGGTAAAACTGTTCCAGAATATTGGGAAGGTTTGACTAATGGCGTTTCTGGCGCTGATTATATTCAACAATTTGATTGCACGAAATTTAAAACCAGGTTTGCCTGCGAGGTTAAAGATTTTGATCCTATCGAATATCTTGGTAAAAAGGAAGCTCGAAAGCTTGATAGGTTTGCACAGTTTGCTTTAATAGCTAGCGATGAAGCTGTCAAAGATGCCGGTATTACTAAAGATAACGTAAACCCCGACCGGGTGGGAGTAATTTTTGGCAGCGGCATTGGCGGTATCACTACTTTTCAGGACGATGTAATGGAATTTGCCCGCGGAGATGGTACACCAAGGTTTAATCCATTCTTTATACCAAAAATGATTTTGGATATTGGCGCAGGCCAAATATCTATCCGTTACGGATTTAGAGGCCCTAATTTTGCTGTGGTAAGCGCTTGTGCAAGCAGTACCAATGCAATTATAGATGCTTATGATAATATTCGTTTGGGCAAAGCTGATATCATTCTAACCGGTGGAAGTGAGGCGGTAATTTCTGAATCCGGAGTTGGTGGATTTAATGCCATGAAAGCCCTGAGTGAGCGTAATGATGACCCCAAAACTGCCTCCCGTCCTTTTGATAAAGATAGGGATGGTTTTGTAATGGGCGAAGGTGCTGGAGTATTGGTTCTTGAAGGACTAGAACATGCCAAAGCAAGAGGTGCTAAAATATATTGTGAAATCGCAGGGGGAGGAGCATCGGCTGATGCCTATCACATTACGGCGCCGCATCCTGAAGGGCTTGGTGCAAAAAATGTAATGCATGCCGCGCTCAAAGAAGCAGGAATGAAACCTGAAGATATTGATTACATTAATGTACATGGAACTTCCACACCTTTAGGCGACATTGCAGAAACAAAAGCAATTTTAGACGTTTTTGGGGAAAGTGCACATCATTTGAATATAAGTTCTACAAAATCTATGACCGGCCATTGTCTCGGCGCAGCAGGTGTAGTTGAAGCGCTTGCCTGCATACTGGCTCTTACAAAAAATATTGTGCCGCCAACAATCAATCATTTCACTGATGATCCCGCATTTGACCCAAAGTTAAATTTCACATTTAACAAAGCGCAGGAAAGGGAAGTAAATGCGGCTTTAAGTAACACTTTCGGCTTTGGGGGGCACAATGCCTCTATTATTATTAAGAAGTACAGACCGTAAATTAAAATAGATTTTTATGGATAATTCTTCCCCCATTTCTACCTCGGAAATTAGAAATTTTTTAGTGCGCCGTCTCGGAGAAAAAGAGGCGGATGAAATAATGGAATATATTGATAGTGAAATCAATAAAAATGTAACTGCAAAAGGAGATGAAACCAAACAGGAAATAGACCGCTGGCGCAATGAGCTAAAAAATAATTTTCCAACTAAAGAGGATTATGCTAATCTTGAAAAAAAACTGGTAAAAAGAGTTTCAAAAATAGAAGGAACCATTATTTTATGGTCTTTTGTTTTCTGGTTTACACTTATTATTGCCATGTATATTATTTTTAAATTTATTCAATAAATTATTCTGGAATAAATAAAGATTTTTGTCTGGTTGCCAGTAATTTCTTTTCATTGATTAATTTCTTTATAATCAATACATTTCTATACAATTTTATTATCTTCGTATATTATCAGTTTGTATTAAACAATACTGTT
Organism: Hanamia sp.; assembly: GCA_036509335.1. GTDB lineage: Bacteria > Bacteroidota > Bacteroidia > Chitinophagales > Chitinophagaceae > Ginsengibacter. Next base: position 15,334 of record DATCFT010000010.1, read on the forward strand.
ATGTTAAAAGTGGACTATAGATTATGAACCGAATTAAATCATTAAAAAACAATGGAACAATTTATTCCCATAATAGTGGGTGCCGTAGCAATAATTGCAGGCATCATACTGGGTAAAATATTATTTGCAAAAAATACAAAACAACTCTTAGAAACTGCAGAACAACAAGCTCAACAAATTATTTCCGATGCCCAGGCAAAAGCTGAAACAATTAAAAAAGAAAAACAGCTGGAAGCAAAGGAACATTTTGTGCAATTAAAGTCAGAACATGATAAAGCAGCTTTACAGCGAAATCAAAAGTTGGTGGATTCTGAAAATAGAATCAAACAAAAAGAACAGGCTATCAATCAAAAAGATCAAAGCGTAGAGCGTATTATCAAAGAAAATGAAGCGATAAAGCAAAATCTGAATCGCCAGATCGAAGTAGTAAATATAAAAAGGACTGAGCTTGAAAAACACCAGGAAGAGCATATCAAAAGACTTGAAAAAGTATCTGGTCTTACGGCAGATGAAGCCAAGGCGCAGCTAATTGAAACCTTAAAAAATGAGGCTAATTCGCAGGCGTTAAGCATACAACAGGAGATTGTAGATGATGCTAAATTGCGCGCTAATAAAGAAGCACGTAAAATAATTATTCAAACAATTCAACGTACTGCAGCCGAACAGGCAATAGAGAACTCAATTACCGTCTTTAATCTCGAAAGTGATGAAATAAAAGGCTCAATCATTGGGAGGGAAGGAAGAAATATCCGTGCCATTGAAGCAGCTACCGGCGTTGATCTCATAGTGGATGACACACCGGAGGCAATTATTCTTTCCTGTTTTGATCCGCTTCGCAGGGAAATTGCACGGCTTTCTTTACAAAGATTAGTAGCTGATGGCCGCATACATCCTGCCCGTATCGAAGAAGTAGTTGAAAAAACAAGGAAACAAATTGAAGATCAAATTATAGAAATTGGAGAAAGGACAGTGATCGAATTAGGAATTCATGGGCTTCATAAAGAATTGATAAGAATTGTAGGCAAAATGCGTTTTCGTTCCTCCTATGGTCAAAATTTATTAATGCATAGCAGAGAAGTTGCTAATCTATGCGGAATAATGGCTTCAGAGTTAGGCATGAATGCTAAATTAGCTAAACGTGCAGGCTTACTACATGATATAGGTAAAGTTCCTGATGAAGAAACTGAATTAAGCCATGCGCTTTTGGGGATGAAATTAGCTGAAAAATATGGTGAAAATCCTGCAGTGTGCAATGCTATTGGTGCCCACCACGATGAGGTAGAAATGCAATATGTAATTTCTCCCATAGTTCAGGCATGCGATTCTATGAGTGGAGCCAGACCTGGTGCTCGCCGCGAAATTATGCAGCAATACCTTCAACGTATTAAAGATCTGGAGAATCTCGCCCTAGCTTATCAGGGAGTAGAAAAAGCCTATGCCATCCAGGCTGGCCGGGAATTAAGGGTTATTGTAGAATCTGAAAAAGTGAGTGATGGTGAGAGTGATAAATTAAGTTTTGAGATAGCCCAAAAAATACAATCAGAAATGGTATATCCGGGCCAAATAAAAGTTACTGTTATCAGGGAAAAAAGAGCAGTAAATGTTGCGAGGTAGTATCGTTGGTTTATTTATTTATTGGTTATCCCGCTATCGGTAGGATTCTTGTTTATTTGTTGCTTTACTGACTATGAGAATTCTTTTGAAGATTGCCCATTGCTTATTGCTTATTGATTAATTATTCATCCTCCGATAAATTTCAGCGCAATAATAAAACAATACAGGAATTAATCAAAATTGCCTTACATTTGCAATCCTAAAATTTAAAGCCATGAATGCTGTTGCATTTGTTCACGATCAGTTGACAATAAAAAAAGAATTGCCCAAGTTTAAAGCGGGTGATAATATTACTGTAAATTATAGAATACAGGAAGGAAATAAAGAAAGAATCCAAAGTTTTAAAGGAGATGTGGTGAAACGACAGGGCGACGGCGGTACCGCCACCTTTACCGTACGCAAAATAAGCGATGGAATCGGAGTAGAAAGATTGTTTCCCATGTTTTCTCCCAACATTGAAAGTATTAAGTTGCATAAAGTAGGTAAAGTGCGCCGTTCTAAATTGTATTTTCTTAGAGATAGAAGCGGAAAGAGTGCAAGGATAAAAGAAAAAAGAATTAAATAAATTATTACAATTTTTTTAAAAAAATAACCGGAAAGCTTTTGTTTTCCGGTTTTTTTATATATTTTGTTGAAAACTAAAACCCTGAAAACCATCGAGAGAAGAAATTTACTTCACCATTTCTTGAAAAATGAAAAAGACATATCTCGTGGCCATTCTTTTATCTATAATATTCATTTCCTGCGCAAGAGGCATTACTCCTTATGAAGCGGCACATGGAAAGGCAAAATGCGGGCGTTATTTAAATTAACCTGCTATCCAAAATATTATTTGGGAAATTGCATATTTATTTATTTACTGACATTGTTTATGAATTAACTTTTGCTCAGTTAATAAAACAAAGCCCGGATTTTAACGATAAAAGCCATTACTAGTAAAGCGGTTATTAATTTAAAATTTACCTTTTATCTTAGTAACACCCAAAGTTACCATCGCAAGTTTTACGTAGTTTTTCACTGGAATTCCTAAAAATGAAATTTAATAACTATCATCGCATTTCGATGAAACATGGAAAACTTTTTTCTACTTCTTTAATAACCTGGGATAATACTAAAAATACCAGGCAAATGCCATGGAAAGGAGAAAAAGACCCATATAAAATTTGGATTAGTGAGATTATTTTACAACAAACAAGAGTGCAACAGGGTGTCAATTATTACGAACGTTTTATAAATGAATTCCCTAATGTAAAAAGTCTTGCAACTGCACCTCAAAAAAAAATTTATAAATTGTGGGAAGGCCTTGGTTATTATAGCCGCTGCAAAAATCTGATAGAAACAGCAAAATTTATTAACAAAAACCTGGAAGGAAAATTTCCTGAAGAATATGAAGATATCCTTTCACTCAAAGGGATTGGAAACTATACGGCATCCGCCATTGCATCATTTGCTTATAATAAACCTTATGCAGTTTTAGACGGAAATGTTTTCAGAGTTTTATCGAGGTTTTTTGGAATCGAAATTCCAGTAAACACTTCGGAAGGTAAAAAAATATATGGACAACTATCGCAACGGCTTCTTGATAAAAAAAATCCGGCAACCTATAACCAGGCTATCATGGATTTTGGTGCTGTGGTTTGTAAACCCTTATTACCGTTGTGCCAGGAATGTCCGCTTAAGAAAAAGTGCTTTGCTTTTTTAAATAATAAGACAACTTTCTTACCCATAAATAATAAAAAAATAAAACAGACAAACAGATTTTTTAATTACCTGGTAATTGAACATAAAAAGAAATTTTATGTAAACAAAAGAACACAAAAAGATATTTGGCAAAATCTCTATGAATTCCTTTTAATTGAAACCCAATTTTGGCAAAATAAAGAAGATATTTTGACCCATCCTGCGTTCTTAACTGTTAGCCATGATAATAAATATATAATAAAATCAGAATCAAAAGAAATTCATCAAAAACTGACCCACCAATTTATCTCAGGGCATTTTTTTCATATTGTAGCAAAAAACCCTTTAAAAAAATCAGAAAAATATTTTTTAGTTTCCCGTGAACAGTTAAAATTGCTTCCCTTTCCAAAATTAATAGCATCTTATTTTGCAGATAAAAATGTATCTTTAAATTTGATTTAAATATTATTTTAGGAAGAAAATGGATTTTATGCGCGGAGTTAACAAAGTAATGCTGATTGGCAATCTTGGGAAAGATCCGGATATACAATATCTTGAAGGTAATATACCAGTTACAAAATTCCCATTGGCAACCACAGAAACCTATAAGGATAAAAATGGGAAATTAATTTCGCAAACAGAATGGCACAATATTGTGTTATGGCGCGGACTGGCTGAATTAGCTCAAAAATATTTACATAAAAGCAGTCTTGTTTACATTGAAGGCCGTTTGAAAACAAGATATTGGGAAGACAGAGATCATAACAAGAAAGTGGCTACAGAAATTATTGCAGATAATCTTATTATGCTCGACAAGAGATCAGATATTCATATTGGTGAAGATACACATGAATCTATACCCGGTAATGAAAATTTACAGAACAACGATTCAGAAAAGAATCCGGAATAAAACAGGCTACTGAAATATTTTTTTTAATTAAATTTTTTGAGTGCATTATCATTCGGTCATTGAAAACAGTTATCAATTGCTTACAATTTTAGCCATCACTCCTGCAACTACTACGATTCTGATTTTTATTTTATTGATACTTTTTGTATTATCATTTCTATTTTCAGGATCAGAAATGGCATTCTTTTCATTAACAGTGAGAGATATCAACATGCTCAAAACGCGGCAACAACCATCTTACAAAAGGATTGTCGCCCTGCTTAAAAATCCCAAAGTTCTTTTCGCATCACTGCTTATCTCCAATTGCTGCGTCAATATTGGAATTATCCTCATTTCCAATTCACTAATCAGCGGTTGGATTGAAAATTTAGGATTACAATCTTTTTTCAATTTCGCAATTAAAGTAATTGTAATCGCTTGCATATTGTTGATGTTTGGTGAGGTACTCCCAAAGATTTGGGCAATACATCATAAAATCTGGTTTGCATCAACGGCTTCTATGACTGTTGAAATTTTTAATTCCCTTTTTTTTAAACTGAGTAAAAAATCAGTTGCCATGAGTGATTCGATAGAAAGAAATTTTCACTCCGGCTCTAATAATGTGGATAATAGTACCCAGCTTGATTACGCAATAGATGCATTGCCTGATAATAAAGCCTCAAATGAAAAGAAACAAATTTTGAAGGGGATAAAAAAATTCAGTAACACGACGGTAAAACAAACAATGCGTACCCGCCTGGACGTTAGTGGAATAGAGATGTCTTTTTCTTTTAGTAATGTAATAAAAAAAATAAAAGAAACATCGTATTCAAGATTGCCTGTTTACAAAAATGATTTGGATGAAATAGTGGGTATTTTACACACAAAAGATTTGTTATCACATTTACAGGATGTAGAATTTGACTGGCATCCTATAATGCGCCCCGTATTTTATGTTCATGAACAAAAATTGATAGAAGATCTTTTGCAGGATTTCAGAAATAAGCGAATTCATTTTGCCGTAGTTGTAGACGAATTTGGTGGCACCTCAGGGATTATAACGCTTGAGGACATTATGGAAGAAATAATAGGAGACATCCAGGATGAATTTGATAATGAGGAGAGCGTTAATAAAAAAATAGATGAGTACAATTATATCTTCGAAGGAAAAACCATGATCTCCGATGTTTGCAGAATCTTAAACATTCCTGCTCATTCCTTCGACTTGCTACGCGGCGAGAGTGATTCCCTGGCAGGTCTTATTTTAGAAATAGCGGGCGAATTTCCTAAAGTAAATGAATCATTTGAAACGAATCATTATATTTTCACTCCTCTTGAAATCAATAAAAACCGTATTGAAAAAGTGAAACTTACTTTAAAACCAGGAGAAAAGAAATAATTCTTCCTATATTGAAAAAAACTTCCCAATGCATCGGATCCTTTATTTGATTTTTATTTTATTACTCATAAGTTGTAACTCAACATATACTTCAAAAAAGCAAGGTTATTTTAAAATTAATTTCCCAAAAAAAACCTACACTACTTTCGACGATCCATCATACCCTTACACTTTTGAATATCCTGTGTATGCAAGGATTTCCAAGGATTCTTCTTATTTTAAAGATGGAGCTGGCAACCCTTATTGGATAAATATAAATTTCCCTTCACTTAATGGAACTATTTACGTTAGCTATAAAAATATTGGCGGCACTTCAATATATAAAGTAAAAAATCCCAATGGCAGTTATCGCGACTCCACAGGTAAAAATAATTTTGAGAAAATGGTGAATGACTCTTATAACCTTACTTACAAAAACGAAGTGAAAGCATACTCAATTCAGGATAGTGTAATGCATACACTTAATGATGTTACGGGAGTTTTTTTCACGCTTTCAGGAAATGTAGCTACAGCAAAACAGTTTTTTTTATCTGATACATTACATCATTTTTTAAGAGGCGCTTTATATTTTGATGCCACACCAAATGAAGATTCACTCCGCCCGGTAAATGCTTTTTTACAAGACGATATGAAGCACCTGATTAATACTTTAAAATGGAAATGAGGATATTTGTTTACTAGCTGTTGAAGATTTTTTCAAAATTATATCTCGAAAATGAAGAGCTATAAAATGTCATAATTTTACCTTTAAAACTAATCTGTAGAAATTTTTTATAATCCCATCAGAAGGACTCAGTATGCATTTCTCTCCAGGAATTGAGCTACTTCCAAAACTGCTTTATTTACTTTTTCAGTTCCGTTTATTCGTTGAGGGAGAATGGAAACTCCATTAAAAATATTATAGTGTAGCGTTAAAAAAATATTTTTGTATTTAAAGTCCCAATCCAGCGTATCAGCATCATCTATCTGATTTAGAAATTTCACTTTCAGCTCATCCGCAAGCGTGCCGGCGATAGAATAAAATTTTGAAATGCCGCAATTGTCGTCAATCACAGCTTCTGTGCCTCCAAAATTTGTTTTCAATTGATAACACATAAGGTTAGTTTTTATTTTGGTAAAGAATTAGTATTTAGTTTTTAATATGATTCAGGACCTTTAAATTTTCCGGCTTTTTTTGCAGCCTTTATTGCATCTTTGTCGCCCGATAAAATTCTCTCTGCACCTATGTTTTTGCCATTTGTAGGACAATCATATTTTTCCTGTTTTCTGAAAATGGAACAACCGGATAGTACCCAAGCAATCACAACAACAAATAAAAATTTTTTCATTTCAAATTTTTAATGCTCAAATGCTGAACCATAATTCTAAAAAAAATTGATGAGGCTTTTAATTTATCTAAACTTTAAACCATCCGGCATACATCAAATAATTATTAGCGATCCGTTCTATTTCTCCTTTTATTAATTCAACCGAAATATCCTTCAACTTTTTAGCAGGCACCCCCGCATAAATACTTCCCGGTTCTACTATTGTATCTTCCAGTACTACGGCCCCTGCTGCGATAATGCAGTTGCTACCTATTTTTGCATGGTCCATTATGATAGCTCCCATACCTACCAGCACATTATCCTCTATAACGCATCCATGTATGATTGCATTGTGTCCAATGCTCACATTATTTCCAATACATGTGGTTGATTTTAAATACGTACAATGAATCACAGCACCGTCCTGTACATTTACCTTATTCCCAATACGAATCGAATTTACATCGCCACGTATCACTGCATTGAACCATACGCTGCAATCATCGCCCATAATGACGTCACCACAAAGAGTTGCATTTGGTGCAATAAAACAGTCTTTGCCCCATAAGGGTTTCATACCTTTCACTTCAAATAAAAATGACATGGAATTTAATCTTTGTATTCATCTGCTTTAGGATTGAAGATGAAAATTATGAAGAAATAAAAATGAATTTATACAATTAATGATGCAACCATGTTTCTGGATTGATATTGTCATTTTCCTTCATCAGGATAAAATCAACCTCGCCCTGGCCTTCGTCATTTAAACCTGCTTTTCCTATTACCTGCCCGGTATTTACTTTATCTCCACGTTTTACATCTGCAGATGCCAGATTGCTGTATACCGTAAAATATTTACCATGTTTTATAAAAACAGCTTGCTTATCATCAATATAACTTACCAGGGTAACTTCACCATCAAAAACAGCTTTTACAGAACTTCCTTCTTTGGTTCCGATTGAAACTCCCGGATTATTGTAATCAATTCCTCCCGGATATTGGTTTGGTCCGAAATGAGAAATTATAAAACCATCTGCAGGCCATGGGAGCGAGCCTTTGTTTTTTTCAAAACTGGTATTTAATGCAATGTCAGCAGCACTGCTCACTAATATACTTCCACTACCTTTATTTGTATTTGCCGGTTTTGTTGTTTTAGTTGTTGTATTACTTTCTGTAGGATTAGGATTACTTGCAGTATTATTTTTCTTCAATTCTGCTAATCTTTCTTTTTCTTTTTTGGCGGCTTCTGTCCGCGCTATTTCTATCTCCCGCCTAATCATAGCAGTAATTGCATTCTTTATTTTAGCATCCTGCTTCCGTTTTTCTTTAACCTGCGCCAGAAGTTCTTTTTGTCTTCCTTTCAATTGGGTTACAATGGTTGCTTTTTCCTGTTGCTGCTTTTGAAGCTTTGTCAATTCCTTGTCCTTTTCTTTTAAGACCTCGGCTTTTGTTTTTTTAGAACCAGATAAGATGGCAATTTTATCTTCGAGTATTGCCTGGGTTTTTATAATATTATCTGCCTGCATTTCGCGGTAAGTGCGATACGATTTTAAATAGGCAATCCTTTTAATGGCATCATTAAAACTATTGGCTGAAAAAATAAAATTGATAAAATCATAATTGCTTCTGTTTTTATAAGCATATACCATGCTCTTGCCGTATTCCACTTTTAAGGTATCTAATATGCGCCTGATTTTATTGATCTCCAGTTGAGAAAGATAAATATTGTCATTTAGATTTCTTATCTCCCCGCTAATATTTTCTATTACATTACCCTGCAGATTTAATTTTTTATTGATCAGTGAAAGTTGGCCAAGATTTACTTTGGTAGTTCTTTGTGTCTCAATAAGTTCCTGTTCAGTCTTAGCTATATCTTTTCTTAACTCATCGCGCTGTTTTTGCAACACGTCTTTATCAACGGGTTGTTGCGAAAACGCAGTTAGAGTAAACAAGAAAAATACTAAAGCTGTAATAACTTTTTTAGGCATGCGCGCAATTTTTTTTATACTAATCATCATTGAATATCTATGCAGGCTGCATTTTTTTAAAGTAACAATTATTTTGTTTTATAATTTCGGGGAATGCTGAAAGGGAATGATAAATCCTTGTTAAACTCATATTGTTTAAACGAAATTTTTATATCCACTTTTGATTTTTCTGATACATTTATTTCCCGGTAAGTTGAAAAATCAAAATTCGTATTCTTTTCATAATTGTCAAATAATAGTCCGGCAGTGCGGTTTTTACTCAAATCTATATCATCCAGTTTTATTCTTTCCAAATGAAAATTACCTGCAGATATAGTAAGTAAATTTTTAAAATAATCTCCTACTGTTCCTATCAAAATTCGATTTTCTGTTTGCCTGTAAGAAACAATACTGTCACCTATATATACAGGATTACCTATAAGTATATTTTGAAGTAATGAAAAATTCAGCGGAATATGAGCAATGCTTTCAACATAAGAAAAAGGGTGATATTCAACTGTTTTATCAAGTTTATTTAAAATAATAAGTGTATCCGGAGTTATATAAAGCCGGAAAGCTTCAATTCCTAAAAATGTGGAGCTAATAGATACCCACAACAGGCTATCCTTTTGTAATCTGATAAACGCAATAAAGTCCGGTTGTTTTCCATTTTGGTCCTCGTATTGCACTTTTGCTTTCGCTGAGAAAGTTTTAAAATTAATTTTGTTTTTATTCAATGAATCAATGGTAGCAAGAGCAGGTTGTATATCTGAGGCGGTATCATTTAGATTTACAGCAATGTTCACTAAAGTCGTATCTTTTCTATGTATGGCAGTTTGTAATTTTTTGGTAGAACGGCAACCATTAAATGTATACAAAAAAATAATTCCCATAAATAATGTAAGCCAATACTTCATTCAAAAAAGTTTTAATAAAATTATATTCGGCCGGTGTGGCCAAAACCTCTTTCTCCTCTTAACGAAGATGCTAATTCCGGCACAGGTTGCAATATAGCTTTTTCAACCTTGCTTACTACCATTTGAGCAATCCTGTCTCCATGACTAATGATATGTTCTTCCAGGGATAGATTTATTAAAATGATTTTAATTTCTCCTCTGTAATCGCTATCCACAGTACCGGGAGAATTTAAACAGGTAATTCCATGCTTCAATGCCAGCCCGCTTCTGGGCCGCACCTGTACTTCATAACCTTCCGGAATTTCAAGAAAAAGCCCGGTTGGGATCATCTTTCTTTCCATTGGTTTTAAAGTAACAGGAATCTCTAAATTAGCCCTGAGGTCAAGGCCGGAAGAACCGATGGTTGCATATTCAGGAATTTGGTTCTCTGAGGTATTTACAATTTTTATTTCTACCTGGTGCATGGCCGCAAAGATAGGGATGACAGGAAGGAGATGAAAAAATAAATGAAACGGAATTTATTATTGTATCGCTATTAACAAAACAGTTGCATAAGCTGCGATGCCTTCTTCTCGTCCAACAAAGCCCATCTTTTCTGAAGTGGTCGCTTTTATTGAAACTGTATTTTCATTTACTGAAAGAATGTCTGCAATTACTTTCTGCATCTTATGCGCATGAGGTTTTATTTTTGGAAATTCGAGGCAAACAGTTGAATCAACATTTCCTATTTGATAGCCCGCTTTATTGATAAGATCATTTGTTTTTTGTAATAAAATTTTACTGTCAATATTTTTATATGCTTCATCAGTATCAGGAAAATGAAAACCAATATCTCCCAAACAAGCGGCGCCCAGCATCGCATCGCAGATAGCATGAAGCAATACATCGGCATCGCTATGACCCAATGCGCCTTTTGTATGTTCTAATTTAATACCCCCTATCCATAATTCTTTTCCTGAAACTAATTGATGAAAGTCAATCCCAAATCCTATTCTAAATGGTTGCATTGGTTTATTGGTTAAAGAGAATTCTTGATTATTTGTTGCTTTACTGATTGGTATTGCCATTCACGATTGACGATTGGTTACCTTTTAAAATAGGATTCCTTTTTATTCCTGCCCGAACGATGGTCAGGCGGGTGTTGTTTTACTGTTCACAGAACTCCTTTTGGAGATTGCTCTTTGCTCATTCACACAAGTGCTATTCGTTATTTACACCTACTGCAGTTGATTTATCAAGGTTAAAAAGAATACTAAAGCGTAAAGTATTGGATAAAGGATTACGATTTACACCATTACCCGAAGGGACTAAATAAGAAAAATTCAATCCAAATAAATTATAGTTCAATCCTGCGCCCACAGTAAAATATTGAAGATCTCCTTTTGTAGGATTTTCATAAAAATACCCGGCCCTGAAAGAGAATTGGTCATTGTATGTATATTCCGCACCCACAGAAATCTGAAATTCCTTAAGCTCTTCATTAAACCCCCCTGGTGCATCAGTAAAGGAACTAAACCAACTTTGTACAACACCCTCGTTATGATAATTTACAAGACCCACAGAATCGCCCAAGGCCGGAGGGGTAGGTACAAGCAATTTATTGATATCCAAACCAAAAGTTACTTTACTTGTTGCATCAAATACTTTCACATAAGCCGCGCCCAAACCAAGATTAGCTGGTATATAATCTTTTTCAGAAGCGTCATCCGTATAAGATATTTTGCCTCCTAAATTGGTAATTGCAACTCCCCAGTTTAAGCCGGAAGCACTGCCACCTTCTGAGCCATCATTAAATAAGGAAATGTCGCCTGCAACTGTGGTTCCTGTTTTATAAGTAGATCCGCTGGAAGATTGACCGCTCGCCAAATTTGAATTGATGTATCTCAATGCAATGCCCAATCCTAATTTTTCTGAAAGTTTACGGGAATAACCTCCGTCAATGGAAAACTCTCGAGGCCTGTAGGTTTGAAGGTCGTTGCCATTATTATCTGTAAACTGAATATTACCCAGGCTGAAATATCGCACAGAACCGGAAATAGCTTGCTGATCATCTATCTTCCCATAACCAGCTGCAGAAACAAGGTACACATCATTAAGCCCTAATCCGGTGAGCCAGGGCGTATAGGTTAATGCAATAGCAGAATTACTTTTTGCAAAAGGAAGCTTTGCTAAATTCCAGAAAATAGAATTCGCATCTGGTATAGTAGCAATTCCTACATCGCCCATACCGCCTGCGCGGGCATCAGGAGAAATACGTAAAAATGGAACGGCAGTAGTTACTACATTTATAGGATTGACGGTTTGGGCATTTACAGATGTTGTAATTCCTATCAGCATCGTAAATGCCGTCAATTTTAAAATGACTTTTTTCATGTGTATTTATATGTTCTGATTAGGTAGAGCTAAACTTTATAAATGGGGTTTTTGAAGATTGTAAAAATAATTTTTTTTTTTTAACAGCCAATTTATTTTTCAAATAAGTTATTACCACATAGAAAAAGATACTTTTTATTATAAATTCTTAATAATCTTCATTGAAGCAAAGAACGTTTAACCTATCGTGTTTATTGCTTATAATAGATGCAAGAAAATTTATTTCTTTACCTTGAGCAATAAAATAAATCACGAAAGATTACTATTTGTGAATAGATTGCAAAATTATAGATAGAATTTGAATTTGAGGTTAGAGACAAATCAAAACCAAATAAAGTATTTATATTCGCATAAGAAAACGACCCCTTTCACAATAAGAAAGAAAACCTTTCGTTAATTAATCTGCAAAACGAATGTACATGTCTAAATCAATATCCTCAGGGAAACTTACCCTCATCGCTTTAGCCGCTTTAATAGCGCTTCCTTCCTGTAAAAACGGAGGTATTTTTGGTAAAAAGAAAGAAAAATCTTCCGTAACCGGATGGAATTACGATGATAAAAATTATGGTAATTTCCATGTACTTAAAGCAAAGGAACAAAAGACCGGACCTGGTCTTGTATTCATCCAGGGTGGAACTTTTGTAATGGGTTCTAAAGAAGAAGATGTCATGGGCGATTGGAATAATGTTCCACGCAGGGTGAGTGTAAACTCATTTTACATTGACCAAACAGAAGTAGCTAACGTTCATTACCGTGAATATCTTTATTGGCTTTCCAATACATTTGATAATGATACAACCATTATGAAAATGGCACTTCCTGACACATTGGTTTGGAGAAGTGAACTTGCGTATAATGAACCTTATGTTGATTATTATTTCCGCTACCCTGCCTATAATTATTATCCTGTAGTAGGTGTGACCTGGGAACAAGCTCATGATTTTTGTATATGGAGAACAGACAGGGTAAATGAAAAATTATTAATAGATAAAGGATATCTGAACAAGAAAGCTCCCTTGTCAGCAATGAGAGGTGGTGAAGGAGATGCTACTTTTAATACAGATACTTACCTGATGGATCCTGATATGATTAATAATAAAACTGCTCCCAAGAAGAACGAATTAAAAGATGTAAGTGGAAGGCCCAGAAAAGTAGTCACATTTGAAGACGGGATTTTATTGCCAGGCTACCGCCTCCCTACTGAAGCTGAATGGGAATATGCGGCTTATGGGTTAATATCTCAAAATCCAAAACCACGTACTAAAGAAAAGAATCATGGTGAAGAAGTAATTTCCAATCAACAGGTTTATTCATGGAGTAAAAATGTAAACGGTCTTCGTGATAATCGTCGTGGTAGCTGGCAAGGCGAATTTTTGGCAAACTTTAAAAGAGGAAGCGGGGATTTGATGGGAGTTGCCGGAGGGTTAAATGACAGGGCAGCTATTCCCGGGCCGGTAAAATCTTTTTATCCAAATGGATATGGCCTATATAATATGTGTGGAAATGTGAGCGAATGGGTAGCTGATGTATATCGCCCGATGACTTCAATTGATGAAAATGGATTTAATCCTTATCGCGGAAATAAATTTGAAGAATATTACAAAGATGCCCAGGGTGAATATGTACGAGATACACTGGGAAGATTGAAAAAAGTAGTGGTAACAGATGCCGAAGCATCTACACGCCGCAATTATCAGAAAGGTGATGTAATTAACTATCTTGATGGTGATTCCATTTCAAATGTTACCTATGGATATGGTATTACTACTTTGATTAGTGATAAATCCCGTGTTATTAAAGGTGGAAGTTGGAACGATATGCCTTATTGGTTGTCACCAGGTGCACGCCGTTATATGGAGCAAGACCAAGCAAGCAGTACAGTTGGTTTCCGGTGTGCTATGACCCGCCTTGGCAGCCCCGAAGGAAATGGATTTAAAGAAGGAAATATTTTTGGTACCAGGAAACAAAACAAAAGTAAAAACTAAGTTGATATTTTTTTCATAATAATAGAATTTTAGAATGGAAACCTCTTATTGAAAAATGGGAGGTTTTTTATTTCTATTTTTTGTAAGTATCAATTAGAATATCATTCTGGATCTTCTTTCATAATTTTACGGCCATTTAAAAAAATTGATAAATAATTCCCAAACCCTGATACTTTCATGTTTGAATTTCATACGGACAAAAAAAGATATTTTGATATTCAATCACTAAATTCAGAGAAGTATGTATTTCCATTTATTCAATCTCATTTTCATATTGATAAAGGAATGCGTGTGTTAGAAATTGGATGTGGAGAAGGAGGGGTACTAAAGCCCTTTCTTAATAAAGATTGTATTTGCGTAGGTGTTGAATTCGATAAATCCAGAATTGAAAACGGGGAAAAATGGTTGGAAGAAGATATTAAAAATGGGAAATTATCATTCGTAGTAAAAGATATATATGAAACCAATGCTGAAAGCCTGGGAGGAAAATTTGATATAATTATTTTAAAAGATGTAATTGAGCACATTCATGATCAGGCAAAGCTTTTTACCCGGTTAAAAGATTTTCTGAATCCTTCCGGCATTATTTTTTTTGGGTTTCCACCCTGGCAAATGCCGTTTGGAGGGCACCAGCAATTATGTCAGAAAAAATTATCTAAAGTTCCCTATTTTCATTTGCTTCCCCGGCCTGTGTATAAAAGCGCATTAAAATTATTTGGAGAGTCGGATACTGTAATTGATGTTTTATTAGAAATAAAAGATACTGGAATTTCTATAGAACGTTTTGAGAAAATAGTAAAAGAAACAAATTATGAGATTGTAAGCAAGATTCATTATCTCATTAATCCTATTTATGAGTGGAAATTCAATCTGAAACCGAGAAAGCAAAATAAATTAGTAACTAAGATCCCCTACATCAGAGATTTTATAACAACTTGCGCATATTATATTATTGCTTAACAAGGCAGGAACATTACAGTAAAGCAACAATTAATCAGCAATCTTAATTAACTCTGCTTTGCTCCTTCTACCAATACAGTAGTTTTATTATTAATTACCTCTACAAAGCCACCTTGAATAGTATATTGCGTAGTGGAATTTTTATCTTTAAGAATCTTAAGCTTTCCGGCTTTCAAAGCACTGACAATCGGAGCATGTTTTTCGAGCACTTCAAATACACCACTTATTCCAGGAAGTTGCACTCCATAAACTTCCCCGCTAAAAATTTTTTTCTCCGGTGTTAATATTTCTAAAGTCATATTCGTTTAATTAGCTGATTAACTAATTAGCTAATTAGCTAATTACGAATTCGCCGCTTCCATCATTCTCTTCCCTTTTGCAATTGCATCATCAAGGTTTCCTACCAGGTTAAATGCGGCTTCAGGATATTCATCTACTTCGCCATCCATGATGGCGTTAAAGCCGCGGATAGTATCTTCAATAGAAACCAATACACCTTTTAATCCTGTAAATTGCTCTGCCACATGGAATGGTTGAGAAAGGAAACGCTGTACTCTTCGTGCACGGCTTACGATTAGTTTATCTTCATCGCTCAATTCATCTAAACCAAGAATAGCGATGATATCCTGTAATTCTTTGTAACGCTGTAATGTTAATTTAACCCTGTTGGCACAATCATAATGCTCATCACCGACGATAGCCCGGGAAAGAATTCTCGAAGTTGAATCCAATGGATCCACCGCAGGATAGATACCTAAATCTGCAATCTTTCTACTCAATACCGTTGTTGCATCCAAATGAGCAAAAGTAGTAGCAGGAGCAGGATCTGTCAAATCATCCGCAGGTACATATACCGCCTGAACAGATGTGATAGAACCATTTCTTGTAGAAGTAATTCTTTCCTGCATTAATCCCATTTCGGTAGCAAGTGTTGGCTGGTAACCCACTGCAGAAGGCATCCTTCCCAGTAAAGCGGAAACTTCGGAGCCTGCCTGTGTAAAACGGAAAATGTTATCTACGAAAAATAAAATATCTTTTCCTTTTCCGGTTCCATCGCCATCACGGAAATATTCAGCAACGGTCAATCCGCTCAAAGCCA
The DNA here is from genome assembly GCA_036509335.1 of Hanamia sp. Taxonomy (GTDB): domain Bacteria; phylum Bacteroidota; class Bacteroidia; order Chitinophagales; family Chitinophagaceae; genus Ginsengibacter. Next base: position 31,524 of record DATCFT010000010.1, read on the forward strand.
CACGCGCTCTTGCTCCCGGCGGCTCATTCATCTGTCCGAATACAAATGTTGCTTTTGATTCTTTCAGTTCCTCCATATTTACGGTATCCAAATCCCAGCCGCCTTCTTCCATACTATGGATGAATTTGTCTCCATATTTCATAATTCCAGCTTCAATCATTTCGCGCATCAGGTCATTTCCTTCACGTGTTCTTTCTCCCACACCGGCAAATACTGATAATCCGCTATATGCTTTTGCGATATTGTTGATCAATTCCTGTATCAATACTGTTTTTCCTACACCAGCGCCCCCAAATAAACCAATCTTTCCACCTTTTGCGTAAGGCTCAATAAGATCAATTACTTTAATTCCGGTAAATAAAATTTCAGTAGCTGTGCTTAAATTTTCAAATAATGGCGGTTTGTTATGGATCGGGCGACCATTCTTTTTGCTTACCTGGGGCAGACCATCAATTGCATCGCCTGTAACATTAAACAAACGACCATTTATATCTTCTCCCACGGGCATTAATATCGGGGAGCCAGTATCTACCACGTCCATTCCGCGTCTCAGCCCTTCAGTTCCATCCATTGCTATGCAACGAACACTGTCTTCACCCAAATGTTGCTGCACTTCCAATACAAGTTTATCGCCATTATCCCTTTTTAGTTCCAATGCATGATATATCTCGGGAAGTTTATTATCGCTTGAAAAATGCACGTCCACGACTGCCCCGATTATCTGTATTATTTTTCCGGTATTTGCCATAAAATTTATTATTAAAAGTCCTTATTTCAATTTGGCGGCAAAGGTAAGGGGATACAGTCAGAAAGACAACAGCGAGGAAAGATAATTTCCTTGTTTTTTTGGCCTTCTTGCAGAACTTTGCAGCTTTCTAAATGTTTCCAAATCTGCTGTATTATTTTGAAAATATTTTAGTTATTTTTTGAAAGGGGAAAATAGGAATTATGGATATTAGTAGGTTTACTGCTTCGGTTACGGAAGAGACCACCGTACTTATTTTCGGCGAGCTACAATATTGCCTGATTTAAAATATTTGCCGACAACAGGTAACCGCTGAAACTCTTTCCATTCCACGTTTAGAACAAACCAAATATATAATGCAAGTAATAAAGTAGCCGAAATAAAATTGGCTAAATTTCCTTTAAAAAAACGAATAACTGCTTCATGAATAAAAAACAAAAGCACAACAATAATAATATACGCGCTGAGTTTTTTCCATGCATAAGGGATTTTATAATCCTTTTGACCCCAGATAAATGAGATGACCATCATACTGAAATAACAAAGAAATGTAGCCCACGCACAGGCCATATATCCAAAATAAGGGATGAAGAAATAATTGATTAATAAAGTAAGTGCTGCTCCAATAAGTGTAATATATGCGCCTGCAATTGTTTTGTGAGTAAGTTTGTACCAGATAGAAAGATTATAATAAATACCCAGGAACATATTTGCTAAAAGCAGGATAGGTACTACTTTAAGGCCTGTCCAATAGATTTCTAATTTTGCTTTATTGGTGCTTAAAAAATATTTCCAGATATCAAGGTACAATGCCACCACGAGGAACATAATCGTAATGGTAATCACAAAAAACTTCATTACCCGGGCATACACTTTTTGAGGATTTTGACCTTCGGCCTGTTTGAAAAAAAAGGGTTCTGCACCTAACCTAAACGCCTGGATAAATAAAGTGATCAGTATAGAAAGTTTGTAACACGCGGAATAAATGGCCACCTGGTCTTTGGCTGCTGTTATAGTTGTTACAGGCGCCAGCCATGATAGCATGATGCGGTCAAAAGTCTCATTGATCATTCCGCCAAAACCTGCAATGATTAAAGGCATTGAATAAATCATCATAGCAACCCAGATCTTTTTATTGAATTTGAACTCAAAAGAGAAAAATTCTTTGTGTAAAAAGATTAATGCAGAAAAAGAAGCAATCAAATTAGCTATAATAATATATCCTACTCCATAGTTAGGATTGTAAAATGTGGCAAAAAAACCATGTGGATTTTCAGTAGCCAAACGGGGACAAACAGACAATAAAAAATACGTTACCAATATCTGTATAACAATCGTTGCGATTCTGATCAACGCGTATTTTCTTGGCCTCTGATCCAATCTCAACTTTGCAAAAGGTAAAGTACATAATGTATCAAAAGCGATGATCAGCGCAGCATAGAAAATATATTCAGGATTATTATCGAGCCTGAGCAAATGCGCAATAGAAGATTTAAAGAAAATTAAAATTGCTGTGAGAAATAAAGTGCTGCCTAAAATAGAAATGATAGAAGTATTGTAAATGGCTTTTGAATCACTCTCTTTCGTTGAAAATCTGAAAAAAGCAGTTTCAATTCCATAAGTAAAAATCACATTCAAAAAGGGAATTGCTGCATACATCAAGCTCATATCGCCATATTTCGCAACAGATAATTTGGTAGTAAAATAGGGGGTAAGTAGATAAAATAGAAAACGAGCAGCAATAGAGCTTACTCCGTACCACATCGTTTGTCCTGCTAATTTTTTTATGCTGCTCAAAAAATATTGGGTTTAAAAAAGGGCAAATTTAGTCGTATAATATTTAAAATGGAAATTGAGGTTATTCCTGCCTGACAAACATAGCCCGGCGTTTGTTTGCTGAGGATAATTGTTGAATAGTTTCATTGTTAAATTGTTATTGGAACATTGATTAAATAGGAATCGGGGATATTTCTTCGCTTGCTGCTTACTTTTTTTATTCCTTATTCCTTATTTCTTGTTTCAATTATTTCATTCAGTCAAAAAAATTACTCACTTTTTTTCTTCCTTTTTTGATGATCCCTTTTTCTTTTTTCGCCTTTATTCTTTTTTCTTTTGAGATTTTGGAGGGTTTGGTTGGTTTTCGTTTCTTCTTTTTTATTAAAGCATTTGACAGTAATAAATGAATTTTTAAAATGACATCTTCTTTATTACCAAGTTGCGTTCTTTCTTTTTGACTTTTTACTAATAGATATCCTTCTTTGGTTATTTTATTAGCCAGCTTTTCAAGGATAATTTCTTTTTGTTTATCGGTTAATATTTCTGATGAACCTACATGAAACCATCCTTCTACCATCGTTTCAACTTTGTTTACATTTTGGCCTCCTTTGCCACCACTGCGGGCGGTTTTAAATTTGATTTCGTTTAAAACATTTATCATAGTATAAAAATACAAAAATTAAAAACGACGGTTGCCATAAACTGTAGATTTCTTACTGCCAAAATATACGAGGCGGCTAACCTTCTTTAGTACAAGCTGCTGAATTACAAATACCTTTTTCCCGAAAAAAAAAGAATAAACCCGAAATAAAGTTAATCTCTGATTTATCGCCTGTACTCTTCTTGCATATTTCTTACACCAATTATTTAATTTTTTTTGTCCTGCTGGTTTTTTTTTGTTTCTTTGTTAACCATTTGGTTAAATAATATGGTTAAAGAAAAAAAAGAAAAATCCACGGAAGAAAAAATTCTTGCTGCCGCAAAAAAGGTCTTTGTTTCAAAAGGTATGGCAGGCGCCCGTATGCAGGATATCGCTGATGAGGCCGGGATCAATAAAGCATTACTGCATTATTATTTCAGAAATAAAGAGAAACTATTCGAAGTGATTTTCATGGATGCTGCACAGAAGTTGTTTCCAAAGATCAATTCCATTTTTGAGTCGGATGCGCCTTTATTTGAAAAGATTGAAAATTTCTGTGAGGAATATATCACCGTTATGTCTGAAAACCCTTACCTACCTTTGTTTGTATTAAATGAAATCAGCAAGGATTCTGAAATGTTTCTTGGAAAATTCTGGAATAAGCAGCAATTCCCACGACCACAGAAATTCCTGGAGCAGGTAGAAAAGGAGGTTAAGAAAGGGACTATTAAAAAAATCAGTCCCCTGCATTTACTTATCAATCTGATTTCCATGTCAATTTTTCCTTTTGTCGGTAAGCCAATGATACAGTTTGCAATGGGGCTTGATGAATTGCAGTTCAGGAATGTAATGCAGCAACGAAAAAAGGAGATCCCTAAATTTATTATTGATTCCATAAAAAAATGACTTTTCTATGAATAAATTGACCATTTGGTTAAGAAGAATTTCTCCGGTTATTTTGATCATCATTTTAACCACGTCCCTAAGTTTTAAATTGCGGGCACAGCAAACCGAAACACTTTCCATCGAAGAAGTGTATCAACTGGCAAGAAAAAATTATCCGCTGATTAAACAGCGGGATTTGATTGATAAAACAAAAGACTATTCGGTATCGAATGCAGCAAAAGGATATTTACCGGTTTTTTCTGTGAATGGTCAGGCTACTTATCAATCAGCTGTGACCAATTTTCCCTTCCAGGTTCCGGGTATCAAGATTCCACAATTCAGCAAAGACCAATATAAATTTTATGCGGAAGCGGACCAGGTGATCTATGATGGTGGTGTCATAACAAATCAACGACAAACTGCGGAAACAAATGAAGTGGTTCAGCAGCAAAACCTCGAAGTACAATTGTATGCATTATATGATCGGGTAAACCAACTTTTTTTTGGCGCCTTATTAGAGGATGAACAATTAAAGCAAAACGATTTACTTCAGAAAGATTTGCAAAACGGAATTGATAAAGCAAAAGCGCAGGTGGCCAACGGCGTTGCATACAGAAGCAGCGTGGATGAATTGTTAGCTCAGTTGTTACAGTCCCAGCAATCAAGGATTGAACTGGCCGCGACGAAGAAAGCCTATTTGAATATGCTTGGTCTTTTCATTAATGCTAAACCTGACGACAGTACTATTCTTGAAAAGCCCGCTGCTCCTACCTTGACGGATAGTATTACCAGGCCGGAATTATTGGGTTTTGATTATCAGAAAAAGATTTACGACCTGCAGGATAAGTTGTTACATGACCAGTTAAAACCCAAAATAAGTTTTTTCGCTCAGGGAGGATATGGCCGGCCAGGACTGAATTTCCTGAGTAACGATTTTTCCTTTTATTACACGGGAGGATTAAAGCTAAGTTGGAATTTCGGCAGCCTTTATACTTTAAAAAACCAGCAGCATTTGCTGGACATCAATAAAAATTCGCAGGACATACAAAAGGAAACTTTTCTTTTCAATACGAAACTTTCGCAATTGCAACAGAATGAAAATGTTCAAAAATATGATAGTCTCCTTGATAAAGATGATGCGATCATTGACCTGCGAGCATCAGTAAAGAAAGCTGCTTATGCGCAACTTGAAAATGGAGTGCTAAGTGCTCATGATTATATTACCCAGGTAAACGCTGAAGACCAGGCGCGGCAAACTAAAATTCTTCATGAAATGCAATTATTGCAGGCACGGTATAGTTACCAAAATATTGTTGGGAATATTAATGATAAATAACGCAAATCTTAAAATAATACAAAATGAAAATTCGGATATGCCTGTACGTTAGCCTGATGAGCCAGGTGCTTTTTGCATGCAACAACAACAAACCCGATTTTGATGCTTCAGGCACTTTTGAAGTAGATGAAGTAGTCGTTTCTTCTGAAGTTTCCGGGCAAATAGAAGCGCTTACTATCAGGGAAGGTTCTGTTTTAGCAAAAGACAGTATCGTGGGATATATTGATTCTGTTCCTCTTGAATTGCAGAAGGCACACGCAGAGGCGACCCTAAATGCCTTGGAGGAGAAAACAGTAAATGTAGTGCCACAGATAAAACTTTTAAATGACCAGATAAGCGTATTAAAAGTGCAACTGAATGATGCCATTCATGAAAAAGAGAGAACAGAAAGATTGATTAAAGCAGATGCGGCCACTCAAAAACAACTGGATGACATCAATACACAAATTGCCGTTTATCAAAAACAAATTGCGGTAAATCAACAACAAATAAAAGTACAGGAATCAAGTACCGGAACCCAAAATAGTACCATCCTGAGCGAGTATAAACCATTAAAGAAATCAGTTGCCCAAATTGAGGACCAGTTGAAACGTACGAAAATTAAAAATCCTATAAGCGGAACGGTTCTTACAAAATATGCGATGGCAGGAGAATACACTACGCCGGGCAAGGCATTGTATTCGATTGGTAATCTTTCGATGATTACGTTAAGGGTGTATGTAACGGGTACCCAGTTTGCTCATATAAAATTAAATCAAGCTGTAAAAGTATTTGTTGACAGTACGGCAGATACTTATAAAGAATATCCGGGCGTGATTACATGGATTTCAGATAAGGCCGAATTCACTCCAAAAACAATTCAGACAAAAGATGAAAGAGCCAACCTGGTATATGCCGTAAAGGTTCATGTAAAAAACGATGGATTGCTCAAGATTGGAATGTATGGCGAAGTAAAGTTCAACTAAAAAATATGTCCTCTGTATTTGTCGAAAATATTGTAAAAACCTATGGCTCAAAAAAAGCAGTCGTAAATGCATTAAAAGGTGTTTCTTTTTCTGTGGATAAAGGCGAGATATTTGGTATCATAGGACCCGATGGGGCAGGCAAAACTTCCCTGTTCCGGATTCTTACGACATTATTATTGGCGGATAGCGGCAAAGCTTCTGTAGATGGATTTGATGTAGTGAAAGATTATAAACAAATTCGTAACCGCGTGGGTTATATGCCTGGAAAATTTTCCCTCTACCAGGATTTATCTGTGCAGGAAAATCTCGAATTCTTTGCAACTATTTTCGCTACTACTATCAAAGAAAATTATGATCTCATAAGTGACATTTACCAGCAAATAGAGCCATTTAAGGACAGGAAAGCAGGACAGCTATCCGGAGGCATGAAACAGAAGCTGGCACTTAGTTGTGCGTTGATACATAAACCATCTGTATTGTTTCTTGATGAACCTACAACCGGCGTAGATGCTGTTTCAAGAAAAGAATTTTGGGAAATGTTGCATCGTCTGAAGGAACAAGGAATTACTATTTTGGTTTCAACAGCATACATGGATGAAGCCAATTTATGTGACAGGGTTGCATTAATTCAGAAAGGGCAAATCCTTTCTATTAATACTCCCGAAGGAATAACAAAGGAGTTTAAAAAACCTTTGTGGGCTATAAAAGCAAATGAAATGTTTCCATTGATGAAAGCAATTATTGCTGATCCTTTGGTAGAAAGTTGTTATTCATTTGGACAGTACCATCATGTTGTTTTTAAATCGGATAAAAATAATAAACAGGAGCTTGAAGATATTTCAGCTAAAGGGAATTTTTCTAATGTGGAAATACATACTATCAAGCCGGGCATTGAAGATTGTTTTATGGCATTGATGAAAGAATAAGTAATCGGTTAATTAGTTTATTACTTTATTAGTTATTAGGTAGGAAAGATGATTCTTTAATTTTTTAAACAAGCCCTGAAAGCCTGCTTGAATGCTCCGGCAGACAGGGGCGTAATATATTAACATAAGGCGAAGCCCTATGTTGATGATAATTAGTAAAAACATGAAAGACGACAAAGTGATAACAGCAAATGAACTCACTAAAAAGTTTGGGGATTTTACTGCTGTTGATAAAATATCTTTTGAAGTGAATAGGGGAGAGATTTTTGGATTTCTTGGCGCTAACGGTGCGGGTAAAACGACCGCCATGCGCATGTTATGCGGTTTGTCACTGCCTACTTCAGGAGAGGCTACGGTAGCGGGTTACGATGTATATAAACAAAACGAGCTGATCAAAAAAAGTATCGGTTACATGAGCCAGAAATTTTCTCTTTATGAAGATTTGACAATAAAGGAAAACATCCGTTTTTACGCTGGTATATATGGATTAAGAGATAAAGAAATAAAAGAGAAAACTCAGTTATTGGTGAAGCAACTTCATTTGGAAGGAGAAGAGAAAACATTGGTAAGATCATTGCCTCTTGGCTGGAAACAGAAGCTCGCTTTTTCTATTGCTATTGTTCACGATCCGGCAATTGTTTTTTTGGATGAACCAACTGGCGGTGTTGATCCGATAACAAGGAGAGAGTTTTGGAACCTGATTTATGAAGCGTCAGCAAGAGGAATCACCATTTTTGTAACAACACATTATATGGATGAAGCAGAATATTGTAATCGTGTGTCCATAATGGTTGATGGTAGAATTGATGCACTGGATTCTCCTGCAAACCTGCAGAAAAATTATTCAGCAAAATCAATGGATGAAGTGTTTTTGCATTTGGCGAGAAAGGCGGTGAGGAGTGAGTGAAGAAAGCTATTAGCTGTTAGCGATTAGTCATTGGCGAGTTTGCATAGCAAGTATTTTTTAACCTTAAATAGATTTTTTATGAAAAATTTTAAAGAATTAATTATCTGGCAAAAGGGGATTCAACTGGTAAAATCTGTCTATGTATTATCTAAAAGTTTCCCTGGTGAAGAAAAATTTGGTATGATTAGCCAAGTGACGAGTGCTGCAGTTTCTATACCGGCAAACATTGCAGAAGGAAGCAGCAGAAACAGCGAAAAAGATTATGCAAGATTTTTACAAATAGCGTTAGGCTCTGCATTTGAAGTTCAAACTTATTTAGTTATCGCAATGGAAATGCATTGGTCAACAGAGGAAAGCATAAAGACAATCGAGTCCCTTTTAGAAGAAGAAATTAAGATGATGCATTCATTTATAAGGAAGCTGGGTGGAAACTGAGTTGGTAGCTGATAGCCGTTATTTATTATCTGTCAAGCAAGAGACTAACCCTAATAAAAGAACCGGCTAACGGCTAAAAGCTATTAGCTAAAAGCTTTTAACATGAACCAATTTTTCATTTTTGTAAAGAAAGAATGGCTCCACATCTGGAGAGACAGGCGAACGCTATTCATTTTAATATGGATGCCTATAGTCCAGATTATATTGTACGGGTTTGCACTGACCAATGAAGTGAAGAATGCTGAAATTGCAGTTTTTGATCAATCGAATGATGTGGCAACTACCACCATTATTAATGAGATTAATGCAAGCCGTTATTTTAATGTTATCAAAAATCTTCATTCTTATAATGAAATTGGAGCCACCTTCCGGCAAGGAAAAATAAGGCTGGCAGTTGGTTTCCCTCCTAACTTTCAGAATAATCTCCTGCAGAAAAATTATGCACAAATACAATTGATAGCCGATGCTTCCGACCCGAACACTGCCAATACATTGACTAATTATGCATCAGCTATCATCAATGATTACCAGCAGTCTTTGAATCAAAATAAGGACCTGCCTTATACTATAAAAACAAACTTGCGCATGCTTTATAATCCGGAATTAAAATCATCATATAGTTTTGTTCCTGGTGTAATGGCTTTGGTACTCATGCTGGTTTGCGCAATGATGACATCTATCGCAATTGTAAGGGAAAAAGAATTAGGTACCATGGAGGTAATACTTGTTTCGCCATTAAAACCATTTCGAATAATTATTGCAAAAACAATTCCGTATCTCGCTATTTCCATTTTTAATATTGCCTGTATTCTTTTACTCAGTGTTTATGTTCTTAATGTGCCTATAAACGGAAGCCTGGTATTGCTGGTATCGGAAAGTATTTTGTTTACTATCACAGCGCTTGCAATCGGCATATTAATTTCCAATGGCGCTAAAACACAGCAGTCTGCTATGTTTACATCGCTGTTGAGTTTGTTTCTGCCAACATTATTATTCAGCGGATTTTTATTTCCTATCGAAAGTATGCCGTGGCCTTTGCAGGTAATTTCTAATATTGTTCCGGCAAAATGGTATTATATCATCGTGGAATCTGTAATGATAAAAGGCCTTGGATTTTGGGCAGTTTGGAAAGAAACATTGATTTTGATAGTAATGACTTTGGTGTTATTGGGTATTAGTATCAGAAATTTTAAAATCAGGCTGGCATGAGAGTACTCAAATTTTTATTGCAGAAAGAGTTCCGGCAAATATTCCGCGATCCATCTATTTTCAGGGTATTGTTTATTGCACCTATTGTGCAATTACTCATATTGCCGTTGGCCGCAAATTATCAAATAAAAAATATCAACCTTGCTGTTGTTGATCATGACCATTCCCAATATTCACAAATATTGATCAATAAGATAGTGTCTTCAGGATATTTCAGGTTAACAGATTACAGTGCTACATTTCCCCAGGCTTTGAAATCTGTTGAACTGGATAAATCAGATATTATATTGGAAATTCCTGATCATTTTCAAAAGGATCTTGTGAAAGATAATAAGGCAAATTTATTTGTCGCCGCCAATGCGATCAATGGAATAAAAGCAGGACTTGGCTCAGCATATATTCAACAGATCATACAGAATTATAATCAAACGGTTCGCATGCAATGGGTTCAATTTCCGCGATTCAGTCCACAACCAACTATTGACGTGGAATATTCTGACTGGTACAATCCAAATATGAATTACCCTTTCTTTATGGTGCCGGGAATCCTGGTGATGTTGATCACTATTATCGGTTCCAATTTTGCCGCGCTTAATATTGTGAAAGAAAAAGAGTTGGGAACTATTGAACAGATTAATGTAAGCCCGATCAAAAAAACTTATTTTATCCTCGGCAAATTAATTCCTTTCTGGATTTTGGCATTGGTTGTATTAACGGCAGGCCTTATCATAGCACGATTTGTTTATAACATCATTCCGCTTGGACATTACATCACGATTTATATTTTTTCCGCTATCTATTTATTGGCAATACTTGGGTTAGGGTTACTGTTATCTACCTATGCACAAACGCAGCAACAGTCTTTCCTTGTTGCATTTTTTGTAACCATGATTTTTAATTTGATGAGTGGTTTATTTACCCCGATTGAAAGTATGCCGCATTGGGCACAGGTAATTACCTGGTTTAACCCTGTTTCTTATTTTATAGAAGTAATGCGAATGGTGATCCTAAAAGGAAGCGGACTAGCAGATATAAAGAATCAAATCTTTGCCATAATTGGCTTTGCAGTTTTCTTTAACGGGTGGGCAATTTTAAATTACAGGAAAAGGTCTTAGTACATTTTATAATTGAAGTGAATTTGCAATTGAATATTATTATCACAATTTTATTTGAATTATTAAAACCGGTATCAATTCTTTGTTTGAACATTTTATTATTTTTAAAACCAGTTTGACGTTCAAATTTTCAAAGAATGTACCTATAACAAAAGTTCTGCAGTGTAATGTTCGTTATGGTTTTTTTCTGAGTTTTCTTTCAATATAAAGGCTTTATTATCTGGTATAACTATTTTATTTGCCAAAACCCCTAAAAAGAAATTAGCTAATTCCGGAAAGAGTGAAATGCTTCTCAGCCATCTCTCTGATGTTATCGCCGATCGCGAGAGATGCAGTGGCTGCCGGCGAAGGCGCATTCAATACATGAATGCTTGAATCTTTATATTCTATCCTGAAATCATCGCGGGTATCGCCATCTTCGCTGAGTAACATCGCACGGACACCTGAGCGTCCTGGTTTTATATCTTCCATCGTTAATGATGGAATCAATCGTTGCAGTGTTTTCAGAAATAATTTTTTTGAAAATGCGCGTCGATATTCATTGATACCAAAGCTCATATTCTGAAAGAATAATTTCCAGGTTCCACGATAGCTCAATGCATCAATAGTATCCTTCCAACTAAAATCAGTTTTGCCATAACCTTCTCTTTTAAAAGTAAAAACCGCGTTTGGTCCGCATTCTATTTCACCGTTGGTCATTCTTGTGAAATGCACGCCGAGAAAAGGAAAATCAGGATTGGGAACAGGATAAATAAGATTTTTTATTTTGTGTTTCCCTTCTTCAGTAAGCTCATAATAATCTCCTCTGAAACCAACCACTTTCTCTTTCAGCTTTACATGGTCTTTGCGCGCAAGCCTGTCTGCCTGCAATCCTCCGCAGAAAATAATAAACCTGCTGCGATAGTTTTTTTTATTGGTGCCAATAATATTGATTCCATTTTCTTTTTCAAAAGAAGTGGCTTCAGTACTTAATTCCAGTTGACTTTCGGGATTTGTATTCAAAGCAATTTCCACCATTTTATCGGTTGCTTTCACATAATCAATAATTCCCGTGCAAGGCACCCAAATGCCTGCAATACCCTCACAGTAAGGCTCATGCTCTTTGATTTGTTCCGCAGTTATTTTTTTAATTCCTTCAATTTTATTTTCTAATCCTGTTGCAAAAATTTTATCGAGATAAGGAAGTTCAGATTCATCAACAGCTACTACCACTTTACCACATACATCATGCGGAATATTATTTTCCTCAGCAAATTTCACCAATGCTTTTCTGCCTTCTACGCAATTCTTTGCTTTTAGAGAACCGGGCTTATAATATAACCCTGAATGCATTACTCCCGAATTATTTCCTGTTTGATGAAACGCAAGCCGCTCTTCTTTTTCAATCAAAATTATTTTTAAGGAAGGGTGATGTTTTTGCAATTGATAGAATGTAGCCGCTCCTACTATTCCTCCACCAATAATGGCAATATCGAATATTTCGTTTTTCAAAGTAGTAATTTACATTTTGATGATATTTGTTCGTTTACTATAAAAGTGAGAATAGTAACTGAAATTATTTTTGCAAAAATAATTCTTCTGATTTACACATTCCTTATGGAAAATGATATCAATGTTTTCTGTAAATTTATCTTTCAAAAAATTCGTTTTTTATGCCTCCTAAAATCAACTGGCCGGAAGCCATCGAACCTTTACTAAAAAAATACAAAGGGAAAAAACACCCGCTGGATTATAAAAATAATTACCAGTTGCTGGTTGGTGTAATTTTGTCTGCACAGGACTCTGACAAACATATCAATCAGCTTGCACCAGAGCTTTTCAAAGCTTTTCCAAACATGGAAGCCCTGTCCCGCGCTACTCCTGAAACGTTGTTCCCCTTTATTGGAAAGGTTCGCAATTTTGACAATAAAACGAAATGGCTTATTGCCCTGGCGCAAAAAGTAAAAAAAGACAGCAAGATTCCTCTTACGCTTGATGAACTCACTGCTTTATCAGGCATTGGGAGAAAATCAGCGAATGTAATCATGCGGGAAGCCGGTGTTGCTCCTGAAGGAGTGATTGTTGATTTGCACGTGGTCCGTGTAGCGCCGCGCTTAGGAATCGCATCGGGAACCGACCCAAAAAAAATTGAAAAACAAATTATGGAAACACTCCCGCAAAAAGAATGGGATGCAGGAATGGCGATGTCATTTTTAGGAAGGGAAATTTGCAGGCCTCAACCAAAATGCGAGGAATGTTTGATGAATAAAGTTTGCGCATATTATAATGGTTGGTTGTAGGGGCAGGGCTTGCCGCTGCCCTTTGTCGTGCAACTACAAATGGGGCAATTACAAACGGGGCAACCGCAAGGGATTGCCCCTACGATGAACAACAAATAAATGGGACAACGACAAATAGGATAATATACAAATGCGCAACCACAAATGCGCAACCGCAGATAAAATGAATAATAAACCAAAATATAATCCAAAAATTCATCATCGCCGTTCTATTCGTTTGAAAGGGTATGATTATTCGCAATCAGGTTTGTATTTTATTACAATATGTTGCCAGGATATGATTTGCCGTTTGGGGAAAATCGCAAATGGCGAAATGGTATTGAATGAATTAGGTACGATAGCATACAATGAATGGTTGAAATTACCGGAACGATTTCCAAATTTTGAATTGGATTTGTTTCAAATAATGCCGAATCATATTCATGGCATTGTTGCCCTGGTAGGGGCGCCCCTTGTGGGTGCCCAAAACGACGCGGATTATAAAAACGACGCGGGCATTCAAAATGATGTGGATATCCAAAATGATACGGGTGCCCAAAATGATGCGGGCACACAATGGGCAGCGGCGGATATAAAAAGGGCAGGGGCAAGCCCTGCCCCTACAACGGTGGGCGATATTATGGGTGCCTACAAATCATTGGTGTCAAATAATTGTTTGGAAATTTATAAATCGAAAAATAAAATGATGGGAAAATTTTTACAACGCAATTATTATGAACACATCATCAGAAACGAACAATCCTACAAAACCATTTCAAATTATATTATCTACAATTCTTCAAACTGGAAAGACGATAAATTTTATAGAGAATAATGTTGATAGTAAACCAACAAATAACATCAATTTCAATTTTTCATTCATCAATAATTAGCTTTTAATTCATCATAACCTTTTTTGATTTGACTACTTTTGCATCATTCTTAATTTCGGTTTATTACAAATAAAATGTCATCACAAAAAAAACAATTAAAAGGTTTTGGGTCTACAGCAATACATGCAGGCCATGAAACTGAAGGAAATTTTTCGCACTTAACACCTATTTATGCAAGCAGTACCTATGTTTATGATACCGCGGAACAGGGAATGCGCCGATTTAACGGTGAAGAAAAAGGTTACATCTACAGTCGTTGGGGGAATCCGTCAATGACTGAAGCGGAAGGAAAAATTGCCGCGCTGGAAAGTTTTGGATTATCTGAAAACGGGCTCCCTCTAATGGTAAAAGCGCGTGTACATGCAAGCGGCATGGCAGCGATTAATACTTTAATGTTTGGTAATTTAAAAAGCGGCGATAAAATTTTATCACATTATTCTTTATATGGCGGTTCGCAGGAATTGATGAATCGGGTGTTGCCCGGCCTTGGAATTGATGCCATCATTGTTGATTTAAGAGATTTGAACAAAGCAGAAGAAGTGATAAAAAATGACCCTGCCATAAAAATGCTTTACCTCGAAACGCCCGCCAATCCTACAATTCAATGTGTGGATATAGAAGAACTTACTAAACTGGGGAAAGCACATCATCTTATCGTAGCGGTAGATAATACTTTTGCAACTCCTTATTTGCAACAACCTTTCAAATACGGAGTTGACTTTGTAGTTCATTCTACGACTAAGTTTTTGAACGGGCATGGAACGGCTGTTGGCGGCGCGCTTATTGGAAGGGATATTGATTTAATGAATACAAAACTTGAAAAAGTGCATCGACTGTTAGGCGGAAGCACCAATTCTTTTGATGCTTTTTTGCTGGTGCAGGGAATGAGAACGCTTGAGGTAAGGATGGAAAGGCATTGTGCCAATGCAATGAAAGTAGCGCAGTTTCTTGAACAACATTCTGCAATCGGCAAAGTGAATTATCTGGGACTACCTTCTCATCCTGATTTTGCCACTGCAAGAAAACAAATGAAACATCCTGGCCCGATGTTGAGCTTTGAAATGAAAGGCGGCCTCGAAGCAGGAAAAAAATTCATCAATAAATTACAGATGTGCGTGAGAGCCGTATCACTGGGAACATGCGATACGCTTTTGTCGCATCCCGCTTCTATGACACATTACGGCGTTCCCAAAGCAGACCGTGAAAAATATGGAATTACGGATGGACTGATAAGAATGAGTGTGGGAATTGAAAATGTGGAAGATATTTTAAGTGATTTGGAACAAGCGGCTGATAATTGAAAATCGAAAATGGAAATCAAAATACGAAAAGCTAAGAAAGAAGATTGCCAAACAATGATAGAACTGATTCATGAATTGGCAGTTTATGAAAAGGCACCTCAGGAAGTTACGGTTGAATTCAATCATTTTGTAGAAAGTGGATTTGGTGAAAACCCTGTGTGGTGGGCATTTGTAGCTGAAACAGAAAATAAAGTAGTAGGATTCGCCTTATACTACATTCGTTATTCAACGTGGAAGGGACAAAGAATGTATCTCGAAGATATTTTGGTAAATGAACCATGGCGCGGCAAAGGAATTGGTAAATTGTTATTTGATGAATTAATAAAAGAAGCGAAAGAAAAAGGATTTTCCGGAATGGTTTGGCAGGTACTGGATTGGAATGAGCCGGCGATTAATTTTTATAAAAAATATGAAGGAGTGAGTTTTGATAATGAATGGGTGAATTGCAGTTTGTCCCTAACCCCTAAAAAAGGAATAAAAACGTCGCCACGAATTAAACGAATTAGCACGAATGAAAGAAGCAATAAAATTTGAAATCCGGATTAATTGTTGCTTTACTGTAAATCAAACTTTTAGCTAAATCGTGAAAAATAAGAATTCTGAAAATTTGTTCTTTTACTATTCTTCTGATTTTTAATTCGTGCTAATCCGTGTAATTGGTGGCTAAAAAAACAAAAATTATATGTCAGAAAAAATCTCAATGGGGGGTAATAGAAAATTAATTGTCCCCAACAATCCCACAATTCCATTTATAGAAGGAGATGGCATTGGCCCCGATATCTGGAAAGCAAGTGTGCGTGTTTTTGATGCGGCTATTGAAAAAGCATTTCATGGAAAAAAGAAAATTAACTGGTTAAAAGTATTAGCCGGGGAAGAAGCATTTAATAAAACCAATTCCTGGATGCCGGATGAAACGATGAATGCTTTTAAAGAATATTTAATAGCGATAAAGGGCCCGCTTACAACGCCTGTTGGTGGCGGCATTCGTAGCCTGAATGTAATGCTGCGGCAGGATTTGGATTTGTACGTTTGCCTACGCCCGATAAAGTATTTCGAAGGAGTTCCTTCTCCAATGTGGCAACCAGAAAAAGTAAACATGGTTATTTTCAGGGAAAATACAGAAGATATTTATGCTGGAATTGAATACATGACCGGGACACCGGATGCAAACAAGTTGTTAGATTTTTTGCAAAATGAATTGCATGTAAAAAAAATCCGTTTTCCCGAAACCACTTCTTTCGGAATAAAAGTAGTGAGTAAAGAAGGCTCGCAAAGATTGATTCGTGCTGCGATAGAATATGCGATTGCGAATAAATGCTCTTCTGTAACGCTTGTTCACAAAGGAAACATTATGAAATTTACCGAAGGAGCTTTTAAAAACTGGGGCTATGAATTGGCAGAAACAGAATTTAAAAATGAAACTTATACGTGGAATGAGTGGGAACGCACCAAAAAAGAACGAGGCGAAGCAGTTGCCAATGAAGACATGCGCATCGCTGCCATTGGAGGAAAAGTGATTATTAAAGATTCCATTGCTGACAATTTCTTGCAACAGGCATTACTGGCTCCCCAGGATTATTCTATCATCGCAACATTAAATTTAAATGGTGATTATATCAGCGATGCGCTGGCAGCGCAGGTTGGCGGAATAGGAATTGCTCCCGGAGCAAACATCAATTATACAACAGGCAACGCTGTGTTTGAAGCTACTCACGGAACCGCGCCAAGATTTGCGAATACCAACAGCATGAATCCGTCTTCTTTAATTCTAAGCGGTGTAATGATGCTGGAATATATGGGCTGGAGAGATGCTGCAGAAATGATTACAAACGCAGTTGGAAAAACCATTCGTAATAAAACCGTAACCATTGATTTTTATAATCTGATGAAAGGCGGAACGCTGTTGAAAACAAGTGAATTTGGAGATGCAATTATTAAGAATTTGTAGTTTTTTTGATGTGTATAGAATTGGGTATATTTGTGTATAAATATTTCAAACCATGAGAACGAATATTGAAATTGATGATGAGCTAATGAAAAAGGCGCTTAAATATTCTAAATTAAAAACTAAAAAAGAAATTATCAACGCAGCCCTCAATGAATATGTAAAATATCAAATGAGGCTTAAAATGCTATCATTACAGGGTAAAGTAGAATGGATTGGTGATTTGGATAAAATGAGAAGAAATGCCTAGAATTGTAGTTGATAGTTCGATTTGGATTGATTTTTTTAATAAAAAAGCATCTGTCAAAATTGAACATTTAAAAACTTTACTTTTATCAATTCGATGGACTTCGCCTGTAATAGTACTTCCTGTAATCATGCAGGAAATTCTTCAGGGAATAGAAAATAACAAGCATTACGATGTCATCAAAGAAAACCTGCAAGGATTCGAGTATTTTCAATACGACCCGTATGTATTTTCTATTAAAGCAGCAGAAATTTACAGAAGTCTGAGAAGAAAAGGTGTCACTATTAGAAAAGCAAACGATTGCCTTATAGCAGCGTTATGTATTGAATTTAATGTCCCACTTTTTCACAATGACAAAGATTTTGATAATATTGCAAAACATACTTGACTAAAAATATATAAACCAAGCAAATGACAAAAATTAAAGTAGCCAATCCTGTAGTAGAAATTGACGGAGATGAAATGACACGCGTAATCTGGAAATTTATTAAAGACCAACTGATTCTTCCTTATGTGGATGTAGAAATAAAATACTTTGACTTAGGCATTCAACACCGCGACGCCACTGACGACCAGGTAACTATAGATGCAGCGAATGCCATTAAAAAATATGGTGTTGGAATTAAATGCGCTACCATCACTCCCGATGAAGCAAGGGTAAAGGAATTTGGATTGAAACACATGTGGAAAAGCCCAAATGGCACAATCAGAAACATACTTGACGGTACCGTTTTTCGTGAGCCGATAGTAATGCAAAATATTCCACGATTAGTTCCCAACTGGACTGCGCCAATCATCATTGGCCGTCATGCTTATGGGGATCAATATCGCGCTACGGATACCGTAATAAAAGGAAAAGGAAAGCTTACGATGACTTTTACTCCGGAAGGTGGAGGAGAGCCCCAAACCTTTGATGTGCATGATTTCAAAGGAGATGGTGTGGCTATGTGTATGTATAACGTAGATGAAAGTATCGAAGGTTTTGCAAGAAGCTGTTTCAATATGGCTTTGAATAAAAAATGGCCTTTATATCTTTCTACAAAAAATACCATCCTAAAAAAATATGACGGACGTTTCAAAGATATTTTCCAAACAATTTTTGAAAATGAATTTAAAGCGAAATTCGACGAAGCAAAAATTACCTACGAGCATCGCCTGATAGATGATATGGTGGCGAGTGCATTAAAATGGCATGGCAACTTTATATGGGCTTGTAAGAATTATGATGGCGATGTGCAAAGCGATACGCTGGCACAAGGTTTTGGATCGCTTGGTTTGATGACTTCTGTTTTAATAACGCCTGACGGAAAAATTCTCGAAGCTGAGGCTGCACACGGAACTGTGACCAGGCATTTTCGGGAACATGAGAAGGGAAATTCTACCTCAACAAATCCCATTGCTTCCATATTTGCATGGACAAGAGGGTTGGCTTTTCGGGGAAAGCTTGATAATAATCAAGAATTAATTGACTTTGCCAACGCGCTGGAGCAAGTTTGTATCCAAACCGTAGAAAGTGGAAAAATGACTAAGGATCTTGCAGTGTGTATTAGTGGCAACAAGGTTTCGCACGGAAAAGACTATTTGAATACAGAAGAATTTTTAGACGCATTAGTAGATAGACTTAAACTTAAATTAACTTAAATTAAAAAAAATCTATCCTGTTAAATATTCAAATGAAAAATTCGGAACAAAGTTTGTGGCAAAGTGAAACTAAATCCAATTTCTTCGGTCGTCAATAACAGGATAAAAGATATAATTTTTATTAATTTATAGCGATAGTTGATTTTGGTTTTGCAACTTTTTGCTAATGAATAATGAATTTTTAAAAAAAGAGAAACTATCGGTAAAAAGAAAGTTTCCGGTTTTCCATGTAGAAGAAGAGTTTAAATCAATGGCTAATTCTGCGCCAATACCTTTATGGGTTTCGGGATTGGATAATAATTCTTCTTTTTTCAATAAGGCATGGTTGAAATTTACAGGTAGAAAATTAGAAGAAGAATCGGGAGATGGATGGACCGCAGGCGTATATGCTGACGACCTGGAGAATTGTACTAAAATCTACAAAAACGCTTTTGTAAAACAAAAGAAATTTAAAATGGAATACCGCCTACGCCGTTATGACGGACAATATCGCTGGGTTCAGGATATTGGAATTCCTCATTTCACAAAAGATAAAATATTTAGCGGTTTCATAGGCACATGCGTAGATATACACGAGTTAAAAGAAATAGAGCATCGAAAAGATCAGTTCATTATCGCTGCCAGCCATGAGCTAAAAACTCCATTAACTACTCTCAATATTTATCTACAGCTTTTAGCTGAATATTTTAAAAATCCTTCACAAGGGGAATATAATTCTTACATTTCAGGTGCTCTTGAACAGGTAAAAAAAATTAATGATCTTATTAACCAACTACTTGATATTTCGCGTATCCAAACAGGTTCGCTTGATTTTACTTGTAGTGTTTTTGCATTCGATGAGCTTGTAAAAAAAATTGTTAATAAAATACAGTCTATTACGCCATCACAAAAAATTATTTTAAAGGGGAAAACCAACGGAGTTATAAAAGGAGATGGGGAAAGAATTTCACAGGCTCTGGAAAACTTATTGACGAATGCTTCCAAATATTCAAAAGGAAGTGATACCATAATTGTAGAACTTTCGGAGGATAGTCAATATGTAAAAGTGAGCGTTACTGATTTTGGGATAGGCATAAAAAAAGAACATCTTTCAAAAATATTTGAAAGGTTTTATAGAATACCGGGGAAAAAAGAAGAAACTTTTCCGGGCATGGGAATTGGCTTGTATCTTTCTCAACGAATCATAAGAAAACATGGTGGAGAAATTATAGCGGAAAGTGTTATAGATAAGGATACAAAATTCACGATTCGGATTCCCTTGTATCATAAAACAGGTTAAACAAAAATAATGTCCAGAATTTTAGTAGTTGATGATGATGTAGATATATTATCCGTCATGAAAATTTTATTAACAATGAAAGGCTTTGAGGTAGAAGTTACTTCAAAAGGAGAAGATGCTTTACCCAAAACTGAAAGTTTTAAACCCGATCTTATTTTGTTAGATGTACTTATTTCGGGACATGATGGAAGAACGATTTGCAAACTATTAAAATCAAATAAGACGACGAGCCATATTCCCGTAATTATGTTTTCAGCTCATCCCGGAGCAGCGGCAACAATTTCAGATTATGGAGCCAATGATTTTATTGCAAAACCTTTTGATGTAAATAACCTCATGAAAAAGGTAAATGCACAATTAGGTATCAGTGCTAATTAATTAAAAAAATAAAATTATTAAACTCCTCTTATCCTGGTAAACCAACTAATAATACAGATTTCTCTTTTTTGTAAAATCATTTATCTTAACCCTTATTTATTATCCTGAGTTAAATAATAATTCAGGAATATTTTCTTCAAAAAAATATGAGCAAAAAAATGGAAGAAAAAAATAAATTCCTTTCCCTGGCTTCATCGGCATTCAAATTCAGAATGTATCTTCTTTACAAATTGCCTGCGGCTTTTTTTTCGGGAATAAAAATCAGAGAAATTTCAATGGAAAAATGCACGACTTTTGTTCCATATAAATGGCTCACACAAAATCCTTTCAGGTCCACTTATTTTGCTTCGCTTGCGATGGCTGCAGAAATGAGTACCGGCCTGTTAGCATTGATAAATACCTACCAAAGAAACCCACCTATTTCGATGTTAGTTACAAAAATGGAAGCCAATTATTTCACAAAAGCAAAAGGCGTTACTTTTTTTACCTGTGAAGAAGGTCAGGAGATTGCAAATGCTGTAAATGAAGCTGACAAAAGCGGAGATGGGAAAACAATTATTGTAAAATCAGCCGGGAAAAATAGAGACGGTGAACCAATAGCGGAATTTTTATTTACCTGGTCGTTTAAAAAAAAATAAAAGTTGATTAGTTAATTAGTTTATTGGTAAATAAGAAACTTCATTATTCCTGCCTGAATGACGGTCAGGCGGGTGTTGCTTTACTGGTTACCGATTGACACCTGGTAATTGTTTTATTCTAAATATATTTTCGTGTACTCATTATTGTAACATCTCAACAATTTGGAAATCTAACAATCCAACAATTTGACAATTTCAACAATTTTACCCTTAACTTTATTTTCTTTTATCATCATTAAATCTTTTGTATGAAAATTGCCTTTCATGGCGCAGCCAGGACTGTTACCGGTTCTAAACATCTGCTTACACTTACCAATGGGAAAAAATATTTATTGGATTGCGGTATGTACCAGGGCATGGGAAATGAAACGGACGACCTGAACCGTGACTTTGGTTTTAATCCTTCCGACGTGAATTATATGATTCTTTCGCACGCCCATATTGATCATTGTGGTTTAATCCCCAAATTAATAAAAGAAGGCTATACAGGAAAGGTATTTGCCACTCCCGCTACAAAAGACCTCTCAGCAATATTGATGGCCGACAGTGCCGGCATACAGGAAAGTGATTTAAAATTTGAAAATAAAACCCGCTCTGCCCAGGGTAAGCCCTATCTATATCCCTTGTATGTAATGGAAGATGCCACCAAAGCAGTTGAGCATTTTGTAATTGTAGATTATGGAAAGTGGTTTACTATTGATGAGAATGTGCAGTTTATGTACCTGGATGCGGGACATATTATCGGCAGTACAACTGTGCATTTGAAAATTACTGAAAATAATAAGGTCACTCATCTTACTTTTTCAGGAGATGTAGGAAGATACAGGGATATTATCTTAAGGTCTCCGGAAGTATTTCCCCAGGCCGACTATATCATCATGGAATCTACCTATGGAAACAAATTACATGATGAAATCACCGGAACACCTGATAAACTTCTTGAGTGGATAACAAAAACATGTTTACAGAAAAAAGGAAAATTGGTTATACCAGCATTTAGCGTAGGACGGACACAGGAATTATTGTATGCCCTCAATCAATTGGAAAATGAAAACCGCCTGCCCGATCTTCCCTATTATGTTGACAGCCCTTTGAGCCTGGAGGCTACAAATGTAATGAAAAGCTATCCTCAATATTTTAACAGCACGGTGCAAAAGCTATTATTAACCGACAAAGATCCTTTTGATTTTAAAGGATTGAAATTTGTTCAATCAGTACAGGAAAGCAAATCCCTTAATTACCGTTCAGACCCTTTAGTTATCATTTCTGCAAGTGGAATGGCAGATGCAGGAAGAGTAAAGCACCACATCAGCAACAATATTGAAAACAGTCGTAATTCCATTCTATTCAGCGGATATTGTGAGCCAAATTCGTTAGGAGGCAGATTAAAATTGCATCACAAAGAAGTAGGAATTTTTGGCCAGCAGTATGAAGTACATGCCGAAATAGGAGAAATAAAAAGCATGAGCGCTCATGGAGATTATAATGATCTCTGTCAATGGCTTGGTTGCCAGGATCCAAAACAGGTAAAGAAATTATTTTTAGTACATGGCGATTATGATGTACAACAGGATTTCAGGAATCGTCTCATAAGCAATGGATTTTTAGACGTGGAAATTCCGGCAAGGCATACAGAGGTAGGTTTGGGTTAAGTAGGATAAATTATTCAGAAATTATTACATTGCTTGTTTATGAACTTCCCGGGCCAGCCCGTGATTAATCCTGGCAAGACTTTAAGATGCCTTGAAGCTGAAAAATTAAAAGAAATGAAGAATTGGTTTGCATCAGACAGAAAATTTAATTCTCTATATCCAAAACCCATACAGAAGGTTGCAGAAAAACACTGGACACCACTGGAAGTGGCCAAAAAAGCCGCAGACTTTTTAGCCATTTCTCCTGATGTAAAAGTATTGGATGTAGGGAGCGGGGCAGGTAAATTTTGTTTAACAGCCGCGTATCATCATCCGTTTACATTGTTCTATGGAGTTGAGCAAAGAACTTATTTAGTAGAACTTTCCGAAAAACTGGCGAAGGAGCTTCAATTAGAAAATATCTATTTTATTTGCGATAATATCGCCAATATAGATTTTGAAAAATACGATCATTTTTATTTCTATAATTCTTTTTACGAGAATATTCAGGGTACCCAAAAAATTGATTCAAGCATAGAATATTCTATCGAATTGTATAATTATTATAACCGTTATTTATTTAAACAACTCAATAAAAAACCTGCCGGCACCCGGTTGGTTACTTATCACAGTTTTGGAAATGAGATACCTCCTTTTTACGAAGTAGTGCATACTGATTATAATGAGTATTTAAAGTTTTGGATTAAAGTTTAAAAAAAGAATTGTTTTAATAAAAGTTAAAAGCACTAATATCAATATATAGGGGGTATTCTTAAATATTAATATAGATATAATGATAAAAAAAAGTGCGAAAATTGCACAACCATTACTGGTATTGAGTTTTAGAAAATATTATAACCAATTTATTACGGAATAAAGTTACTCTTTAAATATT
>DATCFT010000011.1:0-60950 GCA_036509335.1 Hanamia sp.
CCCACTACAATAACCGGAATATGAACTTCTTCTGCTTTTTCAATTTTATTAGCGATAGCAGTCTCTCCCTGAAGCCAAGCTATAATTATGTTAGTATCCAATAAATATTTATTGCCAATCATCCGGATGAATTTGTTCGCAGGATTCGTTAATTGCTTCAGACATTAAATCTGCATCTTCTTTACTCCAGACACCAACAAAATTGTGTGCGGATAAAGATTTTTTTTGCCCTTCTAACTTAGCATTTTTTAAAACCTTTTCTAATTCCAGCAAGGTATCTTCATTCCTTATTTTTAATACCTTTTCAATCAGATTTATTTTTCTTGTTTCTGAATACATTCTATACCTCCTTTTTATTTAGGTAAAAATAAGAACTAAAATTTATGCTCAAAAAGTTCATTTTTGAAGAAATTTTCTCTACCAAAATATATTTTGGATAATAAATTTTATAGAGCAAAATTACAATTTGCATTTGAGTTCAGGCATAAAGTAATTATTCATAATTTACCTCAATTAACCACTTCCTTAGTTAATCCATTATTCACCGTCCGCCAGATATGCAATGGATTTTCATTTTTTAATTCATCCGGCAATAATTTATTTTCCCAATTCTGAAACGCGATTGGCCTGGCAAAACGCTTGATTCCATCCGCACCAACTGAGGTAAATCTGAAATCAGTCGTTGCCGGAAATGGGCCGCCATGCTGCATGCTCAGGCAAACTTCTACTCCGGTAGGAACTCCATTTAAAATAAATCTTCCACAAATATTTTTTACGGCTTCTACCAATTCCTCATTAGAAAGAAAATCATTATCAGTGGCCATCAAAGTAGAAGTTAATTGCCCTTCCAAATGTTTTGCCACCTCAATCATTTCCTTAATGTCATTACATCGAATCACCAATGAATAGGGACCAAATACTTCCTGGTGCAAAACGGAATTATTTAAAAAATCCTTTCCTGACGCTGTTGCCACAGTTGGTGTTCCCTCATTCTCTTTTTTAGGTGTATCAGAAACAGAAACCGTCGTCACATTCTGTTGTTGCAAAGCCTTATCTCTTTTTTCATCAAAAGCTTTTGCAATGCCGGGATGCAACATTTTTGCAGGTGCTATTTTCTCTATTTCCTTGCCAACAGTTTCAATAAATTTTTTCAGATCATCTCCTTCTATTCCTATGATCAATCCGGGATTGGTACAAAATTGTCCGACACCCTGTGTAATAGAACCGGCATAAGTTGTAGCAATTTCCTCGGAAGAGCTTTTCAATTTTTCAGGCAATAAAAAAACAGGATTGATACTTCCCATTTCTGAAAAAACAGGAATTGGAACTTTACGTTGGTTTCCCCAGTCAAACAATTGTTTTCCTCCGCCAAGTGATCCTGTGAAACCAACGGCTGTGGTGTACTCATGCATTACCAATGCTTTCCCTACTTCAACACCTGCTCCATGAATATGGGAAAAAATACCTTTCGGCAATTTTTGTTTGTTTACTGCATTTAAAATTGACTTAGCCACTTTTTCAGAGGTTTGTGCATGTGCAGGATGCGCTTTTACAATCACAGGACAGCCTGCAGCAAAGGCACACGCTGTATCGCCGCCTGCAGTTGAATACGCAAATGGAAAATTACTTGCGCCGAAAACAACCACCGGACCAAGAGGAACCAGCATTTTTCTGATGTCTTGCTTTGGTGGTTTCCTGTCAGCAATAGCTGTATCTATTCTTGCTTCTAACCATTCGCCACTTTCTGCTGCCGCGCCATATTGATTCAATTGAAAAATAGTCCTGGCCAATTCTCCTTTTAATCGCGCTTCGGGTAAATTGGTTTCTTTCATCGCTGATTCAACTAATTCATGTTCATTATTTTTTAATTCTTCCCCGATTGCGCGCATAAAATCAGCGCGTTTTTTTAATGGCATCTTTCTATATTGATGGAATGCCAGCCAGGCATCCGCCATAGCTTTATTGATTTCTTCTGAAGTTGCATCTGTAAACATGATATTTATTTTTTGGGTAGGGGCAATCCCTTGCGGTTGCCCTTTTTGGGCACGGGTAAACCGTGCCCCTACGTTATTATATTTTTATTGCAAGATAATCAGGAAGTTTCGGTCTTGAAGCAATTCCATCGTTGATGGTCTTTAAAATATTTGCTCGCTCCTCTCCTTCCAGAATAAGCCGCGGAGCACGCACCGCCTCACTTCCAATGCCCACTTGTTTTTCTGCCAACTTTATATATTGTACCAGTTTGGGATGAATATCCAATTCAAGCAAGGGCATAAACCAACGATAAATTTTCGTTGCCTCTGCCATTCTTCCTGCTTTCACTAACCGATAAATCGCTACCGTTTCCTTTGGAAATGCACAAACCAATCCTGCCACCCAACCATCAACACCCAAACAAAGTTCTTCCATCGCAAGCGTATCCACACCACATAATATTTTGTATCGGTTTCCAAAGCGGTTCCTCATTCTTGTAACATTGGTAACATCTCTTGTAGATTCTTTTACTGCCTGTATATTTTTACATTCTGTTAATTCATCAAACATCTCCAAAGTAATCAGTGTTTTATAGTCTACCGGGTTATTATAAATGATTATGGGCAAATCGGTAGAACCGGCAATTGTTTTAAACCACTGCACTGTTTCTCTATGATCACTCTTATAACGCATCGGTGGCAAAGCCATCAAACCCTGTGCTCCCCAGGTTTTCGCATATTCCGCCTGTTGCAATGCTTCGCACGTGCTTCCTTCTGCAATGTTTAAAATCACCGGAATTTTTCCAGCAGCTTTATCAATGGCAAACTTTACTAATTTTTCTTTTTCATCTGTAGTTAACACACTCGATTCACCCAAAGTGCCTCCCAAAATAATACCATCAATTCCCGCATCAATTTGTGCATTTAGATTTTTTTCAAATAATGACAAATCAAGTTTATCATCTGAGGTAAATTTTGTGGTAAGCGCAGGATAAATTCCTTTCCATGATATCGACATAGTTTTTTTTATCAAAGATAAAAAACTTGTAGTTGTGGATATGATAAGAGTTAGAGAAAAAATAGTTTTATAAAACATGATTTAATCCCTTTTCAAATAATGCCCAAAAGGGTTTTTTAGGTTTCATATATTTTAATCCAAAAGCCATGATACTTTTTTCTTTGATATAATGAATTGCCTCGGGTATAGAATCAGTAACGACATACAGTTTTTGATCATTCTTTGATATCGTTCCTTCTTCCAACATTTTTTGGGCATGTTTAATTATATGCTGATAGAATTCCCGGTCAAAAATAATAATAGGAAACATTTCAATTTTCCTGGTCTCAATTAAAGTGATAGCTTCAAAAAATTCATCCAGTGTTCCAAATCCGCCAGGCATCACAATGAATGCATACGAATATTTCATCAGCAACATTTTGCGAACAAAAAAATATTTTATATCCACCCATTTATCAACATAGGGATTAGGTTTCTGCTCATGTGGCAATATAATATTGCAGCCTACACTTTTACCTCCCGCATCTTTCGCTCCTCGGTTTGCTGCCTCCATAATGCCCGGGCCTCCTCCGGTCATAATGGTAAATCCAAGTTTCGCTATTTCACCGGAAAGTTCCCTTGCCTGCTTATAAAAAGGATGGTCTTCTTTAAAACGGGCCGATCCAAAAATGGTGACACAAGGCCCTACAAAATGTAGTGCCCTAAAGCCTTTTATAAATTCAAAGAAAACACTTAGAGCATATTTAAAATTTTTCCAGCGATCCTGGTGCCCATCAAAAAAGCGAATTTCAGTTTTGGTTTTACGAGTTTCCTGTATCATTGAATTATTTTATTCAAACTTAGGGGATTTGAATTTCTCTTAATTGATTTTTTTAATACTATTTGAAAATGAAAGATTAAATATAAATCCAGATCCGATATCTATCGGATTTCTTTGTTTACTGTTCATCTTATTTTTTGAAATAAACAATTTATACAGGAATAAGATAATAAATAATTGCGCTATTTAATTAACTTACATTCTCAATTCTAAAATATGGCTCAGGAAAAAAGCCCTAAAGCAAAACGAAATAAATTCCTGAAATTTTTATCCATCCTTGGCCCCGGGCTTACCACAGGCGCTGCTGATGACGATCCCTCCGGTATAGCAACCTATTCTCAAACCGGCGCTCAATTTGGCTACGGACAATTATGGACAGCATTTTATATGCTTCCGCTTATGATGGGCGTGCAGGAAGCATGCGCAAGAATAGGAATGGTAACAGGTAAAGGAATAGCCGCCATTGTGAAAGAACATTACAATGCAAAAGTGTTGTATGCCGTTGTAGGCCTCGTTGTAATTGCCAACGTGATCAATATTGGGGCAGACATTGGCGCGATGGCTGCTGCCGCAGCATTAATAATTCCATTGCCTTTTGTAGTATGGACATTACTTTTTACTACAAGCATTTTAATACTTGAAATATTTACAACTTATAAAGTGTATGCAAGAATATTAAAATGGCTGGCACTTTCTTTGCTCGCGTATCCCGTTACCGTCTTTATTGTAAAAATGCCGTGGCTTACTGTTCTCAAAGCGACTTTTATTCCGCATATTGAATTTAATTTCGCATTCTTTTTTATCATCACGGGCGTTCTGGGCACCACCATTTCTCCCTATATGTTTTTTTGGGAAACTTCCCAGGAAGTAGAAGAAGTGAAAGAAAAAAAATGGATAAAACATGGTTTGCCGTCTATCAGGCAAAGTAATATTCGCACGATGCGGATTGATAATAACGCGGGGATGCTCATTTCTGAAATTACAACCTGGAGCATCCTGGCAGTAGCCGGAACGGTATTGCACAATAGCGGCGTTACAGACATTAAAACCGCTGCTGACGCGGCTAAAGCACTCGAGCCGCTCGTTCATTCTTTTCCGCACGCGGGTTATTTATCCAAATTAATTTTTTCTATTGGTATTATAGGATTAGGATTTTTAGCCGTTCCTGTTCTTTCCGGTTCCGCTGCGTATGCGGTTTCTGAAGCAGTAAACTGGAAATCTGGATTAAATTTAAAATTAAGAAAAGCACATGGCTTTTATGGTATTATTACCATTGCTACGCTTATTGGTTTAATCATCAATTTTGTTGGAATTGATCCTGTAAAAGCGCTGGTGTATTCTGCTGTATTGAATGGCGTAGCTGCAGTACCACTCATTTTTCTTATCTTAAAAATATCTGTGAATAATAAAATTATGGGAGAATATAAAGGCGGATTACTTTCAAAAATAATTTTATGGATTACTTTCCTTGCTATGGGATCTGCAGCGATTGCTATGTTTTATATGATGGGAAAACAATGAAGAATCAGCAATCAGCCATCAGCTATCAATAAACCAACAAATAAACCAGATTCCGAATTGACCATTTAACCATTCAACCATCCAATCATCTCCTTAGCATTTTTTATTGCAGCGCCGCCCATAGTGTTATTAAAATAGATAAACGCTTTTTTTATTTTAGCTGAAGACTGGATTGTTTTCACAATCTCTTTTAAAAATGCAGTATTGTAAGTGGATTGATACAATTTAGGCACACCGTGCATTCTGTAATAAAACAAAGAAGTATTTTCAATAATTTTATCAGGTAATCGTGGATGGCTCATTCCTGAAAAAGTAATTTTATTTTTGCCCAACTTTTTATACACTTCTTCATTCCACCAACTTATATGCCTGAACTCAACAACGTTTGAAAATTGTGGATTGAAATTATTAATTATTTTTTCAAGCCTCTCCAAAGTATATTCAAATGATGGCGGAAACTGAAATAAAATACAGGCAGCTTTTTCTTTCAATCCTTCAGCAACTGTGTTATAAAAATCAGAAAGCAATTGTTCACAATCATTCATCTTTTTGTAATGAGTTATTAGCCGCGGCGCTTTTACAGAAAAAGTAAAATCCGTTGCACACCTTTGATACCAGCTTTGTAGCATCGCCAATTCAGGAAACCTGTAAAAAGTTACATTAAGTTCAAGTGTATTGAAATGTTGAGAATAATATTCGAACCACAATCTTTGAGGAACAGTTTTAGGATAAAATATCCCTTTCCAATCTTTATAAGAAAACCCTGAACATCCGATGTGCCATTGTATCATGCAATTTTATTCTCAAATAACATGCCTTGAAACAAATTTGAAGTAAAAATTAGCCTCGGCGTATTTTTCCAGTAGCTTTTGAAACCCAAATCGGATAGCGGTTTCCTTGGTAGAGCCGCCATAATGGATGGCATTTTCAAGGTCGTTATAATAAGTGGTAATTGCGTAGTGTGACATGCAGTTGCTTTGCTGTTGTTGCAAAATAAGAAATATTTTGTCTGAACGGTGATTTGTTTGATTAGTGTGATTGCTGTGATTTTAAGAAATTGTCTGAACGGAGATTAGTTTGATTAGTTTGATTAGTTTGATTTTTGTGATTTTGAATCATGCTAATCATTTAAATCCTAAAAATCATGGTTCAGACAGAAACCTTTTGTCTGAACGGTGATTTGTTTGATTAATTTGATTGCTATGATTTTAAGAAATTGTCTGAACGGGGATTTATTTGATTAGTTTGATTTTTGTGATTTTGAATCATGTTAATCATTTAAATCCTAAAAATCATGGTTCAGACTTTAAATTTTTTATTCGTTAACCTTTTAAATTTTAAACTTGGTTCGCCGAAGTTAATCAGCAATCCTATTTCTAAATTATATGCTTCTAAATAATTAATTGCCTGTGTAAAATTTGTGCTTTCAAATGCAGCAATGGCTTTCAATTCAACAGAAATAATACCTTCTACAAAAAAATCAACCCTCCTTGTGCCAATTTGTTCGTCACGGAAAAAGATGGGCATTTCAAATTCTCTTTGGAACGAAATACCTGCTAACCGCATTTCAATCGCTAATGCCCTTTGATAAATTACTTCCTGGAAACCATTGCCCAATATTTGATGAACTGTCATGGCACATCCAATAATTTTGGAAGTAAGCTCGGAATATTTGTATTGTTCTTTAATCATAGTTTAAATTTTGTCTGAACGGAGATTTGATTGATTAGTATGATTTGTAATTTCTTTCAATCATAGTAATCATTTAAATAATTTGTCTGAACGATGATTTGTTTGATTGATTTGATTTTTATGAATTTCCACAACACCAAAACAGGAATCCCGTTTAATTTTTCTTTTACTGTAACTCTTTGTGGCGCTCTGTGTTTTCTCTGTGCAACTCAGTGTAACCGGTAAGTTAATATCATCAGAATAGGAGACAGGAATTCGCATTATTTCTTTGTTTACTGAAAATTAAAAGAATGAAAATAAGAATCTCGATTATTTTCTTTGTGTACTGAATTGTTTGAGAAATAATAATTTAATAACTCAATAATCTAATAATCAAATCCACAACTTTTTCTTCATTCGGCAACATTGCTTTTTCAAGTACAATATTCATAGGAACTGCCGGTAAATTCAATGCACCCAACACTTGTACCGGTGCATCAAGGAATTGAAAACATTCTTTTGAAATGCGCCCTGCAAGAGCTTCTGCGAAAGAATTATTTTGTTGCTCTTCTGTAAGCACCAAACACTTTCCATGTTTTTTTACTGTAGAAAAAATCAATTCTTCATCTAAAGGGAATAAAGTCCTTAAATCAATAATTTCAATTTGCCCGGGGAATTTTTTTGCAGAATTTTTAGCCCAATAAACGCCCATTCCATAAGTGATGATACAACAACTTTCACCGTTTTTAATTTTATTCTCGTCCGCTTTTAGAACTACATTTCCTTTGCCTAACGGTAATACATAATCGCGGGAAGGCTCTACTCTTTTTGCATCTTCTGTTCCCGGAACTTTGCTCCAGTAAAGGCCTTTGTGTTCCAGCATGATGACAGGATTTGGATCAACAAAAGCCGCTTTCATTAATCCTTTCATATCCGCCGCATTGGATGGATATGCGATTTTTATTCCTTTAATAGAAAGCAATAAAGTTTCTATACTTCCACTGTGATAAGGGCCGCCACCTCTGTATGCACCTATGGGCACACGTATTACGGTTTGCACTGGAAATTTTCCACAACTAAGAAAACAGCTTTTAGCCACTTCCGTTGCCAGTTGATTAATTCCCGGATAAATATAATCGGCAAACTGAACTTCTACAATCGGCTTTACCCCGGTAGCACTCATGCCTACTGTAGAACCAATGATGTATGCTTCCTGAATGGCAGTATTGAAAACACGATGATCGCCAAATTGTTCACCTAAGGTGGCAGTTTCTCTGAAAACGCCGCCCAGTCTCTTTCCTACGTCTTGCCCGTACAAAATAGCTTCGGGGAAATCTTCCATAATTTCGCGGATGGCAAATAATGCTGCATCTACCATTACTACTTTTTCTTTACCTTTTGGATCTCGTTCTCCTTTTTCTTGGGTAATATTTGTTGGGACAAAAATGTGTTCTTTTACTTTTGAAGGATCAGGTTCGGGAGCCGATTTCGCCTTTTCAAATTGCAGGGTAACTTCTTCAACAGCGGCTCTTTCTATTTCATTCAATCCGATAACTATCGGATCAATTTCATTTATTTCTAAATGCAGTAAACGATTCCTTAATTTTGGAAATGGATCTTCTTTTGCATGTTTGGCAAGATCTTCTTCTGAACGGTAAAATTCTTTTCTTACGCCGCTCGTGTGATGCCCTAACAGCGGCACTTTCGCATGAACTAAAAATGGCAGGGAATTTTCTCTTACTTCTTTTACCACATTTTTCATCACTTCATAGCTCTGAAAAAAATCACTACCGTCTATGCTTATACGCTGCAAACCTTTGAAGCCTTTGGCAAATTCTGACGCATTCATTGTCCGTGCTTCCTCAGAGGTTACACTTATTCCCCAGTCATTATCCTGAACCAGATATATGATAGGAAGCTTTTTCAAAACAGCAACCTGCAAAGCTTCGCTCACTTCGCCTTCTGTAAGGCTTGCATCGCCCAGGGAACAAATTACTATTGGGGCCTCGCCATTAATTCCTTTTTTGTATAAGGGAGAATTTATTCTTTGTAAATATTGTAACCCCTGCGCAATTCCTGTTGCAGGAATAGCTTGCATTCCCGTTGCGCTGCTCTGATGAATAATGGTTGGTTTATCTTCTCCCCGATAATTCGGGTGCGAATAATATTCTCTTCCGCCGGTAAAAATATCATCCGCTTTTGCAAGCAGTTGCAACATCAAAGTATAAGGAGTAAAACCAAGCCCGAGCAACAAACTTTCATCACGATAATACGGGCTTACATAATCGCATGGCAATAGCTGAAACGCTGTTGCTAATTGAATTGCTTCATGACCGCGGGATGTGGAATGTACATATTTACAAACGGGGCGATTGGCTTCATAGGTCTTAGCCATTGCACTGGCAGTACACATTAAACGATAAGCATTTAAAAGAATTTCTTTTTCCATAATTTATTAGCTGATTTGCAAATTAGCTAATTAATCGTTTCGATAGCAGCATCCCATCCCCTCTCTAAAAATGTATGCGTGATTTTCGAAAATTACGCAATCTTCTAAGCACAATATTTTAATCGGAGTAAAGATTCAGTTATCCTTAATTCACCGTTCAATATTCACATTTTTTCTTACATTTACCCATGTAAAAGCGAAAAGAAAAGTTACCAGAAGATTTCTAACTATTAAAACATATCCTTTTGCAGGAAAATAATTCATTGAAAATTATAGCGCTTTATGTCTCTATTGTTTTCGCCAGCGGAGTTTTATTTGTAAATATGTACAATTCAATTGTTGACACCACGGCATGGGGTGCTAATATTCCACAATCCATTCAAATTACAAGAGATTATTACCAAAGTGTAAATCCGGGAACTTTTTTCAGAGTTTTTTCTCCCATAAACCAGGTGCTTGCCTTATTGTCTCTTATTCTTTTTTGGAAATCTTCGCGCAGCATCAGAATCTTTTTAATTGTCGCATTTTTACTGTATTTACTGGCTGACGTTTTTACGTTTGGTTATTTTTATCCCAGGAACGATATCATGTTCAAATCTGATATTTCAACAAATCTGGAAGCTATCAAAACCGCATGGGAACAATGGGTTCCGATGAATTGGCTTAGAAGCCTTATCATTTTTGTGGGATTGATCTGTTCATTTATTTCGTTACACAAAATTCATCTGATGCCCATTCTTTCAGATAAAAATATCATATAAAATAATGTATTTTGGTTTATTATTTATTCCTTCTGCCTTGGTTCGTATCTTCACGAACCACATTTGTTTAAAAACCGGTTCGTGAAGAACTGTGGTGGAAGAGACAGTAAACCAATAAATAATGAAGATTTGTGTATTTGGAATTAACTAATTAGCTAATTGGACAAAACCCGCTTCTGATGCGGTAGCTGCATCTTTGAAAGATTCCCTTGGTTTCAATCCCAGCAACTTAAACATGGCATTGTCTTCATCAAAATCAGGATTTGGAGTAGTTAATAATTTTTCTCCCGAAAAAATAGAATTGGCGCCGGCCATAAAACACAATGCCTGTTCGGCAATAGTCATTTCATTGCGGCCTGCACTTAATCTTACCATTGCTTTGGGCATAATAATCCTTGCAGTAGCAATCATTCTTATCATATCCCAGATGTCCACTTTTTGATTTCCTTCGAGCGGAGTGCCTTCTACCCTTACCAATGCATTAATTGGTACGCTTCCGGGATGCGCAGGCAATGTAGATAAAGTATGCAACATGCCTATCCTGTCTTTGTAAGTTTCACCCAGGCCAATGATACCACCGCTGCACACACTGATACCGGCTTTGCGAACATTGCTCAATGTTTCAAGCCTGTCATCATAAGTGCGGGTAGTAATTATTTCAGGGTAATATTCCCTTGAAGTATCTACATTATGATTATAAGCAAACAGGCCTGCTTCATGCAATTTTTCTGCCTGGCTCTCTGTAATCATTCCCAAAGTACAGCACACTTCCATCCCCATTTCATTTACTCCTTTCACCATTTCCAGCACACGGTCAAAATCGCGGTTATTTCTCACTTCGCGCCAAGCTGCGCCCATACAGAATCTTGTTGACCCTGCATCTTTTGCTTTTTGCGCAGAGGCCAGCACATCCTCTTTTTTCATGAGCGCTTCCACTTTAAGCCCCGTATGGTTCCGTATAGATTGTGAACAATAAGAACAATCTTCAGTACATGCGCCGGTTTTTATAGAAAGCAGTGTACACACCTGTACCTCACCGGTTTCCTGGTACTCACGGTGAACCATAGACGCTTTATAGATTAGTTCTAATAAAGGAGTATTGTATATTTCAGCAATCTCTTCTTTTGTCCAGTCGTTTCTTATTTGCATTTAGATAAATGGATTTATAATGGTTAAAGTCTTTTCTATTTTTTGGTTGTGGTGTAAATCTTCTGAATATAAAATGGAACATTTATTTTGTAATGCTGATGCTATGATTAAAGAATCGTAATAGGAAAACCTGTATCTAAAATGAACCTCTAAGGCTTTGTTTATAGTTTCAATATTATTGATGAAAACAAAGAAATTTTTATTTAATTCTGCTAAAGTCTTAGAAACAGAAGAGTTATCCTGTTTCAATTTTTTAATTAAAACATTACACATTTCCTGCATTACCTGCGTGCAAATAACTCCATCTGAATTTAAAATATGCGCTTTAGCAATTTCTTTCTTTGGCTCAGGTTTATCTGAGTAAGAATATAAAATGAGATTGGTATCAAAAGATATTTTATCGTTCATTAGCTTCTTCTCTATTAAATTTAAATCCAGTAAGGTCTAATTTAATCGCATCAAAAGTCTTTTTCTTTTGCACTTTAGGAATGTCTTTTTTTTCTTCAACAAAAGCGAATACTTCTACCTTCTGACCAATAAACTTATCAGGAATAGTTAATTCTATTTTATTTTTTTTGGGGATAAAAATTTCTCTGATTGATTCCATAATTTACATTTTTATTAATCAAAAATAACTCAAATTTGTCTTCGGTGTGAGCGTCAGCACACTTTCATAAATAAGCCTGATGGTATTTTCGACATCATCTTTGTGAAGCATTTCTACAGTGGTGTGCATATAGCGCAAAGGAATTGAAATCAATGCGGAAGGACAACCATCATTTGCGTAAGCGAAAGAATCTGTATCAGTACCAGTACTGCGGCTTACAGCCTGTAATTGAACAGGAATCTTATTTTTTGCAGCAACGCTTTCAATCAGGCCTAATAATTTATTATGCACTGCAGGACCATAAGTTAATGCAGGCCCCTTTCCACATGAGGTATCACCCTGAACATTTTTATTGATCATAGGAGTAGTAGAATCATGTGTTACATCTGTTACAATAGCTATATCCGGTTTTATTCTGCGTGCAATCATTTCCGCTCCACGCAAACCAATTTCTTCCTGCACAGCATTTACTACATACAAAGAATATGGAATTGTTTTTTTGTTTTCTTTTAATAATCTTGCCACCTGCGCAATCATAAATCCACCGATGCGATTATCGAATGCGCGGCCTACTAAATTACCATAAGCCATTTCATCAAAACCTTCTGTATAAGTTACGGCAGCGCCGATATGAATTCCCAAACCTTCAACTTCTTTTTTATTTCTTGCTCCACAATCGAGAAAAAGATTTTCAACTTTTGGTTGTGTTTCTTTATCGCCGTTACCTTGTCGCGTATGAATAGCAGGCCATCCGAAAACCGCTTTCACGGGACCTTTTTTACCATGAATAATTACTCTTTGCGAAGGCGCAATTTGCTGATCTACTCCCCCATTTCTTTTTAAATAAATAAATCCTTCAGGAGTAATATAATTTACAAACCAGCTTATTTCATCCGCATGAGCTTCTATCACTACTTTAAAAGGTTTATTGGGGTTTATCACACCAACTGCCGTGCCATAAGGATCCGTGAAAGTAGTATCCACATAACTTTTGATGTAATTGAGCCATACTTTTTGGCCATTTGATTCTGAGCCTACAGGAGAGGCCGTATTCATATAAGTTCTTAAAAACTCCATAGATTTTTCAGAAATACTGAAAGGTGATTTTTTACTTTTTGCCATATTAAATAATTGAAATTTTTTTTGTATTAAAATGCAAATCTAAAGTTTTAAAGAGAAAAAAAATAAACCAACACAGCCTGAATCAACATCATACCATCAATGCCCGCGAGATAAATAAAATCCGAATTGGTTCTCCTGGTCATCTCCATTGTACCAAAGGTAAAGAACGCAGAAGCCAGCATAGCGATAAAAAAATTGGTTTGCGGAAGATATAAATATTGGAAAAAGGATAGCAACACAAATACAATCAATAAAAAATAGGATAAAAAATAGGATTTTTTTTTGCCCAGCATTACCGCAAGCGTATTGATCTTTTCCGAACTATCAATTTCGATATCACGAAGATCAAACAATAAACAAAGAATAAACATGAAAACAAATCTTTTCACAAAAATAAAAATAAAAAGAGTGGTTTCTACTTTCATATCATTTACCGGAAACCATACTGTTACAATTGTCCATAAAAGAGCCAATGTAATAATTTTTAAAAAACCGTAATCTTTAATCCGCTTTTTTTTGCCAAACGGGATAAGAGGAAATGAATATAGTAGTGACACTATCCCAAGACAGATCAGAATCATAAAATGTCTAAGATGAAAACTGAAAAAACTATAGACTATCAAAATAATTCCTGCCACTAACAAAGTAAGATGAATATTTGTATTCCTTTGTGACCACGCAAGACGCTTAGAATGTTGAACAGCCGTTTTTTTAACCAGGTAATGCAGATTATACTGCACTAAAGTAGCGCCAAAAACAAAACAATAAAAACTAAAATTATTTAAAGGAACTCCAAGTAGAATATTGGTTTCCATGCAAAAACTTACCGCACACACAGCAATAAAAATGCTGCCAAATAAAATGAACTCCGAAAATTTTTTGATCCACACTTTTTTGATAAATATTTATTGTGCATAAATAATTACCTGCGGAGAAGATACCGTATCGCTTACGTGCATGTTGTTATCTGTTAATACAAACCGGAATACAGCCGTATCATTTCTTGGTGAGCATTGTGGCTGAGATATGGGGCTATATCCTGT
Organism: Hanamia sp.; assembly: GCA_036509335.1. Taxonomy (GTDB): domain Bacteria; phylum Bacteroidota; class Bacteroidia; order Chitinophagales; family Chitinophagaceae; genus Ginsengibacter. Next base: position 14,135 of record DATCFT010000011.1, read on the forward strand.
AACATTGTAACCGTATGTAACTGTAATTTCTCCTTTTTGATTTTGAGTAGACGGAAAAGAGGGAAGGTTATAGGGAGAATTAATCGAATCCAACTCATTATCTGTGCAGGTAGGCACAAGCTCCTGTACAAAAAGATTGCCAGTCAAAGCACCTTTATAAGTAAAAGATAAAGTAAAAGTAATTACCTGCCCCGGGTGAAGATTGGTAGTACTTGCATTTTCAAACTTTAAAGTGGGCGTGGTACTATATTTTTCCTTTTTGCAGGAAATGAATATTACAAATAACAATATTGAAAATAAGACTGGGTATCGCATCTTTGTGTTTTAATTTTTCAAATTTAATTATTAAAAACTGAATATTAAGTTACAAATATCAGAATGGGAAAATAAAATATTTAACGCCAATTATTATAATTTTAACCAACTGGCCTTAGAAATATTTAATTTTCAATACAATTATAACGATTTGTATAAAGAATACGTGGATTCGATTGGAATTCTTCCTTCAAAGGTAAATTCGCCGGAAACAATTCCCTATCTGCCCATCTCTTTTTTTAAAACTCATCCTATAAATACTACCAAATTTGAACCTGAAATTATTTTTGAAAGTAGCGGCACCACAGGCGAAAATACAAGCAGGCACTTTGTAAAGAACCTGGAACTTTATCAAAAAAGTTTTGGTGAAACTTTTAAATTATTTTATGGAAATCCTGATAACTGGTGTATTCTTGGCTTATTGCCCGGTTACCTGGAACGGAAAAATTCTTCATTGATTACAATGGTGAATGAATTGATAATAAAAAGCAAAAATCCTTTCAGTGGCTTTTATTTACATAATTATGATAAACTTTACCAGACCCTCTTACACAATGAAATTACTCACCGGCCCACCTTATTAATTGGAGTTACTTACGCATTGCTTGATTTCGCTGAAAAATATTCGATAAAATTGGAAAATACAGTGGTTATGGAAACCGGCGGTATGAAAGGAAAAAGAGAAGAAATAACCCGTGAGGAAGTACATGGATTTTTACAAAACAAATTGGGATTAAAAACGATTCATTCAGAATATGGAATGACAGAATTACTTTCCCAGGCCTATTCAAAAGGAAATGGATTATTCCACGCCCCGCCATGGATGAAGGTTTTGGTGAGAGAATACAACGATCCTTTCGCTGTAAACGAAAGGTCGAAAAGTGAAAAGCCTTTAAATGGATTGATCAATGTTATTGACTTTGCCAATCTTTATTCCTGTAGTTTCATAGCTACTGATGATGTAGGAAAAATATATAAGGATAATTCTTTTGAAGTTTTAGGAAGAAGGGACACAAGCGATTTGCGGGGATGTAGTTTGTTGACTTTATAAGAATTTTTTATTTACAAAACCTCGAAAAGAAAAATATAGTATCAATCAATATTTTCTGATTGCTGAAGGCTGAAAGCTCATTGCTCACAACACTAACGGATTCATTTCAGAATCTGCAAGTGTTCCAACTTCTTTATCCATCAGCCATGTTTTTAAATCATTTTTTTGAAAGGAATTTTTCGGCTTTGCAATTTTCGCTTCTTCAGCAAGATATATGATGGTAAAAACCTCCCGCATTATCTTAGAATTGTTTCCCGGTGCATTATGAATTGTAAAACCAGTATGCCATGTGGCATCGCCGGCTTTCATTGTTTTTGCACGACTTATCTCAAATTTATTTTCAGACACATATTTATCGAATCCCTGTTCAGATTCATCAGGTATCTCATAATTAAAAACACTCCCTTTTTTTTGTGAACCAGAGGCGAAAGTGAGCATTCCCATATTTACATCAATATCCACAAGCGGCATCCACATCGTGATTGTTTTGTGTGTATCTATCGGCCAGTAAAATTGATCCTGGTGCCACGGAGTAGGCCCACCACCCGGTTCTTTGAACAATGCCTGGTCGTGATAAATGCGTACATTTTTTACTCCTAAAAGATCTGCTGCTACTTTTGCAAGCCTTTTAGACATTACCATCTTTTTCACATTTTCATCATGGCGCCATAGATTCATAATCTGCAGAAAAGCTTTTCCATAAGTATCTCTTTCTTCCATTTTTCTCCTCTCTGTATTGAATTTCATTGCGGCGCCTGAAATCACTTTGTGATAGGCTGCTACTTCTTCAGGCGATAATAAACCGTATGTAAGAGTGTGGCCATTTTTTCTGAATTCCTGGATTTGTTTCTCCGGAATTTTTTTTACATCATCAAGATTAGGTAATTTAACCGAAGCTTTCATACGAATAAATTTTTACAAAGTAACCTTCAATAGTATCAAATTAAAAGGGTAATATTGGCAATTTATTAGGGTATTTTATCCTAATTTATAATATTTAATAATATTTTATACAAAATACGCAATGTCTAAAGCCTCATTCGAAATAATAACTTCTTCAAAAAAGGAATCTTTTGTAATCAGGAAATTTGATAAGAAAGGCTTTGCGGCTCCTTTTCATTTTCATCCTGAATATGAACTGACCTGCATCACAGAAGGAAAAGGTAAACGCTTTGTCGGGAATAATATGACGGGATTTCAAACGAATGATCTGGTGCTGATAGGATCCAATCTTCCACATTGCTGGAAATTAACTCCTTCCGGGAATTCTAAGGCGGGTTCAATTGTTATTCAATTTAATTATGATTTTTTAGGAGCGCATTTTTTTAATTACCCCGAATTGAGCGGAATTCAAAGATTACTAAAGAGAAGTATTGCGGGTATTGAGTTCGGGGGAAAAATAAAAAAACAGGTAAAAGACAGCATGACTGTTGCTCTTAATGAAAAAAATGATTTTAAACGATTAATGATCCTGCTGGACATTTTAAGCAAACTCTCTGTTACAAAAGAATATATTTTGCTTAATAAGAAGGATTCTGTTAGGGAACAATCAGATAATAACCGCGAACGTATCAATAAAGTATTTGCGTATATAGTTGATCATTTCCATGGTGAGATTTCATTAGATAAAGCTTCGCAAACTATTGGTATGACACCGAATGCCTTTTGCAAATATTTCAAAAAGATTACCCGTAAAACTTTTATGGAAACCGTAATAGATTACAGGATCAATTTTGCCACGCAGCAATTAATTGAAACTGATAAATCCATTGTCAGTGTTTGCTTTGAAAGCGGATTTGGCGACATGTCCCACTTTTATAAAATGTTTACAGCACGGATGGAAATGAGCCCATTAAATTACAGGAAACAATTTCTACAGGAAACAAAGAACGAAGAATAACTATTCATCAAAACCTCTTATAAAGGATTTATTTTTATCAGTAAAGCAACTTATTTCCCATTTTCATTTTTTGTATTAAAATCATCTATGATGTGGAATGATTGAGAAATATTGATTTTGTACCATTCTGACTTTCCCCTTTTTAGTTATCGGTTAATTGAAACACTTCAATGCCGTAGGGAGGCAATTCTATCTGAAATTTTTTCCCAAAAACAAACGGGTCAACGTTTCCATTTAAGATCTTAATATCTTTTTTCTTTGGATCATAGCCAGGATAGGTAACTTCTGCATTTTGATCAACCGCTGAAAGATTTATTACAACAATTATTGTATTCTCCGAATCATATCTTTGATAAGAAAATACGGAATTATTAGTATTATCAAGCGTTTCATACTTTCCTGTGGAAATCACCGGATTACTTTTTCTTATAGAAATCATCTTTTTATAAAAATTATAAATGGAATTGGAATCTGATTTTTCTTCTTCCAATGAAATACCGTCATTGGGTTTTAAGTTGGTACTATCCCACCATGGTCCTGTGTTTTTATACCATATCGCCATTCCTTTTCCCGTATCAGATTTGTACCATTCAAATGCTTCTCGCTTGGGAATATCATTTCCATCATTCAATCCCCATTGAGCCAATGCACCCGAACTTTTCATTCCTATTTCCTGTCCATAGTAAATAGAGGGAGTCCAACCCAATAATAAGTTTAGTGCTGCACCAATTTTTAATTTTGGCAGGCTGCGATGTACACCATCACTGAAACGTGGCAAATCATGATTTTCTATAAAAAGAATTTGCTGGTCGCTATTTGGGAAAATTCTAAAAGCAGAATCTGCCATCAGCTCCAGGTAATTTTTTTTAAAGGAACGAATAGCGCCCATTAATTTAAAGGAAAATACTCTATCAGCCACGCCTGATTTAATGTAATCATCTCCCCACGAATTCCAACTGGCCTGCTCGGCGACGTCTTTTAAATCAGGATTTATTTTTTTTAATGCGGTAATTAATGGGAGCCAGAAAGATTGAAAAAGTCCCGTCAACTGCGGTTTATTATCCAGATCATCCATCATGTGATCGAACCGGAAACCATCCACGCCGTCATCAAACTTCCCATCATTATTGGGATCTACCCAATGTTTGAAAAGCCGGATGTTATAATCAAGCACTTCTTTATTTTTTAAATTAACCGTTACTATTTTTTTATAAACACCATTATATCCTGTCCATCCGCGAAGGCCAAAAACAAAAGTTGCAGGCCTGGTATGCGCCGAATCTTCAAACAAAATATAATTGCTGTAAGGAGATTTAGGATTATTGATCGCACTCTTGTACCACGGATGATCTTCAGTAACATACTGCGTTTCCATATCCATGTATATTTTCATACCCCGGCGGTGAATCTCTTTTACTAAAGAAATATAATCCTTCATAGTGCCTAGTGTAGAATCTATTTTATAAAAATCGGAAGAATAATAATTATGGTAATAAACCGATTCGTATAAAGGAAGTAAAAGAATGGAGGTAACGCCAAGGTCCTGTAAATAGCCCAATTTTTCCTTCAGTCCATTAAGGTCGCCGATATGATCTCCATTGCTGTCATAAAAACTTCTTTCAAAGACATGATAGATTATTTCAGTCTTTGATGCCTTTTTCGGAATAGTATGAGATGCATTCCTGGAAATACAGGAAAATAAAGAGGTAACGGCAATGCAGAAAATAAAAATCTTTTTTAGTGATGAGCTTTTAAACATTCCGGGGTATTTATTCGCACAAGTTTACAAATATTTGTTGAGGTTTCAGGGAACAGTTTTCAGTCGGCGCCTTTAAAGTAAATTTGCTGAATGATAGATAATAGTTAATGAATTCATTAAATAATAAGTATGGCGCCTGTAATTGTTTTTGTAGTCCTTACATTGTTGATCGTGTTTTTTATTTTATATAAAAAACCAAATAAAAAAATAATTCTACCTGCAAATTATAAGGATCTGCTGGCAGAGCATGTTCACTATTACACGAGGCTTGATGAAAATAATAAAACCAGGTTTGAAGAAAAAATAAAAGAATTTTTAGGATACGTAAGCATTGATGGAATTGACACCACTATTGAAGACCTTGACAAGCTCCTGGTGGCTTCCAGCGCTGTCATTCCGATCTTCGGATATGAAAAATGGAAATATTATAATCTGAAAAATGTGCTACTCTACCCTGCTTCCTTTAACAGGGATAAGTTTCTTGCATCAGGCTACGAAAAAAACACTTTGGGAATGATTGGAAACGGGCCGATGCAAAGAGTGATGATCTTGTCAAAACCTGCACTGCATTATGGATTTCAAAAAGAGCCATCAAAAGAAAACACAGGAATACATGAATTTGTTCATTTGCTGGATAAAGAAGATGGCGATGTGGACGGGCTGCCGGAAGCTTTGCTAAACAGAAAATATAATTCCAGATGGCTGGAATTAGTAAACAGAAATATCGTAACTATTTTAAATGGGCAATCGGATATTAATTATTATGGCGCTACCAGCAGGGCAGAATTTTTTGCGGTAGCCTCTGAATATTTTTTTAATTGCCCGCAAATATTTAAAGAAACTCATCCGGAACTTTTCGATTTGATGTGCAAAATATTCAACCAGGATCCTGGCCACCCCGGGCTTTTAAAGCAGGCTTTAGCAAAATAGAAATCTAAAATATTTATTTGTTTACTGCCATTAAAGCAAATTTGAACACTAACAAAAAATTCAATTGGAAGAAACTTTCTTTATCTGGAACGTAAAATGTTTTTGAGAAAGAAAACTGAATGTAACAATAATAACAGTGGCAAATATTTTGGAAATAGTGGGAAAAAAATGCAGGTATTGCACCATTATATTAATGATAGAATAATTTAAAAATAGATTAATAGCAACTATTAATACATACCTGAATAATTGCACGCGGCCGCGCAAATAAGAAGAATTGAAAACAATATATTTTGATAATAAAAAACCTAATGGAAACGTAACACAAAAAGACAGGCACAACGCAGCATTGTATGGCTTCAGCGAAATAAATCCGAGATGAAGAATTTGTTTGTCAAAAATAAAATTAAAGCTGATGTAAAAAAGAAAAATATCAAGAAGCATGTTACTGCCTCCACAAACTGCGTAGCGAAAGGTTTGCAGAGGGATCATCTTTTTAAAAGGAGGATAAAAATATTCAATAAAATTGATAATTTTTTTTCTCATCTTACCTGTTCCTGTTTTTTCTTTGAAACCAAAATTCCCGGTGTGGGACCGGGAATTTAAATTAAAATATTTTTCGAATTACTTAATAATATATCGCAATCCTATACCCAAAGATAAATTAGCGCCTGTAGAGGGTACGAGATAAAAAAATGGATCCAACCCCATACTGATAGCTAACGGTGCATCCGCGAATTTATAATCAATTCCTCCTGTAAGGCGTAAAGCGAATTGCACATTATCATTACTATATCTTCCGGTACCAAAGCCCAGCATACCACCGCCGCCTGCATAATATTCCAATCCCGGAGCGCCGTTTATTGGCCCCTGGTATTGATACAAACCTTCTACACCAAGACCGCCATTAAAGAATAATAGTGAGCCTTCCAAAGCCGTATTTTCTGCAGTAGAATGACGAATATTAATACCGCCGATAGAACCATCGCCTACATAAAATTTGGCGCCAATACCTGTTACATAGGTTTGAGCTTTTACGCCAGTTGCTGCCAGGCAAATTAACGCAAAAAAGAAAACGGATACTTTTTTCATAAAGTTGTTTTTTTAATCCGGCATATTCTTTAAAATATACCAGCCTGTTTGTTATTAAAAAATATGTGGCAAAAGTATCATATAATTTTTTTTAAAAAATCATCTTTTAATTTTTTTTAAAAATCATAACAATTTTACATGGGGCATTCCAAATTGTCGCTGGGTGGTGAACACCAACCGGGGTGTCCAGCTAACTGATGTGAGAAAGAAAAAAAATGATGATTTGCAAGTAGCTAAATTTCAAAAAGTCAAATAAAATATATAGTTGGACAAAATTAAAATAGTTGATACTAAGGCTTCCGTCATCCTGAATTTTAGCAATACTCATGTTATGCTTTTGCCCTTGTATTTTGGTGTTCTTCAAATAGTCTATTCATTTTTGTCCTTTTTAAAAATATTTGAAATACCTTTTCCTATCTTTTGAACTACTTCAATTCCTTTAGTCAGTGGCTCTGTAGAAATATCGTCATAGTTGTCGTCCAAATAGTCAACATCACTTTGCCCGGGATAAATTAATATTTTGCTATTAGATGAAAAATACTTGCCTAGTTTAGCAGGGAGAGCGTCCAGAATATTCATGTAGGAAACTGCTCCTTTACGTGCTGAAACAAGAACAAATAAATCATCATCCTGAATATATCTTGCCATGATAACAAAGTCTTCCCAATCATTAAAATTGAAAGTACCGATTACAGAAGAAAATTGTGCCAGCTTTGATACTTTTTCAATAGCCTGTTTAGTGTTGGAATTACAATGAACCTGGATAGGGATACTTAATTCCTGTGCTACAGTTGTAATTTTTGAAAGCCAGTGTTCAAAACTTTGCTCTTTTTCGGCCAATGGAGGAACGGCAACTACAATTTTTTTTGTTAGTATTAACGGCTTTTCCAAATCACATAAAAATGTAGTTTTATCCGAAATAATACTGACTTTCTCTCCTATCAGTTTTTCAAATAAGTCTGAGCGTTGGGGCCATCCCAGAATAATAATATCAGCCATGATCTCTCTCGAAACCCTGGATATGCCGCTCGCTATGTTATAATCAATGGTGGTAATTAAATTTACCTTGGTTTCGGTGGCTGCAGCCTGATTAATAAACTCTTCCAGTTTGGTTCTTGCTTTGAGGATATTTTTTTCGGCTTCGGAATTATTTGAAACGACTGACAAAATTGATATGGGGTTGGTCGATTTTTTTGCCTTTAACAAAACAGATAACTCCAGCAGCTTCTCTACATTTTTAATATCCTCAACAGCCAAAAGAATATGTTCGTCATTAAGCGTTGAAGTTTTTTGAATATCGGAAATATTATCACTGCTTTCCAAAACTATTTTTTTCCCTGCCTTTTCTGCTGCAAAAGAAGCGACCAAACAAGTAATCAGGATTAAGATAATAGTTCCATTGAGAATATTCTCATCAATTATTCCCGCATTGAAGCCAACCAATATAACAGCCAAAGTTGCTGCAGCATGAGCACTGCTTAGTCCATAAATAAGCTGGCGCTGGGCGCTTGAATACTTGAAAATAAGTTGAGTAAATAAAGCGGCAAGCCACTTTCCAAATAATGCTACAGTAGTTAGTGTGGCTGCAACAATCAAAGCTCCAGGCCCTTTTAAAAGGATTCTTATGTCAACTAACATTCCAACACTAATGAGAAAGAAAGGTATGAACAGAGAATTTCCTATAAATTCTATCCTGTTCATTAATGCCGATGAGTGAGGAATGAGTTTATTCAATGCAAGCCCGGCAACGAAAGCACCTATGATTGGCTCAACGCCTGCTGCCTGCGCTAAAAATGCAGCAAAAAAGACTACTGATAATACGAAGATATAATGAGAATGTTTTTCACTTTCGAGTTTACGAAAAAACCATTTGGCTATTCTGGGTATTATCAAAAACATGATGGCAGTAAAAATGGCAAGAGAAACCCCTAATCTTATCCAGAAATCCATATTAAGATTCCCCTGGTTGTTTCCCATAATTACAGCTAAAATTATAAGCACGGCAGTATCTGTAAGAATTGTTCCGCCAACTGTAATCGCTACCGCCTGATTTCTGGAAATACCCAACTTACTTACAATTGGATATGCTATCAATGTGTGTGTAGCAAACATACTGGCTGTAAGAAAACTGGTATTAAAATTATAACCCAAAAGATAATAACATGCCGGAAAACCGATGCTAAGCGGCAATACAAAAGTAAAGAAACCAAACACCACGCTCTTATTACGATTTGCCTTAAACTCGTTCATGTCTAATTCCAGTCCGGCAATGAACATGATGTATAATAAACCTATTGTTGAAAACAAGTCAACAGCAGAATTTTTCTCTAGCATGTTCAAACCATGAGGCCCTATGATTACACCTGATATAATTAGTCCAATGATTCCGGGGATGTTTAGTCTTTTAAGTAAAATAGGAGACAATAGTATAATGAATAAGACTAATGAAAAAATCAAAACCGGATTTTTCAGCGGAAATTGAAATTCTTGTATTAAGTAATTAAAAAAATCTGTCATTAGTTAATGATTAAGTATTTATTGCGATAGCTGCAAAACAGTTATCTATAAAAGATTTAAAATCGGATACCTGCCTTGCGATCCATCCTGATAGCAATAATAAAATTACAGAAGGGATTTTTGTACGCGATGAGGTGAGATCAAAAATATATGCCAGGATTAAAAATATGCATATTATAATGATGATGGTAATAGTCATAAGGATTTGTGCATCCAGGCAATCTTAAGGACTTACCTTCATTTCTGCAAATTGGTTATTTGCAATATAAATCAATAATTTTTATCCCGATAAAAATGGATATTTCTTTTTTGTAAAATCTGGAATCAGTGGTTCAGATGCCGGTATTCAAAAATACTCCTTACATAAAGAACTAAATACTTCGTTTACACGTAATTGTTATGCACTAAAAATAGAAATCTTGCTTATTAGTTTGTTAACTGAGGAATCATGAAAATTGAGAGAAGACTGCCATCATTAATTTGCATGGATTTTGAAAGTACAACTTAAGCTAATTATTTGTCGGATCAGTTTTCCGCAGCCCTTCGTTTGATTTCTTTTTTTATAAGTAATAATTCTCTCCCGGTTTGCCCGCTTACAGAAGAGTTCTCCTGGGCACGCCGCATCAGGTAGGGGATTACATCTTTTATAGGACCGAAAGGCAAATATTTACTTGCGAGGCAACCGGCTTTGGCCAGGTTAAAAGTGATATTATCACTCATGCCATATAATTGTGAAAAATAAACCCGGGGATCATTGTGAGCCAAACCATATTTTTCAAGCAACTCTACCGCTAATAAATTACTGTATTCATTATGAGAGCCAACAATAATATAAAGATTATTTTCAGGATTGATGCAAAACTCCAACGCGGCATTATATTCATTATCCGTTATCTGCTTATTTTCGTTTATGGGTGATGGATATTTTAATTCTTCAGCACGTTTTCTTTCTTTTTCCATGTAAGCACCACGCACTAATTTCATTGCCGGTATAAAATTATTTTCTTTCGCATATTTACTGCTGTCTTTTACAAATTGAAAACGATCTTTTCTGTAAAGTTGCGCTGTATTATAAATCACCGCTTTTTTCTTATTAAATTGCTGCATCATCTGAATGGTTACGGCATCTACAGGATTTTGTATCCAGCTTTCTTCTGCATCTATCAACACCCCCACATTGGTTTCCGCTGCGGCTCTGCATATATCCTGTAACCTGGCTACTACCCTCTCCCATTCTCTTTTTTCTTCTTCATCCAATGCACCTGACGGAATTTTTCCCTGTATAATATGTTCATAAATTGAGGCACTGTCTATTTTTTGCAAAAGTTCAAATCTTGCAAACCCCGTTAGTTTCACACTCATAAAAGGAATGTTCGGTTGCGTGGCTGCATACTGTATCACCTTTATAAATTCGTTTGCGGCATTATCAAAGTTCTCTTCACCGTCTTTTCCTTCCACTCCATAATCGAGAATTACCTTTACATCATGATGTCCCAATTTTTCAGCAACTGCCGAAGTTTCCTGTAAAGATTGACCACCTACAAATTGCTTGAATATTGTTTTCTTTATAATTCCTTTTACAGGCAATCCTATTTTCAAAGCAAGCGGAGTAAGCCATAGCCCTGGTCTCACAAGCCACTCCTTCCCCATAGAACTAAATAAGAATTGGGCTCTTTTCAGTTCTTTATCATTTTTATAAGCAAAAGCGTTTGCAGTATCCTCGAAGGAAATATTCATAAAATAATTTAGAAATCGAAATTCATACATCAAAGACTTTTTTCCAAATAAACTTCATAAGATTATGCATTTCGTAAGTCATTTAAGTAATAAGCCAACTAGAAAACTATCTTTGCAAAAATTTTTTTGCAATGATTAAAAAACCTGCTGATAGTTTAATTGTAATGACCGAACTGGTATTGCCAAATGATACCAATTTATTTGGAAATTTAATGGGTGGCAGATTAATGTATTGGATGGATATTGCCGCCGCGCTTGCAGGCTCCAAGCACAGTAATTCACCTGTAGTTACTGCATCTGTAGATAATATTTCATTTACCAATCCTATTAAACTTGGGAATGTAGTGCATATAGAGGCCAAAGTAACACGCGTTTTTACCACGAGCATGGAAGTGCATATTAATGTTTGGGGAGAAGATATCATGCAACAATACCGGTACAAAAGTAATGAAGCTTACTACACTTTTGTTGCATTGGATCCCAACAGCAAACCTCGTGAGGTAAACCAGCTTGAACCAGGTACTCCGGAGGAAAAAGAGCTTTTTGAAAGCGCCCTGCGTCGCCGCCAGCTTAGGCTGATACTCGGCGGTAAAATGAAACCGGATGATGCCGCGGAATTAAAAGCGTTGTTTAAGAAAATATGATAATGTGATAATTAGCCAATTAGCTGATGAGTTGGCGTTACAGTAAATACACAAATAATCGGGATTACTACTATTCATTCAATTCACCATTCGCCATTCATCATTCACTTATCAATCTTTGTTATCAAATGATGCTTACTCTTTTCCATGAATTTTTTACTTTGTTCTATCGCATCCATTACTTTTTCTAATATGACATCAATGGTTTCTTCATAAGTAAATTGCATCGGTTCTTTAAACCGTACACTCAGTAATGTGCCTTTCTTTTTAAACTTCAACCCTTTCTTATTGAAAGCACGCCAGAAGCCACTAATTACAACCGGAATCACTATTGGCTTTGAATATTTAATGATAAATGCCGTTCCTTTTCTCCCCGGTGCATACGGCATGGTAGTTCCCTGTGGAAAAGTAATCACCCAATTTTTTTCGAGCGCTTTTGCAATATTCCGTGTATCGCTGGTATCCAATCCACGCCTTACTTCTGTACCTTCTTTTCTCCAGGTACGTTTAACAGTAATGGCTCCGGCCCAGCTAAAAATTCTGCTGATCAAAGTACTTTTCATTGTCTCGGCAGCAGCTACATAATATACTCTTGTAAATGGGTTTAAAAGATAAAAAGGAACTCCGAGCCTGTTTTGTTTTCTCCATTTTACTGCGCAAAAAATATGTAGAAAAGTAATTACATCTGCAAAATAAGTTTGATGGTTACTTACAAATAATACATTTTTCCTGGGAAGGTTTTTTAGGTTTTCTGTCCCCGAGATTTTTAAATGATTAATGATAGCCAGTCCCGGATAGCTTACTACTCCCACTATAAAATAAATAATTGATTTTACAATTCGGGTTTGTTGTAAACTTTTTAACCAGCTATTCATATTTGGCAACCATGTTTTGAAAAGGCAATTTAACGATATCGCCGTACAAATTTAAATTGTTGGCATAATATTTACAGCCTTATCTTTATAAAACAATTATTATGAAAAAGATATTGTTGATCTCTTTATTGATTGCGGGACTTAATATAATACCTCGTATATCTGATGCCCAGCTTCAAAAAGGAAATACTATGATAGGAGGAGACCTGGCAAACCTGAATTTTATCCTCGGGGGCGGAGGTTATTTTCAAGCAACGATAAATCCTAAGGTGGCATTTTTTTTTCACGATAATATCGCTTTGGGCGGCATGATCAATTTTGGCCTGGCAACAGGTAAAGGAGCCGGCACCACTACTAATTATGGTGTGAGTCTTCTGGGTAGGTATTATTTCAATAAGCCCGTTATCAACCTGGCTCATCGGGGTAGATTTTTTTTAGAAGTCAATGCAGGAATACAGGGCGAAAGCCTTGCCGGAGGCTCAAATACAAAAGGGCTTGGCATTGGAATTGGTCCGGGGTATGCTTTTTTTGTGACACAAAATGTAAGTCTCGAAACGCTTCTTAAATATAACGGTATAGTGGGTTTTGGAAACAATCCTTATGACAGCAATCTCGATCTTAATATTGGTTTCCAGATTTATTTGCCTGGTAGAAAAGCCACAACAATTTTGAAAAGTGTAATGTAATTTTTAATTGATCAAACCTGGTTTTATCTATCTTCCACTATTCAATCCAATTAAAACAGCAAAAAAATTCTATTTTATAATAGCTGTTGATACCATTAAGTTCAGGCCAGTTGCGTTTGCTGCACGGTTCACTTCCTCAAAATATTTCATGTTATATTTGCGCACTTTCAAAATATTATTTTGAAATGATTGAAATATCCAAACAAATTTTAAAATAACATGTCATTACGTGCAGGAATTGTAGGCTTACCCAATGTAGGAAAATCAACATTATTCAACGCTGTCAGCAATAGCGCCAAAGCGCAGGCGAGCAATTACAGGTTTTGTACTATCGAACCAAATATAGGCCTGGTAAATGTTCCGGATAAAAGATTGGATGAACTGGCAGCACTTGTAATTCCCGAAAGAATTGTGCCTACTCAAATTGAAATAGTGGATATAGCCGGGTTGGTAAAAGGTGCCAGCAAAGGTGAAGGATTAGGAAATAAATTTTTAGCAAATATACGTGAGGTAGATGCCATCATTCATGTGATCCGTTGTTTTGAAGATGAAAATATATTAAGGGAAGAAGGCGTTATTAATCCTATCAGCGACAAAGAGATCATTGAAACAGAATTACAATTAAAAGACCTTGAAAGCGTCGAAAGGAAATTATCACGGGTAGAAAAAATGGTAAAAACCGGCGATGCCAAAGTGAAATCGGAATATGAAATATTGAGAAAATGCAAAGAACATCTGGAAAAAGGAAAAAACATTCTTTCTCTTAATCTTTCTAAAGAGGATAAATTAGTAATAGCAGAAAATTTTTTATTAACCGATAAACCGGTATTGTATGTTGCCAACGTTGACGAAGCATCTATGCATACCGGCAATGCCTATTCGGAAAAATTAGCCGCTGCCGCAAAAGCTGAAGGCGCACAGGTGATAATAATGGCGAATTCAATAGAAGCACAGATTGCTGAATTTGAAAATCCGCAAGACAAGCAAATGTTCATGGACGAATATAAAATGGATGAACCCGCTTTAGACCGTTTGATACATTCCACATACGCTCTTTTAAATCTATCTACTTATTTTACAGCAGGCGTTCAGGAAGTAAGAGCCTGGACCATACACAAAGGATGGAAAGCGCCGCAGGCAGCCGCTGTGATCCACACTGATTTTGAAAAGGGATTTATTAAAGCAGAAGTAATTTCCTACAAAGATTTTGTACAATATAAGTCAGAAGCCGCCTGCAGGGAGAATGGAAAATTAAGAATTGAAGGGAAAGAATATATAGTGCAGGATGGCGATGTGATGCATTTCCGTTTTAATGTGTAATCATAAGCGGTCAGTATCGCAGGTCGGCACCGCGGTTTTTAAAAATATGCTTTCGTTTCCGCCACAGCTCGTGCCTTACCAACCGGTTCAAAAATGACCACTGCATCAAGCAATGCCCCTTTCAATTACCTGTATAATGTGTTAGCATTTTAAAACTATTCAACCCATCCAGATAAAACCTCGCGGATGAATAGTAATAATCTTCTGACTTTTCGCACAAACTTGTCTTCCCCATGTTGGCGTCCATGTGCCATTTATATTAAAGTGAAAATTTTTGATTATAGCAGCGGACGCTAACCCCTTAACCACATCTCGCGCCAAGTGGGGCATGTTGTTTTACAAAACAGAATTTTATAATTACTATCACCTTCCAAATTATTCATCATTTTTATTCCGGCGACACACGAAACATTGCTACTCCATGAGAGGCCACGGACGAGCGGATCAGATCTTCAGTGGAATAACTTTTAGGACGGTAACTATCTCCCCTCTCCCATAGATTGACTACCTTATAAGAAGCTGCTTTTTGCAGGCCTACCTTTTCAACGGTAGTCGTCATAAAAGCACGATCCATTCCACGATTCAACAATAAAACTGCATAGCTTCCATCGGACATTGGTTTCACCCATACTTCCTGGTTTCCATTGTCTGTAATTTTATATCCTTCTTTTCCGGCCGGATCCTGATCTACAGCTATCACGTCCTTATTGGTTAGAATTTCCCTGGTAGTTTCTGTCATGTGGAGCAAATCATTACCTGCAATCAATGGGGCTGCCAACATCGCCCACATGCTGAAATGTGTCTCATATTCAGTATTGGTCATTCCCCCGTTGCCCACCTCCAGCATATCCGGATCATTCCAGTGGCCGGGGCCTGCATATTTATTTAAACCTACCTGTTGATCAACGATGTCGATCATACTTTTCCAGTTATCCGAAATATCGCCGGTGGTACGCCACAGGTTACTTATTGCGGGTGCCCATTGGTATGGATCCTTGACTCCCCATTCGCAAATGCTGAAAACAATAGGACGGCCGGTTGCGAGTAATGATTGTTCCATTTCGGTATATCGCTTTCTATAACTCTCGTTCTCGTTATAGCAGTTATCCAGCTTCAGGTAATCAATACCCCATTTGGCAAAGGTTTCTGCATCTGTTTTTTCATGGTGTAAGCTTCCCGGGTATCCGGCGCACGTTTTGGTACCGGAAGACTCATAGATGCCGATTTTCAAACCCAGGCTGTGTACATAATCAGCCAAAGCCTTGATTCCATGAGGAAATCTTTTAGGGTCTGGCTGTAGCCGCCCCTCGGCATCGCGTACGGTATCCATCCAGGCATCATCAATATTGATATATTCATACCCTGCGGCTTTCATTCCACTTGAAACCATAGCCTGGGCTGCGTCTTTGATTTTTTGTTCCGTGATATCGGTATTAAAAGCATTCCAACTGTTCCAACCCATCGGAGGGGTTTGCGCTAAATTATCTGCCTGGTTTTTTTGAGAGGCAATGAAATTTTCTTTAAGCATTGGTTGTCCGAAAGCGGCCGGAAGCTGAAAGTTTAGAAAAATGAATAGACCTGTAATTGCAGGAAAGAATAAAATAGATCTTTTTTTCATCTGAGATTATATTTTAAAAGTTTTAGGATTGGTTTATTAATTCTTAAAGCGTATGACTTTGCGGCAAGCAATTTAATTCAAATATCCGGCAATTACACGATCCTTTCTTTATCTCTTGCCCTAAAATAGGTTTACACAAAAAAAACCACCCGAAAGTAGTTTTTTAACTCCGCTTGCGCCATTTTTATTAAAGTGAAAATACAAACTTAATTTTTAATTATAGCGCACGCTTGCACTAACCTATTAACCATAACCTTGCACCAAGTGGGGCCCTTAGCGCAATAGAGAATCTATTTCACCTCTATTGTTGATTTTTCAAATAAATTTTTCATTTTTTTTGGCTTTACTATTTGCTGGAAAGTAGGTTTCAATTGTCTCGAAAACTGAATCGTTCAATAGCTTGTAACGAAGCGTTTGATAGTCCACACTTTCGTCCTGATCACAGTCCGTATAAACAATCATGTTTGAAAGATTTTTTTCCTCTTTATTGAAAATTAATAGGAACTTATAAATACAAGATTGTTTGTCATCATATTCAATTAAAGCTCCTTTAAAATCATTATTGAAATTGAAAATCGTATCGCCGCTAAAACCAGCGTTAGATAAAACTCCTGTATAATAAATACTATCGATCAAAGTGTGGTTTTTTATTTGCTCAATAGACAGTACATATTTTCTGTCAATGCTATCAAGAAATGAAAGAGAATTTGTATTAATAGTTTTTGCAGAGTCTGATCTTTGATTTGCAATTAAAGAATCATTATATTTTGATCCTATTGCCTCATTTATTTTTTGAGACTTATTCTTTGTTTGACATGACAACAGAACCATAATTGCGATTACTAAGATATTTTTCATTTAAGGTCTTTTTTTGTCTTGAAGGGTATTTTGTTTAACTAATGTCGGTGTTCCTTTTTCTTCAGATTGCCAACTTCAGAAAGGTCGCCGCCGTCTGTGGGCGTCATTTTAGTTGGTAACTTAGTCCAAGTCGTAAAAAACTCGTGTATGCTTTTGAATTATATTGAGCTGCATAATTAGTTAATCCTAATGAGTAACCTGCAAGAAAGCCGAACTTATTTATCTGCGTCTTTATTTGTATTCTTGGTCTTAAATCAATTGAAGGTTTTGTCTTATCATTTTCTACTGTAAAATGACCTTGGTTACTCGTTGTTGTAGCACTTCCATCTTCTTTACTTTTCAAGCAAAAAGCCAGGTCAAATCCTGCCAATAAATCAATTGTTATTTTGTGGTATGCATATCTGTGCCCAACGAATGGATTAAGGGTGATAAATGTATTTTTCAATTTCGTTTCCCCGTTTGCGGGATATTGCAAATCTGCCGGGTCGCCACTTATTAATATTCTATCAATATTAACTTTACTGGTCAATTCTTCAAAACTGATTCCAAGTCCGTAGATATTTTTTCTTTTAGATAGTCGCTGTCCTTGAAATTCTAATGCGTATGAAAACCCATTTCCTTTTCCATAAGGATCATCTGTATATTTAGTTACAGGTCCCCAGAACTCATCATAATAAATAAAAGACTTTGAAGCCGCACCCTCTCCACGAAAGGAAAATAGCCCACTATAAACATTAAAATTTATTTCTGTTTTTTGTCCGTATGAAAATTGGACAGTACTCAAAAGTATAATGGTTGTGTAAAAAAGTTTATTCTGTATCATAAAAATTATTTGATTATTTTATGTGTTGACAACGGAATTGTAAAAAATGTTGCATTGTAACGATGGGTTTTTAGCAGACAACTGTTTTTGGCTTGTCGGCTTTTCTTACAATACCTGATATTGTCCAATACAATTTAACTCCGCCCACGTTACCATGCTATTCGTTTTAAGGTTATTTAGCCAATATTCTTCTTGTCCAACAGGAACTTTTAAAACGATATTTTTTGTGTCACTTTTCGTATCAATAAGATCCAAAGATTTTTCTGTATTAATCCAGTCCTGCTGATTATTTGGATCCATGTCAAAAAAAATCGTTGTGATGTTGATGATACCTATCTGGAAATGAATGAAAGCACTCGCAGAAAAATCTCTTGTGTTGATATATGATTTTGTATTTAAATATGTAATCTGTCTCGTCAAACTATCCTGGGATAAGGCGAAGTATAAAAGAATCCATTCATTTCGTCAATCTGCAAATTGAGTTGATTAAATACTAAAAATACATTTTCAATTGAAGTTGTATTTTTAATCCCACCACCACCTCACCTTTCACATAGTCCGGGCAGGGATCATCACTTTCTGTTTTATTCTTTGAACAAGAGAAAAAGCCAATGATAAGAAACAGGAAAAGAGTTTTTTTCATAATTATTCTTTTTACACCCACTCTGACAACAAAAACTTCACTTCCGTTGCATTGTATCCGGAATAAAAGAAAATTTCAGCCAATGCCGGTCTTCCATTTCTTCAGATTGCCAACTCTGGAATGGGCGCCGCCTTGGTCTTATTATTTTAAAATGAAAATACGTACTTAAACATATCTTTCGATAAGTGGGGTCTCCAAACCGGCGAAAGAGGTTTTTCCAAAAAAAGATTTTCCCTGGGGTGGGCAGGCCGCCCGATGAGACCTCCTTTTTTGTTTTTTATTCGTGATCTTTTTCGGTTTACGCAAGCGAACGCTAACTCTGGAGCCAACGGGCGGTTTAGTGGCTAAAAAAATCACCTCCCCATGCTTTGCAAATAGCTTTTAGAAAAAAACATGGATACATTATATTTAAAGGCCCACTGCAGTTTTTAATTTATCCCTGTCCAAAGATTCCATCCATTGAATGGATTTTGGCCGTAGCTTACCATTCACATCTATTACAACATAAGTAGGGAAACCTGAACCGGCATTATCAAAACTGCTTTTTAATTCACTTACAATTTTATCATCCATAAAAATATGCGTGCCCGGTAATTCCAAACCTACCACTTTGTTTTTCCAGGTATTTTCATTTGAGGATGAGTTCGTGCAGATATATACATATTCGATGGGTAAGTCTTTGTTTTCATCATGTAATTTTTTGCTGAAAGGTAATTCACTTAGGCATGGCGCACACCACGTTGCCCAGAAGTCAATAACCAATGCTTTGTTTTTGAATTTTGATTTAAGATCAAGAATAAATTGATCTATATTTTTAACGCTATCCAACCGGTATAGGCTGGCATCAAATGGTAATTTTTCCAATGGCTTTCCTATGAAGTTACCTGTATTATTTATCTGTTTGGATAAAGCAAGCAGGCTGTCAATTCTTTTTTGCTTAATTTTTGATTCAGCAAGTTCATTTGTCGCAATTTGCTTACACCATTCAGTTTTTATACTTTTTATTATTTTAGGATAAGTCTGTGCAAATACATCTTTGCCTGTATTTAGCAGGAAAGTCTTTAATATATCTGACTTGGGTTTTTTATAAATACTGTCAATTAAATGGATAGAATTTACAACTTTAAATATTCCCATTTCCTGGGCAAAAAGATTTCTCTTTTCCTTTTCTGCATCTTTTATTGCTGAAGCTCTATCTTTTCGTTGTTGCACGTTTAATTGATTATAATATTTTAATGAATCCAGCAGCGTTTGCCTTTTTGCATCATACTGGTTATAATTTTTAAAAAGCAGGTTGTCATCAAAAGGAGGTAATGAATTATTCTTCCTGGTTATAATATAATTATATAAATAGTTATAGAACAAAACGCCATCGTTACTTGTAAAAAAAGGTTTGTGCCCATTAATTTCAGAAAATAAATTTTCCGGCATAGTTGCATTCCAATAAGATGTGCATAGATTCCCATAAAACATAGATGAGGTTTCGTTCCTTATAGCCCAACCATATTTTGGAAATTGGAGAATAAATTCATCATCGATTTGGTCCAGCGCCTGTCGTACAGAATCTATTCTTTTAAAAAAAATTGATCCAGGCATTTTACTCCTGGTAAAGCATACAGAGCGCAAATCATTTTGTAATTTATTTTGTACATCTTGTTTAAAGAGTAAATGTTTATTCATGGCAATATTCAATGCACCGTCAACGCCTGAATAAGTTACGCCATCGCCAATCATATAAATACCATCTTTATTAATTTTACAGGCATCTATTGTTATTGTCAAGCCTTTATTTACATAAACACCTGCATAAAAAAAATCTCCCATATCCAACCATATTTGCTGGTAAGGCAAATTTTGTTCTAAAGTGATCTTTACAAATCCTCTCTCATTGGTTGAATAATATTTGGTTGATTGAAAGTTAGAACCGAATGTTACAAATGTGCATTTAATATTGGCTTTTATAATGCTATCCGGTGCATTATTGATTTGAATGGTCATCATTGCAGCCTTGCGATTCTGAAGATAATTATCCATTCTTACGTCTTCAATTGCAAGGGGATGATTGCTGTCAGCATTTTGCGCATGAATCGAAAAGGAAAAAAACAGGAATGATGCAAATAGTAATTGTTTCATTTTTCAGATTTATTTTTTTATCATTGTTAATGCCTTTAATACATTTTCTTTCTTACTTCTCGATACTGGTATTTGCGTATTGTCTTCCAGAAGCAGATGGCCGCCGTCCTCTTTGATGAAGCTTTTGATAAATTTTTTATTTACCAAATGTGATTGATGACAACGGATAAAATCATAATCGTTTAGTAATTCTTCATATTCAAAAATCGGTTTGGATACCATGATACTTTTGCCGTCAGTAAGAAAAAATTTCGTGTATGCATTGGAAGATTCACATCGCACAATATTTTTTGTATTCACAAAACGGATTTCTTTAGTTGTTGCCAGGGCAAGCTTATGTTCATTTTTGGAATCCTTGTTTTTGATGAGCTCCATCAGGTTTTCCAGTTGAAGATTTCCTTTCTTTTTATTCAGCTTGTCTTCAACCTTTGCAATGGATATTTTTAATTCTTCCGGATTGATGGGTTTTAGCAAATAATCAATTGCAGCAAACTTTACAGCTTGTATGCCGTACTGGTCATAAGCGGTGACAAAAATCACTTCAAACGGATGTTGCGGCAATGCCCTCAAAACATCAAAACCGTTTTTATCAGGCATTTGAATATCGAGGAAAAGCAAATCCGGATGGTCATTGAGAATTACTTTTACTCCATCATCTGCATTCATTGCAATACCTGTAACATCCACATTCAAAGAATATTTTTTCAAAAGACCAATGAGATTATCAATATTGTTTTTTTCATCATCAATAATTACGGCTCTTATCATATTAACCAGTTTTTAAAATGAAGCATTGCTTGTGTTTTATCATTCATCTTTGTTAAGGAAAATACTATTTGCTGTTGATTAAGCGTCTCATTGAGTAATTTTATTCTTTCTTTTGTCAGTTGTAGCCCGAACCCATTCGCTTTGTCCATTTCCTGTAAACCTTTTCCATTGTCCTTTACATACACCAACATATCATTGCCCGATTTTTCAAATGTTATCGTCAAACTTCCTTTGTCCTGTAAAGCAGATATACCATGCTTTACAGCATTTTCGACCAAAGGTTGCAAAAACAGGCCTGGGATTTCAACGGCGTTGGTATCTATGTTTTTATCCACATAAATCTGGTAAGAGAAACCGAAACGCAGCTTTTCCAGGTTCAGATAATTTTCCAGCATTTTTATTTCTTTCGCAATGCTCACAAATTCGTTGTTACCCGCTTTCAGAGAATCACGCATAAGTTCACTGAATTCTATTAAATATTTTGATGCGTTTTCCGAATCGTTCTTTGTCATCAGTCCCTGAATAGAATTCAGCGCATTGAACACAAAATGTGGATTGAATTGCGAACGAATGGATTTTAGTTCGGTTTGAACCATCTGCTTTTGTATTTCCTGCAATTTGATTTTACGGGATTGACTACGCGAACGCAACAGGAGTAAGACAAAACTTATAACCAAAAGACCAAGAATAATCAAACCTATCTTAAACCAAAAAGTCTGGTACCATGCGGCCTTTACCGTGAAGGGGTAAACACAAATATTTTGACGCTGAACGCTATAACGTATTTTGAGTTGATAATTACCAGGCAAAAGGTTTTTGAGCCAGATAATGTTGAAATCAAAATCATTAATTTTCCATCCTGTGCTGTCATTACCTTTTACAAGATTGTATTCAATTATTTTCCTGGAATTGATAATATCATCCAGGTAAAAAATCAAACTGTTTTCATTCGGTTGAAATTCATGTTTCAATTGAAGTAGAATTGAATCCTTGCTCCAATCTTTTTTTTCGCCATAATCCGGCCATGTCCATTGTTTTTTAAAGATTGTTAAAAAATCAGGCAACTGTATAAAAGTGAACACGCCTACTACCCGCGGTTGCCATTTTACCCAAAGCGCAGATAATGAAGCTTGAATATGATTCGGTTGGTCTTTTTTTCTTACCTGGAAAGTCAAAGCTTTACCAAATTCCTCTTTGAACAGGCCCAAATAAGCAGCAACGGTATCTATCTTGTTAGGGTTTGCTATCTTCGTCACCCAAAAAGCGTGGCAAAAGAGTTTTATGTTTGTCCAGGGTAAAACAATTTTCGTTGTATCTTCTAATACCCTGAATTGATATTCGTTTGCATTTTCCTGATTGATTCCATTTACTGTAACAATGATGCCAGACGAATCAAAAACCGGGATAGCATATTTCCCGGGATAACCATCAGCCATTACCAGGTATGAATTGCTATGATTTTGATATTTTTTTAATTGTGGAATTTTATCCAGGGCGTGAAAATAATTGACTGCTAACTTGTTTGAATAAAATGAATTTATAAGCAAACTATCTTTTGTATAAAAGCGACCATTAAACGTCGTGGAAAAATATTTACGGATAGAATCTCCATGGCTGTCATTTTTAATGACAGGATTGATACTGTCCAATTGCATTTCCAGTCTTTGGCTAAAACCAATATTAGAAAACAGAAAAAGAGATAATATCAGGATTATTTTATGCATCCGTTACTTTTGAACTTATTGATAACAAAGCAACGGTATTTTATTATTCTTTTAATACAGGATTTGAAAGCGGTAAAAATAATTTTGAATTCGGTTGATTTGGAACATTAATATTATTAAAGACAGTTCGGGATTTCGAAAGGAAGGGAACAGCACGAGAGCTGAGCAATAGTTACTTCAAATTTCCTGCCTTTTTTCACTTTTAAATCGCATGCCTTTTTTCACTTTTGAATCGCATGAATTGTGTTCCATTTTGTTTGCCTGAGAGATGTTAACTCAGAAACCCGATCTGAATTACCATATTTAATTTTAAATAATGAGATTAACACATCAGCGCAATCGAAATGAAAATCATTATTGCAACTTTCAACTATATTAAATACCCACATATAAGTGTCTTCCATGTTTTTAAGTTTAATGTTATTATTTATAGTCCCCGGATTGTTATTGTTGTTGAAGATGCAAAGATGCAAAGCTTAACTGCCTTATTGGGTTCTTTTCGATAAGCGAACACCATATTTCGACGATTGGTAAATTTCTGCCGATAATGGATTAGTGCAATTAGCCGCTGTTCAACACCTTGATGCCAAAAAAAGTCGGCCGAAGCCGGGAACATTAAATTCTTTGGAGAAACTTGCGCCAGACCAATCAGTTTTTATAATTCAATGAAGAGAGCGGGGATACTTGCGCTAATTTGGGAGAAGAACAACGAGGACGAAGAATTTACTGCAACCATTTTGCAACCCCACCATGATGAGAGCACGTACCTCGTCTTAGTCCCAGCCGAGTCTCCCGATAGGGGACTCGGCGTGAACCAGGAAGATGTAAAAATATGTAAATAGTATGCCAACAAAAGAACGGTAACCGAAACGAACGGAGTGTATTTTATAACCATCACGTGCACAGATGGAAGTGTGTTGCGGGGAAAACTTCATGAAGTATTCGAACCTTCTTTCAGTAGTAAAGAATGTGTTACTGGCAATTCCTGGTGCAAAAAATAAATTACATTCATAATAATTCCGGTACAGGTAAGTGGCAACTTGCAAACTGCCCTGTGGATTATGTTCATAGCTCTGCCGGGTATTATGAAAACGGCGTCCGGGGAATTTATCAAGTGGATAATATTATGGATGTGTTGCAGATAGATTTGACGAAAGGACTTCGTAGCGATTGACACGCCGAGTCCCCTATCGGGAGACTCGGCTGGGACAAAAGCTTTGTGCCGGGCGTATCTGTGCTATCGAAAAACCCCGGTGGATACCCGGGGGTTTATATTAATAAATTCTTGCCTAATGCAAACTAAGTGTTGTCAATTGTCCGTCGTCATTCTTCCTATTTTCTCACACTTACAGAAACATGGCGGTCTGTAGCTTTTTCAGCATCAGTAGCCGTAGCAGGGAATTTTGCAAATTGAGAGCCATATCCTTCTGTGCCGGTAACTTGTTTGCCCACGCCTCTTTTATCCAAACCATTTTTTGCAGCATCTGCACGATCCTGGGAAAGTTTTTTATTAGCTGCAGGATTTCCTGTTACATCAGTATAGCCGCCGATCTTAATTTTTGCATCCGGGAAAGCTTTTAAAATTTCAGCAATATTATCCAATTGTTTTTCACTTTCTGGTTTTAGTGTTGCTGTGCCTGTATTAAAATTCAGGTTATCAAAATCGAACCACCTGTTTTTTAAAGAATCATCACTTAATGATTTCCAATCGCCGTTTAAGAAAGTTACTAATTGATCTTCTATTCCTCCTTTATAGGCGTCCAGTTCTTTGCCATTGGGCAGTTTTACTTTTATAGATTCCGGCGCTGTTGCTTCAGGCGCAGGCGCTACAGCAGAAGTATCGGTATTTTGAACCGCTGCAGAAGTATCTAAATTAGCAGCCGTATTGGGCCTTGTCTGATTACAACCCCTTGATAAACCCCAAAGTAACACTATGACTGCCACAATAATCACTAAAGGCAACAGCCAATTATTTCTTTTAGGTTTATCTATCACAGCATGTGCGGTATCAGACACGCCTGATTTTACATGCGATGCCATAGATGTAGCAGCAGCGCCTATTGATCCTAAACCCAGCATGCCAGCCAAAGAAGACAAGCCTGACGGCATTGCCTGCATGATATGATCCTTTTGTGAAGAAAGAAATCCTGATAACCCACTGGCTGATAAATTATCTTGTTCAGCATGCTTTCCTAATATTCCCATGATTGCCGGTAAACCCATGCTCATTAACGAAGAGGCAGAAGAATCTTTTATACCTGCAAATTTTGAAATAGCGCCAACAATTCCTGGCTGATTGCTTCCAAACAAACTACCAAGCATGCTATTACCTTTTTGAACGTTTTCAGTTCCTGTTAAAGAGGTATTTCCTGAAGCATTTCCGATAGCGTTTTTAGCCATCTCAAAAATACTATTAGCTCCTTCTGTACCCGAAGTAGCTTTATTTAAAATACCCGCTAATCCGGTTGGAATGATAGCAGTCAATGCTTTAGAGATCCCTGAGTTATCTTCTCCCAATGCAGATGATGCGTGGCTAGTGAATTCGCTGGTAAAATAATTCTTTACCGTTTCCATTAAATTAAATGACATATTATGTGTGTTTTTTATTGTGAAATAATTAGAGGATATTATTCCTTATTAATCTTTAGTGGCTCCAAAAGTAAAATTTATTATTAAAAATCCGCAATTAAAATATGGTATCTATTAATAAAATGAAAAAAGACTGTTCATTTTGAGAACAACCTTTCTTTTTTTATTGAGGTAGTAATACCTGGTCAATGATATAGTAAACCCCATTCACACAATGATTATCCAAACTGATGGCATTTGCAGGAGTTCCTGAATAAGGTGCCCCGCCGGGAGGAAAAGTGCCGAGCCCTGTAAATTGTAATTGGGTTACAAATGGTCCGGTAAAAGTAGCCTGTGCTAAAATACCCGGATGAGTGGGCACTACAGAATTTATCAATGTCGTGTAGAATGCAGGCGTAGATGTAAAATTATTTGAAAAGACCCTGATGTTTGGTTGGAAACCTGCGCCCTGATCTGTTGCCAGAAAATGATATACTAATATACCTCTTACCGTAGCCGCAGTAATAGAACTGAATAATAAAGGATTACTAAATACGGTAGGCGATCCCGAAAGCGCCGTGGCTGTGGTTCCTGCTTGCGCTGGCGGAAGCCCCTGCTGCAATAAAGCACCATAGATGAGCCCGAACAATAAACTCTGAAATGCAGCATCACTTGGCGCAAGAACAGTCATATTAGTAACAGCATAGCCCAATAAAGAATCAATTTTGTTCAATCCTGTCTGGCCACTATCGGCCCTGGCCACTGCAGCTTTAAAAAAAGTAAGGTTAGGATTATTATACATTGCATCTTTTAATAATTGGCTCGGAGGAGCTACAATAGCTGCCACCACGTGAACAACGCCATTGCTCATTTTCAAATCGGGCATTACCACAGGAATATTATTATCATAAAAACCGGTGGCGCTGACAGAAGGAAAAGTACTCAGATTTAAATTAAGAATCGTTCCCGGAAGGGTACCAATAGTAATGGAAGTTGGAAGCTGAATATTAGGGAAAGTAGTTGGTATAGTAGTGGAAAGGTATTGTTGCCCGGGGATAATAGAATAACCTACTATGCCTCCCAAAGTAGCCGGTGGTAACGCATTTACAACACTTAGAGATGGAATTCCCGATGCACGAAATGCATTATTATTGGGTATAAAAGCGGTGAATACTTTTGTAGAGTCGCTGAACTGCGCTAACATTCCTACCCTGGTGGCAGCCGCTTTAAAAAAACTAAAAGTAGTATCAGAGTTTAACATAGCTCCTATACTGGTAGTACTGCTATTCACCGGAGGGTAAATTATAGGTGTATCATCGGGTAAGGCTTTATTACAAGAATTAATTATCAATGCTATGGCACTAAAAAAGAATATTCCGTGAACCGTGCGGTTTTTTAAAATTTTTATTTTCATATTTTCTATTTAAAAATGATTCAATAAAATTATTTTTTAAAATACGTTATAACCAATGCTTACATAATAAAGGCCGCCAATACTGGCATCACCAAATCCATCGCGGTAATATTGATTCAAAATATTAGTAGCACCTAATTTTAATAATACATTTTGCGCCGGAAATTTATAACTGATCTGTGCGTCTATAGTTTGATAAGCCGGTACGATTCCATTTGCAAAACTACTTTGGTAATTGACATCATCCTGCCAGCGGTAAGTGATATTAAAGCCATACTTGTTTTCTTTACCAAAGCCTGTGTTACTGAAAGTAGCGCCTACCCTGTAATCGGGTGCGTTAAAGTCGGCTTGAAATTGAGCAGGAACGTCATCCAAATGATCAGAAGTAACATTGGCTCCGATTAAAAAATTATTTCTAAGTGAATAGGTAAGTCCCAATCCAAATCCGTGAGTATTTACATTTCCATTTACATTAGTAGGTACTGAATAAGTAGTAACCAAAGCGGGATTATTAAGATTGGCTTGCACCGTGGCCGGATTAGTAAACACACCTATATCGTTATTTACTGATTGTGCTACCAGTGTGCTTGAGATGAAATTCTTATATATTCCGAAATAACCATAAAGATCAACAAGTAATCTCTTATTGAACAAAAGACCTTTGTAGCCACCTTCAAATGAATTGACACTTTCGGCTTTAAACTTGTCAAATGTCTGAACCATCGGATGACCTGATAATAAATTATCATCAACTGAATACACAGGATTTGTGCTAAAATGATAATAATCCTGGAAGATTTTTAAGCCACCTATTAAAGCGGTACCTCCGCCCACTCTCAGATTAATATATTGGTTCTGGGTAGAGGGGAAACGGTAGGCTTGCTGATAAGATAACCTGATATTGTTATCATCAGCTACTTTTATTACTGCGGAAAAACGCGGAGTAAACCTTCCGGTGAAGTTTTCATTTTTATCATAACGCCCGGAAAAGATCAGGGTCAGACGATCATCCAAAAGCTTTTTGGTGGCCTGGATATAGGCACCAAATTCGTTGATTGGAATTTTTCCGGTAGAATCAGCAAACAATGTGCCTTCTGAATTAAGTACATATCTTTTAAAATTGGCACCTACTAAAACATCAGCAAAACTGGATGTTTCGGGTGATAGATTATATTGCCCCTCTACATTATAAAGATTCGTTTTATCTATAAATAAACCTCCTCCCTGGGAAATAGAAATACTTCTTATTTTATCGAAAAGTGTTTTGAACTCTGCAGATCCCGGCGCAGGCCTGCCAATGTCAGCAAATGCCCTTGCTGTATTATAGGCATTAATATCTAATTCGCCGGCTACTTTCGCATTTAAAAAAGCCATACCGAATTGTGAATACCATCCGTCGGGCCCTCCACTCGGTTTCCAAGCTTCATTTAATAACCGGGTGGTAACAGTGGCATTATAAGAATTGCCTGCATTTTCCTGTGTAGTAAAGGCTCTTAGAAACCAGTTAGTGTTTACTAATTCTACTTTGTATTGTCCTATTTTTAAATTCAAAAGCGAATACCGGTCACTGCCTGTATATACAGTATTTCCTGTACCCCAGTGTCCTTCAGCGTTAAGAGAAGTCCTTTGGGTAAGCTTATAACTTACTTCGCCGTACATTTTGTAATTAACTGTATTAGGATCTATTATATCCTTTTCATCATATCCGGTCCTGGATACAGGCATGGAAGCAGGCAAAGAATTTATGTATGGAGCATAAAAAGGAGCTGCCTGCGCAATAGGGTTTAATACATTGGAACGAATATCAACGGTAGTTTCATCGCCATACACATTTACCCCATCATAGTTAGGATCCGTCTCACGCGTACCGGCTTTTATTCCCCCTGTAGTACCCAGGCGGTTGTAATCCCGGTAATCATTTGCCACCCAATCTTTTGCCTGTACCAGTTCGGCACCTACTTTGAAAGCAAATTTATCACTCACTTTTACCGCCCATCTCAATGACCAATTGTAATAAGGTGAAGGATCGCGGTCGGGGTTATTGATATTCATAATACCTGTTTTCACTTCAAAAGAAACCCCTTGGTAGCGAAAAGGATCTTTGCTATTTATTATTATGGCGCCATTCATACCTCCTGGCCCATAGAGTGCTGAGGAAGCACCCGGTAATAGTTCTACGCTGGCTACATCTAATCCGGAAAGCCCGATTACATTTCCTACTGAAAAGTTTAATCCCGGAGCCTGGTTATCCATCCCATCCACTATCTGGTTCAGTCGAAGATTTCCACTAGAATTGAAACCGCGTGTACTTGGAGAAACAAATGTAAGGGATGCAGTTACCACATCTACTCCTTTTAGCTTTCCAATCATATCATAATACGAAACAGCAGGGGAGTTCCTGATATCTACAGGACTTATCCGTTCAATTGTTACCGGCGACGCCATTATGCTGGATGGTGTGCGGGTTGCAGCAACTACTATCTCTTGTCCAAGAGTGCTTTCAGGTTCAAATACTACTTTAACTTCTTCGGTACTATTTACAGGAATTTCCTGTTGCTTATAACCAATAGATGAAACAATTAAGGTAACCGGAAGCTGGCCTTTTATATCCAATGAGAAATGGCCCTTTTCGTCAGTATAAGTTCCTTCACCGGTTCCTTTTACAGTGACAGAAACAGCAGGCACGTTTTCTCCCGTTGTTTTATTGACTACATTCCCTTTAATGGTGGTGCCCTGGGCTAAGGCTAATATTGAAAAAATATTTCCAATAATAAAGAAGGCAAAGATTTTGAAGAACTTTCTCATATCTTACTTTTTTGGTTAGGAATTAACAGCAATTTAAGGATTGTAAAGTTGGAATAAAAAATTATTTTTATATTCAATTGCCATTGAGATAAGATTTTACTGATTACTAAGAGCCTGTATAGAAATGATTATTTGAATTTTTTATGCTGCTAAAAGTAGTCGGTGAGGATACTGGCCACGGCTGACTGCCACCGTTAGTGCCCCACGAACGGATTAAATGGTGAATAAAATTTCTATTTCTTTAAAGCTTCTAAAATTTTATCTGCATTTTTGCACCTTATTTTATTATTATGATTTCAAATAAATTGCCGGGGCAAACCAATTTTTATAAAGGAAAAGTAAGGGATGTTTATACCATAGACGATCGCCTTTTGGTAATGATCGCCAGCAATCGTATTTCCGCGTTTGATGTGATATTGCCCAAACCAATTCCTAATAAAGGGCAGGTGCTAAACCAGGTGGCGGCTTATATGCTTAATGCAACAAAAGATATTTGTAAAAACTGGTTGTTGGCCACTCCGGCACCTAATGTTTCTATAGGATTAAAATGCGATCCTTTTAAAGTAGAAATGGTAGTAAGAGGCAACCTTACAGGACACGCCTGGCGCACGTATTCTTCAGTAAATAAAATTTTATGTGGGGTAAAAATGCCGGATGGATTACAAGAAAATGATTATTTCCCCACACCTATAATTACTCCATCTACTAAAGCTGCGGAAGGCCACGATGAAGACATTAGCAGGGAAGAAATTATAGAAAGAAATATTGTTTCTGAAAAAGATTATACGCAATTGGAAAAATATACTTTGCAGCTTTTTGAAAGGGGGAAAGAGCTCGCGACCAAAAGAGGATTGATATTGGTGGATACCAAATATGAATTCGGAAAATTGAATGATGAAATTATTTTGATTGATGAAATCCATACTCCCGACAGCTCGCGTTATTTTTATGCAGATGGTTTTGCAGAAAGGCAATCAAAAGGTGAAAAGCAAAAACAGCTCAGCAAAGAATTTGTAAGGGAATGGCTCATTGAAAATAATTTTATGGGAAAAGAAGGTCAGCATGTTCCAGAAATGAGTGACGAATGGATTACGATTATTCGTAACCGTTATATTGAGCTTTATGAAAAACTGATTGGCGAAAAATTTACGCCCCGTGATTTAAGTGATGAAGAAACTGAGTCGGTGATCTTAACAACGTTAACAAAGTTGAAGATCAAAGATTAATGATTCAAAAACTCATCCTCCTTTAGACTACCTCATTTATGAATATTAAAAACCATCTCATCATTTCTCATGAAAATAAAATTTCTTCCTCTAATTTTTCTCTCTTCTATTTTCTCTTCTAATTGTTTTTCACAAACTCAACAGGAAAATCTTATAGAATATGTAAAACCAATTATTGGTACTGAAAAAATGGGCCATACTTTTCCGGGTGCTACAGTGCCATTTGGCTCTGTTCAATTGAGCCCTGATACAGATACCATACCGTATGCAGTAGATGGAAAATATAATCCTGACGTTTACAAATATTGCGCGGGCTATCAATACGGTGATTCCACTATAGTTGGTTTCAGTCACACGCATTTTAGTGGCACAGGGCATTCTGACTTAGGCGATTTCCTGATTATGCCTACCACCGGGAAATTGAAACTTAATCCAGGCACTTCCGATCATCCTGAAAATGGATTTCGTTCCAGGTTTTCTCATTCTTCTGAAGTAGCAGAAGCAGATTATTATAAAGTAAATCTGGAAGATTATAATATTCTTGCAGAACTTACCACTACTACTCGGGTAGGATTTCACCAATACACTTTTCCCAAATCGGACCAGGCTCATATCATTCTTGATCTGATGAGTGGAATCTATAATTATGACGATAAAAATGTGTGGACCTATGTAAGAGTTGTGAATGACACGCTTGTTACAGGTTACAGGCAAACTAACGGTTGGGCCAGAACACGCACTTTGTATTTTGCAATGTGTTTTTCAAAACCTTTTAAATCCTATGGAGCCAAAGATTTTTCTAAAAGAGAGCCCTACAGAGGTTTTTGGGGGAAATTGGATCAGAGAAAAAATTTTCCTGAATTATCTGCCTGGCAATTAAGAATGTATTTTGATTTTAATACAGACGAAGGAGAAAAAATAAAAATAAAATTTGCCCTGTCTCCGGTAAGCTGTGAGAATGCAATGATGAACATGCATGAAGAAACTCCGTCATGGGATTTTGATGCTATCAAAAATAAAGGACAACAATTATGGAACCAGGAACTGAATAAAATTGTCGTAAAAATGAATACCCGCGAGGACATGATTAATTTTTATACTGCTATGTATCATGCCTTTATTAGTCCCACTGTATATATGGATGTGAATCACGAATATCGCGGAGTTGACCAGGCTACTCACACTGCAAACGGCTTCACTAATTATACCACTTTTTCTTTGTGGGATACACACAGGGCCTTGCATCCGTTATTTAATATTATTCAGCCAAAGCGAAATAATGATATGGTCAAGTCCATGCTGGCGCATTTTGATCAGAGTGCATGGCACATGCTCCCGATATGGTCTAATTCAGCTAATGAAAACTGGTGTATGAGCGGCTATCACAGTGTATCAGTGATCGCAGATGCTATTGTCAAAGGCGTTTATACGGGCGATGTCAGTAAGGCTTTGGATGCATGCGTTACTACAGCTACGCATCGCAGTTATGAAGGCATTGGCTATTATATGGACATGGGTTATATTCCTTCAGAAAAAGACGAGTCTTCCGTTTCTACAACTCTTGAATACGCATACGATGACTGGTGCATTGCACAATTGGCAAAAAAATTAGGCCGTACTGAAATTTACGACCAGTTTATAAAGCGTTCGCAAAACTGGAGGAATGTGTTTGATCCTTCTATTGGTTTTATGCGCCCACGCATGAGTGACGGCACTTTCCGAAAAAACTTTGATGTGCTGGAAACTGATGGCGAGGGATTCATTGAAGGTAATGCATGGAACTACAGTTTGTATGTGCCCCATGATCCTAAAGCATTGATACAATTAATGGGGGGCAATAAGAAATTCATTCCTCACCTCGATTCTTTATTTACCATGCAGCTGCCGGATAAATTTTTTGCAAATACAGAAGATATCACCAGGGATGGGATCATAGGAAATTATGTTCATGGAAACGAACCTTCTCATCATGTAGGTTATCTCTTCGACTGGACCAATCAACCATGGAAAACTCAAAGAACCGTAAGAATGATCCTGAAAAATCAATATCATAATGGTGCAGCCGGATTGGAAGGCAATGATGATTGCGGGCAAATGAGTGCCTGGTATATTATGAGTTCATTAGGATTTTATCCGGTATCCCCATCAGATAATGAATATGCTATCGGCAGCCCCGCAGTAGATCATGCGATATTGAATTTAGAAAATGGAAAACAATTTATTATTGATACAAAAAACCAGGGTGATAAAAATGTGTATGTAAAGAAAATAGAACTAAATGGTAAAGAATTAAAAGGATGGTTTCTGAATTATGATGAAATAATGCAGGGAGGCAACTTGGTTTTTTATATGACTGACAAGCATGGTAAATAAATATATTTTTTCATACCCTCCGGTTGAAGGCCTCAGGATTCTAACATTTTTTTTATTTGGATCAGAATTGGATTCCATCCGCCTCCATCCAGGGTTTCTCTAAATCTCTTCTCTCCATCTCCTACTGTTGAATAGTCTCCCTGGGTTGCCGTCAATTCAGTTTGACCATTTTCTTCTTTTAAATCATAAGTCACAGTAAGATAATTTGCAGGGATATCAGCAATGCCCGAATTAGGATCAATAGTGGTGTAGGATAAAAACTTTTCCGGAATAATTTCAATTATTTTTCCTTTTACAAAAACCATATCCTTCCCTTCATAATTTCCTTTCCATAACAATTCACTCCCGGGTTTCCACCGCGTGGCAATTTATTGAAGCAGTATTGTACTTTATTAAATTCAATTCATTTTTTTAATTATTCCCGCTTTAGCAGAGATAATAATAATTTGTTTTCAATTGCCTCCAGCTTTAGCTGGGGGATCAAAGACAGTTCTGTCAAGGCTTTAGCCAAAATATGAAACGATTATTTTATAAAGGATCAATTGTTTTGGCTAAAGCCTTTAAGGGCATCTCTAAAGCCGCGGGTTAAAACCACGTGGCAATTGAAAAATATATCCAACTGATATTAATCCAATAATATGAAAACTTAGAGGAGTGGAATATAAATCTAATCCTATTCCCCTTTCATCAACCCATCCATTCTCTTTCTTGATTTATTAAAGATCATAATCCCGTTTTTTACTCCTTTGCGCTTTTGTTTTCTTTCTTCTTCGGGCAGGTTATAAGTTGCTTGGCATTCAACGGAACAACAGTCATCATATTTTTTGGCGCAGGATTCACATTGAATGAAAAGCAGGTGGCAGCCTTCATTTGCACAATTCGTATGTGTATCGCACGGAGCGCCACATTGATGGCAATGGCTTATTATTTCATCGCCAATCTTCTCTCCCAGCCTGCCATCAAATACAAAATTTTTGCCAAGAAATTTATTGGGTAAATTTTCTTCTTTCACTTTATTGGCATATTGTATAATGCCTCCTTCGAGATGATACACATTTTGAAAACCATTGTGCAGCATATAAGCACTGGCCTTTTCGCAACGGATACCACCTGTGCAATACATGATAATGTTCTTATCCTTTTTTTCTTCCAGCATACTAACGGCCATGGGTAGTTGCGATCTGAAAGTGTCAGAAGGAATTTCTATCGCGTTTTCAAAATGACCCACTTCGTATTCATAATGATTGCGCATGTCAACCACAACAGTTTCGGGATCGGAAGCGAGTTTGTTGAAAGAATCAGCGTCTACATATTTTCCTTTTTTACTCATGTCAAAATTGGGATCATTAATTCCATCTGCGACAATTTTATTCCGCACTTTTACTTTTAATACCCAAAAACTCTTGCCCTGCCCAACTGCGCCGTTCAGACGGGCATCATCAACGGCGATGTTTAAACGCACATTTTTTAAAAAAGAAATACTGTTAATATAATCTTTAAATTTTTCAAAGTTAGATTTGGGTACACCCAACTGTGCATTGATGCCTTCCTGCGCTACGTATATGCGCCCAAAAACTGTTAGCTCATTTAAATTTCTATAAAATTCATCACGAAAAACATTCGGATCTTCTATAAATGCATACTTATAAAACGAAAGTGTGATGCGGGGTTCATTCTCTTCAAATAACTTTTGTTTCAGTTCTTTTTGAGAAACACGATTATGTAATAATGCCATAAGTGCACTTTTTATCCGGGTTTATCTGAGACATTTACAGGATGAATCAAACCTTAAAAAGGCGGATAAAAAATCAATATGCAAATATAAGCACATTAACACTTTTTAAAAAGCGGTATGGCATTTGTAACGCTTCAGAAATAGTAAGAATCGGTTATTTTTTAACTTAAAAAAAAATTATGAAAAAGACATTCATTTTTGTTGCGATATTTTTTGCACTATCGAGTGCAAAAGCGCAAACAGTACATTTTGGAATTAAAGGAGGATTGAACGCATCTTCAGTTAATTCCAATCCATCAAACTCAGATATGCAAACTAAAGTAGGATTTAACCTGGGTTTATTAGCTCACATACACACATCCAATCCACAGTGGGCAATACAGCCGGAAATATATTATTCTGATGAAGGTGCCAAAAGTAAATCAAATAGCAGCGCTTCATTCAATCTGGGTTTTATAAACGTTCCGGTATTAGGGCAATACATGTTTGACAATGGTTTCAGAATTGAAGCGGGTCCACAACTTGGTTTTTTGACGAATGCAAAAAGCACCTCTGGTAACGTTACTGTTAATGTTAAGAACGACTTTAAAAAGACTAACTTTTCAATCCCGGTTGGTATAGGTTATCTTACAAGTTCGGGATTTGGTTTGGATGCGAGGTATAACTTTGGACTCAGTAACCTCAACAATACTTCCAACTCTACAAAAATTCACAGTAATGTATTTCAATTCGGACTTTTTTATCAATTCTCTAATTCTAAAAGAGGCCATTAAAAAAGGAATAAGTATTTAGTATTGGAATTCAAAGCAGCCGGAATAATTTATTCAATATCAATTTTCCGGCTGCTTTTTTTAAATAAATCCGCTTTTAAAGAAATACTTAAAAAGTTTATCCAAACGGGAATTGCATCCTGTATATTTGGCAAATATTTTTTTTATCAATGGAAAAAGAAATTAAAAAATCCAAATCAATTCCGTTATTCGAAAGAATCAATTCTTTGCAAAAGCTTTTAATATGTTTTGTCATTGCGGTAATTGTTTATTTTATTGCAGACATAAGAAACATTGGTCCTCTTTCACATGTTATGATCGGTTGGGATACTTTTAGTATATGCATGATAGTTATGAGCTGGATTACCTTTTCTATTGTTAATTCAAAACAAATCCGGAAACAATCCAAAGTGCAGGATTCAAGCAGGTCCTTTATTTTCATAATCGTGCTAATCTCTACGTTAGCAAGCTTTCTTGCGGTATTATTATTGATTATTTCAAAGAAGGCGGGGCATAATGATACTACGATGTCATTGATCATTGCCATAGCAGGAATGCTTTTTTCATGGTTTTTGATTCACACCATATTTACACTTCGTTATGCGCATATTTATTACGGCGATCATGAAACAAATCCAAATACTCATGCAGGAGGCCTTGAATTTCCCGGTGATTCAAAACCTGAATATTTTGATTTCGCTTATTTTTCTTTTGTATTGGGAATGACATTCCAGGTTTCTGATGTGCAGATCACTTCGAAAAGACTGAGGTATTTAGCAATGCTTCATGGCCTTTTATCTTTTGGCTTTAATACCATAATGATTGCACTTACTATTAATCTTATTGCAGGCTATGGAGGGTAAGAGCTTTATTTGAAAGTGTACAGACAAAAGAAGATTTCACAGTAAACTAATAAATAGGAAGTCTTTCTATTTATTGCTTTAACCCTAAAGAGACATAATATCCGGAATATAATGACGCCATGTTAAACAATATCCAACACAAACTTTCTCATTATATTCAGCGCCATCACAGCCGTCACTTCTATATTTTTTTTGCGTTCAAAGCGTTGTTTTAATTTTTGACAAACATGTTTTTCTTTATTACCTACGGCAATCCAAACAGTTCCTACCGGCTTATCAGGTGTGCCACCTTCGGGGCCCATAATTCCTGAAACAGCAATGCCAAAATCGGTATTCATTTTATTTAATAATCCTGTCAGCATCTCTGTTACAGTTTCTTCACTCACGGCTCCGTATTTATCCAGTGTTTCTTTTTTCACATTAAGAAGCGATTCTTTTATATCATAAGAATAACTCACAATGCTTCCTTCATAATAGGCAGAAGATCCCGGTACTGAAGTAATGAGGCTCGCAATAGCTCCGCCGGTGCAGCTTTCAGCAGTCGAGATCGTCTTTTTATGTTTCAACAAAATTTTCCCCAAAACTACTTCCATGCTCTCATCCTTATCGGTTACCATGTAATTCTTTACCAGTTTTTTTAACTGGATAAACTGATCATGGATCATTTTTTCAGTGACTGTTTTATCAGAGCCGGAAGTAGTAAGCCGCAACCTCACCATACCATAATTTGGCAAATAGGCCAAACGAATTTTTTTAGGCAATTGCTTTTCAAAATTTGTAAGAATCTCAGCTATCGCTGATTCACCAATGCCGGCGGTAAGAATCGTTTTGTGAATAATTTCAGGAAGTGTAAATTTCTTTTTTAAATAAGGGATCACATCTTCCATAATTCCCTGCATTTCGTAAGGCACTCCTGGCATGCTAATAAAAATGGTTTTCCCTTTATGAAAGAGCATACCAGGTGCAGAACCTCTTTTATTTTGTATCACTTCACATACATCAGGTACTTCGGCCTGTTTTAAATTTACTTCCGTTACGGGCTTGTGATATACTTTTTCAAAAAGACGTTTTACATTTTGCAATGCGCCTTCATCTACAATCATTTTACCTTTAAAATATTTACAAAGAAGGGGTTTGGTAATATCATCAGATGTAGGCCCAAGGCCGCCTGTAATTAAAACGATGTCAGCACCTTTATTTTCCATATCCAATGCATTCCATATTTCATCAGCCACATCGCCAACAGAAATCCGTTTTTTTACAGCTATGCCAATTTTATTTAATTGTTGCGCTATCCAGGCGCTATTGGTATCTATTACCTGTCCAATCAGCAATTCATCACCGATTGTAATTATGGTTGCATATATATTTTTCATAGTGCAAAATTAAAGATAAAGAAGCCTCACCCCAACCTCCGCCCGGCTGCGGCATTCGGACGGCCCTCTCCAAAAGGAGAAGGACACGCTTTATTAGAAATCCGTGTAATCCTTGGCCAAAATATTTTAGCTTTGAGCGACTTCCTTTTTCAAATTAAAATTATATCCATTGAAAAAATTATTGATTTTATTTCTCTTTTTTTACACATCGTATTCCCAGGCCCAACCCATTGACCAGGTATTCAATACAGCTTTTAAAAAATTTGAAGGCGATTCTACTTTCAAACATGCTACTATCAGCCTTTATATGGTGAACACTACTACCGGTAAACCCGTTACAGAAGTGAATACAAATATCGGTGTGGCGCCTGCAAGCTGCCAGAAGGTAATTACCGCCTCCACCGCTTATGAATTATTAGGACATGATTATAAATATAAAACCACACTTGGATATACAGGCGAAATTAAAGATGGAGTTTTACATGGCGACATTGTTATCAAAGGCAGTGGCGATCCTACTCTTGGAAGTTGGCGTTATGACCAAACCAAAGAGGAGAATATTATTTCCACCTTTAAAAATGCTATATCACAGGCAGGCATACGCGAAATGACAGGTCATGTTTATGCAGATGAAAGCTTGTGGAACGATGAAGCTACTCCCAACGGATGGGTGTGGCAGGATATTGGCAATTATTATGGTGCCGGCGCAAGAGCGCTGAACTGGCGGGAAAATCAGTATGATCTGTACTTAAAATCGGGCCAAAACATCGGTGATCCTGTAGAAATTGCAGGAACTAACCCTTCTTTTGTAGAAGGATTGAATTTAAAATCAGAAGTTACTTCAGGAGCAAAAGGAAGCGGAGACAATAATTATATTTATATACCCCTGGGCGATTCTTTTAGTCATGTAAGAGGTACCACGCCGGTAAATGAAAATCATTTTACTATTTCAGGGGCCATGCCACGTCCCGCCACCCAACTGGCTCTGACACTGGAAGGAGCTTTAAAAAATGAGCCGGTAGAAAAAATCGCAAAAGATTATTCAACGCCAAATAATTTGAAACAGGTAAAAGTATTTTACACCTATACATCACCGGTATTAGATAGCATTATTTTTCATTTTCTCCGGCGCAGTATCAATTTGTATGGTGAAGCGTTGATTAAAACATTGGCATATAACTTTACAAAAGTGGGTAACACTGATAGCGGTGTAAATGTGATTCACAGCTTTTGGAAAAATCATGGAATTGAGCCTTACGCCATCAACATCGTTGACGGAAGCGGCCTCTCCCCTTCTAATCGTGTCACTACCCAGGCACTGGTAACTGTAATGGAATACGCGAGAAAGCAAAAATGGTTCCCCTCATTTTATGATGCGCTTCCCACTATCAGTGGTATCAAAATGAAAAGTGGTTCTATCAATGGGGTAATTTCTTATACAGGCTACATCAAAGGGAAAGATAATAACCAGTACACTTTTTCTTTTGTGGTAAATAATTACGACGGCAGAGGAAATGAAGTGAGAAAGAAAATGTGGGAATTGTTGGGGTTGTTGTGAGGTATCAGGTGTCGGGTTTTATTAATAAAATTTAATTCATAAATATGAACTTTCCTTTTGACAAAGAAATTATACTTGAAAATTCTGTGGCTCTGTTAAGGCCACTTAAGTTGACAGACATCCAAAATTTACTGAAGATTGCTATTGAAGAAAAAGAACTTCTTCAGTACTCGCCAACTCCAATATATTCAGAAAAATTATTGACGGAATATGTGGAAAAATCATTGAATGAAAGAAAAAATAAAACCCGTTATTCATTTTCTATTTTTGATAAAAAGAAAAATGCTTACGCCGGCAGTACCAGTTTTATGAATATTTCAAATGTTGACAGCAGAGTAGAGATAGGCTCTACATGGATTGGTAAAGAGTTTCAGAAAACAGGACTGAACCGCAATTGTAAATATTTATTATTTAATTTCGCTTTTGGCGAACTGAATGCAGAGCGTGTAGAATTGAAAACTGATGAAAGAAACAATGCCTCAAGAAATGCTATACAGAAAATCGGCGGAAAATTTGAAGGTATTTTACGGAGCCATACATTGATGTATGATGGCTTCAGGCGGAATACAGTTTATTATAGCATTTTAAAAAACGAGTGGAAAGATTTGAAGGAAGGCTTTATAAAAGAATAATATAAATTTCGGGAAGCTGACAGAAATAACATGAAAAACTTTTGGAAGTTTGCGCAATGAGTTTTTTATTTTAAAGAGTTTAAATAACTTTTTAAAAGTGTACAGTAAACTTATAAATATTGTGGATTCTTATCTTTTACTTTTTGATAAACTTATGCAGAAAAACTTTTGTAAAGTTTGTTTAATGAGTCTTTGATTTTAAAGAGTTTAAATAACTTTCCAAAAGTTCAAGACGCATTTTCACATTTTAATATTACTTTGTCACCTCAAACTAATTTGTGATCTATACATTATTACAACATCAGTGGAAATCGTTTTGGCGAAGCCGGAGTGCAGGAAGAAATGTTGCCATGCAAATAATTATTGGTTTTTTTGTTTTGTATCTGACGGCCGTAGCTATTCTCCTTGGATTTTCTTTAGAAAAGATATTATCAGAAGCCTCACCGGGACAGGATGTAATTCGTGTTTTCCTGGGTCTGATCCTTTATTATTTTTCTTTTGATATTATTATGCGTTTTATTATGCA
The DNA here is from genome assembly GCA_036509335.1 of Hanamia sp. Classification (GTDB taxonomy): domain Bacteria; phylum Bacteroidota; class Bacteroidia; order Chitinophagales; family Chitinophagaceae; genus Ginsengibacter. The sequence goes on from DATCFT010000011.1 coordinate 55,374, forward strand.
GGATCTGCCTACACTTGCAGTTCTTCCTTACCTGACTCAAAATATCAGGCGAAATAAATTGGTTGGTTTTTTAAATGTACGCTCTCTTTTCTCCGTATTTATTTTTTTACCCTTCTTTATTTTTTTACCTTTTATTATTTCGGTAATTGGGGCAAAATATGGCTCATTGGTTTCTCTTGCCATGGTCATAAGTATTTTCAGTCTTGCATTTTTTAATCACTTCCTTGTGTTGTTCATCAAAAGAAAAACGATATTAAGTCAATGGTGGCTTATAGGTTTTTTTCTTGTCATTCTTTTGGTAATTGCGGCTGATTATTTCCACATCTTTTCTTTGAGAGACTGGTCTGTTTCTCTATTTACTTTTGTAATAAAAACACCCCTGATTTGTATTGTCTTTTTAGCGCTGGCAATTGCTGCCTGGTATAATAACAGCCAGTTTTTACGAAATAATTTTTACCTGGAAAATTTAGAAAAGTCTTCCGGAGAAAAGAAATCAACCGATTATAGCTGGCTGCAAAGATTTGGCACTTATGGCGATCTGATGGCAATAGACATTAAACTTATTTTAAGAAATAAGCGACCCCGCACACTTTTACTTCTTTCTGTAATATTTCTATTTTATGGTTATATTTTTTACAGGCCCGAATATTTTGCAAATGAAAGTCTTGGCATTCTTCTTATTGGATCTATTTTTATCACCGGGATGTTTATGGCGAGTTATGGGCAATTTCTATTTGCATGGCAAAGCAGCCATTTCGACGGAATGATGAGTTCTAATATTCCCATTCAGACTTATATAAAAGGCAAAATGACTTTATTGATTTCATTTAGTACGATTTCGTTTTTACTCAGTTTACTCTATGGCTTTATCAGCTGGAAATTAATTCCTATACTATTCGCATCATGGCTTTTTAATATCGGGATCCACGCGGTACTCACTGCATTCATTGGCACATTAAATTATAAAGGTTTGGATCTAAGTAAAGGTGCTACATTCAATTACCAGGGCACCGGCGCAGCACAATGGCTGTATTCACTTGTTATCCTTGTGATAGGCGGCATCATCTATTTGCCTTTTGCATTACTTATTAATAAATGGTCAGGGATCGCCGCGGTTGGCATTTTAGGAATGGCCAGTTTCATCATGCAGGATTGGTGGCTGAATAAAATTACTCTTCAATTTAAAAAACAAAAATATAAAATGCTGGAAGGGTTTAGAGAAAGGTAGTGCAGGAGATATGAAATAAAGAATAATAAATATAAAATAAGAAAGAAAAGAATGATATCAATAAATAATCTTGTGAAAACCTACAACAAAAAAGTTGCTGTAGATATTCCGCAACTTGAAATCCGGAATGGAATTATTGGATTAGTCGGAAACAACGGAGCAGGAAAAACAACTTTATTCCGCCTGCTGCTTGACCTTGTAAAAGCCGATAGGGGCGAAGTTTTATCGAATGAAAAAGATGTTTCAAAAAATGAAGAATGGAAAAATTACACAGCTTCCTATATTGATGAAGGTTTTTTAATTCCTTACCTGACGCCGGAAGAATATTTTTATTTTGTAGGAAAATTACACAACCGCACCAGGACTAATGTGGATGAAATGCTTGCCGGTTTAACAGCTTTTTTTGACGGCTCTGTTTTAAAAAGCGGTAAATACATCCGCGACCTTTCAAAAGGAAACCAGTTTAAAGTAGGTATAGCCGCATGTTTGCTCCAGGATCCGGAAATAATGATCCTTGATGAGCCCTTTGCCAATCTTGATCCTTCCTCGCAAATAAGGTTGATACATATGGTTAGGGAATTAAATGAAAAGAAACCTATGACTATCCTGATAAGCAGTCATGACCTCAATCATATAACGGAAGTGTGTACACGCATTTTGCTGATGGAAAAGGGATTGATCATTAAAGATCTTCAAACTTCGTCTGACACGCTGACGGAACTGGAAGATTATTTTAAGGTGTAATTATTATACTTGATAATTCAAGTTCATTTACAGTAAACAAACAAATAGGGTGTTTTAATGATTTCTTAAAAGTTAATATATTGCTATTAGTTTTAAATAAATAATTCTTCATCAACTTTAATTTAACTGCATTAAAATGAGAAACCTCCTCCAATTAGGAATATTACTTTTATTATTTGTACCAGTTCGTGCACAAAAAGTAAACCTGTCTTTAAACCTCAAAAAAGGCGAAACTTACACTCAGGTGCAAGATTCTAAATCCACTGTTACAGAAACCATAAATGGGCAAACTATGAATATAGGAATGAGTGTTCATGGCAAAACCACCTATTTAATTCAGGATCTAAATGATAAATATTATATGATGGAGGTTAATTTCCGGAACCTAAATATGGAAATGGAGCTCCCGCAAGGATCTGTAGAATTTAGTTCATCAAAAAATGACACCAGTGATATTGTATCTACTCTTCTTTCAGAAATGACTAATAAACCTTTTTATATTAAAATGACAAGAACAGGGAAAATAGACCAGGTCAATGGTCTGGATTCATTATTCCACGATATTTTTAAAAAATTTCCCCAATTGTCCGAAGCTAAAAAACAACAACTCAAAACTCAGTTGATGAAAGCTTTTGGAGAGAAAGGAATGAAAGGAAGTATAGAGATGGTCACGGCTATTTTTCCCGAAGGACCGGTTTCAAAAGGCGATAAATGGATTATTCATACTCAATTGGAAAGTGCGATGTCGGCAGATTTGGTTTCCACATTTGTTTATGAAGGAAGTAAAGATTCTACTTTTATTATCCATGGCGATGGAAAGATACAGACTGCTAATAAAGATGCATATATAGAAACTAATGGGATGCCGATAAAATATGATTTGGCGGGTACCATGACTTCAGAAATTACTGTAGATAAAAATACCGGATGGATAGTCAATGCCAAAGTCAACCAGGAAATAAATGGAAATGCAGATGTTAAAGACAATCCTAAGATGCCGGGTGGATTGGTGATACCGATGAGTATAAAGAATGTAACAGAAATAAAAGGTAAGTGATCAACCTTAATAAGAAAACATTCATTAATGATAGTTAGGATTTGGGAGACTTAACAGCAAACCAACAAATAAAAAGGTTTTCAATTTTCTTTAAATGTCTTAATTTTAATTCATGCCTGATCTCCCACCTGAATTACTTGAATTACCTGACTGGAACGAATTTTCGCATCTTTTTAAACACCAGGATATTGCTGCCAAAACTATTTTATTGCGTGAAGGCGACATATCCAAAAAAGCTTTTTATATCGAAAAAGGATGCATAAGGCTTTGGTTCAATAATGATGGCAAAGAAGTTACATTCCAGTTTTTCTTTGAAGGACAGGCTGTCTCTTCTATCGAAAGCTTTAATGCAAATGAGAAAAGCTTATTTACTATTGAGACCATTGAACCCTGTACCATTCGCACTATAACCAAAAAGGATTTTCAGATGATCCTTGATACTTCGCCCTCTTTGGCAAAATCTGTACAAGAACATATTTTTCAAAGATTGTTGTTTTACCAGCATTTATTTCTTTCGCGCATCAAAGACAATCCTCAAAAACGATACGAAGAACTAATAAAGAACCAACCCGAGATATTGCGTAGAGTTCCCCAGCATTATATAGCTTCCTACTTAGGCATCACGCCGGTATCATTGAGCCGGATCAGAAACAGGAGATAATTTTTCTTAACAATTGTTATCGTGTACCGTTTTATGGTTGAGGACATTTGTGTTATCAAATTAAAATAATACAAATGAAAACAGTAATCGTATTTAATCATCCTTATGATGGCAGTTATTGCAATGCTATTCTTAATTCAGTTACAGCCGGGCTTTTAAAGAATAACCATGAAGTGGATCTGATCCATCTTGATAAAGAAAATTTTAATCCTGTAATGACACAAGAGGACCTCCGGGCTTTTGTAAACAGAAAACCGGTAGATCCCAAGGTGATAGAATATAAGGAACGCCTTGGTAAAGCTGATCACCTGATTTTTATTTTCCCTATTTGGTGGGAGCTGATGCCAGCCATGACTAAAGGATTTATAGATAAAGTAATCTTTCCCGGCGTTGCCTATGATTATAAATCAAACGGTTTTATGACAAAAAAATTAAAGAAAATACAAAGTGTTACATTGATAACAACCATGAATACGCATCGTTTTTTTTACAGGCTCCTATTTGGCAATGCCATAAAACGTGCATTCTTTACAGGAACCTTCTGGAAATTGGGTTATAAAAACCGGAAATGGATCAGCCTGAATATGGTAAAATTTGTAACAGAGGATAAAAGAAAAAAGTGGTTATTGGAACTGGAACAGAGATTTAGCAACTTAAAATAATCTTATTTATAAAAAAGATAACCGCATTATAGACATCAATGTATATTTGATTCCGTTATTTGCCATTCTTTTAAAAAGCATTCGAAGGTTTTATAACAGTAAGGTATATACGCAGAATTTTACTTTAAGATTTAATAAATAACATTTGAAGATGAGAAAAGAAAGATGTTGCTTACTATTACTACCCCTCTTTTTTATTTTTTGTTCCGGTACGTTACACGGGCAGGATACTTCTCATATCTCAAACCCTCCTGATAGTAGTGCTATACAAAAAGAAAATTGTCACAATCATTATCTGAAACCTCCTGCGCTCATAATACCTGTAACATTTATAGGATATGGAGTACTAAAGCCTTTTGTAAATGACATTTCGAAACTGGACAATACTATAATGGCTCATGTGCAGCAAAATTATCCGGGCTTTCACACCAATGCTGAGGATTACCTGATGTGGGCTCCTTCTGCTTCAATTTATCTCATGGATGCCTTACATGTCAACATGGCTCATAGCTTCAGGGAACATCTTATCATAGATGCAGGCTCTATAATTATTACGGGTGGCATTGGTTATGGAATGAGATTATTTTCGCGTAACATTAAAGGATTTAATACCAATTTAAATACGGAATTCCCATCAGGTCATACAGCGAATGCTTTTCGGGGAGCCGAAATCTTGCACCAGGAATTGAAGCAAAGCAACAATTTATTGAGCTACAGTGGTTACCTTATTGCAGCAGGTGTCGGTACGCTAAGGATATATAATAAAGATCACTATTTATCGGAAGTGATCGCTGGCGCAGGTTTGGGCATCTTATCCACCAAACTTACTTATTGGATTTTTGACAAAGTGAAATGCAGGAGAAAATAAAATTGGAATGTTTCGGAACTTTTGGAAAGTTTGTTCTGGAAGTTTTGAGAATGAAAAGTCATGATAACTTTCCAAAAGTTGGCAGCACAACGTGGGGGCTAATTCCCTTTCTTTATTAAAAGAGTTATGCTTGCGGTTATTGTCCATAAGTTTTGCAACATCAAAATGACAATCACTATCAATATGAATTTGTTGTCAAATAAAGCTATTACACCCAATAACTGAAAAAATATTCCTAAAGCAATAGCTGACCAAATAAATATTTTAGGTAAAACCGTAGTGCTTCTTAAAGCAAAACCTAATACTAAAAACAATGAGGGTGCTAATAAAAAAATATGAATGAATGTATTGGTAAGC
>DATCFT010000012.1:0-59260 GCA_036509335.1 Hanamia sp.
GAGGTTTGGCACCTCGATGTCGGTTCGTCACATCCTGGGGCTGGAGAAGGTCCCAAGGGTTCGGCTGTTCGCCGATTAAAGTGGCACGTGAACTGGGTTCAGAACGTCGCAAGACAGTTCGGTCCCTATCTGTGATGGGCGCTAGAAAATTGAGAGGACATGACCTTAGTACGAGAGGACCGGGTCGTACGTACCGCTGGTGTATCTGTTGTGCCGCCAGGTGCAGTGCAGAGTAGCTATGTACGGATAGGATAAACGCTGAAAGCATCTAAGCGTGAAACCAACCTCAAGATGAGTTTTCTTTTAAGGGTCGTCAAAGACTATGACGTTGATAGGCTATAGGTATAAAGGCAGTAATGTCAAAGCCAAGTAGTACTAATTGCCCGTAAGCTTTTAATTTTTTTTATTAGTATTGCAACTTTCCCTTTATGTTAATTTATTAGTCGCTAATAGTAGCAGGTAGTTAGTCGCAAGTAGCAAGAGAAGAATGTCTTTCCTGATACTTGATACTTTCATCTTGATACTTTTTCCCGGCAACCTCTTTATGGTGGTTTTGCCGAGGGTGTTCACCTCTTCCCATACCGAACAGAGAAGTTAAGCCCCTCATGGCCGATGGTACTACACAACAATGTGGGAGAGTAGGTAGCTGCCATGATTATTAGACCCTTTCAGTTAATTCTGAAAGGGTTTTTGTTTTTTACCCAATCGGATTTCGGAACAATGCAATTTACCCAATCTGTTTATGTACCGTTGGTACTTGCAAAACAATAAGAAGATCCTACAATTAAAATCAGGAAAATATGGGGATATCTTGATTGTGTTTATCCCTTGCATATAGCATTTAAGGAAAAATTTGATAAAATTAAAAGGCTTTGAACTACATTATTTCTTTTTATACTCAAACAGATTGTCAATAAATTGCTGGTTATAAAGTTCAACAGGATCACCATTTATATTATGATATATCGCGCTGATAAAGATTGTTTTTACCGCACTCATTACAGTGAGCAGCAACAGAACACCCGTCACACCAATAAAAAGACCTGCAATTATATTAATCTGTGCAATAATAAAAGCTACTAACGCTATCGTTAAGATGCCCACAAAATTGATGAGGAAAAAACTAAACCCGGCTCCGATACTTTCACCCCATTTTTCTTTCATCAGGCTGGCTGATCTTTTAAAAGCGGCTATAGGACTTAGGTTTTCGTAAGCTATTACAGGCACCACAAAAAAAGTGGCAATACTCCAAACCACACCCACAATTCCGGTGATGATCTTGCCCAATGAACCGACATTTTCCTGGATGATCTTCAATACACCACCAACTATACCCGCGAACACCGCCCACGCAAAAATGCTGCCGATACGGCTTATGCTGAAATCAATTCCTTTTCTTATGGTTACCTCCTCTCCTTTAAAATACAACGATGTACAATGTATCAGCGCCATATTAAAGAATACGATCACAAAATAATTGACTATATAAAACGCGAATAAAAGTACATAGCTCCAAACAGTACTACTATCTTTTACATTGTCAACATTCCAGCCATTCAATCCAAGCACCACCGTAAAAAAAGAAACTAAAATCACAATCATTGAAATACCTGAAAGGATGGGAAAGATAATAAGCTGGCGGTTTTCTTTTAAAACTTTAATACTATTCGATGCAATGGTCCAGCCATTGGAAAACCTGGTAATTAAAGACATAATGTAATTTTTGGTAATTAATAATCATTAAATGTAAAACGCTTTTGGGATAATTACAAATGATTGGAAAAATATTGGCTTTAAAAGGTATAAAATGAGATGGAGCAATTATTGTTTTCTATGTTTAATATAGATCCATAAAATAAAATGATCTTTTATGGATAATTAGGTAGATGTTTGATCTTAAAGATCAACTGGATTTAATTTTACACTTTATGGGTATTTAAGTTTCTGAATGACAGCCACTGTATAATAATTTATTCAACAAAAAAACCCGGTTGATCAATTCTTTTTAAAGTTTTAAGTTTGTATCATCTTTCAAAATCGTTTTATGAAAATAGCTACATACAATGTAAATGGTATTAATGCACGCTTGCCGGTACTTCTTCGCTGGCTTGAGGAAACGAAACCTGATGTGGCATGCCTCCAGGAATTAAAAGCCCCCCCGGAAAAAATTCCGGAGCAGGCTATAAAAGATGCGGGATATCATGCAATATGGCATGGGCAAAAAAGCTGGAATGGAGTAGCGATACTCACGCGCGATAAACCATCAGAAGAAATAAGACGTATACTTCCCGGAGACGCTGAAGATATTAACAGCCGTTATGTTGAAGCCAAAGTAAATGGTATCATTATTGGCTGCCTCTACCTGCCAAATGGTAATCCGGCACCAGGACCAAAGTTTGATTATAAAATGCGATGGTTCGAAAGACTGATTCAGCATGCCGCCGAACTACTTGCATCGGATGTCCCTGTAATACTTACCGGTGATTTTAATGTAATACCAACTGAGATTGATGTTTACAAGCCTGAGCGCTGGGTGGATGATGCATTGTTTCGCCCGGAAACACGCGCTGCCTTTAAAACACTTACAGAACAAGGATGGACAGATGCTATTCGAAAACTCTATCCTGATGAAGTGATCTATACTTATTTTGACTTTTTCCGGAATGCTTATGCACGCAATGCAGGCTTGCGCATTGATCATTTTTTATTAAGTCCGCATTTTAATAAAAGTCTTCTCGCTGCCGGCGTGAACCTATATGTTCGTGGTTGGGAAAAAACAAGCGACCATGCACCGGTATGGATAGAAGTGGATGGGGGGAAGAAATAGCAAAATATATTAGAAATTTGAAATGAAATTTTGATAGCAAATAATATATTATGCTTAGAAACCAGGTTCTTAATTGTAAAGAAAATTTTAATTTCTTTTGATTGTTTATATGATTGACTTCTTATTGATTTAATTACAGGAAACTATACTCTATGATTTGCAGAGTAGCCTAATGGCAAAATAAAAATTATCAATTCTTTTTGGTTAAACTTGAAAATTTACAATTCACTGACTTATGTTCTATTAACTTTGCAATAGAAATTTTTATAAACTTAAATTTTTAATTCATGTTAAGTATTATTCTGAAACCCGTTTTACTCCTGTCAATGCCCGGAGAGTCCGAATGGTTATTGATCCTTTTAGTAATCTTATTATTTTTCGGTGGCAAAAAGATTCCAGATCTTATGAAAGGTATTGGTAGAGGCGTCCGCGAATTTAATGATGCAAAGCAGCATGTAAAAGACGAGATAGAAGCCGGGATGAACGAAAAGGATGTTGTTCCTCCTGCTCCCCAGATTTCGACAACTACTCCTGTATCAACAACTCCTCCTCCTGCTTCAACAAATCCTTAATTCATTGAATATTTGGAACCTGGAATTTTCAACTTGAATTGTTGAAGAAGGTAAGCTGTATTTTAAAATATTGCAAACCGGCTCTCGCAGTATACGAAGCCGGTTTTTTTTAATTTTTGGTAAATAAGAATCCGCAATATTCCTTTCCCAATGATGGCAGGTGGGTATTTTTTACTTCGTTTATAATTATCGAAAGAAGAACCTTTAATATTTGTTTGTTTGCTGAAGAGCAATTCTTATTACTCCTTTTGAGGTTAATATTCGAATTCCCCTTATTCCTGTCCCAGCGACGATAAGCCTGGTGTTTATTTACTACGTGTGCAAATCTTCGAACTCTGAATTGGAGTGCTCCTTTAATTTACAAAAGTATGATCCAATCCTCTGAAATCCACCGGCACTAATTTACTCACTCCTGGTTCTTGCATAGTAACTCCGTAAATTACATCTACTGATGCCATTGTCATTTTATTATGCGTAACAATAATGAATTGAGAATCTTTACTAAACTTCCTGATCATTTGAGTGAACTTATCAATGTTGGCATCGTCCAAAGGCGCATCTACTTCGTCCAGGATGCAAAATGGAGCCGGTTTTATAAGGTAGATGGCAAATAACAATGCAGTGGCAGTAAGCGTTTTTTCACCACCGCTTAATTGTGTAATGCTTGTAGGCCTCTTTCCCTTTGGTTTGGCTATAATATCAATCCCGGTTTCAGCAAGATCATCAGGATTTTCCAGCACCATATCCGCTGTATCATTTTCTGTAAATAATGCCTGGAAAACTTTTTGAAAATTGTCTCTTACCTGGTTAAAAGTTTCTAAGAATTTTTGATTCGCTGTTGTTTCCACTTCCTGGATCGTTTGCAATAAGGAATCTTTAGCAGTTACCAAATCTTCTTTTTGTTCTTTTATAAAATCAAAACGTTTTTTCATTTCTGTAAAAGCTTCGATGGCGGTAGGATTTATTTCCCCCATATTTTCCAAACGCTTTTTCATACGATCACTTTTTTCCTGTAGTTCTTCAAGCGGGGTTTCGGTTTTTCTTTCTTCATCCAAAATAGCGTCAAGATCTACCCTGAATTCCACATTCAATCTTTCCTTCATTCCGGCAAGGTGTAGTTTCAATTCATTCAGTTTGTCTTTTATTTCATTTATTAAAAGGTCACTTTGTTCTTTTGCTTTTTGCTTGTGGCGCAATTCACTTTCCTTATCATTCAATTCATTTCTTAAATTATAATAAGCCTGGTCAGCTTCGTTCAGTTTCTTTTCTTCTCCTTCTTTATTTTTCAATAAGGATACCAATTCTTCTTCAATACTTTTTAATTCAGTGGAGGTGGCTAAAATATTTTCAAATGATTCTTTTAATTGAATGTTACTGTTTTTGATTTGCATATTCAAATCTGTAAACTGCCTTGTTTTAAATTCAAGTTCCTGGTTAAGGGCGGTTACTTTACTTTGCTGGCGTGTAAGCTGAAGATTGTTATCGTTATATAACAGGTTTACTTCGTTATATCCTGCTTCGGTTTTTATAAATTCAGCTCCTGCAAATTTCATCTTTTCATCATGCTCCGCAACCTGCGCTAACAATGTTGATAGCAAGTCCCGTGTTTCACTTATTCCTGTGAGATTCTGCTCCAGTTGCTGATTCATTTCTTCCAATTGACTTTTGGCTTTGGAATGCTGTTGTAAGTTATTTTCAATTTTATTTTGAATAAGATAGGTTGAATTGATCAAGTCATTAATAAGTTGCTGTGTTTGTTGAATTGCATTTTCTTTCAACTCTTCATTAAAGGCAATTATCTTATTTGATTTTGAGCTAATTTCTTTTTTCAGGTCATTTACTTTCACTTGCTGAAGCGAAATTTTTTCTGTTAACTTTTCCAGGTTTTTAGCTCTTCCAATTTTTTTCCCTTCAAATAAACCAACACTTCCTCCTGAAAGAAAATATTTCCCCTGTACATATTTGCCGTTTTTTTCGAGTATGATGGCTTCCCTTGATGTATCAGGATTACCTGTTAATTTTTCTCCATTTTCAGTGATAAAAACATTGCCTAGAAGATAGTTCGCGAGATGGCTGTATTTTTCATCTATTTCAATAACGCTCAAAGCTGAAATAGCACCAGGAATTTCTGCCGAAGTACGATTTTCAAATAAATTCAATTGATCCAAAAGAAAGAAATTGGCTTTCCCTTTTTTATTTTCATCTAATAAATGTACCGCGGTCAAACCATCTTTCAGATTATCAACTACGTAATAATTAAGGTAAGGCTCCAGCACATTTTCCACCGCTGCGCGATATTCTTCTTTTACATAAATGATATTGGAAAGAATGGGAGCGGTATAATTCCAGGATTGATTATTATGAAGAAATTTTACACTTTCCGGATAGCCTTCCATTTTATCTATCAGGCTTTTCAACAGGTCGTGCTCATTTTGTTTTGAATCTAATACACGGTTTTCTTCCGCTAATTCACTTCTTAGTTTTTCCAGTTCAGATTGCGTATCAAGAATTTGTTCTTTAGTAAATTCATTTTGTTTTTTCAGTTGATCCAGTGTTTCCTTCTTCTCATCAAGTTCTGTTTGCTTTTGTTTTTTATCTTCTTCAAGTTTTGAAAGAGATTCAGTTCTTTGCTTTTGTTCTTCTTCGATTTGTGCAATGGATCGTTGCAGATTAAATATAGATGTATCTGCAACAGCCACTTTCTTTTCTGCATCAAAATGGTTACGTTGCAATAACATTTGAGCTTGTCGTAAAATATCGACAGCTCTTCTTTTTTCATCTAAAACCGCTCTTTTTTCTTCTACATTTTTTTTAAGCGATTCTAAATGTTCTTTTTGCTCTGTTAGTTTTATTTCTTCGTCAGCTATTTGCGTTTTGGTAAATTGAATGCTTTCGTCAATTCCTTTTAACTGGCCTTCTGCTTTCAGTAAAAAATCTTTTAAGCTGCTTTCTCTTTCTGTAAGATGCTGTAAACGTTGAGCGCTCAAATTTTTCTTATTTTCTTTTTCACGAACCGTATTAGTCAATTCATTAAAAGCATGTTGCTGTAGCTGAAGTGCTTTTTCCTTTTCAATAAACCCGGTTTTTTCTTTTTCAATTGCCGCATCTTCTGTTGCTATCATAGCTTCCAACTCTATCCTTTTATCAGTCTCTGCTTTTTGCTGTTCGTTTAATTCTTTATAAGTGATATTAAATCCTTCGAGAGCAGCTTTGGCTAATTCAATACTTAATTCGCGATAATCTTTTTTTATTTCATAATATTTCTCCGCCTTCTTTGCCTGACTTTCTAAAGTTTTTAATTGATTATTGATTTCAAAAAGAAGGTCTTCTATCCTTGCCAGGTCTTGCTCTGTAGCATCCAGTTTTAATTTTGCTTCGCGTTTTCTTGTTTTATAAATGGATATTCCGGCAGCTTGTTCCAGCATTCTGCGGCGGCTGTTTTCTTTATCTTTTATAATATCATCTACCATTCCCAACTCTATAATCGCATAGCTATCGGTGCTTACCCCTGTATCCATAAAGAGATTATGAATATCTTTCAGACGGCAGCTTACATCATTGAGACGGTATTCGCTTTCTCCGTTTTTATAATATTTTCGGGTAACGGTAACCGTACTAAATTCTGTAGGAAGTAAATTTTTAGTATTCTCAAAGGTGAGGCTCACTTCTGCAAGCCCGCTGGCGCTCCGGTTTTTAGAACCATTAAAGACAAGACTTTCCAGGTTTTCGCTTCGCAGCTGGCTTATTTTTTGTTCGCCGATAACCCAGCGGATACTGTCAACAATATTACTTTTGCCACACCCGTTCGGACCTATTACTCCGGTAATTCCCTGGTCGAAGTTGACTATCGTTTTATCTGCAAAACTTTTAAATCCTTTGATTTCTAAACTCTTTAATCTCACGGTTACTTATTTAATTTTATAGGGTTTTTATAGGGTTTGATGGCAAATGCCTGCAAGCAGGCAAATATATTGGTTCTGCAATAAAGAAAGATTCAATAATTTCCAGGAACTTTTATACTTATTCACACATTTTTCACAGGATTTTTCATTTATTTTTATTTTATTCAGCCAGTTTTATTTTTTTAATAATATTGGCAATAAAGCGCTCAAAAGTAAAACCATAAAATTGTACATTTGCGGTCAAATTGCCCGATAGTATAACGGTAGTACAGCAGATTCTGATTCTGCTTGTCTTGGTTCGAATCCAGGTCGGGTAACTAATAGGTACAGATGTATTTTTTATTAAATATGACTCCGTAGCTCAGTTGGTAGAGCAACAGACTCTTAATCTGTGGGTCCAGAGTTCGAGCCTCTGCGGGGTCACTGGAATGAGAAATTTCCTCTCTCAAATGCAATACAGAAGCGGATTTAGCGAAACAGCCTTATCTGCTTTTTTCGTAAAAGCACCACTAAATAGGTGCCTAAATAGGTGTCCGCCAAAATTTTTAGAGGTGCGTCTGAAGCACCATCTTCTTCATTACCCTTCATTTGCACACGGTTAGTTACTCAATCTTTTTGTACTTTGCAAATCGGTGCATAAAAAGCGTCTCTATCAAAATCGAAATCATGATAGGAGAAGATTACATGAATTAGAAGCGGATTTAAGAAATGTGGCAATTGTAGATTCTCTATTTGTATTCTCTGTAAAGAATGTGATTATCTTCAAGTCTACTTCTGACTTTTTTTCTACGCTTATTTATTGCTTTATGACTAGTGAAGAGATGCAAAATAGATTCCAACAGGAATCTTCTGGGACCTCACAAAAGCTCCTCAGCTTAAAATATTGTAGAGGCTTAGATATCCCATTACCGCAGGAAGAGAGGATAAGGGAATTTGACATATCTACTTCTAAATGCGTTCGATTGAAATCAATTCTAAATCATCAAAACAACCAACTTCGCTAAGCACATGACCTTCTTTTACCCAAGCTAATGAGTGGTGAAATTGATGTAGAAGAAATTCCTGGTACCATATGTAGTGCAGATAGCTCTTATGCAGAAAGTATATTGGCCGGGGATGAGGTGCCTTATCAGCAAACAAACAAATAACAGTGAATCGTTTTCCAATTCCGCAGCATAGTTTGCTTTTGCGCACACAGGGTAATGCTATAACCTTAAGGTTATAAGATTACGCAGTATGTTGCGCCTTTTAGTGTTTTGTCAAAATAATTTACTATTTTGCGCCCAAAAGCGAACCATGGTGCGTAATACAGCGATAGAAATTGGAAAGTCTTTACGTCAGAGGCGGGAGTTGCTCGGGTTATTACAGCCGCAGTTAAGCGCTATTGCAGGAGTTAGCACACGTACTATTCAATTGGTGGAAGCCGGTAAAGCCAATCCATCACTAAGTACCATTCTTCAATTAGCAGACGCATTAGGGTTGAACATGCAGTTGGTGCTAAAAGAACCTGAGCATAAATAAAATGATTTTGGCAAAAAGTACCCCACATACCAGGAAAGCGCAAGTATTGTATAATGGCGTGCCTGCGGGCTTGCTGGAGAAAAAGGGCAAAAAGTACATGTTCACTTATCTGGAGGGATACATCAGAGACAGCGGAAGGCCGGTGAGTATTACAATGCCGCTATGCAAAGAACCATATCAAAGCAAGATATTGTTTCCTGCGTTTGCCAACCTGCTGAGCGAAGGGGTTAATAAGAAAATACAATGCCGTATGTTGAAGATAGATGAGAACGATTATTTTGGGCTACTGCTCGCAACAGCTACCCGGGATAGTATTGGCCCGTTAACCGTTAAAGAAACCAATGAAGATGCCTGATATAAAATATTGTCCATGTACGCTGCAACCGGGCTATTCTACTTATAGCCCCACCGGAAGGATGTTGTTGTTTGGTAGCCGTACAAAAGCGGTGAGCCACGTTCTCTCATTCGGTCCCCCGGGGAAAAATGCCGCTCTCACCCGGGAGTACAATGAAAAGAGAAAGGGAATGAGCATCAGCGGCTACCAGGAAAAATACAGCCTGCGGTTAGAGAAAAAAGAACTGGTATTGGTGGAAAATAAAGGGTCATATATTTTAAAACCGGTTCCTACTGAGCGGTTGGAACGAGTGGAAGACATGCCGTCAAATGAACAGGTAACCATGCAAATTGCCACGCAGGTTTTTAATATTAAAACTGCTGCTGCCGCCATGATTTTTTTTAATGATGGAACCCCTGCTTATATCACCCGTCGCTTTGACTATAAGCCCGATGGTTCAAAATACCAGGTAGAAGATTTTGCTACCTTACTTGGTAGAACATCGGAGGCCGAAGGCGATGATTACAAATACAATGCATCATATTTAGACATGGCGCATTTGATACAACAATATGTACCAGCTGCAAAAGTAGAGTTACTCAATTTTTTTAAACTCGTTGTATTCAATTACCTCATAGCTAACGGCGATGCACACCTCAAAAATTTTTCCGTGATGGAAAGTAGCCAGGGAGATTATCTGTTAAGTCCCGCGTATGACCTTATGAATACTGCGCTTCATCTGAATGATGCGGATATTTGCATGAGAGACGGCTTGTTTGAGGGCGATTACAAAGAGCCGGTTTTCGAGAAATATGGTATATACACCAGGCAGAGTTTTCTTTCTTTTGCCACCAGAATTGATATTCCTGTAAAGCTTGCAGAAAATATCCTGGATGAAATGACCGGCAAAGAAGATGCAGTGAAGGAAATGGTGAGCCGATCGTTTTTAAGCGATGATAGTAAAGTGACTTATTATCGTATTTTTGACGACAGGCAGAAACGGTTAAATAAAAGCTACTAAGCCAAAACAAAACGCTGAAACTACTATGGCCTATCATTACGGAGAAGATAAACTGATAGAACAAACCGCCATTGACCTGTGTTCGCGTGAAAGATGAAGATGATATCTATATAAAGCATAACTTCATCGGGGCCGTGGTCTTACAAGTGGTTTTTATATTTACGATTCATATCTTTCCAGAAAATAATCGGTTTGAATACGGCGCTGTACAATTTTGATTTTACAAATTGAACGCTGGTTCCAATATCTAAATAATATGTTATGGATCATCTTAAGGATGAAGCCTGGATAAACACCATAACCGAAACCCTTACCCGAAATCAGGCGAGAAATTATATCAATCATGTAATGATCCCGGAGCTACTTGAACTACCTGAAAGAAGGGCGCTTGCCAATAAAATATTGCTTACCTGTCGGCAATATTTGCAGGTACGCGTAAACAATAAACCGCAGCCACCCGCTGATTGGTCAAGGCAAGTGCCTGATGCAGCCGGTGATAAAAAACAGTGGCAGCTATTAAAAGCATTCCTGGAATCGCCTGTTGAACAGATTTTTGATTACCGGAAAAATCAAAGCGAAAGAAATGGTATGAAATATACCATCGGGCGGGTAGTGATTGATTTGAAAACCGAAACAATCAAAAAAGGATCTCCACATACGCTCAGGATTATCAAAACCCAGGCGGAATACAAACGGAAAATGAAAGACTGGAATGAGGATTTGGAGTTGCTGAAAAAAATAGAGATAACTGATTACATATTTTCCGAACACAGACAATAATGACATTGGATTTGCCTGCAATAAAGAGTTCGGGTTTTGTGGCAGAGGGGAAGCTGAAATAAATAAGCCAGAAATATTCGGGATTATTCTGTTTGATATTATATGCTTTCTTCAAGATTTTCATTAAGCAGCTAAGAACTTTTATGAGAACAGAAGACACCTCTTATTCTTCTGTTTTAATCAAAATATATTTGTCGGGATGACTGGATTCGAACCAGCGGCCTCTTCGTCCCGAACGAAGCGCGCTACCGGGCTGCGCTACATCCCGAAATGAATTATTTATTTTTATTTTCCCATCTTCTATTGACAAATTATTTGTGGCAAGGGATTCAATAAATGCAAACAAAGATAATATCTTATTAAGATTGGATAAAAATTTATGTGAAACTACTTAATAGATAAGTAAGTGTAATTGAAACTTTTGCATGGCTTAAACAGGTTAATTGTTAATTTTGCAAAATGCAAATAGAGATACTTAAATCAAAAGTTCACAGAGCCGTAGTTACTGAAGCTAATCTCAATTATGTGGGTAGCCTTACTTTGGATGAAGACCTGATGGATGCAGCTAATTTGATTGAAAATGAAAAGATAACTATAGTGAATGCCAATAATGGCGAACGCCTGGAAACTTACCTCATCAAGGGAGCGAGGGGGAGTGGTGTTGTATGTTTAAATGGTCCTGCAGCCAGGAAGGGAACAGTAGGTGATGTGGTAATAATTATATCTTATGCACAAATGGATTTTGAGCAGGCAAAGTCTTTTAAGCCTGCTGTTGTTTTCCCCAAAGAAGGGAATAAATTATGATGCTTCAATACATCCTGAAATAATCAATTTTTTTTAATGGAAAGAATATTTGCAATAGGTGACATACACGGTTGTAGCAAGACTTTTGAAGCGATGCTTTTTGATAAATTACAAATTCAGAAAACAGACAATATTTATTGTATAGGCGATTATATAGACAGAGGCAATAATAGTAAAGAAGTTATTGATCTTATTCTACACCTTAATTGGGATGGTTATCATCTGAATACGTTGCGAGGAAATCACGAACAGATGATGCTGGATGCCATTTCCAATGAAGCAGCGTTGGATATTTGGATGAAAAACGGTGGTAAAGCTACGATGCAAAGTTTTGGGATTGATTCATTAAACGATTTACCGTATAAATATGAATTTTTCCTAAATCGGACTGAATTTTATTTTAAAACTGAAGAATATATTTTTGTTCATGCCGGTTTGAATTTTGGCTTTGAAAATATTTTTGAAGATGAAGAAGCGATGCTGTGGGTCAGGGATTTTTCGTCGGTGCAGCCAGCTTTGGGAAACAGATTATTAATTCATGGCCACACCCCCGAGAGCCTTAAACACATACTCAATCAAAAAGGAAATTGCATTAATATAGATGGAGGATGTGTATATACGAATCGTAAACATTTGGGAAATTTAGTGGCTATTGATTTGAATGAAAGAAAATTTATTTCGGTGAGTAATTGTGAATAAATGGATATTATAGAATTTTTTTTTAACCATCCTTTTATAGAATATTCTTCGTGTATTCATACCTGTTACAGTAAATAAACTAATATTGAAAGTTTTTATTTTTTATCAATCAATTAAGGCGTAAAACTTTCAAATGCTCCAAGAGTATTCTCAATATCCTCTGAACTTAGCGCATTACTTATGAACCAGCTTTCATATCCTGAAGGCGGTAAATAAATTCCATGATCCAATAAATGATGAAATAATTTGTTGAACGTTGGGGTATCAGTTTTTGAGGCGGATTCAAAATCAATTACCTTTTCATTAGTAAAGAAAATACTCATCATACTTCCCATACGATTTATGCGATGAGGTATTTTTTTATGATCTAAAATTTCATTCATTCCGCTTTCAAGTTGCGAACCTTTTTCTTCCAATTCATTATATATAGAAGGATTATTTTTTAATTCGTTGAGCATGGTGTATCCAGCTATCATTGCAATCGGATTACCGCTTAATGTACCAGCCTGGTAAACATTTCCCAACGGAGCGATATGTTCCATGATTTCTTTTTTACCTCCGAAAGCTCCGACAGGCAAGCCTCCGCCAATTACTTTTCCATAAGTTGCCAAATCGGCATTGATGTTTAATTTCTCCTGTGCACCGCCGGGCGCCAAACGAAATCCTGTCATTACTTCATCAAGAATAAACACAATATTTTCTTCATTGCAAAGTTTTCTTAATCCTTCTAAAAATCCTGATTGCGGAAGAACACAACCCATATTTCCTGCAACAGGCTCGATGATGATTGCTGCAATTTGTCCTTTGTTTCCATGAACTAATTTTGCCACTTCAACCAGGTTATTGTAAGGAGCAGTAAGGGTATCATTTGTAACACCAGCGGTTACTCCGGGGACAGTTTGAATGTTTAAAGTAGCAACACCACTGCCGGCTTTTACTAAAAAACAATCTGCATGCCCATGATAACAACCTTCAAATTTGATGATTTTATTTCTTCCCGTATATCCTCTTGCCAAACGTACTGCACTCATACAAGCTTCCGTGCCACTGCTCACCATGCGAATGAGATCTACATTTGGCGCCATACTTTTTATCAACTCTGCCATTTCAATTTCTAATAAAGTAGGTGCTCCAAAAGAAGTGGAATATTTTGTCTTTTCCTGGATTGCTTTTACTACGGGTTCATATGCGTGGCCCAGAATCATTGGTCCCCATGAATTAATATAATCAATGTATTTATTTCCATCTTCATCAAACAGGTAAGCACCTTTTGCAGATTTTATAAAAAGGGGTGCGCCGCCAACACTTTTAAAAGCTCGTACCGGGGAATTTACGCCGCCTGGAATAGATTGTTGAGCGCGGGAGAAGAGTTGTTCGCTTTTATTAATATTCATTTTATTTGATAATCTTTTTTATTTGATATTCCTTATTCATTTCTATCGGTATTTAAATGAATTCCATTAAAATTTGAAAGAAGAATCAAAAGGTTCATTCCTTCTTTTGCTATTGAAGGGAACTTTTTATTAAAGGCTTCCATATTTATTATTTTAATTCTGGAAGAATCTTCATTAGCAATTTTCAATAATATATCCTTGTTTCTTTTTTTCTCAATTGGCCCATCATTTTGGTGTAGCAAATAATGATCATTAGGTAGAGTACCATAACAATTTATATATTGGTTGTATAAGGTAAAAACACTGCTTTTTACGGGCGAATTATTCGTATGGTTCAAAAGATAAGCTAAAGAATGTTTAAATGTAGTTAATACATGTGCATATCCAAATTGAGCAAAAAACCTGGATTGATGACCCATAAATAGGGAATCATTATATAAACTAATAAAGTTTTTATACATGTTATCATTTCTTCGGCTTTTGAAATGATCATACCGGCTAATCAGTTGCTTATATGTTTTATAATGTTTGTCCCAATAATTGATGATATCTTTTCTTTCAAGAGAATCATATAATGTATTCTTTATGGCTCTCATCCGCGCCAAATCATTCCTATTGTTATTTAATAATTCAAGACTTTTTGATATTAGCAAAGGGGGAATGTTGCCAGTTTTCTGCATTAATATTTTTAAAGCTACCGGAAATGCATCTGATCTTCCATGTCCACTATTTCCAAATTCAAAATCCACCCCCCATACTTTAATTCGATTACTTTGAGGTAAAGTTTTGCTCAAAGCAAAAAGTTTATGCCAAAATTCTTTTTGTTCTTCTGAGTAACAAATATATTTCAACAATGAACTTTCTCCGGTTTTTAAATATTCATTGGCTATAATTCCATAAGAAAATGGATATTCGATAATTAAGTTTACTGAAGTGGCATTTAATAAGTATTGGATAATGCTAAAGGATAAATCGTAATCGCAACTTACAGCATGGCATTCGCTCGAAAATATAAATTTATTGGAAGTGTCAATATAATTCCCCCAATTTATATTATTAAAATCGGAAAAGGATTTAAAATATAATGTCGAATCAAAAGAATTCTGAGAATATGATTTTTGAAAAGATAAAATCAGATAGAATATAGTAATGTATATTTTTTTCTTCATTCTTATTCTTTTAAGCAAACTAATACTTACGGATTTCTATTCCCCATTACTTCACGATTGCCTATTCCCCATTCACGACAACAACTTCGCCGCATCTTTTGCAAAATAAGTTGCAATCAAGTCAGCGCCTGCTCTTTTGATTGATGTAAGGCTTTCTAAGATTGCTTTATTTTCATCAATCCAGCCCATTTTAGCAGCAGCTTTTATTAAAGCATATTCTCCACTCACATGATAAGCGCTAACGGGGATGTGTACACTGTTTTTTACTTCTCTTATAATATCGAGATACGCCATTGCAGGTTTTACCATTACAATATCAGCACCTTCCTGCTCATCCATTAAAGCTTCTTTTACCGCTTCGATTCGATTGGCATAATTCATCTGGTAGGTTTTTTTATCGCCAAAACCCGGCGCGGAATCCAATGCATCACGAAACGGGCCATAAAAACAGGAAGCGTATTTGGCGCTATAGGCCATGATACCTGTTTTGGTAAAATTGTTTTGTTCCAGCGCTTCGCGAATGGCGCCTATGCGGCCATCCATCATATCGCTTGGCGCTACGAAATCTGTGCCTGCTGCTGCATGACTGAGACTCATTTTTATCAGGGCTTCTACCGTTTCATCATTTACTATTTCACCATCTTTTACAATACCATCATGCCCATAAGACGAATACGGATCTAATGCAACATCAGTCATGATTATCATTTCCGGAACAGCGTTTTTTATTTCTTTGATACTTCGCTGCATTAATCCATCAGGATTCCATGATTCTTTTCCGGTATTATCTTTTAATTCGTCCGGGGCTTTTATGAATAGTAAAACGCTTTTGATTCCCATGCCCCATAATTCTTTAATTTCTTTAAGCGTGCCATCTATGGAGCGGCGATAATAACCCGGCATCGATGGAATTTGGAAAGCGATATTTTCTCCTTCATCTATAAAAAGAGGAGCGATAAAATCATTGGGAGTTAAAATTGTTTCTGCGACCATATTTCTAATTGCAGACGATTGGCGAAGTATCCTGCTACGATGATTCAGTTTCATGATTTATAAATTTTTAATTGAAAGAGGATTACCGTTTGTATTAAAAACACGTAATACTAAAACTTTATCTTCGACAATTTGAAATACAATTATAAAGGGGAAGACATGAATTTTCATATCACGGATATCTTTTCTTGAATTAATATAACCGGAATGTTGAGGACTTGTAGTCAATTTTTGGTAGGCATCTTCAAGTGATTTTAAAAATCTGTCGCCCAAGCCGGGAGATTGATTTTCATAATAATCATAAGCATTGCCAGTTTCCCGGAATGCCGTCGGAGAGGTTACTAATTCATAAAGCATTACTTCTTATTTCTAATTAAATTATGCGCTTCTTTTGGAGAGTAACCTGTTTCAGGATTCGCCAACATAGCATCTCTTATTTCATAAAACTCCTGGATTTCTTCACTTGAATATTTCTGATTAGTTGTATTATATTCATTCGCTAATGCAATCAACAATCCAGTGAGCTTTTCATCTGCATCTTCCACAATTTCTAATAATACCTGCTTTTTTTCGGTGATAACCATGACGATTATTTTTTACAAATTTACCAAAATCTTTTGACCTGATACCTATGTAAGGATGTAATTAAAAATTATTTATGACAGAACAATGTATGTACTATAGTTACATAATAGGAATCTATATCCAGGATTTTGGGGTTAAACAAACCCGTAACAATTTTTCTTCTTCAGTTCCTTTTTCCGGCTGATAATTATATTCAAACCTTACAGTAGGCGGAAGGCTCATTAAAATACTTTCTGTTCTTCCATTTGTTTTTAATCCGAATAAAGTGCCCCGATCGTGGATTAAATTAAATTCCACATATCGGCCACGTCTTATTTCCTGCCAATGTTTGTGTTCAGCAGTAAACGAACAATTTTTACGTTTTTCTACTATAGGAAGATAGGAGGGGATAAATGCGTTACCACAGGCTTTTCCAAAATTGATCCAGAAATTCACATCATGAATTTTAGTTGGGCGTTGATTATCATAAAAGATTCCCCCAATTCCTCTGCTTTCATTATTTCTATGCGCATTCACAAAATAATTATCGCAATCTTTTTTAAATGTCGGATAGAAAGCCGGATCAAATTTATCACAGACATTTTTATAAGTTCGATGAAAATGAATGGCGTCTTCTTCAAATAAATAATATGGCGTAAGATCAGTGCCGCCGCCAAACCAACGATCTATTACCTCATCATTTTCGTTGTATAATTCAAACATGCGATAATTACAATGAACAGTCGGTACAAAAGGATTCGATGGATGTAATATCAAACTTAAACCACATGCAAACCACTTTGCTCCGTCAATTTTTAGTTGTGATTTCATAGCATCAGAAACATTTCCAAAAACGATTGAAGTATTTACCCCGCCTTTTTCAAAAAAGTTTCCATTGGCAATCACTCTTGTTTTGCCGCCTCCGCCATCTTCTCTTGTCCATTTATCTTCTATGAATTTTGCTTTTCCATCACACGCTTCCAATCCATCACAGATGCGATTTTGAAGCTCATCAATATATTCTATCCATTCTTCTTTAATATTCATTTAAAAATATTTTATAAAATTACATTCCATTAAGTGTGCATGTTTCATCTGCCTGTTGCATTGCCGAAATCGAAATCGGTATTATTTGTCCTTTTATTGGGCGTTACTTTTTTCTATTTTCACATTCACCATTCGCCACTCACTATTCACTATTCATATTCCTTCACCGCGTCTACAAAAGCTTTTGCGTGGTCAACCAGAATGTTGGGTGTAATGCCGTGGCCCAAATTGGCAATGTAACCTCTTACTCCAAATCCATCAATCATTTCCTTTACAGCTTTCTTAATTTCCGGAATGGGCAATAATAGTTTCGCAGGATCAAAATTTCCCTGCAAAGTTATTTTATTACCAGTCATTTCTCTTGCCATTTTCGGAGAAATGCACCAATCAATTCCTAATGCAGAAGCATTGCTCTCACTCAAACCTTTTAATGCATACCAACTTCCTTTAGGGAATAAAATAACAGGTGCGTCATCTTTCAACGCATCGGCAATTTGTATTAAATAAGGTTGCGCAAAAAGTTTAAAATCTCCCGGGCTTAAACAGCCACTCCAGCTATCAAAAACCTGTAACACATCCGCGCCGGATTTTGCCTGTGCTCTTAAATAATTGATGGTAACGTTGGTAATTTTTTGTAACAACTGATGCGCTAATTCAGGTTGTGTAAAACAGAATTGTTTTGCTTTGTCCCAGGTCTTGCTTCCTTTTCCTTCTACCATATAACACAGAATTGTAAAGGGCGCACCCGCAAATCCAATCAACGGAATGCGTCCATTCAATTCTTGTTTTGTAAGTGATATGGCTTTAGTAATATAATCTAATTTCTCCTCAATGCCATCAGTAAACAAAGAATTAATGTCATTTTGTGTTTTAATGATGTTTGGTAATAAAGGCCCTTTTCCTTCTTCCATCAAAACCTCTAATCCCATTGCCTGGGGTATTACCAGAATATCTGAAAAAATAATTGCTGCGTCTACGCCTACCTGTTGTATTGGTTGTAAAGTAATTTCCGCAGCCAGTTCTGGTGTTTGAACACGAGTGAAAAAATCATATTTTTCTCTCAACTTTATATAATCCGGTAAATACCTTCCTGCCTGGCGCATCATCCAAACTGGCGGCCGTTCTACGTTTTCCTGCCTTAATGCCCGTAATAATAAATCATTTTTTAATGGCTGCATTTAAAAACTTTTAATTGTACTAAAATGTTTTATCACCAATTGAACTAATTTTTCTTTGTCAGGATGCTCTGGTATTATTACAGGAAGTTGCGAATATGTTTTTATTTCTTTTGCTGTAGTGGCGCCAATTGCAAAGAGTTGAACGGGTTCATTAATCTTATTAACAGAGAAAAAACTTCTCACGCCACTTGGACTAAAAAATAATATGCCATCATAATGCTTTGAAATAATTCGTGATTTTTCGATTGTTTTATAAACCACTATTTCTTCCAATTCAATTCCATGCTTCTTCAATTTTTCAGGTAGCACGTCTCTCCGTTGGTTTCCACAAAAAAAAATAATTTTTTTTGCAGAAGATTGTTTTATGATTTCTTCCCCTAATTCTTCCCCATCATCTGCAATACCAATAATGTTCTTTTCGCTAAAAGTATCTGCAGCAGAATTTTTCGTTTGATGACCAATGTAAAATATTTTCCATGATGGTTTCGCCGGAAGTAATTTTTTAACCGCATTAACGGCATTTGCACTCGTAAAAACTGCCGTAATATTTTGTTGGGATAATGCTGCAATTCTTTTTTTAAGTTCCTCTGAAACTATTTCTTCTGTTTCAATAAAAGGTACCTCATCAATACAAATATTATGATCGCCTGCGATGCGGGCAAGTTCAGCGCCAATAGGCTTTGTGCTTAATATTTGTATTTTATTTTCCATTGCGTATTTCGTGAAGAATTTTTTTTACGGCTGCATTTTCTAATAATTCTTTAGCTGCGATTTTCCCCAAATCATTACCATTTACTTTTGAAATCTCCTTTTGGATTTCATATTTTTCCTTTCCATCTATACTACAAATATTTCCTTTAAAAATAATGGTATCCTTCTTGATTATTGCCAGAGCGCTTATAGGAGTTGAGCATCCTCCCAATAATGCACGTAAAAAATCACGCTCAATTTTCGTACAAATAAAAGTTGATTCATCATTTAGCAATTGGCTTACATGAAAAGAAAAATCGTCATCATTTCTACATGAAATTGTAATGGCTCCCTGTGCCGGAGCGGGCAACATCCAATCAAGATCAATTGAATTTTCGGGTCTTAAATTAATTCTCTCGAGACCAGCTGCAGCAAAGATGACACCGTCCCAATTGTTCTCTTGTAATTTTCTCAAACGGGTATTTACATTTCCGCGCAAGCTTTCAATTGCATGATTTGGATAGCGATGAAGCCATTGGGCTTTGCGGCGGATACTGCTGGTTGCGATGGTGAGTGAGGAATGGTGAGTGGTGAGTGGTGAGTGGTGAGTGATGAGTGGTGAATCGTGAATGATGGCTAATTCATTATTCACCATTGCCCATTCACCCTTATATACAAGAATATCTTTGTAAGAAGCACGCTTCAAAACCGCTGCCTGCCTGATTCCTTTTGCAGGTTGTGTAGGCACATCTTTCATAGAATGAACGGCAATATCAATCCTTTTACCTAATAAAGCCGCATCGAGGGTTTTTGTAAATATTCCCTGCACACCTAATTCATAAAGAGGTGTCACAGTATTGATATCACCTTCACTTTTGATGAAAATTAATTCTGAATCTACGCCATTATCTTTAAGGAGTTCTTTAACGTGTGAAGCCTGCCATGTTGCTAATTCACTTTCTCTTGTACCTATCTTAACTAGCTTTTTCATAATTCATTTGAAGGTAGCT
The DNA here is from genome assembly GCA_036509335.1 of Hanamia sp. Taxonomy (GTDB): domain Bacteria; phylum Bacteroidota; class Bacteroidia; order Chitinophagales; family Chitinophagaceae; genus Ginsengibacter. The sequence goes on from DATCFT010000012.1 coordinate 20,506, forward strand.
ATTCAAAGCGAGAAGGGCCTGGCAACCCTTATTATTTTTTTCTTTCAGTTGTACCGCAAGAGCAGAAACTACCTTATGAATTTTTTCATCATCATGATTTTCACCAAAATACATTTCACTTATTTGAAAAAGCTGAGATTTTATTATACGCAATAATGGATTATTAAATTGTTGACGATGCCAATCTTCAAGGCTACTCAGCGTTTCATTGATGATTGCCAATGCTTTTGGTACCTCTGCCTGTCTGTTTGCGATTGTTTTATCAAGTATATGAGATACTTCGTCTACATTTAAAAGAGTAATTCCATTTATATTCTTCACGTCAGGATCTACATTTTGAGGAACAGAAAGATCCAGTATCAGGTGTGATTTACCGGTATTAAAAAAAGAAGGAAGGATCGTATAATTTTTGGCAGCAGAACTTACAATAATAACATCCGCTTCATTTGCAGCAGAAGGTAAATTCTCATAAGAATTAAACTCAGCGCCATATTGCTTCGCCAATTCCAAAGCCTTTTCGTTGGTTCTGTTTGCAAAAGAGATAACAGCTCCAGGTAAATAATCTTCCAGATTTTGGGCTATATGATTTCCAAATTTTCCTGTGCCAACCAAAAGAATTTTTTTGTAAGTGAAATCTTTAATTTTTTCTTTTATTATTTCTATGGCAGCATAAGAAACAGACACTGTTCCCGAACTTAATTTTGTTTTTGTTTTAATTTCTTTCGAAACCTGTAATGCATAATTGACGGCACGTTCCATGAAACTATTTAGACTGCCACATTCTTTTGCAATCTTTGCTGAATGTTTTAACTGTGATAATATTTCGTAATCGCCTATTATTTGTGAGTCAAGCCCTGATGACACTTTGAACAGATGCTCTATAGCATCTATGCCGCTAAAGGTATAGCTCTGTTCTAAAAAATCTTCCCTGGTGGAATCTGTATTGTCACAAAACATTTCAACAAGCACCTGCGGATCTGTGCTTAAACCATAAATTTCTGTGCGATTGCAGGTTGAAAGTACAAGGCATCCGGGAACTTTGTTGGCAGCGGCCTGGTTCAATAATACGATAGATTGATCCGGAGTAATAGAGAATTTATTCCGATCATTCATATTACTTTTCCGGAAATTAATTCCAACAATACAGAAACTATTTAATGAGTTATTATATGTAGTATTTGCAGCATCCATGCGATTCTTACAAAAATATTTTTAAAAAGTTTTTAAAAAGTCATCGTTTGGTCATTAAAGCCGATATTTCTCTTCGATTCAAAATGAGATGCAAATTTCAATGAATACTTTTTATAAAAAAAGAACAATGGTTAGTAAAAAGCATGATTTTCATCATAATTATTTTTGATCTTCCCAAATTGTCATAGAACATCCGCCAATTTCATTTTAGTACCGCTTACATTTGTAAATAAATGTAAATGATGGCTGCAAATATAAAAAAAGGAATTTTATTAATAAATCTGGGTTCTCCACAATCAACAGAGGTTAGAGATCTAAGGAAATATTTGGATGAATTTTTAATGGATGAAAGGGTGATTGATAAATCATGGTTGATGAGAGCTCTTCTCGTGAAAGGGATCATTGTTCCATTTCGTGCGCCGAAATCTGCAGAAGCTTATAAGAAAATATGGACCTCTGATGGCTCTCCATTAATTGTTTATACCCAAAAATTAAGGCGGGCATTGCAGGAGGAAATTGAAGAACCGGTAGAGATTGCAATGCGTTACGGGAATCCTTCGGCAGAATATGCGTTGAACAAGTTACTTAAAGAAAACCCTTCTATAGAAGAGGTAATCGTAATGCCGCTTTATCCCCATTATGCGATGTCAAGTTATGAAACTGCAGTGGAAGACGTTAAATCAGTTTATAAAAAGAATAAATATTCTTTTAAGATTTCGTTTGTTCCGCCTTTTTATAAAAGTCCCGGATATCTTGAAGCACTTGCGGAAAATATAAAGCCGTATTTGAATCAAACTTATGATCAGATTTTGTTTAGCTATCATGGTGTACCGGGGAGGCATATTCGAAAAAGCGATGTAACCGGTTGTCATTGCCTGCAAACAGAAAATTGTTGCGAAACAGATTCTCCGGCGCATGCTCATTGCTACAGGCACCAGGTTAGAACTACGACAAGATTGGTTACAGAGATTTTAAATATACCTGATAATAAATACGGCATCTCTTTCCAATCGAGATTGGGCAACGGTTGGCTGACACCTTTTACAGATATTCGCCTCGAAGAAATGCCAAAAGAAGGAATAAAGAATTTATTGATTTTATGCCCGGCATTTGTGAGTGATTGCCTGGAAACCTTAGAAGAGATTGCAATCAGGGGGAAAGAAACTTTTTTACAGGCGGGCGGAGAATCTTTTACAATGATTCCTTGTTTGAATACAAACCCGTTATGGATAAAAGCTATTGAAGGTTATGTAAGAAATTAAGAATTAAGAAATTAAGACAAGACAGCTTAATTCACCATTCATCATTGACCTTTCACAACCAAAAAATTATGTATTTCTACATTAAAGCTCTTCACATCATTTTTGTAGTAACATGGTTTAGCGGCCTTTTTTATATTGTGAGGCTATTTGTGTATAATGCCGAAGCAAATGAAAAACCGGAGCCTGAAAAATCCATACTTCTGACACAATATAGTATCATGCAAAAGAGGCTGTGGTATGGCATTACGTGGCCTTCCGCCGTTCTTACATTAATATTCGGTGTGTGGATAGGAATCTTATATGGGAGTTTACCAATGTGGCTTTTAGTAAAGTTATTTTTCGTAGCAGGTTTATTTGTTTATCACATCTCACTACATTTTATTTTTCGCCAGCAACAAAAAGGAATTTTCAAATGGTCATCCCAGCAGTTAAGAATATGGAATGAAGTTGCCACTATTTTTTTAATCTCCATTGTAATGCTTGCTGTAGTAAAACAATTACTTAGTGTAGCCTGGGCGGTTGGAGTACTGATTGTATTTTCAATTATTTTATTTTCCGCTATAAAAATTTATAAACGTTTGCGCAAAGAATGAAATTTATCCTGAATAAGAATCTTTGAAATTTGTTTCTTTACTGTGTAAATAAACTCCAAATATAACTGCCATGCATACATGTTATTTTTCTTTACAGTAAGCATATCATTCCGGTGATATCGGAACATAATTTTCATTTATTTTATTTTCTCTTTGAAAGATGCGCAGGATTACTCAGTATATTTTATAAAAGTTGTGCCAACACCCTCCAGAGGGTTGAGAAACTGGTGAGAATTACCAATGTGCCGATAAGAATAAACATGGTTTTTAAAGGTAGTTTTCCCACTAGCTTAGCGGCGATTGGCGCTGCGATAAGTCCGCCGATGATAAGACCCGCAACGTCAGTAAAAGGAATGCTTTTTAAAAAAATAAAAAATGTAATTGAACTGGCCAGCACAACAAAAAATTCTGCAAGGCAAACTGAGCCTACTACATACCGCGGACTTTTCCTTTTTGAGATTAGCGTGCTGGTTACCAATGAACCCCAGCCACCACCGGCAAAAGCATCGGTAAATCCTCCAACAGTAGCAAGCCATCCGGCTCTTTTTACTTTATTTTTAAAATTGGTTTTTTTAAAGCCTTTTCTAATTATAAAAAATCCAAGATATACTGTATATAATGAAACAGGGATGCGTACCCAATATGAATATTTTTGTGCGTAAAATGCTAAGGTGGCACCTATGATAGCTCCTACAACACCTGGTATTACCAATGCTTTAAATAATTTTTTATTAAAGTTTCCAAAGCGATGATGATTGTATCCTGAAACTCCACTGGAGAATACCCGTGCAGAGTGTACACGGCTGCTTACAATTGCAGGATTGACACCATTTGCCAGAAGGAATGTAGTGGAAATAGTTCCGTATCCCATTCCCAAAGAACCATCGGCCATTTGTGCAAGGAATCCACATAGCAGCATCATTAAAAAAGATTTTTTATCAATTATTGAAATAACATCGTGTGTTCCGGCCGTTATGATTTCCAAAGGAATATATGATAAAATGGCATGACCAAGGATCATAAAAAAGAAAGCCAATAAACTCCACTTTACAATGCGCTGCCATTTCGCTGTTTCCTGTTTGGCAGGTTCAGTTAATATAGATTGTTTTGCCACGAGTACTTTTGTAATATCGTTTAACTGCTTTACTTTTTCGTCAAAGTCTGCGTGTATGCCTTTCCGTAATGTTTGCATATTGGTTAATACGCTTTCCATCTCATCAGGGATCATGGTATTAATGACTTCCTTTAAGCGTTTGGCAATTGTAGGAGATTTTCCGTTGGTGGAAATAGCGATTTTTACACTTCCTTTTTTCACGATCGAACCTAAATAAAAATCACAGAGTTCGGGCTTGTCGGCTACATTTACCAGTTTGCCTTTTTGTTCTGTATCAATTTTTATTTGTTCACTGGTAAGAAAATCATTCGCCGCTGCTATTACAATATCAGCTTCTTCAATATCATCAGTAGTATAGGCGCGTTCAAACAATTCGATATTATATCCTTGTTCGGCAAGTTCTTTAATTGATTTATTTATATCAATGCCCACTAATTTTATTTTTGTCTGCGGTGAATTATTTAAAACAGCATTTAATTTTTCAAAAGCTGTATTTCCGCCGCCTATAATAAGCAGAGAAAGTTCTTCCAGTTTTAAAAACACAGGAAAGAGGTTGTTATTGTTGGTTTCTTCTACAATAGCCGCAGGATCTAATATTGAAAATTTTGATTTCAAATTTTATTGATTATCAAATTTTGTACGATGTGTATAATCTCCAAATGATTCATTATTTATTCTTTCCTTTTTAAAATCACCAAACAGAGTATCGAGTTCAGCCAGGATTTCAGTTTCATTAAGGCTTTCTTTATATAAACGGTTAAGTCTGTATCCTTCATGATCACCACCTAAATTGAGATTGTATTTTCCTAATGCGGAACCGATAAACCCTATTTCAGAAACTGAAGATCGCCCGCAACCATTGGGGCAACCAGTCATTCTTGTGATAATATTCTCATTGGATAGATCATATTTAGTGAGCAAGGATTCAATTTTTGTAAGTAATGAAGGCAGATAGCGCTGCGATTCGGCAAGCGCTAACGGACACGTTGGCAAAGCAACGCATGCCATCGAATTTTTCCGTATGATAGAAGCATTATTGGTATGCTCAATAATTTTATATTCTTCTAAAATATCATTAATTTCATTTTTGTCTTTTGGCGACACATCACTGACGATGGCTTTTTGATTTACGGTAAGCCGGAAATTTACTTTACCTGTTTTCGCAATTTTTAGCAATGCCGATTTTATAGATATTTGCTCTGTATCGAGTACTCTTCCATTTTCCACAAAAAGAGTATAATGCCAATTGCCTTTAGCATCCTGGTGCCATCCGTAATAATCTTCACGCTTGGTAAATTTGTAAGGCCTTGATTTTTCAAACTTAAATCCCATGCGCTTTTCAACCTCTGCTTTAAATTTCTCTACACCCATTTTATCAATCGTATATTTTATCCTTGCCTGCTTTCTGTCAACACGATCTCCATAATCTCTTTGCGTTGTTACCACTTCGTAAATGGCTTTAAAAGTATTTTCTCCGGCTTCTACAAAACCTATTTCTGTTGCTAAGCGGGCGTAAGTATCAGGGTTGCCAAATGTAAATGCAAGACCGCCGCCTACGGCAAAGTTGAAGCCCGTCAATTTATTATTTTCGATGATAGCGATCATGGCCAGGTCATTCCCGAACACATCTATGTCATTATTTGGCGGAATACAAATTCCTATTTTAAATTTACGCGGAAGGTATGAATCACGGTATAACGGATCTTCTTCCAGTTTTTTATCCACTATCTTTTCTTCATCAAGCCATATCTCGTAATAAGCCCTGGTCTTGGGTTTCAGAAAAGTACTTATTTTACCCGCATACTCAAATATTTCTTCATGCAGGGGCGATTGTGTTGGATTGGGACTGCAGGTTACATTTCTGTTTACGTCACCACAGGCGGAAATAGTGTCGAGGTGAACCCGGTTAAATATCTTATGAGTTGGCTTTAATCTTGATTTTAGAACACCATGTAACTGAATGGTTTGACGAGTGGTGATTTTAAGCTCATCCGTAGAATCTTTACCTGCAATTTCGGTCAATGCTATCCATTGTTCTGATGTTAGAATACCTCCAGGCACGCGCAGACGTATCATGAATGAAAACAATCGCTCCAGTTTTTTTTTCGCTCTTTCTTCTCTGCGGTCACGATCGTCTTGCTGGTACATACCGTTAAATTTCATAATCAAGGTGTCTTCTTCCCGCATGGCTCCTGTTAGCTCATCATTTAAGCTTTCAACGATAGTTCCACGAAGGCCATCCCCTTCTACTTTTACTCTTTCTAATAATGGTAAATTGCTTTTTGTATCACTCATTGTTTTGCTTAAATGGTTTATTGGTTAAATAGTTAATTGGTTGAATAGAAATTCGGTTTATTCCTGTCCGAATGAACGTTCAGGCGGGTGTTTGTTTGCCGGCTGACTGCTGATTGCTGAAACCTGAAACCTCAATAAACATCCGTAACATATCTTCCTTCTTCTTTTAAATTATCAAGATATTTTTGAGCTTCCTCTTTTGACCTTTCACCAAACTGCTCAATGATTTGCAGGATCGTATGTTCTACATCAACGCTCATTGGTTCTTTAGCACCACACACATATACATAGCTGCCTGCATGAAGCCATTGGAAGATTTCATCACCTTTATTCATCATTTTATGCTGCACATAGATCTTTTCTTTCTGATCTCTTGAAAAAGCAATGTCTATTTTAGTAAGCGCTTCGGTTTCTACCCAGCTTTGCAATTCTGTCTGGTATAAAAAATCGGTAAGAAAATGTTGCTCTCCGAAGAACAGCCAGTTTTTGCCGGAAGCTCCTGTGGCATCTCTTTCGGCAATAAATGACCGGAAGGGAGCGATACCTGTGCCGGGGCCGATCATAATAATATTTTTATCTTCTTCCGGTAAACGAAACTGGTTATTGGGACTGATATAAAATGATAATTCATTATCCTCATTAAGCAGCGATAAAAATTCTGATCCAAGACCATATTTGGATTCACCATTTACATCGAAACAATTTTTGGCAACGGTGATGTGCACTTCTCCGGGATGTGCCTCAGGCGAAGATGAGATTGAATATAATCTTGGCGCAGTTGGCTCCAGGATTTTTAAAATCCCGGTAAATTCTTTTTCATCTTTTACCGGATATATTCTCAAAAGATCCAGCAAATCAATTTTGGTTTCAGGAATATCCTGTTGCAAAACAGATGCATATTTTCTCACAACCCGTTCAGGCAAATGAACGATGTTTAATTTTTTTTGCAGAAGATCGTAAACAGAAATCAATTCATCTTTATAATCAATATTTTTTGCCGGATCAATACCAACTAATGAGATGATAGGATCTACAATTTCTTTTTTATTTTCCGGAATGATGCCAATGGAGTCTCCGGGTTGATAGACTACATCTTCCGCTTCTATTTCAATGTGATTGGTTTCTTTTAGGCTCCCTCTGTCATTCAGATTAACGTGTGATAAGATTTTGCCGGTGTAAGTTGTTCGTCCTTTTGGCTTTTTAGCAATAGCGGGAGCAGGCGTGGCTACACTGCCTGATGCATTTTCATTTAGTGTGCTAAAAACACGGTTAAGCCATTCATCAGCTTCTGTTTCGTAATCAACATCGCATTTTTGCAAAGGTGAAATACGGTTGCCACCGAGCTTTGTTAATTGTTGATCTACATCTTCGCCCGCTTTGCAAAACAATGGATAAGAGCTGTCTCCCAATGCTAAAACGCTGTATTTTAATTTAGGTAGTTTAAATCCATTCTGATGCACATGATCATAAAATTTTCTTGCTGATGCAGGCGGTTCGCCATCGCCGTGTGTGCTGATAACTGCCAAAAAATATTCTTCTTTGGTAAGATCATTTAATTTGTATTGATCCAGGCTCTGCACTTTTGCGTGGATCCCTTGTTTTTTTGCTTTCGCTGCAAAAGTGGTAGCCAGTCTTTTTGAATTACCCGTTTCTGTAGCATACGCTATTGTTATTTTGCTGACAGTGCTTTTTACTTCGGGTGTTGGCTCTTTAACTTCCTGTTTGGAAAGAATGCCGTTAAGATAACCATTCACCCATACCAGCTCATCATGGGTAGAAGTATTAATAAAATCCTGTAGAGCTTTTAGCCTGCTTTCAACTAACATTTTCGTATATTTTTTTCGATTGATTTAAAGCGATTCTCCTTGCGTCCACGGGTTTGAAATAGAATTCTTCAGTATTGCTGTTTTCGATCCATTGAAATTTCTCATATAGTGATACTACTTTTCCAATTATAATTAAAGACGGAGAAATAAAAGTTCTTTTATTAAAATTCGTTTCATATTCATAGAGGCTGCTTATGTGAACGCTTTGAAGTGGGGTGGTAGCCTGTTCTATTATTGCAAGTAATTTATTTTCAGCAATATTATTGGCAGTTAATTTTTCAACCAATTTTGATAAAGTTTCTGATGACATATAAAAAACCAATGTGTCATCCGTTTTAGCCAATTCTTTCCAAAATTCATCGGATATAATGGTTGATTTATAATAAGTGAGAAAACGAACGGAAGTAGCATAACCTCTTGCAGTAAGTGGAATTCCGGCAAAAGCTGCTGCGCCTAAAGCTGCAGTTACCCCCGGAATAATTTCATAAGGAATATCATTGGCAGTTAATGCTTCGAGTTCATCTAAAATATTAGAAAAAATAGAGACGTCGCCCCCTTTTAATCTAACTACTAATTTCCCTTCCAATGCATGATGCACCATAAGATGATTAATAGTTTCCTGGGAAGTGGATACACCACGCCGGCATTGTTTTCCAACAGGAATAATTTCTGCATATACATTTGCATATTGCTTTAGAATTTCTTCGCTAACCAGGCGATCAACAAGAATTACGTCCGCATCTTGCAGATGTCGTACTGTTTTCATAGTGATCAATTCCGGATCACCCGGACCGGCTCCTGCAATGATCACTTTGCCTGTATTCAATTGTTTACTCATAAAAAGTCCACTGAATTAGTGGGATAAAGAATTAAAAAATTTGTTGCTTTACTGTATCATGCAGGCACCTACGGTAACACAGCTTGTTTCATCAATTAAAATAGCGCCACCATTTTGCCTTAGCTTTTTATAAGGATCAAATGCAATCGGCGATGCTGTTTTGATAGTAACTTTTATAATATCATTCAACACGGCTCTCTCAGGCGCATAATTTTTTTGCAGCGTATTCACATCCAGTTTGTATTCAATTTCTTTAACTACACTTTTCACAACACGGCTATTTGTTTGCAAAAAATATTTGTTACCTTTTATTAATGGTTTAGTATCCATCCAACATATCAGTGCTTCAAATTCCTGCTCTACAAGAGGCTGCTTATTTAAATGAACAATCATATCTCCGCGGCTGACATCAATATCATCTTTCAGATGAATCACTACACTTTGTAATGGAAAAGCTTCTTCTACTTCTTTGCCACCGGTTTCAATAGCATTAATCGTACTTTCTATACCGGAAGGAAGCACAATTATTTTATCGCCCTTGCGGTAAATGCCGCTGATCACTTTGCCGGCGTAGCCTCTGTAATCATGCAGTTCAGGGGCCTGAGGACGAATAACATATTGAACAGAAAACCTGGCATCGTTTAGATTGATATCAGAATCCAGCTTTACATTTTCTAAAAGATGAAGTAAAGATTCACCCTCGTACCAGGATATTTTTTTAGATTTTTCTACAATATTATCACCAGTCAATGCACTGATAGGAATGTAGTTTACATCTTTAAGCCCAAGTGATTTAACTATTTCCCGGTATTCAATAATAATATTGTTATACACATCTTCAGAATAATTGACAAGGTCCATTTTATTTACTGCTACAATTATGTGTGGAATATTAAGTAGAGAAGCGATGATCGAATGGCGGCGCGTTTGTTCCAATACTCCATTTCTGGCATCTATCAAAATGATGGCGAGTTCAGAATTAGATGCTCCGGTTACCATGTTGCGTGTATATTGAATGTGGCCCGGCGCATCTGCAATAATGAATTTTCGCTTAGGCGTAGAAAAATACTTATAAGCTACATCAATAGTAATTCCCTGCTCACGCTCTGCACGAAGTCCATCGGTTAAAAGTGCGAGGTCAATTTCACCATCCACTTTATTTTTACTTTGCCTTTCAATGGCTTCCAACTGATCAATTAGTATTGATTTACTGTCGTATAATAATCTTCCTATCAAAGTGCTCTTTCCATCATCTACACTTCCGGCGGTTATGAATCTTAATATGTCCATATTTGTTGGTTCGTTGGTTAATTCGTTTATTGGTTAAAGGGTTTAATTGGTTAATTAGTTGAAAGTTGACAACTCGCCACTCACTAAAAATATCCTCCTTTCTTTCTGTCTTCCATTGCTGCTTCCGAAACCCTGTCATCAATTCTTGTTTCGCCTCTTTCGCTGGTTTTAGCAGCAATAATTTCTTTAATGATGCTGTCAATATCTTCTGCATTTGATTTAACTGCGGCTGTGCAGGTCATGTCGCCGACTGTACGATAACGAACTTTCTTTTTTGTTATCACATCAGTATCATCAAGCTTTATATGTTCTGAAACGGATACCAACTGGCCCTCATGTTCTATCACTTCTCTTTCATGAGCAAAGTAAATAGAAGGTAATTCGATCTGTTCTCTTTTTACATAATTCCAAATATCCAGCTCGGTCCAATTGCTAATGGGAAAGGCACGAACATTCTCGCCTTTATGGATTTTCCCATTATAGATGTTCCATAATTCGGGTCTTTGCAACTTTGGATTCCAACCGCCAAAATCATCCCTTACAGAAAATATTCTTTCTTTAGCTCTTGCTTTTTCTTCATCTCTTCTGGCGCCTCCAATGAGTGCGTCAAATTTGAACTCTTCAATTATATCAAGAAGCGTATAAGTTTGTAAACCATTTCTGCTGGCAAATTTTCCTTTTTGTTCCGTAAGATTTTTTTGTTTGATAGTATCTTCTACTTTACGCACAATCAAATTTTCTCCAATTTCTTTTACCAGCTTGTCACGGAAATCGAGCGCTTCAGGGAAATTATGACCTGTATCAATGTGAACTAATGGAAATGGAAATTTACCCGGACGGAATGCTTTCAATGCAAGGTGTACAAGAGTAATAGAATCTTTTCCTCCGGAAAATAATAAAGCAGGATGCTCAAACTGGCCGACAACTTCCCGTATGATATGGATGGCTTCAGACTCAAGTTGTTCTAAATAATCTAAATGATATTCGCTCATTTTTATGTTTTTGGAATTGAAATAAAATTATAAAAGGAGAATGGGTTTGTGAGCATTGCTATATTAAATAATATTAACAACAGCACATTGAGTAGGAGGGAGTACACATATACTTTTTAGAAAATGATAGTATCATGTTGGGCTTTTTTTGAATAGTCTACTGCAAAGGTAGGGTAATCAATTTTAAAAAAGCAAAAAAAATAGATTTATTTTTTGTACAATCATAAAATGAAATATTTTTTTTGAATCCATTTAATTGAAACTTTCAGGAAATAAAAAGAAACAATAAATAAACAAATAGACAGTATTTTTCTTTTATCCCACCATCATGTTTAGGCTTTTCATATTTCATTTACTCCTGTAACTTTTTCTTGTCTGCTCCGTTTAGATAAATAATTAACCAATCAAAAAGTTATAATTGCCACTCATGTATGGCAATGTACTATGTAAAACATACTACTTATGTTTGTATTGTAATATTCAAAACATAGTAACACTTTTAATATGAAAAAATCAATTTTATTTACTTCTTTTTTACTAATTATTTCTTCTGTTGTTTTTGCCCAAACACAATATGGATCTATAACTGGTAGAATTAGGGATGGTGGCGACCAGAAAATTATAGATGCCGCTACTGTATCTCTTTATAAAATTCCGGATTCTTCTTTAGTAAAAGTAAGCCTGACTGATAACGAAGGAAATTTTGAATTTAAGAATATTTTTCCCGGTGCTTATTTTTTATTAGCCACTTCTACCGGCCATTTATCAACCTACAGCACAGTACTAAAAGTAAAAAGTAATGAAACTGTTTCCATTGGCGTTTTAAAATTAAATGAGAATATTAAAACATTGAAAGGAGTAACGGTAGCGTTGAAAAAACCATTTATCGAAAGAAAGATAGACCGTACGATTATAAATGTGGATGCCTCAATCACCAATGCAGGTACTACAGCTCTGGAAGTACTCGAAAAATCACCGGGAGTTTCTGTTGATAAAGATGGGAATGTAAGCCTGAAAGGTAAATCAGGAGTGATGATCATGCTGGATGGAAGGCTCTCTTATCTTAGCGCAACTGAATTGGCAAACCTTTTGAAAAATATGCCATCTTCCAATATTGATCAGATTGAAATAATGACGAATCCTTCAGCAAAATACGATGCTGCCGGCAATTCCGGGATCATTAATATCAAAACAAAGAAAAATAAAATGCGTGGAATGAATGGTAATATCAGCGTTTCAATTCTTCAATCGAGATACACAAAAACCAGTAATAGCTTCAATCTTAATTACCGTACCGGCAAAATAAATCTTTTTGGGAATTATAGTTTTACATACTGGCAAACCCACCAGGATCAGCATATCATCAGGAAGTTCAGAGATTCAAGTTCCAAGATTATCCAAACCATATTTGACCAATACAATATTTCTAAAAATACCTGGCAGGCCCAAAATTTTAAAGCAGGTATGGATTTTTATGCCACTAAAAAAACTACTCTTGGCGTAGTGTTTTCAGGGTTTGTGAATCCTTCCAATGATTATGGGGTAAATACGAATCATTTGAACGATGGAAATAATAAAACGGATTCAATAGTAGTTGCGGATAATTCTAATAAAGGGAAATCCAATAATTTTTCTACCAATCTTAATCTTAGGCATCAATTTGATTCTTCAGGAAAAGAATTTACAATTGACCTGGATTATCTGAATTATTATCAAACCACCAATCAGATTTTGATAAATAACTATTACAATCCCGATTATTCTGAAAGAGAACCTTCGTCTCAGTTAATAGGAAATCTTCCTTCTAATGTGAATATTTATTCTGCAAAAACTGATTTTACATTTCCTCTGAAAAATAATGCCAGGATAGAAACAGGTTTAAAGAGCAGTTATGTAACTACCGATAATAACGCATTATATCAGGACAGCTCGCCGGGAGGATATGTAACCGACACAGGGAAAACGAATCATTTTATTTATAAAGAAAATATTAATGCAGGGTATATTAATTATAACAGGCAAATTAAAAAATGGGGAATCCAGGCTGGCCTGCGTGCTGAAAATACAAATGCTACCGGCAATCAGTTAGGCAACGCATCACGGCCTGATTCTACATTTACTAAAAATTATGTAAATCTTTTTCCAACAGTATATGTAAGTTATATATTGAATGATAAAAATACTTTTTCAATAAATTATGGCCGCAGGATAGATCGTCCCGATTATCAGGATCTGAATCCTTTTTATTATTTTTTGGATGAATATACATACCAGGTTGGAAATACTTTATTACAACCGCAATTTTCTGACAATATAGAACTGTCGCATACTTACAATGGATTTTTAAGTACCACACTCAATTACAGCAAGATTCACAATGTGTTTACCGATGTTTTAAAACAAATAACCAGCGAAAGAAAAACTTTTCAAACAAAAGAAAACCTTGCTTCAAAAACGAATATTGGCATTGCTGTAAGCGCTAACTTTCCGGTTACTCCATTTTGGAGTACCAATTTATATACTAATGTGAACTATAATACTTATAGTGGAAACATTGATGGTGGGAATCTTAATGTAGAAGCCACTACATTTATGGCTAATATGAGTAATCAGTTAAAATTTAAAAAAGGCTGGAGCGCTGAATTGAGCGGGTTTTACAGGTCAAGAGGTATCGAAGGGCAAATAGTAATCAACCCGATGTGGAGACTTGATGCGGGGCTGGAAAAGCAGGTTTTGAAAAATAAGGGAACCTTAAAATTAAGTGTCCGTGATATCTTTAATTCGCAGAATTTTTCCGGCTCTGTAAATTTCCAGGACATTGATGTTTATATAAGTAATATTCGCGATAACAGAACAGTTTCACTCACTTTTTCATACCGGTTTGGCAAGCCAATTAAGAACCAGCAGCATAGAAGATCCGGAGGAGCTTCCGATGAACAAAGCAGGGTAAAAACTGTTGGAAATTAAATAGTGGATGGTCATTGGTAGCATGTTTATTCATACCTCGCAGGTTTTTGAAACCTGTGAGGTCTTTTACAATGTAAAGAATTGAAATTCGTAATGTTTGGTTCATTTTTTATCTTTACAATTCTAAAATAAAAAATACAATTATGCCATCATTTGATTTAGTAAGCAAAGTAGATCTGCAAACACTCGACAATGCAATCAATACCGTAGAAAAAGAAATTAAAAACCGGTTTGATTTTAAAGGAAATCATGTAGTGATAGAACTTAATAAAAAGGATCTTAAATTAAACCTGGAAGCGGATAGTGAAATGAAATTGTCCCAGATCATTGATGTGCTTATAAGTAAAAGCATGAAACAGGGATTGGCAGCTGAGATTTATGATTTGAAAAAAGAGCCCTTTCAGAGTGGTAAAGTGGTGAAAAAAGAAATTCAGGTAAGAAATGGTATCAGTCAGGAAGATGCCAAAAAAATTGTGAAATTGATAAAAGAGGAAAAATTTAAAGTGCAGGCTTCCATCATGGATGATATTGTGAGAATTTCCGGGAAAAAAATTGATGATCTTCAGTCAGTTATACAGGCTTCAAAAGGATGGAACCTTGGATTGGCGTTGCAATATGTGAACATGAAAAATTAGTTTTTTTCGTTTTGTCAATTTCGTTTATTCCCTTAACTTTGCACACTCAAAAAATACATGGAGACTGAAATCAGGAAGCCATGTCTAAAACAAGTAATATGAAAAAAGACATTCATCCTTCAAACTACCGATTTGTGGTTTTTCGGGATATGAGTAACGGCACTATGTTTCTTAGCCGCTCCACTGCTGCTTCGAAAGAAACTGTACAGTGGGAAGATGGGAAAGAATACCCTGTTATTAAACTGGAAATTTCTAATACATCCCATCCTTTTTACACTGGTAAAAATATGCTCGTAGATACTGCAGGACGTATTGATAAGTTTAGGAGGCGTTACGAGAAAAAGAAATAATTTTTTTAGTTTTGATTTTTTTATCCCCCTTTTTGGGGGATTTTTTATGGTTTTTAAATCCTTTATTAACTTAACGAATGAAAATTTTGCTCGATGATATTTCTTTTGCAAATTCTCTTTTTCCTTTTGGAGAGGCTCGTTCTGTAGCACATATCAGAATTGGGATTCTCACAATTTTTGAAAAATGGGAATTTTATTTTCCCGGAAAAGTTTTTATTACTTCTGAAAAATTAAAAGATGATTTTACTCCCGACTGCACGGGCAATTCGGACAGGGAATCGGAATGTATAAAATATCCTGCAAATTTTGTCCCTTCGCGTGATTTTTTGAAACGAATTTCGATTCAAAAAATAAAAATAGCTTTTACCCAGGATTGTAAAATCCTTGAGCATCCCTGGCAAATATTTGAATATAATGATTGGGCTATCCGCCAGGATTTTAAAATGATAACTGCTGGAAGAAGCTCTGAAAAGATTCATTCTTCCAATCATGTTGTTAAGCCCGAAAATATCTTCATTGAACCGGGAGCTACTATTAATTATTCTGTTTTGAATGCAGATTCCGGGCCGATTTATATAGGGAAAAATGCCGAAATTCAGGAAGGGAGTTTGCTTCGTGGTCCGATAGTTATAGGAGAGGGAAGTCGCGTAAAAATGGGAACAAAAATTTATGGAGCTACTACCGTTGGCCCCTATTGTCTTGTAGGTGGAGAAATAAAAAACTCCATTTTAATGGCTTTTTCCAATAAAGCCCATGATGGTTACCTGGGCGATTCGGTGATAGGAGAGTGGTGCAATCTTGGCGCCGGCACCAGCAATTCCAATTTGAAAAATAATGCCTCAAAAGTAAAAGTATGGAGTAGGAAAGGAAATAAATTTATTACTGCAGGCGAAAAATGCGGTTTGCTTATGGGCGATTACAGCAGATGTGCCATCAATACTTCCTTTAATACAGGAACAGTAATTGGTGTATGTTGCAGTGTTTTTGGAGATTCATTTCCACCAAAATTCATTGACAATTTTACCTGGGGAAATGAAAAATATATCTTTGAAAAAGCAATTACAGACGTCAACAACTGGAAGAAATTAAAAAACCGGGAAATAACCGGGCTGGAAATACAATCATTAAAAAATATTTATCAATAAAATAAAAATCATGAGAAAACAAATAGCTGCAGCCAACTGGAAAATGAATTTAACGCTTCAGCAAGCCAATGAATTATTAGAGGAAATAATCAACAAAAATATTTCTCTTTCTTCCGATCAGGAAGTTGTGTTTGGCGTACCATTTCCTTATTTGCTTTTAGCAAAAGATAAAATAAAAAATTCAAAAGGATTTTTTATTGCTGCGCAAAATTGTTACATAAAAGAATCGGGCGCATATACCGGGGAAGTAAGCGCAGTAATGATCGCTTCTTGTAAAATAGAATATGTAATTATTGGACATAGTGAAAGAAGAGAATATTTTAATGAAGACAATAAAACACTTGCCGGTAAAGTGGATGTATGTTTAAAAAACAATTTGAAACCTATTTTTTGTTGTGGAGAATCATTAGAAATAAGAGAGAGTGGTAATCAAAATAAATATGTAAAGACGCAATTAAAAGAAAGCCTTTTTCATTTGGAACCTGGAGTCATTAAAGATTTTGTGATAGCGTATGAGCCAATTTGGGCGATAGGAACAGGCAAAACAGCAAGTGCAGACCAGACGCAGGAAATGCATGCCCACATCAGAAATGTCCTGGCCGAAAAGTATGGAAAGGAAATAGCTGAAAGCATTTCGATATTATATGGTGGAAGTGTAAAAGCAAATAATGCAAAAGAAATTTTTGGGAAAGCAGATGTTGACGGCGGTCTCGTTGGTGGCGCTTCATTAAATGCTTCTGAATTTACAGAGATAATTGCAAGCCTGAAGAGTTAAAGGTTGAAGATTTGCCTATTGAATTGATTGGTTTATTTGACGGATAAGAATTCCCTTATTTGTTTCTTTACCGGATATGGATATGATAGCTGATACCTGATAATTTTTTTCATGACTGTATCCCTCTAAGCTGTATCCTATTAATCATAGTTTTGTAAAATTTAATAAAATCTATGTATTTAACAATTAGATGTTTTGTCATCTGCTTGTCAACACCTTACATTTATATTTCAAAATTTAAAATTTTACAAAATGAAAAAAATTATCATTGCCATTCTCATCTTTGTTGGATCATTTAACTTTGCCAATGCACAGACAAAAACTAAAACCGTTCACAAAAAAGCGGCCACGACTGCTAAAACGGCCACAACAACAGTAAAAGAAAAGAAAACAACTACTACACATCTGAAGGCCATTGGCACAGCAGATAAAAGATTCAAGGAAAATAAGACCACAACTACAACTACAGGCCCAATGAAAAAAAATGGTACTCCTGATAAGAGATATAAAGCAAATAAAAAATAATTTTTTTTATTTGAGATTTTTGGCCGGCAATGTCCGGCCATTTTTGTGTAATTACAAATCTTAAAATCGAAAAAGAGGAAAAACTCCCGGGGCTTATAAAAAAGACTATAATCCATGTTTTTATAAGTTGATGAGAGCCCGCAGAATTGATATAAATTTGAATGTTATTTGATAATTCAATTTTATTTAAATTAAAATTTTATAGTACAGTGATTAAAGGAAAAAAAATTTTATTGTGTATATCGGGGAGTATAGCTGCTTACAAATCTGTATTATTACTTCGTTTACTGATAAAATCCGAAGCTGAAGTAAAAGTAGTTATGACAGAAAGCGCCAAAGATTTTGTAACGCCACTTACTTTTTCCACACTTTCAAAGAATAAAGTTCTATCTGGTTTGTACGATGATGGAACCTGGGAGAATCATGTAATGCTTGGGCGTTGGGCCGATGTGATGTTGGTAGCGCCTGTCTCCTGTAATACCATTGCAAAAATGGCGAATGGAATTTGTGATAATTTACTTCTTGCGGTTTATCTTTCTTCTAAATGTCCCGTTTTATTGGCTCCGGCCATGGATGAAGATATGTGGCGCCATCCGGCTACACAAAAAAATATTGAGGTTCTGAAACAGAGGGAGAATCAAATTCTTCCGGTTAATAATGGTGAATTGGCAAGTGGGCTTTCTGGCGATGGACGTATGGCCGAACCCGAAGAGATAGTGAATTATCTTACTGATTTTTTTTCAAAAGAATTGACTCTTAAAGGCCTGAAAGTTTTGGTTACTGCAGGTCCTACTTATGAAGCGCTCGATCCTGTAAGGTTTATTGGAAACCATTCAAGTGGCAAAATGGGAGTTGCTGTCGCTAATGAACTTTATAGAAGAGGAGCACAGGTGCAATTAGTTCTGGGGCCATCAACTATTGAAATGGAAAAGAATATTAAAACAATAAGAGTAACTTCTGCGGCGGAAATGTATGAGGCATGTATGAAAAATTTTAATTCTTTTGATATTATTGTTATGGCTGCTGCAGTAGCCGATTTCACTCCAAATAAGAAAAGTGATCAGAAAATAAAAAAAACAACCAATGGCTTTTCGCTTGAATTAAAAAAGACAAAAGATATTCTTTTTGAAGCCGGGAAAATGAAAGCAAAAGGCCAGACTTTAGTTGGATTTGCTTTAGAAACAAATAATGAAAAGAGAAACGCAATAAAAAAGTTAAAAGAAAAGAATGCAGATCTGATTGTATTAAATTCATTAAAAGATACCGGTGCCGGATTCGGATATAATACTAACAAAATCACTATTTTTGATTCCCGTAGAAAAGAATATCAATTTTCTTTGAAAACGAAAAAAGAAGTTGCCTCAGATATTGTAAACACCATTATTCAATTTAGAAATGAATAAATTATTCCCTTTTTTATTAATTTGCTTTTTCAGCTTTTCCTCTAAAATTGGGAAAGCCCAGGAACTGAATGCACGTGTAAGTGTATTGAGCAATCGTGTTGGTAGTAATGTAGATAAAAATACATTCCAGACATTAGAAACGGCGCTTAATAATTTTGTGAATAACACGAAATGGACTACTGATAATTTCAATACCAATGAAAAAATTGATTGTAGTTTTCTTTTAAATCTTCAATCAACCGGAGATGCAAATGTCTATAAGGCATCTTTAACCATTCAATCTGCCAGGCCGGTTTTTAATTCATCTTATCTTTCGCCTGTTATCAACTACCAGGATAATGATGTGACTTTCAAATATATTCAATTTCAGCAATTAGATTTTAATGATTCCAGGGTTTCCGGAACCGATGCTTTGGCATCCAACCTTACGGCAGTATTTGCTTATTGGATTGATATGATACTGGGATTTGATTACGACTCGTTTTCACTCAAAGGAGGAAACATCTATTTTCAAAAAGCGCAGAATATCGTTAATAATGCTCCGGATGATAGAAGTATTTCGGGATGGAAAGCTTTTGACGGTACCAGGAACAGGTATTGGCTTGCAGAAAATTTAATGAATAGCAGCTATAGTATATTTCATGATGCCCAATACGATTATTACAGGTTAGGTATGGATAATCTTTATGATCATGAAGTAAACGCGAGAACGCAAATACTAAATGTTTTAAGCATGCTCAATACTTTAAATGCAGATAACCCCAATACCATGATTATTCAATTCTTTTTTCAGGCTAAATCCCAGGAATTAATTTCAATATTCCTTAAGGCAGATCCTTCGGATAAATCAAAAGCTTTGGATTTTTTGGTTCGGCTTGATGTTTCTAATGCCACTAAATACCAGGATCAATTAAAATGATAAGAAAATTTATTTATTTAATTTTTTCAATCCTTCTTTTTTCATGTTATAATGCCAATAAAGCGCCTTCAGGAATTATAAAATCTAAAGAGATGAAAAGTGTTTTGTGGGATGTTATGAGAGCCCAGTCGCTTGCCAGGGAAATAGCGCTCAAAGATTCTACTGTTGACCTGGCAATTAAAACAAAATCATTAACCCAAAAAGTGTTTGAAATCCACAAAATTGATTCTGCTCAATTTATTGAAAGCTACAATTGGTATGTGAAACATCTCACTGATTTAAAACTTATCTTTGATAGTCTGTATGCGCAAAAAGAAAGAGAAAATAGGTTACAGGTGAAAAAGAAGACGAAGCTAATCCATGAAAATGTAAAATAAAATATATTGAATGAATAAAGTTTTCAAAAATGGTGAAGAAGCCCTTTATGATATTTCCAATGGAAATATTATAATGCTGGGAGGCTTTGGATTGTGTGGCATACCCGAAAATTGTATTGCGGCCTTGGTAAAAAAGGAAGTGAGTGAACTCATTTGCATTTCAAATAATGCGGGAGTGGATGATTTTGGAATTGGGTTATTATTGAAAAAAAAGCAATTAAAAAAAATGATCGCTTCTTATGTTGGTGAAAATACAGAATTTGAAAGACAATTATTAAGTGGCGAACTGGAAGTAGAATTAATGCCACAAGGAACACTTGCTACCAGGTGTATGGCATCAGGTTATGGTATGCCAGCCATCTATACGCCGGCCGGCGTGGGTACAGAGGTAGCAGAAGGAAAAGAAACCCGGATATTTAACGGAAAAGAGTATTTGCTGGAATATGCTTTCGATACCGATTTTGCATTAGTAAAAGCCTGGAAAGGAGATACTTTTGGGAATTTAATTTATAAAGAAACTGCACGGAATTTTAATCCTCTAATGGCTATGGCAGGAAAAATTACTATTGCCGAAGTAGAAGAATTGGTGCAGCCCGGTGAGTTAGATCCAAATGAAATACATACACCGGGAATTTATGTTCACCGGATCTTTAAAGGAAGTTTTTATGAAAAAAGAATTGAACAAAGAACTGTGAGAAATTAGCAAATTGAAAACACATTTTCACATTAATCTATGTTAGATAAAAATCAAATAGCGCAACGCATTGCAAAAGAATTAAAAGACGGCTATTATGTAAACCTTGGAATAGGAATACCCACACTCATTGCCAATTTTATTCCCACAGGCATCAATGTTACACTTCAATCAGAGAATGGGTTACTTGGAATGGGGCCTTTTCCTCTAAAAGGGGAAGAAGATGCAGACCTTATCAATGCGGGCAAACAAACCATTACTACTTTGCCAGGCTCTGCTTTTTTTGACAGCGCAATGAGCTTTGGAATGATACGCGCCGGCAAAATAGATCTTACAGTGTTAGGCGCAATGGAAGTAAGTGAAACCGGAGATATTGCCAGTTGGAAAATACCAGGGAAAATGGTAAAAGGAATGGGCGGCGCAATGGATCTGGTTGCGAGCGCTAAAAATATTATTGTGGCCATGATGCACACCAATCCAACAGGTGAATCCAAATTATTAGCTAAATGCAAACTACCTTTAACAGGAATAAAATGTGTGAAAAAAATTGTAACCAACCTGGCTGTTATTGAGGTAACTTCAAATGGATTCCGGTTATTGGAAAAAGCGCCGGGAATAACTGTAGAAGAGATAAAAAATAAAACCAGTGGAAAATTAATTGTAGAGGGAAATATACCAGATATGAATTTTGATTAGTAGCAATCTTCAACAAACCAGGAACTATAAGTTAATCTATCAGTGAATTTTTCATTGCAAAAAATACCAGTCCTACAGAATTTTTTACCCCAAATCTTTCCATCAATCTGTCTTTAATGGCTTCTACAGTTCGGGCGCTTATATTCATTTTTTGAGCTATTTCCTGCGCGGTAAATTCCATGCAAACTAATGATAATACTTCCTTCTCCCTCTCGCTAATTACTATTTCGCTATTTAGGCTGGGATTGAACTTTTGTTTTGAATAATTTTTTTTAATCAACACCCGGTTTACAAAATTATTGAGATAAAAACCTGTATTCATTACATCCATTATTCCTTGCCTTATTTCAGCAGGTTCCGTACTTTTAAGTAGATATCCGTTTGCTCCGCTGTCCATCAAATGCCCAACAAAACGTTCGTCTTCAAACATGGTAAGTATCAGAATTCTTATAGACGGGTAATTTTTATTGATATATTTTGTAGTCTCAATTCCGTCTTTTATAGGCATTTTTAAATCCATTAACACAATGTCAGGTAGTTCTTTCTGAATACCCTTTATAAGCTCTTCACCGTTTTCAGCTTCCAAAATAAATTTAATATTATGAAATGCTTTTAGAGAAAGAATAACTCCTTTCCTGAAAATCTTATGATCATCTGCAATAGCTACTTTAATAATTTCAGGGGTCATTTTTGAATAACTTGAAGGCAAAAGATAAAAGAAAATTATTAAAAAGCCAATAATTTATTTAATCGGTTCTCTCGGAACTTCAATGGTTACTTTATAATATGTGTGGGTACTGTCAATCTCAAAAAATATTTTTCCTTTTAAAACACTGATCCTGCTTTGAATATTTTTTAACCCAAGGCCATGAGAATTATAACTCATGTTATCGTAATCCTTTTGAAGAATTCCTTTTCCATCATGGTGTATGCGAAAATAAACACTGTTCCCCTGTGCATTTTGAGTAAGATGGATAAATCCGGCGCTGCTGTGTTTGATAACATTTGTAACTAGTTCCTGCAATATTCGAAATACTATTAATTCCTGTTCATCATTCAACCGTTGACGATTATCATGAAAACGGGCGCTTGCATTTATAACACCTGAACCATTTATTTTATCAAACATATCTTTTACTGCGGCCTCCAGACCAAAATTCTTTAAGGTAGGAGGCATCAGGCTATGCGAAATATTCCGGATTAATTGAATGGTATCGTCAATTATTTGTTTTGCATTAAAAATAGATTGGAGTTGTACTGCCGGCTCCTGGTGTATCATATTTTCATTTAAATAAAGTCTTGCTGTAGCCAAAAGCGGTCCTGCGTCATCATGTAAATCAGCAGCGATCCGTTGTCTTTCTTCCTCCTGGAATTTGATAGATGCACGCAATAACATTTGCTGGCGTTCTTCTTCCATCCGTTGTATTTTTTTATTAAACCTGAGTACCCTCCGCTGATGAAAAACAATAACCGACACCAGTGTGATTGCCATCACCAACATCCCGAGCGTACCTACCAATATACTTGAAATGCCTAAAGTAGTTTTTAGCTGTAAAAAAAACATTTAATTATATTAATTATTTTTTTGGTTGAGTAAAAATGTCATCATCTAATTCAGGAATTATTGTTTTTTGTTGGCTTACTGAATCATTTAATTTCATTGTCATGGCTACACACAGCAAAATATTTTTTAGGATATTGAAAGAGATATTAATGACGAAATATAATGTTTGAAAAGAAGCACTTCTATACATTTTATTGGTTAATAAATATAAAAAAAATGTGCCTGAAAAAAAGATAAAAAAGGCAATTACCACCCAAAAATTGAAAGTAGAATAGATTAATAATGAATTTGAACCTTTAATTTGTGTGAATAAATAATAACTACAAAGCAATAAAACAATGATAGATTCAATTCCAGTTGCAAATGAATTGAAATCCTTTTCTTTTGATATATAGATAATATCTATGAGGGCAAGTATAATAAATGCAATCCATACAAATGGAACTATTTTTTTGATAAAAGTTATTGGAAGTATGATGTAAATAAAATAACAAAAAAATGAATATTCAACAATAGTAAAAGTGTAAAGCAGATACACGAAATTTTCACTATTAATGGATTGTAAATAAAAGCTCAATCCTTCATTTATTACACAATAAAGGATATAAAAAAAAATTACCTTTAGCGCTTTTTGCCTATTATTTATTTTAAATAATAGAAAAAACACTAAGGGTAGTGCGGTACAAAAAATACCTGTATATAGTAATATTCTTAAAATTGCAGTTAAAATTTTACTCAAATATAACTACATAATTTAAGTTTTAGTGTGTATTTAAGGAAATACACAATTTTTATGAGCCTTTCTGTCCACCATTTCCACCACTTCCATCTCCAATAAGCCCCCAATTTATTATTATCATATCTGCTACTATACCATCATATTTTTCAATATCGCCAGCAGTAGTAACTACAGAATATTGAAGAAGATCTTTACCTTCAGTATCCACACCTGTGTAAACTAAATGCTCTTCATTATTTTCTGAAAGGCATTTGCGGAAATTGATTCCTACACATCCTGGCTGGCTAAGGATTTGCTCAATAATGTTACGGCCAATGTAATAACCCGGGGTAGCATTTGGGTTAGCTTCTCTGAAGTTTTGTACCAATTTAGTACCTTCAGCTAATCCGATGTCTTCGCCTACTTCGGCAAGACTTTTGGTTTCTTGTGCATTTTGTGTCATAATTGTGATTTTTTTGGTTTAAAAAGCTGGTTATTTCAGTAATCAGACATCTAACTTCCATAAAACAAATTTTACAGCCAACAGGTTTTTTTTAATTTAATCATTGTTTTTTTTGTTAAAACCCAATGCAGTAAAGAATTTAAAAATAAAAAGTACGTATAAAAACGTACAAATTATGGGTAAATGTACGACACAAATATAGTAAAATTACTATTAAGACAAATAGTTTTATTACGATCGTAAATATACTAATATTCAGGTAAGGAATAAAAAAAACCAGTCGAAGTAACTGCCTGGATTTTGGATTTAAAAGCGGGAAATATAAAAAGTTATTTTATATCGGTTAATGCCTATAATGCTTAACACTGCAATGATTTGATATGTTTTGAGATTTTTATGCTACTTAAATTACCAATTATGGTCAGAATTAAAATGAGGTATTCATATCAAATTAATTAGTTAAATGTAAATATGAAACTTTTATTTTAATTAGCATCTTTACTCTTTTTTTACCTGCCGCATTATTACCCATTTTTAAGCAAAAGCGCAAAAGACTATAGTAAAAATACGAATTGGAGAATAGCAAATTTACTTAAGTATTTATTCCTGAAAAATTGAATTATTTTAGGTAAAAAATTTAAAAATTAAGTAATATACCAACAGAGTATTCGTTATAGTTCATATATTTACACTATCCTAAGATTAAATTCAATGTCACTATCTACCATTATCAAAATTGCTATTGCAGATGACCACAAGATTTTCAGAGACGGAATAAAAATGGCCCTCGCTCCTAAAGACGATTTAAAAATGATTTGGGAAGCAGAAGATGGAAAGGATCTTTTGCATAAAATGACGATTAAACGCCCGGATTTATTATTGATGGATATCAGGATGCCCGAAATTGATGGTATCAATGCAATAGAAATGCTTCGTAAAGAATACGAAGATCTTAAAATTATTGTTCTATCTATGTATGACGATCAGCAAATGATCAGTAAAATGATGGAAATGGGCGCTAATGCTTATCTTACCAAAACTACAGACCCGGATGAAATTTACGAGGCTATCCTTACCTGTATGAATGAAGATTTTTATTTCAACCAGTTAGTGAATAAAGCGGTAATGGGGAAATTATTGCAGAAAAAGAATGTTAACAGGCATTATGGAAACCATGTTCCGGTAAGATTTAATGAAAAAGAACTGAAAATTTTGCAATTACTTGGAGAGGATAAAACTACCGAAGAAATTTCTAAAATTATTTTTTTAAGTCCGCGGACCATAGAAACCATTCGTCAGAATATGAAAAATAAAGTAGGCGCCAAAACCATTGGTGGCCTGATTATGTATGGGATGCGAAATAAAATGATCGAGTAGATCCCATTCTTCCTCTGGTCTGGATTTTTCCAAAATAAATTTGTCCTAGATTTTCATTTATTTGATCTAAAAGAGATCAATTATAGCAGCTTACTTTTTGTGTGCTGTATAATAATTACTCATCAAATCGTGTATTTTTATTTTCAATAATTCATAATTATCTTCCGGTGTTATATACACAGGAGTAAGAAAATGAATTTCCATTTTTGCCGGAAGGAAATAAAATGATTTTCCTGGAGGAAGTATTTTTTTGGTATTAAAAATTAAAGCTGGAATAATAGGAACTCCGGTCTCGATTGCTAATCTAAAAGCTCCATCATGAAATTCTTTTAAGGGAAGTTGGGTTATGTTGCGTGTACCTTCAGGGTAAATACAAACATGCATTCCCAGGTTTAAAACATTTTTCATTTTTCTAAAACTATCTCTCCTGCTGTTTTTATCATTTCTGTCAACAAGTATGGAACCTCTTTTGTAAATTAATCCAAACAACGGAATTTTTGCCATTTCTGCTTTCGCAATTGTTTTATTGGCGCCGGGTATAAAAGGAGTTGAAACCGGAACGTCCATTAATGAATTATGATTGCAGGTCACTATATATTTTTCTCCCGGTTTAAAATTCTTTTTACCAATTACTTTTAAACTACAACCCGTCAGAAAGAAAAACATTTTCATCCAGACTTTGGAAATCCTTCTAAAAATTTGTGTGCGGGAAGGCTCAGGCTTTATTCCTATTATCCACATTGATAATGCTATTGGGAGTAAAGTAATGATAAAAATAAGGAGCGCCCAGGCGGCAAGTATTTTTGCAAGAAAATTTTTCAAATCTTATTTTTTTATGCCAATTAAAGTTTCCAATCAATGGGACTTTTTTGTTGCTTCATTAATAATTCGTTTGTTTTGGAAAAATGTTTACAGCCAAAAAAACCATTTGCAGCACTGAAGGGCGAAGGATGAGCTGCTTTTAAAACATAATGTTTTGTTTCATCTATGAGCGACTGTTTTTCCTGGGCAAATTTACCCCAAAGTAAAAAAATGACACCTTCCTTTTCTTCTGATATTTTTCTAATTACCTGATCAGTAAATTGCAGCCAACCTATCTTAGAATGGCTGCCAGGTTCATTTTGTCGCACAGTTAAGGACGCATTTAGTAGTAGAACTCCCTGTTGAGCCCATTTTTCAAGATTCCCGTTTTCTGATAATTCGATTCCCAGGTCACTTTTCAATTCTTTGAAAATATTTACCAGCGAAGGTGGCGGGGGAACTCCCATTGGAACCGAAAAGCTTAAACCATGTGCCTGTCCTTTGTTGTGATAGGGGTCCTGGCCGAGAATAACCACTTTTACCTTAGAGAATGGCGTTTGCTGAAAAGCATTAAAAATTAAAGATCCCGGAGGATAAATAATTTTCCTCGTTGCTTTTTCTGCTTTCAGAAAAGAAATGATGTGCTGAAAATATATTTTATCGAACTCATCCTTTAAAACTTCTTTCCAGCTTTCATCTATTTTTACATCCATAGTTTACTTTCGGAATATTTTAAATGCAATATAAGATTGTTAGGATGAATCAAGTGTATTTCCTTGATTGTGAAAATTGAGAAAATCTTTAACTGGATTCAAACATCTGGTCTGATTCTGCAAGATTTTTAATACTTTTGGACTATAACAAATTCAGCATTGCGTTAGAAATATTATTTTATTATTTTTAAATTTTCTATTATGAATACAATTAAGGGTATCAACTCGTACAAATTATTTTTTATAACTTTTGTATGCGCAGCAGTGATTTTCACTTCCTGCAAAAGTAGTGATACGCAAGCATTTGAAACGGCGCAGCTTTTAGGATCTAACGAGGCTCCTCCTGTTACAACAAAAGGATCTGGTACAGTAGAAGGTAATTATAATACAAAAACCAAGGTAATTACACTTAATTTAAAGTGGAGTCTTGGCAACCCGGGTGATACTACCATCATGGGACATATCCACCAAGGCGCTGTAGGAGTAAGCGGTCCGGTAGTTATCCCTTTTACAAACCTTCCGTCAGGTAGTACTGATCAGCAATTTAATTTTACTTCCCAACCCTTATCTGCAGAGCAGGAGGCAGATTTAATGGCTGGCTCTTATTATGTAAATGTCCATAGTAATACCTATCCTGGTGGAGAATTGCGTGCACAATTGGTTCTAAAAAAATAGGATAGTTTTTTAATGATATTGAACATTCAATCATTTTAAGCTATTAAATAAAATAACTGAAATCCGTTTAGTTGCTATTTACCCGTTGTGACCCCGACACGACTCGAACGTGTGACCCGCAGCTTAAAAGGCTGATTCATTCCTTTATGCATTTATGCAAACGCAATACCAGTAAGGGTTTTTAATTTAGCAACTTTCAGAAAAATGACTATTTTCCAAAGATTTTGGTAACTTTTTTGGTAACGGCATTATGGAGATTTTATCACGGACCGGCTCTCTTTCCAGATCAAATATCCAATTAGCATTGCGCTTGAAAGCTTTGCATGCCTTTCTTATGTGCTCTGGCGTGAAATGTTGTGCACCCATTTTCACGTTTCTTATATTCTGCTTTTTAAATCCGATAGCATCACAAAATTCCTGGGTGAAACGAATTTTGTTTTCAGTTTTCAACAATTCAATTAACTCAAGCATGCGCCTATCACTAACATATCCGATTGGCATATTTTATTTTGATTAATAATGTTTTAATTTTTCATAACTAAAAATTACTTTTGGGTTTAATCATTCTTTTTTTCAAATCGGCAATCATATCAATAGCTTCTTTGTTACAATCTTTCCAGAGATCCCGGTTAGCAATTTTCATAATGCCTTTAGGTTCATTTTGAGGTACAAATCCAAACTCGCTATGATAAAAATCAGTTATTTCATATCTATATTTATTATCTTCCACTTCAATGGTCACAGTAAAATTTACGGGACCAGTGGAATTTGTCCCGGAGCTAAAAGCCTTACCATAAAAAATGAAATCCCCCTTTCCTATTATTTTACCTTCTTCTTTTGAATCATATTGAATAACATTATTTGCAGAGTTAAAAGCATGAACAAACCATTCTTTAGCGTTTGAATAAAGAAGATCTTTAGTCATGCTATCTATCTTTACAACTTCTGTATATTTTAGATTTTGGCACATGCTCAACTCAGGCAGTATAAATAGAAATAGTAGAATTATTCTTTTCATTTTGTCCTTTTTTTATTTTTATAATTCAACACTTTCAATGTGTTTACAAAAACATAGCCCTCATAATAAGGTGACGAAATTGTGTAACCTGCAATTACTTTCATAAACTTCAATTACCATTTATCATTATTACTTATATATTTCACTAAAGCTGTAACCTGGTCATTAAAATATTTTTCGATATCTGATTTTAAATCTTCGTCTTTAAGCTTTAACTTTTTATCATAAATAAATATTTTATCCCAACCACGCCAATTACTTCCCTGTTGAACAATATGCAAATCTCCATAAGAGGTGTTTACTCCATTAGTCCAAACATTAGCACTTTCCATTTTCATATGATTGCTAATCACCTGATATTTTATTTTGTTCTCTTTCATTCGTATCTCAATGCTATAATCAGATTCAATATTTAATTTTGCCTTACCCAAAGGAGCCCTAAGAATAGCACTTGATATATCATCTTTATATCCATCAAAACGGACATATTCACTATCAATTTTCCCTTTAATAACAAAACCAGGATTTTCATAAGTTTCATTAATATAATTTATTGTCGCATCATAAATTTGCTTAGCACTCTTATTGGGTAGATCAATAATTATATACCCCTTTGACGTATCGGCAGAATCTCGCAGTCCATATGGGGTAAGAGTAAATGACTGACATTTACAGAAAACCGGGAAGAGTAAAACAATTAATAATATTTTTCTCATTTCAAAACGTTATTCTTTTATTCCATTTATTATACATTTCAAAGACTTCGATAATTTTTAACGAAGTCTCTTCAGGCACTTTTAATGAGTTTGCGATATATTCAAATATTTCACGTTCATCTGCATCTATAATACCATCGCTGCTGATAAGATCAATAACTGTGCATAAGACACATCCTTTATTTTCTTCGCTAATAAGTGGTGCACAAGAATCAACTAACATTTTACTGCCATAAGTATTGCAATAAATAAAAATTGGCCGGTAATAAAAAATCATTTCATGCCCATTGAAGAATGTTTTAAAAACCCATATTCTACCTAATTTTTCAGTTTCTATTGGACTAATTTCATGATTAACATTTGCTGCTGCTATAAGTATTCCAAGCCACGCGCTTTGTTCATTTAGACAAATAAATTTCTGGTCCGATTGCTCTGATTGTATATTAGTTTTTAATTTGTCAAATAATCCCATAATCTTTTGATTTTTTATATTTTGAAATTTTTTGTTTTTCAACTCTTAATTATTCTGCATAAAATCTTGCAAACAGAAAGAACCTTTTTCCAGGGCATTTCCACGTCAGGATATTCTTTATTATCAGATCATCTATACTATTCATTCCTTTGATGACAACTTTCCTAATCTTTTTAAGATTATCATCATAGAACCGGTACCAAATTCGCCAAATGAGGTTTTTATTAGCGCTCACAGTTTTCCAATTTTTAGGGTAAACGCTAATCTTGCCGGCCCTACAATTGTTTGGAAGATGCTGCATATTGGTAACTTTTTTGGTAACTTTTGATTATTTACATTTTATCTTTTGAAAATATAAAACCATTAAACTCAATAGCAGTAAGCCTTTTATCTGGTGACCCCGGCACGACTCGAACGTGCGACCCACAGCTTAGAAGGCTGTTGCTCTATCCACTGAGCTACGGGGCCATTTTCTAATTACAAAAGAACACAAAACTATGATTCATTATTATTTTTCCTGCTACTCGTATCCTTCTAAAAAAAGTTTTGCAAATATAGTTTAAATCATTTTTCTGCTTTCAAAAACATATTGTAATTGGCTATACTTTTAAATACAAACTTGTTTGGAGAATTGCTTCATTTCTAAAAAAAGGATTTGTATTTTTTTTAAGTTCTCTATTCTCCACAGATTATTTATAAAGTGATATTGGTTAGTAAACGAACTTTTAATGAGGATTTTTATTTTGCTCAAAATTTTAAAAATAAAAACAAATCATTTTATGCAAAGCAGATTCCCTATTGTATTTTTTTAAAAAACCATTTCGCTTCCATTTCTAACAATGATTAATTCCTTTTTATTATTCGCTTCTACTTTTCCGATAATTTGTGCCTGAATATTAAAGGATCCTGCCTGTTGGATTATGTTTTCAGCAAAGTCGGCATCTGTATATATTTCCATCCGGCAGCCCATGTTAAAAACCTGGTACATTTCTCTGTCATCGGTTTTGCTTTCTTCCTGTATTTTTTTAAAAATCTCAGGAGGTTCAAATAAATTATCTTTAATTACACGAACATTTTCAGGAATATATTTCAGGCATTTTGTTTGTCCACCGCCGCTGCAATGGATCAATCCGTAAATTTTATCAAAATCATTTTCTAAAAGATTTTTAATCAAAGGAGCAAAAGTTCTTGTGGGAGAAAGTAAACCCGGATCATCGCTGATCCTATATTTTCCAATATATACAACATCATCTGCTAAAGAATTATCATAGCTTTCTTTGTAATTTTCTGCATAATATTTATTGAGAATATCATGGCGGGCAGAAGTCAATCCATTACTACCTATTCCGCTGTTATAATTTTTTTCATAAGTAGATTTTCCAAACGAAGCGAGCCCTACAATTACGTTTCCCGGTTTTATTTTTTCGTTAGAAATAATTTTTGATTTCGGCCACCTTGCAGTCATGGTGCCGTTTACCGCAATCGTTCTTACCACATCGCCTACATCTGCCGTTTCTCCGCCGAGATAATTTATTTGAACTCCGAATGATTTCATCAGGTCAAAAAATTCCTGGGTGCCATTGATTATTTGTTCCAACACTTCGCCGGGAATTAGATTTTTATTTCTGTCAATGGTAGAATTAAAAATAATATTGTTATAAATTCCTACACATAAAAGATCGTCAAGGTTCATTACCACAGCATCCTGCGCAATTCCCTTCCACACAGACAGGTCGCCGGTCTCTTTCCAATATAAGTAAGCCAAAATACTTTTGGTGCCGGCGCCATCAGCATGCATTACATTTATAAAATCATCATTGCCCCCAAGATAATCAGGATAAACTTTACAAAAAGCGTTTGGAAAAATTCCCTGGTCAAGATTTTTTACCGCCGCATGTACTTCTTCTTTTTGTGCGGAAACTCCACGTTTGGAATATAAAGACATGTTTCAATTTTGTTGGAGGCGAAATTAAAACATCTCTGCATCTTATCCTCAATTGAAAATAACAACACATAAATAATTTAATTTCGCAAAATCTATGCAGGTTCACAGTGAAATAAGTAATTTACCTCCTTTTAAAAATGCTGTCGTTACTATCGGCACATTTGATGGCGTTCATTCCGGGCATCTTCAGATAATACATCAGCTAAAGAAAGAAGCAAAACAAAAAAATGGTGAATCGGTGATCATCACATTTCATCCTCATCCGCGAATAGTACTGAATCAGCAAAAAAAACAGCCACCGATAAAATTACTAAATACTCTTTCTGAGAAAATTGAGTTGTTGGGCAAACAGGAAATTGATCATTTGGTAATTGTTCCGTTTACGCTGGAATTTTCTAATCAGTCTGCAAAAGAATACATCGCTGATTTTTTAGTTTCAAAATTTCATCCCAATACCATCATCATAGGCTATGATCATCGCTTTGGAAAAAACAGGGAGGGAGATTATAAATTACTGGAAAAATACCAGGAAGAATATAATTATCATGTAAAAGAAATTCCGGAGCAGGTGTTGCATCATGTAATCATTAGTTCTACAAAAATCCGTCATGCATTGAGCGAATGCGATACCAGCACGGCAAATGAATTTTTAGGGTATGATTATTTTTTTGAAGGCAAAGTAATTGATGGAAATAAATTAGGTCGCACACTTGGCTATCCTACTGCGAATCTCGAAATTAATGATACAAACAAATTGATTCCCGCTGACGGTATTTATGCAATAAATGTAAGTATAAAGAAAGAATCCCAAAACCCCGATTCTGATTTTATTGCGGAATCAAATCACCAGGGCATGATGAGTATAGGTTTCAGGCCAACCATTGGTGATAATAAAAAAATGACTGAAGTAAATATTTTTGATTTTGATAAAGATATTTACGGGCGAAATGTTCGTGTTTACCTAAAACAATACATGCGCCCCGAACTAAAATTTAGTAATCTTGAAGAATTAATTGTACAATTAGGAATTGATAAAATGGAAGCAGAAAAAATATTCAATAATTCTTCAAAATGACTTTCTTCAAAAATTATTTTAAAATTATTTTTTTGCCTTTTGAATAATGAAGAAATTCAAAAGGCAGTAAACAAACCAATATTCAAGATTCTTTATTATTATGTTCACACCCGAAATCCTTTCACTTGCTCTGCAGCTCTGGAATTACCACCATGTAAATCATTCGCTCGCAAAATCCGATTGCATTCTCGCTCTAGGCAGTCATGATCTGCGAGTTGCGGAAAGAGCGGCGGAATTATATTTACAAGATTGGGCGCCATTGCTGATCATGTCGGGCGGTTTAGGAAATTTTACAAAAGAAATGTGGACCGAAAAAGAAGCCGATAAATTTGCTGCAATTGCCATTAAAAAAGGTGTGCCTGAAAATGCGATTTTAATTGAAAATAAATCAACCAATACAGGTGAAAATATTTTATTTACCCAAAAATTATTGGAAGAAAAAAACCTGGATCTGAAAAGTTTTATCGTAGTGCAAAAGCACTATATGGAGTGCAGGTCGTATGCTACTTTTAAAAAGCACTGGCCTGATAAAAAACTAATTGTTACCTCTCCACAAATTTCTTTTGAAGAATATCCGACACTTGAAATTCCTATGGAAAAAGTAATCAATATTATGGTGGGCGATTTACAACGTATAAAATTGTATCCTGAAAAAGGGTTTCAAATTTACCAGGAAATACCTGCTGATATTTGGGAGGCTTATGAAAAGCTTGTTGCGCTTGGATTTGACAAACATTTGATGAGAGAATAAAATTTTAATTTTAAAAATGGACTTTTTTAAAACCCTGATCTGAATATCATTACTTCAGGTTATGCTTCATTATTTATAGTGATGATACTTTTGAACAAAATACCGAAACTTTGCAAACGAACAAAAAGTGGATTCAGCGATCATGAAGAAAAATAATAAATCAACAACAAAAAAAATATCACGATTACTCTTAACCCTATTTTTATTAATAGTGGCGATTGGGTTATCTGTGTATCTGTTCAATAAGAATTCAAATAAGAGCAATGATAATAAAATTGTCAAAACAGAAGAAAAACAAAACATTCAACTCAATCAGCCTAACGCGGATTGGAAGGCCCCAGATGAATCAACTATCCCTGCGGGAGAACCGGGAAATGAAATCAGGTATGGAAAAGAGTTGATTGCTCACACTTCAGTCTATTTGGGGCCAAAAGAAAAAGTGGCAACCATGTCGAATGGGATGAATTGCCAGAACTGCCATAATGAAGCTGGTACTAAACCGTATGGCTATAATTTTTCAGCAGTGGCTTCTAGCTATCCGCAATTTAAAAAACGATCTGAGTCGTGGGTTTCCATTACCCAAAGAATTAATTCCTGTTTTAGCCGCAGTCTTAATGGTCAATCGCTGGATACTGCCAGCAAAGAAATGAAAGCAATGATAGCTTATTTAAAATGGATTGGGAATAAAGTTCCAAAGGGCGTTACACCTGTAAATGCAAGTGTGGTTAAGTTACCTTATCTGAGCCGTGCGGCTGATCCCATAAAAGGTAAAGTGGTGTATGTAACTTGCCAGGTTTGCCATGGCAAGGATGGCCAGGGCCAATTAAATGAACAGGCAACTGAATATATTTTTCCTCCCTTGTGGGGGAAACACAGTTATAATGATGATGCAGGGCTTTACCGTTTGGCTAACTTTGCAGGTTTTGTAAAAGATAATATGCCTTTTGGCACCAATTATAAACATCCATTTTTAACTGATGAACAGGCGTGGGATGTAGCCGCTTTTGTGAATTCACAATCACGCTCTCACAAAGATCAATCTAAAGATTTTCCAGAGTTAAGTGATAAACCTTTTGATTCCCCTTTCGGCCCTTATGCAGATAATTTTAGCGAAAAAGAACATAAATATGGCCCGTACAAACCTATTCTATTGGCAAAAAATAAAGTAGCTGATAAAAATAAATGATAAAATGGATTTAAAATCTTTTAGATAAAATATCAATTTTAAAACGCTCATAATTATTAAAAAAATAAATAAGTAAAAATGAAAAAAGCATCTTTAATTTTAGTAGCACTTACTACAATTTTCCTTGCACAAGGCGTGCAAGGCCAATCTGTACAACAACCATTTACCGGTGCTAAGGCAACTTTGAAGCATTATAAAGCGCTGTATATGCTGGATTCAAACGATCCCAAAACCATAACAGGGACGTTGAGAAATATAAATAATGCGCTGGAAGACCCGCGCCTGAAGGGTAAACTGGAGGTGGAATTAATAGCATTCGGAGATGGAGTAGCCGTATATGAAAAAAGTGGAACTTTTGAAGAGACATTGAAAGCATTGCAGGCAAAAGGGGTATTACTTGCTGAATGTGAAAACACAGTCAGGGAAAGGCATATTGATAAAAATAGTTTGTTCCCGTTTATTTCTTATGTACCAAGCGGCAACGGTGAAATCATTATTCGTCAATCACAGGGATGGGCGGTAGTACATCCTTAATTTTTTCTTTTTGATATAATTTTTTTAAAATGAAATTAATAAAGAATCAAATTTTCATCCTTTTTTTTATCATGATATCTGCGCAAGTATATGCACAGGATCATCGTTTTGATCCGCCCTGGAATACGCCTCCGGAAAGTAAATTGAATTTTACTGTGCCAGGTATTGATAATGTCCCTGATTTGTTCGGGGATATTATAGATCCCCAATTAGTAGTGTTTTTTGCAGGCAATCAGTTTATGTGTATAGATGATTTGATAGCTACTTTTAAAAAAGAGTATCCACAATACAAACGTGTTTTTGCAGAAACTCTTCCTCCGGGAATATTAGCTACGCAAATAAAAGTAGGGAGTCTTGTGATAGGTAATATGCGTATAATATTAAAACCGGATGTATATACTGCGGGAAAAAGCCGGATAGCGCAAACGCCGGAATGGTTTACTAACACTGAGGTGTATGCGAAAAATAAGTTGACCATAATGGTACAAAAAGGTAATCCCAAAAATATCAATGGGTTAAAAGATCTGGCGCGGAATGATGTTCGTGTAAGCATGCCTAATCCTGAATGGGAAGGTATTGGCAGGCGCATTGAAGAAGCATACATAAAAGCAGGTGGAGAAAATTTAAAAAACATGATCATGATTAATAAAGTAAAAGATAGTTCTACTTTTTTGACCCATATACATCACCGTCAGAGCCCGATGAGAATTTTGTATGATCAATCTGACGCAGCGCCGGTTTGGTTTTCAGAAGGTTATTACCAGAAGATGATTAGACATCCTGTAGAAACAATTGAAATTCCTGAAAGTGAAAATATTGAAGCGCAGTATGTAGCCGGCCGCCTTAAAAATGCGCCACATCCGCAAGCTGCAAATGATTTTATGAAATTCCTGGTGAGTAAAATCGCGAAAGATATTTATAAAAAATATGGATTTGAAACAGACTGATAATAATTTTGATGATGATTCGCTTTATTACGTTTGATTAAGAATCCACATTATTTGTTCGTTCACTGTAGAATTGGCAACGAAGTGATTTCTTTATATATTTGGAGTTCGACATAACGCTAACTTATTATGACAAAAATGAAAAATTACACCACAGGTTTACTTTTCCCTTTCCTGTTTTTTTGTACAGATAGTTTTGCACAAATGAAAAAAGAAAATTTTGCTTTATCAGGGAAAACAGATTTAAGTTTCCTGCTTTCAAATACAATAGGCGCAACGGATAGTATAGAAACCGGAAGAGCGAAAAGCAATCAATACGGATTCAGGCTGGACGCCGGTTATTTTATCGCAGATAATTTTATGGTAGGGCTTTCAGGCGCGTATTCCTATTCGTATACCAAAATTGTGCAGAGCGCTTATCTGCAAGGAAATGAAAATATTACTACTACCCTCGCTATTGTGCCCCAGGTGAGTTATTTTTTCCCTTTGGAAGGAAAACTAAAACCTTCTGTAACCGTGGGTGCCGGATATATGATTATGAGAGAAAGAGACTCAAGAGTTTTAGATAATAATAATTTAGTAAATTCCTTTGGCGGCCCATCTTTTAATGGATCTGTAGGAGTTTCTTATTTTATTAATCAATCAGTTTCTTTTGATCTGGGATTACAATATTCACATAATAAACTGAAAGATAAAATTGAGAAATTACAGACCCAAACCATAAATGCATTTACGGGTAATTTCGGAGTATCGGTATTTTTTTAAAATTTTTTCTGCAGGAGTTCCTCATTTTTTTTGTAGTTGGGTAGAACTGGAGGTGGTATCAATTCTTTCCTCCAAATTTTCTCTCAAAAGCCTTCCTATTCGATCACCAAGAGATTCTGGTGTTTCTCCGTGATGAGCCGGCAAATATTCTAATGCTTCACAAAAAATATCGATGGCTGCATTGTAATTTTTAAACTGATCCAATAATATCTTTTCATCGCCGGTTTCCCAATAATTTCCTTCATCAATAAGAGTGAAATTTCTCAGGTATTTTGTCGAAATATGTCTTAGCAATTTGATGATCGCTATATGCGCAGCGGGGCCGGCATACTGGGTTTTGGTACTCGAAGTAAAGATCAAATCTTTGTCTAAATGCACGCCATCGTAAATATCTTTTACTATAATGTTGATGGGCGAAAGTGTGCGTCCATCTGAATTAAAAGTCAGGAAAACCGGTTCGCTTCCTTTAGGAGCAAATCCTATTCCTTTTATTTCATCGTTGTCAATAGTTTGCGGTGCCCAGTCAAGCGTTTCGCAAATATCTTTTACTTCTTCTATCAGCGGATATATTAATTTTTTGTCGCGAATGTAGCCTGAATAATGGATGGATAATCCCATAATAAAATATTTTTGAAATGAAATGAATTATTTGTCCCGGCAGGTTTTAACACAAAGAGTAACCCTGCTTTTATTTTCTGTTTTATCTTGCGCGAAAGATAACAATTATGTTGATTACTGCCTTAGGTTTAATTGCCGCTTTCTGCACTACTATTTCATTTTTGCCACAAGCCATCAAAACGATTCAAACTAAAAATACTACCGGAATATCGCTACCGATGTATGGGCTTTTTACTTTTGGTACTTTTCTCTGGTTACTATTCGGATTGTTTTCGGTTAATATTCCCATAGTAGCCGCTAATGCTGTCACACTGGTGTTTGCAGCAATAATTCTTGTCTATAAAATGAAGTTTAAATAATTAGTGATATTTTTTTAATTAAGTATTCACATCAGTAGCGTTGCGTTATAAATCAAACAGTGTCAATTGGTTATCATTTTGTTCTTTGAAATATTGTAATTGAGTCTCCTGAAACAGTTGATTTATGGGCATTCTTTCAAATAAAGAGATACTTAAAATTTGTAAAATTTC
>DATCFT010000013.1:0-2398 GCA_036509335.1 Hanamia sp.
GCGGTGATTATCCTGAAGGAGCCATCCATCTTTGACAAAGTACTGTAACTACTTCCTTTTAAATGCACCGTTGCATTTCGCATAGGCTTGCTGC
This sequence comes from Hanamia sp., assembly GCA_036509335.1. Taxonomy (GTDB): domain Bacteria; phylum Bacteroidota; class Bacteroidia; order Chitinophagales; family Chitinophagaceae; genus Ginsengibacter. The sequence continues at coordinate 95 of DATCFT010000013.1, forward strand.
TATTTGCCTCAGTTACCTTGCCAGTAATTAAATAACCATTTTGTGCAAACGTTATGATTGCCAATAAAATTAAGATGATTGCCAAACAAATTCTAAGCGAGAGTTTATACATTCCATTATTTAAAGGCAAAATTTACTGAGACATGGTTTTGCAAAAGAAAATTAAACAATTTGCCAATGATGTTTTACAATATCATAGTTGCCCCTTTTAATAAGATAGTTGGGTTAATATCCAATAAAATATTTTTTCTCGATATACAATACAGAATTTCTCCAGATTTCAAACTGAGTTTTATAAAATGGGACAGTGTTCATTTCCTTAAAAATTTTCGCTCCCGCCCAACCTTTTTAATATAACCATCCCACTATGAATATAAACTCACCTGGTGTAGTGGAGCAAACTAAAGAACTTATACAAAATTGTATTAATGGGGATAGGTATTCCCAAAACAAATTGTATGAACACTATGCTCCCAAAATGTTTGCAGTTTGCATGAGGTATTCAAAAGATAAGGAAGAAGCCGAAGATAATCTTCAGGATGGGTTTGTGCAGGTTTTTAAATCGTTGCACAATTTTAAATTTGCCGGTTCTTTTGAAGGATGGATACGCAAAACAATGGTTTATACTGCAGTGGCAAATTATAGGGCAAAATCGAAAATGCATGTGGTAATAAATATTGAGGAAATGGAAAATATAGCGATAATAAATAATGAAGATGTAATTGCCCAACTGGGCAAAAAAGAACTGCTTAATATGGTGCAATCATTACCTCCGATGTATAGAATGGTTTTTAACCTTTATGTTTTTGAAGGGCTCAAACATCGTGAAATAGCTAAAGAGTTAGGCATTGCAGAAGGCACTTCAAAATCAAATTTATTTGATGCAAAGGTGATATTGCAAAGAGCTGTTGTAAACAGTTTGAAAATTGCTAATCAAAATTTTTCAAATGGATAAAAATTTACATGATATTGAAGATTTATTTAGAAAAGGGCTTGAAGATAATGAAGAAATACCTCCTGAAAAGACGTGGGGCCGTATTGATAAAATACTGGACAAGGATAAAATAATAAGTATAAATAAAAAAAACGCACACTTAAAACAGGTAGTTTTTCTGTTGGTGTTTTTATTAGCAGGGTTGAGTATTTATTATTGGAATAACAGGAATAAGAACAATCCCGAAAAGATAAATAGTTCCAGTTTAGATAATGGGAAAAAAGCAAAAAATAATACTACAGATTTATCATCTGCAATCAAAAAAAATACAAATACCTATAATAATCAGAGATTCATAACAAAAATTGGCAAATCAAATATTGCTGACAAGATTCTGAAGCAACCCAATAAAAAACCTAAAGAATCAATTTCATCCTTTAGCAGAAATAGTGTTACAAATTCTTCGGACTCAAAACAAGATAAGAAACCTGAAGAAACGATTCCGGCTGGCACAAATAAGAACTTAAAATCTTCAATTACAAAACAGAGAAAGACGAAAGAAAATAAATTGGATATAATAACACCAGCTCAAATTGAAAATGAGCATGATGTTGTATTAAAGCGAATTAATATTGATTCAAACAAAAAATTATTATCCTTAATACCATTTAATTCTTTGTCAGTTACAAAAATAAAAAGTATCACAAATTTGATTGAAACAAAAAAAATACTTCAGGCCACTGCTCTATCTAAACCTGGTTTAAAAATGGCTGCCTCCATAAATATTTTTCAAAAGAAAAAAATAATAAAAACTCAAAAAATATCTCAATTTGATGTTATAGGATTCTTTTCGCCTGAAATATCTTTTTCTCGTATGCATGACAATCACTCCCGCAATCAGAATGGAAATACAAGGGATGCGGAAAATAAAGAAACTGGAACTTTTTCATATACCACAGGCGCATTAATTGAATATAAGACAGGCCGAAATTGGAGTTGGCAATCGGGATTTACAATTTCAACTACGAATACGGATATAGATCCCAGTACCCTTTACGCAAAAGCTGATAACACCGGCATCGTTAAATACCAAATAAACACCTCTTCGGGATCCTGCTTCATTTTGCCTTCGTTTAGCAATAATCCAAATGTAGGAGACAGTATTTTCTCAAGGTCAACAACTAACACGCTGCAATATGTAGGAATTCCCTTATCCGTTAAATATTCTGTCAATCAAGGGAAATTTACATTAAATGCAATGACGGGTATATCGCCTAACTTTTTGACACAAGGTAAAATTACTACAGAGGTGGAAAAAGGAAATGATAATGAAATGGAAACAGCAGTTAAAATAATTGGGCTAAAGAAAT
>DATCFT010000014.1:0-45000 GCA_036509335.1 Hanamia sp.
CCTGGAGAATAAATCTTTGGGCAAGACTGAATGATGGCAATCATGCCTTCCGCTTATTGCGGGATTTATTTAAACCTACCTACCAGCAAGGCGTTAATATGAGCGATGGCGGCGGCACTTATGAGAATCTATTCGATGCACATCCACCGTTTCAAATTGATGGAAATTTTGGCGCCACTGCGGGAATTGCTGAAATGCTTTTGCAGAGCAGTGGAAAGAATAATGTGATCCGGTTTTTACCGGCATTGCCGTCTGACAAAGATTGGCAAAATGGTAAAATAACTGGTATGTGTACACGAAATGGATTTGAGGTTGGCTTTGAGTGGAAAAACCGTGGATTGAAGAATGCAACAATTCTTTCTAAAAATGGAAATGATTGCGTTGTTCAATTGCCCTCAGGATTAAAGGTTTACGATGAACATAGTAAACGAATAAATACTAATGATTTAGGAAATGGTGTTTTTAAATTTAAAACTGTAAAAAATAGGAAATATTTTTTAATGTAATGTCAATTAAAAATTATTTATCTATCAAAAAATAAATTTTTGAAATAAAGATCTCCATATTTTTTGGATATTCAACGTATATGAATATCTAAAATTTTTTCGTTTGCAGGTTCCTTTTTTCCATTACCGTACCTGGAAAAAATGTATTTGTGCAATTCCCTCCCCGGATGCTGTTACTGCTAATCGAAATAGCGCAAACGATTGATGAAAGATTTTCTAATCGGTAGCTATACCTTTAAAAGATTCCATTCAATAATTTAATGCAGAAAATTAAAAATCATGAAATTAAAATTACTGTTATTTGTTGGTTTACTATTCGGTCTTTCCCATTCCTATGCACAAAGCGCTCATAAAACTAAAAACGTGGTTGTCATATTAATAGACGGTTATCGGTGGCAGGAACTTTTTAAAGGAGCTGATTTGGATTTGCTGAATAATAAAAAATACAATCCCAATGATTCTCTCGAAAGATTTAAAAAATTCTGGTCAGCAAATTTGGATGAGAGGAGAAAAAAGTTAATGCCATTTACGTGGAATTATATTGCGAAGCATGGACAGTTGTATGGAAACCGGGATATAGGAAATGATGTAAATGTGATGAATCCTTATTGGATTTCTTATCCAGGTCGTGCAGAAATTTTAAGTGGATTTGTTGACACAGCTATTAATTCAAATAGTTATCCCAGTAATCCCAATCAGAATGTGCTTGAATTTATCAATAACCAAAAAGGATACGAAGGAAAAGTGGTTACTTTCGCCTGCTGGAGAGCAACAGGAAGGTGTCTTCATAAAGATAAAAGCAGTATGCTTATCAATGTTCCCTGGGAAGATATTAAGTCAGATCACCTAACCCAAACTGAAATTCTCGCCAATGAAATGCAACACTTTACACCTCAAATATGGGGAGACGATGAACGTTTGGATGCGAACGTTTACGCCCTGGCAAAATCTTATATCCTTGCAAGCCATCCAAAAGTGACTTACATAGATTTTGGCGATACGGATGAATATGGGCATGCCGGTAAATATGAAAGTTATTTGGATGATATTCATAATCTTGATGCAATGATTGAAAAGTTATGGAATATGATGCAAAGTGATGCATTTTATAAAAGAAATACCACTTTTTTTATCTTTCCCGATCATGGAAGGGGAGTGGGAGATGAATGGACAGATCACGGAAGTGATGTGCCTCATTCCAATGAAACCTGGTTTATGGCGATGGGACCAGATACAAAACCTTTGGGCGAAATGAAAATAAAAGAACAGATTTTTCAGACTCAATATGCAAAAACTATTTCGGCTTTATTGGGATTTAATTACCATGTTCCGGGTAAAATAATTGGAAAAGAAATTAAGAGTGTGATGGATAAGTAAAATAAGAAATTTTTTAATCAGGAATAAGAAATAAAAAAGTTGAATGCACTTCAATTATTCTTCGCCATTTAAATGTCCATTATTATTTGCTTACTGTTAATCTGAAAAATTGATAAAAAATCAAAATATGAGTCAACCCCTTATTAAATTATCAATTTTATTTTTTTGCTTTTTACATTCTAACGTTATTTCAGCACAACCCAACCCTGATGATAATTTAAGATTCGATTCGCTTACCACGAGATGGGATGAAGGCATACCTCTCGGGAATGGCTGGCTGGGAGAATTGATTTGGAAAAAGGACGATAAACTTCGTATCTCATTGGACAGGATTGATCTTTGGGACGACAGGCCCATGCCGGAAATTGACAAATTAAAATTTAAATGGGTGGTAGCACAGGTGAATAAAGGAGAATATGATACCGTGCAAAAAGTTGGTGATGAACCTTATGACAGAAATCCGGCTCCTACAAAAATACAGGGAGCAGCCCTGGAATTTAATTATGCCTCATTCGGAAAAGTAATTTCCAATGTTCTTGATATCAAAACTGCATTAAATACTATTAAATTTGAGAATGGAGTAGTGCTCTATAATTATGTTCATGCAACAAGCGAAATAGGTTATTTTGTTTTTGAAAATCTTCCTGTATCACAATCAGGCATAAACGAAAATGAAATTTTGCCGGAATTAATGATTCCCAATTATAATTCTGTTGATAAAGCCAAAGATGATAACAGTCATGGCGGTGAAGGCTTACAAACACTTGGATATAAAAAGGGAATGGTTACAAAAACGGCCAACAGCATTCGCTATCATCAGCCTACCTGGAATGGAAATTATTATGAAGTATTGGTGCAATGGAAAATAATTTCTCCAAACGAGATATTAGGTTCATGGACAATCTCAAATAATGAAAAAGCATCTTTACCACCATTAAAGAAAGTAGAAAATAAGTTGCCCGGCTGGCAATCGCATATTGCATGGTGGAATCATTTCTGGAAACAATCTTTTGTTTCTCTCCCCGATTCTATTCTTGAAAGGCAATACTATCTTGAATTGTACAAGATGGGTTGTGTGGCGAGAAACAATACACCGCCCATTTCTTTGCAGGCCATCTGGACAGCAGACAATGGAAACCTTCCTCCATGGAAAGGGGATATCCATAATGATTTGAATACTGAATTAAGTTATTGGCCTTTTTATACAGGTAATCATTTGCAGGAGGCAAGTTCATTTACCAACTGGCTTTGGAATACAAAAGGACAAAATGAAAAGTGGACTAAAAATTATTTTGATATTGTTGGATTGAATGTGCCTGGCGTTACTACCATTACAGGAAAAGAAATGGGAGGATGGATCCAATATTCCATGAGTCCTACCACAGCGGCATGGCTTTCTCAATTCTTTTACTGGCAGTGGAAATATGGAATGAATAAAGAATTTTTATTAAAAAGATGTAAGCCTTATTTTGATGAAGTATATGAATATTTCAAAATGATTCTTACTATAGATCCTGTTACAAAAAAATATAAACTCCCATTAGATTCCAGTCCTGAGATTTTTGATAACAGCATCAAAGCCTGGTTTCATCAATGGACGAATTATGATTTGTCATTAGTAAAATCTTTTTATAACGAATATATTGAAGTAAGTAAAGCAGCTACAGGAAAGGTTCCTGTTGAGATTGAAAAAGAAAAAAACTTATTACCGGAATTAAATATCAATGAAACAGGACTTACGATTGCACCTGGCCTGGATCTTTTTGAATCGCATCGCCACATGTCGCCATACATGAGTATTTATCCTTTGAATTTATTGGATATTGAAAATGAAAAAGACAGTGTTGTTATAAAAAACTCGTTACACCAGATTGAAAAAAAAGGAACCCGCGAATGGTGCGGTTATTCTTTTGGCTGGATGGCCAGTTTGTATGCAAGAGCCAAAGAAGGCGACAGTGCAGCAAAGATGTTACAAATATTTGCTACCAATTTCTGTTCAATCAATAGTTTTCATTTGAATGGCGATCAGAAGGGCGGCCAGTATTCTGATTTCACTTACCGGCCATTTACCTTGGAAGGAAATTTTGCATTTGCAAAGGGAATTCAGGAAATGCTTTTGCAAAGCCACAACAATTATATGGAAATATTTCCGGCGATACCATCCTCCTGGAAAAATGTTTCATTTACGAAATTTCGCACCCAGGGTGCATTTCTTGTTTCTGCGAAAAAAGAAAACGGTTCTATAGATGACGTGGAAATTGTTTCACAAATAGGAGGTTTATTCAGATTAAAAGTTCCTTTTAAAACTTTTTACATTACCAATACTTCTAAAAAATATTCATTCAATAAAGAAAAGAATATCCTGGAAATAAAAATGAAACCGGGAGAAAAAATAGTAGTGAAGAATGGGTATGCCAGCATTACTAACTAAAAAATTAAAAGTAAGTGATGGTGCAGAGTTGGGTTATAGAAATCTAAATGGCGAATATCATGCCGGGATACTGACAAAATAAATAAAAAACAATAAATAAGAAACCATGAAAAAACTTTGTTTACTGTTCATTAGCCTTTTCTTTTTGTCCGTACTGCTTCGAGCTCAGTCAACGCCAGAGGTGGCTGCCAATATTAAAACCAATAAAAAGATTATGGATGGCTTTATGGACTTGCGTTTTGGCATGTTTATCCATTGGGGGCCTGTAACGTTGAGAGGTACAGAAATAGGCTGGTCAAGGGGAAACGAAGTGCCTGTAGAAGAATATGACAATTTATATAAAGAATTTGATCCGGTATTATTTAATGCAGATAAATGGGCGAAAACCGCGAAAGATGCAGGCATGAAATACCTGATCATCACGGCTAAACATCATGGTGGCTTTTGCCTGTGGCCAACTGCCTTTAGCGAACATAATATAATGCACTCTCCATACAAAAAAGATATTGTGGGAGAATTGGCCAAAGCATGTAAAAAACAAGGTATTAAATTTTGTATTTATTTTTCCGTACTTGATTGGTATGATCCCAATTATCCACTTCATTTGCCAGGAGAGAAAGAAATTGATCCGAAAGCCGATATGGATAAATTTGTAAACACTACTATGAAAGGTGAATTAAAAGAGTTGGTAACATGTTATCATCCTTATTTGCTATGGTTTGATGGAGATTGGGAAAAGCCCTGGACGCAGGAATACGCCGTGGAGATGTATAATTACTTAAAACATTTGGATCCAAACGTAATTATTAATAACAGATTAGGCAAAGGAGATCATGCAGAAATGACTTCAACATCTGTAGGTGACTATGCTACACCCGAACAAAAGATTGGTGCTTTAAATATGAAAGATCCATGGGAAACATGTATGACTATTTGCAACCAATGGTCATGGAAGCCCAATGACAAAATGAAATCGCTGCAACAGTGTATTCAAACTTTAGCCAAAACTTCCGGAGGTGATGGAAACCTGTTATTTAATGTAGGACCTATGCTTGATGGCCGCATGGAAGCAAGGCAGATACAGCGATTGAAAGGAATGGGAGATTGGTTAAAAATTTATGGAGAAAGTATTTATAATACAAAAGGTGGGCCTTATGCACCCAACGATACCTTCGCAACAACACGCAAAGGGAACAAACTTTTTGTTCATGTTTTCTCTAAAAATTCAGGTTCTCTTCGATTGCCGGGATTGACTGGAGTAAAAGTTCTCCAGGCAAATTTTATAGAAGGTGCTAAAGTTTCTTACACGCAGGAGGCTAATGGTGACGTTTTTATAAGTTTGCCTGCGCAACTTCGGGGCGACAACGATTCTGTGATTGAATTAATCCTGAATAAAAATGCTGAAAACATTCACCTGGTTACGATGAATAAAAATAAACCTGTTCTATAAAATAAAATCTGAATTCATTTTTATGAGGGAAAGTTCTACAACTGCAGCCAAAAGCAAGTTTTTATGCGCTGCCCTTATCTCGGGCTTACAGTGTGTGAAAGATGGGAAATAAAAATATATCAAAAGCTAAAAGACTTGATGCATGATCAACTTTAGCAACCCGGATCAAAAGAAGAATAAAAAGCTGGATTCAGAATCTTCATTTTTTCTTTGTTTATTATTAATGCGCATGGTAATAAAATTGCATCGCAGGAATTTAAATCGCATCACTATAAATAATATTCAAGTAATTCAATTGTCAAATCCATAATTTGTTTTATCATGGACACAAGAAGAGAATTTTTAAAGAAAGCATCCCTGCTGGCCGGCGGTACAAGCCTTTGGAGTTCGTTACCTGCATCCATTCAAAAAGCATTTGCGATTAATCCTGATCCGGGTACCACATTTGAAGATGCAGAACATATCGTTTTCCTGATGCAGGAAAACAGGTCTTTCGATCATTGTTTTGGAACATTGCAGGGCGTAAGAGGTTTTAACGATCCGAGATTTATCACTTTGCCCGATAATGATCCGGTGTGGCTGCAGGGGAATTCAAAAGGTCAAAAGTTTAGCCCTTTTCGTTTAAATATAAAAGATACAAAAGCCACCTGGATGGGAGGCTTGCCTCATTCCTGGGAAAATCAAACAGATGCCCGTAATAATGGGAAATATGATAAATGGCTGGAAGCGAAACAACCTGGAAATAAAGAGTATAAAGATATGCCTTTGACGATGGGCTATTATAACCGCGAGGACATTCCATTCTATTATGCACTTGCTGATGCATTTACCGTTTGTGATCAAAATTTTTGTTCATCGCTTACGGGTACTACTACCAACCGGACTTTTTTCTGGACAGGAAAAATTCGCGCAAAACCTTGCGCACAAGCTGATGTACGTAATTCTGATTTGTATTATAACCGTGAAGCACAATGGAAAACTTTTCCCGAACGGCTCGAAGAAAATGGAATTCCCTGGCGTGTGTATCAAAATGAAATAAGTGTTCAATCAGATTTAAATGGCGATGCTGAAAACTGGCTGTCTAATTTTACAGATAACAACCTGGAATGGTTTAGCCAATACAATGTTCGTTTTCATAAAGCGCATTATGATTTTCTACAAAAAAGAGCGAATGAATTACCATCAGAAATTAGTGAATTACAATCCGAACTAAAACAGCCCAAAAAAAACAAAGCAAAAAAAATTGAAAAGCAAATCAATCAGAAACAACAACAGCTTGAAAAATATAAAAAAGAGTTAGTGACCTGGAGCCCGGAAAATTTTGAGAAGTTATCTGACTATGAAAAGAATCTTCATAAAAATGCTTTTACTACAAATAGTAACGATCCGGATTATCATACAATGGAAATGTTTTCTTATGAAGATAATGGAGCAGCAAGAAATATTCAATTACCCAAAGGCGATGTATTGCATCAATTCAGAGAAGATGTAAACAATGGAAAATTACCAGCCGTTTCCTGGCTCGTAGCGCCGCAATATTTTTCTGATCATCCCAGTGCGCCATGGTTTGGTGCCTGGTATGTTTCTGAAGTGTTGGATATTTTAACCAAAAATCCGGAGGTATGGGAAAAAACAATTTTCATTTTAAACTATGATGAAAATGATGGTTATTTCGATCACATTCCTCCATTCGTGGCGCCAGAGCCAAATGATCCTGGTAGTGGAAAAGTGTCCGGTGGAATTGATACTGCAAGTGAATATGTAACGATGAAAGAAGAATTAAGCCGTACAGATTTAGATAAGAAAGATGCCCGCGAAGGACCGGTAGGGTTGGGCTACAGGATTCCAATGATCATCGCATCGCCGTGGACGCGTGGCGGCTGGGTCAATTCACAAGTGTTTGATCATACTTCTACCTTACAGTTTCTGGAAAAATTTTTATCAAAAAAAACCAGAAAGGAAATTAAAGAAACTAATATCAGCGATTGGCGGCGCGTAGTTTCCGGAGATCTTACTTCTGCGTTCAGGCCTTATAATGGCGAAAAAATAACGTTACCGGAATTTGTAAAACATGATCCTTTTGTAAAAGAAATATATAACGCAAAATTTAAAAAACTACCGAACGATTTCAGAGCGCTCAATAAATCAGAAATAAAAGAAATCAGGAATCATTTTTATGAATCCACTTTGCTTCCGCGCCAGGAGTCCGGCATCAGAAATTCATGTGCTTTACCTTACCAATTAAATGTGAATGGTGAATTGAGTAGCGATAAAAAAACATTTGATATAATTTTTTCTGCGGATAAAGAATTTTTTGGAGATCAATCTGCCGGATCGCCTTTTAATGTGTATGCGCCCGGGAAATATATCTCTTACAATCAAAGCAATCAAAAAATTTATGAAAATTTAAAAGCCTGGTCTTACGCCGTGCGGGCTGGCGACAACATAAATGGGCAATGGCCTTTGGAAGATTTTGAAAATAATTTATACCATTTAAGGGTTTATGGTCCCAATGGATTTTTCAGGGAATTTTCGGGCGATAAGAATGATCCACTTGTCAGTATTCAATTTGAATATGAACGAGAGAAAAGTTCTCCAAACAAATTGACCGGCAATATTATTTTGTTATTCAAAAATAAGAGTGATGAAAACCATGCCATAGAGATCATTGATAATTCTTATAAAAATGGAAAACAATCTTTTGTTTTAAATAAAATGGATACAAAAGAAACGGCATGGGATCTTAAAAAAAGTTTTAACTGGTATGATATTTCAATAAAAATAAAGGATAATAATTTATTTGAGAAAAGATATGCAGGGCGCGTGGAAACCGGGGATCACAGCAAGAGTGATCCTTTTATGGGAAAAGCATTCGTTTGATTGATTTGAAGAATATTAAATAGGAATCGTCCATATAAGTTCGTTTACTGTCCGAAGGACTCCTACGGATAAAATGAGCATAGCTCTATAATTCTTTGCAATGTTGGGACGTCTTCGTCCATTATTTTTCTTCCTACTTTTATACTCAAGTAATTTTATTTAATGAAAAAATTATTTTGCTGCATCATTTCTTTTTTCTTTATCAGTATTGACATCTCACAAAATATTTTTCTGGAAAAGTTCAATCACCTTCCCACTTATACTAATAATGAAATAACGGGAATTAAAGGCGATTGGTTATTGGGAAATACGCAGGCTACTGCCGCAGTATTTAAAATAACACGCATCATAAAAATACCGTTGTATTATACCGGGATAACCGGTAACTCAAAAATCTGTGAAAAAGAAGGCGCCAAAAAACATATCAACTGGATGAAAATAAAAATATCATGTTACGGACAACCATACCCGAAAATGGATATAACTGGTATTTGATTGAATGATGGAAGAAAATAGAAATTATTAAAAATTGTTTGTTTACTGTTGTGCATTCCCTACTCACCATTCCCCCTTTTTTTACTCAATCGTTTGCATGGATATATCTCTTCAAATGTTTTTATATTCATCCCTTCAATGGAAGAGGTGGAGCAAAGATACCGCAGGCGCGGGGCATGGCGGAATGGATTTTTTTGTGATCCATGCTTTTGTGGAATCAATAGAAAGAAAACAACCCACGCCAATGGATGTATATGATGCAGCGGCTTATAGCGCTATTACTCCATTAAGTGAACATGGGAAATCAAACTGTTGAATTTCCTGATTTTACTGAAGGACAATGGATGTACCGCAAACCTGTTTTTGCACTCAATGATGAGTATTGACAAAGCGGTCGGTATCGGGTCAAGACGAGGGTAATTATTGCTCGCGGTCTTTCGCAAGGAGTGATAATCATAGCGGCGGGTATCGTCAGACCGCGATTAATTTAACCATTCGTTCCATCATTATTTATACACTACTTCAATTTTTATTTAAAACCTTTCATTTTCTTGATGCTTACATCACTTATGAAGAGCATATTGTCTTTATCTTTATTTGCGATTTTATCATCATAATATTTTTGGTAATAGTCTTTGGTCATCAAGTCAACCTGTAATAAGTAATTGACATTTGTTTTTGCTGCGCCATAAAGTATACTCACAAATACCTGTGAAAAATCCGTATTTGTATAATTGTTTAGAATAGTGTTACTCACCTTCTTTTTATTAATCCAAACACGATATATTGCGAGGTTTTTAAAGGATTCCATTTGAGCCTTAGTTGGAGTAATTCTTGGCAAAGGTAGCGGCGGTTTTATAAAAGTAACAGTTTGCATCTTTTGTTGTTTTTTGCTCATTTGTGTATATATTCTTTCCATCCTGTTCTTGTCAGTCGGCGTAATTTTTTGAAAAAAATACTGCGCCGGATTTTTATCGGTTTTATATTTATGAATTATGCTTTGATATTCGTTAAGCAGTTCCTTCGAAACGCCACTTCTTGTTGAGCCGGGTGAAATGCCAACAATTGCATTTGGTGTTGAATCTTTTTGTTGTTGTTCTTGTTCTTGCTGTGTTACTTTAGATGTATTCTGCGCAATAGCATTTGTACTAAAAATAAAAGCAGTGGCAGCAAAAAATGGTATTAAGGCAATTTTTTTTAAAATTGAAACCCTAACAGATGTGGATTTTGTCAGCATGATTAATCTTTTTTTTGTTATTAAATAATTGAATGGGCTTGATAGCAATAAACTATTTGCCTGGCGTACTTTGTTAAGCAATAAATGTTGATATCTATGAGTGTCTCTGAAAGTATTTACTACATTTTCATCTGCTAAAAATTCGTGGTTGAGCTTAATGGATCTTTTATAGAGGTATAAAAAAGGATTAAACCACACAAAGACCAATAACAATTCAATCAATAAAATATCTATTGTATGTTTTTGTTTTGTATGAGCAAGTTCATGAGTTAATATTTCTTTCTCAATAGTTTTCTTTTCAAAATCTTTTTTATCAATAAAAATATATTTTAGAAAGCTATGCGGGATAAGGTTGTCATGTGTCAACACAAGTTTCGCATCAAAATAAGGAATTGTTCGAGCATTTTGTATTTTGAAGAAAATGACAAGTATATTTTTAAAGAATCTGTACAATAGAAAAACCGTTATTGCTACATAAAATATCCATAGGAAAATTGGAAAGTAATTGGTTTCGTTTATGGAGGGTGATGCTGGTTGATAAATAATATTATTAAAATTATCAGGAATTGTATTTATTATTTTCGAAACAGGAATTACCGGAGTATTTGTTTTAAATACAAGTAATGGAACTGCAAATGAAAAAGCAATGCTGAACAAAAGATAGAATCGGTTAAACCTGTGCATCTTTTCTTTCTCTAAAAAAAGAATGAAGATTAAATAAAGTAATCCCGAGCAAAGAATCGTTTTAAAAATGTAGCTAATCATTTTCTTTTTCTTTTAATTTCTCCTTCTATAATTTTTTTTAAATCTTCTAACTCAGAAGTAGTTAAATTACTTGTTGTTGTGAAAAAAGATGCAAACTGCAAAGCTGAATTTCCAAAATTATTTTTGATAATTCCTTTAACATGTTTTGAAAAATAATTTGTCTTTTTTACAAGTGGATAATACTGTCTTGAGTTGCCAAACAAAGTATATCCTACAAACCCTTTATCCTGCATTCTTTTCAAAAAAGTTGCAATAGTTGTTGCTGCAGGCTTTGGATTCGGTAAACTGTCTATAATTTCTTTAAGAAAAACTTTTTCATTCTTCCAGATAATTTCCATTAATTGTTCTTCAGTTCGAGATAATTTCATATTCTACATTTTGATACATTATTCTACAAATGTAGAATATAATTTGAAAATAAAAAATATTTTTTTGTAAATACTTACATAGCAAACCAACAAATAATTGAGATTTCTCTTTTTTTTTAAGAAGTTTAGCAGATGGGATAACTTACTGTCCGATAGATACGAATATAACTATTAACTCACCTTTTGATACACTGGCTTTTTGATTTTTTGCCATTTTTGCTTGCACTTGGTTACTGCAAAAATTTTGAAAATTATTGATTTTATTGAATTTGCCTAATAATCATCAGACCCTTTTTACAACCAGGGAAGGGATATATCAAACAAATCTTTTAAAGCGCGTCTTGCAGCATAGTAGCCGCAAATGCCATGTACACCGCCACCCGGTGGCGTTGATGAAGAACAGATGTAAGTACCTTTTGCACTTGTACGATATGGGGAAAGTTTTAAAACCGGCCTCGTTAAAAGTTGGCTTGCTATAGCGGCGCCGCCGTTGATATCTCCACCTATATAATTAGGATTATAGGCTTGCATATCATGAGTGTTCATTACGCTTCTTGCAAGAATACAATCTTTAAAACCGGGAGCAAAACGCTCGACTTGTGTTTCAATGGCATCAGTCATATTCGTTTGTGAACCGTTAGGAACATGACAGTAAGCCCATGCAGTTTGTTTTCCTTCCGGCGCTCTTGACGCATCAACAACTCCGGGTTGAACAAATAAAACAAAGGGTTTTTCAGGATGTAAATTTTTTGAAATCATTGCTTCACTATTATAAATTTCGTCTATGCCTCCACCGATATGTATCGTAGCTGCACGCCTGCATTTATCATTTGAAAAAGGAACCGGTTGCGATAAAGCCCAGTCAACCTTAAATACTCCTGCACCGTATTGATACCTGCGCAATTGCCATTTATACAATCCGGAAAATTCATCGCCGGCTATGGAAAGTAATTGTGCCGGTGTTACATCAAGCAATACAGCCCTGGATGAGGGTAGTTGTTGTAGAGAAGTTACCTTAAACCCTGTTTGTATATCGCCCCCTGATTTTATAAAACAAGATTCTAAAGCGTTTGTGATTTGTTGTGCTCCGCCTTTTGGTAAAGGCCACCCGTTTATATGTGCCATTATATTGAGCACAATTGCCATAGAAGAAGTAGTGAGCTTATTCAGCGGCAACATAGAGTGGGCACCCATTCCGGCAAAAACAGATTGGGCCGCATTCGTGTTAAAATGATTTTTTGCAAAATGGCTAACTGAACTAAGTGCATACCATGCAAATTTTGCTTTTGCATTTGAATAAGCACTTAGATGAAGTGGTCCTAAAAATGCTGACCGGAGAGTTGTCCATTCTTCTGCTAATGTTGAAAAAATGTTTTTATAATTATCAGCATCTTTACCGAATTGCGCTGCAGTTTTTTCTATAGATGAAAGAATGGCTATTGCAGAACCATCATCAAATGGGTGAGCTATGGCATATTCAGGTTTTAAATATTCAAGACCAAATTGCTCAAGATGTAATGATTTAAAAACAGGAGAATCTTCCCCAAGCGGATGCACAGCAGAACACACATCATGCATAAAACCCGGAAGTGTTAACGGAGCTGTGCGCATACCTCCCCCTAAAACCTCCTTTTCTTCAATGAGCAACACCGAAAGCCCTGCGCGTTGCATGGTAATGGCAGCGGCAAAGCCGTTAGGCCCCGAACCAACCACGATGGCATCATATTTCGTTTTCACTTTTGCAGATTTTAGTTTTTTTATGCTCATGCAAAAATCAATCTTATTTTTTATACAATTTTTTATTTGATTAATCTTTGGTAACTTTCTTGTATAAAATTTAATCCGGGAATTGCAAATGCCGGATAAAATAGAGGCAATGGAAAACAGCATCAATATTGATTCATCTTCCAACCTGTTGGTTCCTCAGAGAACCTATTGGCTCACCCGTTTTATGATTCTTCGCCTGTTGGGAGTAGTATATGCAGTGGCTTTTCTTGTATTGATCAATGAGATCATTCCTTTGATAGGTTCTGATGGGCTTACTCCTGTTGATATTTTTTTGAAGCAGGTAAGTAATGCACTCGGATCCGCCGGAGCAGGATTCAGGCGTCTGCCGTCGCTCTTTTGGTGGGTGCATTCTGATTCATCACTTATAGTTGTAGCCTGGATTGGATTTATTCTTTCGTGTGTTGTAGTAGCAGGTTATGCAAACGCACCTCTGCTTACCATCCTCTGGTTTCTTTATATGTCCTTTGTTCATGTAGGCCAGGAGTGGTATGGATATGGATGGGAAATACAACTTACTGAAACTGGTTTTCTTGCTATTTTTCTTTGTCCTCTTCTCGACATGCGGCCTTTTCCTAAAAGAGCGCCGCCATTCCAAATCATTGTATTGTTTCGTTGGCTCATCTTCCGCATCATGCTTGGGTCAGGATTGATTAAAATTCGTGGAGACGAAATATGGCGCAATGGAACAGCACTTTATTACCATTTTGAAACGCAGCCTTTACCAGGTCCATTAAGCAGGTGGTTTCATTTTTTGCCGAGGGTAGTTTTAAGAACAGGAATTTGGTTTAATTTTCTTGCCGAGTTGGCCGCTCCATGGTTTGTTTTCTGGCCGCGCGTTGCCCGGCATATTGCAGGATCAATAATTGTTTTATTCCAGGTAATACTTATTCTCAGCGGTAATCTTTCTTTTTTGAATTGGCTTACCATAATTCCTGCGCTCGCATGTTTCGATGATGGCTTCTGGTCCAAAGTCCTTCCGTGTGCATTGGTCCAAAAAGCAAAATCTTCAGCAGAAAAAGCAGTACCCTCCCGTCCTATGATTACTACTGCATGGGTGGTTACTGCTATCGTTGCAATCCTTAGCATTCAGCCTGCGCTCAATTTATTATCTCCTAATCAGCTTATGAACACTTCCTATGATCCATTGGAACTTGTAAATACTTATGGCGCTTTTGGAACTGTGGGGCAGGAACGACTGAATGTGGTCTTTGAAGGAATAATGGATGAAAACCCCGATGATAGTGCTAACTGGGTACCCTATATTTATAAAGGCTTACCCGTGGCCCTTGACAAACGGCCTCCACAAATAGCGCCTTACCAGTTGCACCTCGACTGGCAAATGTGGTTTGCGAGTATGGATACCCCGGAAGATTATCCCTGGACTTACAATCTTGTGTGGAAATTACTTCATAATGATCCGGGTGCTGTAAGTCTTTTCGCAGGCAATCCTTTTCCGGTGAAACCGCCCCGATATATCCGTGCAGTACTCTATCGCTATAGTTTTGCAAAACCCGGAAATTCAAAAGGTTTATGGTGGAACCGTGATAAGATCGGGCTTTGGCTGCCGGCTATGTCTGTAAATGATTCCAGCCTTGTTGATTTTCTGAAAAGTGAGGAGTGGATAAGATGAGAAAATTTTTTAATTTTTTTTATCTTTCAATGCAAAAGTGTATGATAATGTTTTCCAAAAATTCACTTTCATTAAAACATAATACCATCTTTATTTACTAAATAGTCCAACGGACTACAGGTAAATATTAGATGGTATTATACCGACAGAAAAATGCTTTGGACTATTTACAACTTATATTCGGTATAAATAGTACTTTTATGCACTAATTTTATCCGATGCGTATTATTTTGTTAATAGCCATTCTTTTTTCTTTTGCCACCGTAAAATCGCAAACTGTTCCATCATTTGGTTTTCCCTATTCACAAGGAATTGGTTTTACAAATAATATTCCAAATCACGATAGCATTTCTAACCACAAATGGTTTTTAAGTACCAACCAAGGTCTATATACCGGGATTTCTTTTTTTAATGGCGGCAATGCAACTATTATAGCTGCACCTATGAGCCTGCAATTGAACAGGAGATTAAATAATAATTTCTATGCCTTCGCTAGTATAGCCGTTACGCCAGCCTATATTAGTCTCAATCCTTCATTAATTAATATGGGATTCAATAAAACGGGCCAACCCACTAATTTTGGTCCCAATAGTTTTGGCGTATATCCTTCGGCGTCATTGGGCCTCATGTATATTAATGATGCAAAAACTTTTTCTATCTCCGGAAGCATCAGTGCTGAAAGAAGCAGTTACCCAATTTCCCCCGCCTACAATCCGGGCCAAAATCCGGTTCTGCATTCAACGAGGTAAAACAGAAATAATAAGATTCTAAAAAACTTTTTTATCAAACGTATTTCCTTCTGTGCAGTTATTAACCTGGAGCACAGAAAGCATTCATTCAGTAAGCGAAGAAATAATGAGGTTTCCCAATTTTAAATCAATGTAACATTGATGAATAAACGAAAAATTCCTTTTCGAAGCTTATTTTTATTTATTTATAATCTCAATGCTTTTATTATTTTTTCAACTAATATTCCGATATATTGAATTACCTGATCAGTTGTTGCAGAACTTATCAGTGACTTCAGATTGTGTACAGAATTGAAATTTAATTTTAGTCACTCAAAAATATCTATCATGAAAAGAATTCTCGTTAGCGCTGCACTTTTGTTTTTTGTCAATCTAAACCTGGTTGCCCAGGAATCCGGCTACCACGTAACAGATACGTTCCATATCGCAAGCAATGGATGGTGGGATTACCTGGCAGTAAACAACAATAAGTTGTATGTATCGCATGGCACACAGGTAAATATTTTAAATGAAAAAAACGGGGATTCTATTGGTGTAATTCCCAACACCACAGGTGTACATGGAATAGCTTTTGTAAATAATTTGAACAAAGGATATACCAGTAATGGAGGGCTCAATAATGTAACGGTATTTAATCTCACCACCAACAAGATTCTTAACCACATTGCAACCGGCAATAATCCGGATGCTATATTTTACGACGATTATTCAAAAAAAATAATCACCTGCAATGGAAGGAGTCAGAGTCTTTCCATCATTGATCCAAATACAGATAAAGTAGTACAAACGATACCGTTAAGCGGCAAGCCCGAAACGGCAGTTAGCGATGGGAGAGGCCATGTATTTGTAAATATTGAAAACAAAAGCGCGATAAGCAGGATTAATATCAGGAATTATAAAGTGGAAGAAACCTGGTCTATTGACCCGGGCGAATCTCCTTCCGGATTGTCAATAGACAGAAAAACAAACCGGTTGTTTGCCGGATGCCAAAATCAAATGATGATAGTGTTAGATGCTGAAAACGGTAAAGTAGTAAGTACCCCGGCAATTGGTAAAGGTTGTGATGGTACTGCTTTTGATCCCGGATTGCATTACGCTTTTTCATCTAATGGCGAAGGAACTCTCACTGTGATAAAGGAAGTTTCAAAAGATCAATTTGATGTAATAGATAATGTGCCTACCAAAAGAGGAGCAAGAACAAATGCGCTCGATGTGCACACACATGCAATTTATTTGCCTACTGCAGATTTTGGCCCATCCGTAAATGGGGAAAGAAGACCACCAATGATACCCGGCAGTTTCCAGGTATTGGTTGTAAAAAGGAAATAATCCGGAATGCAGTAAACTTACTTTTAGATTGAATTTCTAATCTTTACAGAAGAGAGTAAAGATTAAACCGTGCGTAAAAAATCCTGGTCTTTTGTTTCCGTGAAAATCTCATAAGGTATTCATCTACTTATCAGCAGCATCAGTTTTACTTATTAGTCATAATGCCCTCTTAAAGAATGAATAATTATCTTATCAGACAGAACTTCATAAACTAACCGGTGTTCATGATTAATTCGTCTTGACCATTTTCCTGCGAGTTCAAACTTTAAAGATTCAGGCTTCCCCAGGCCGTGGTAAGGTGTTTCCTGTATATTTTCCAAAAGGGTTCTTATCTTTTTCAAAACAACAATATTACCGGATCTTTTCCAAAAGGCTATATCGTTTTTGCTTCTGGTGAATATTCTATTTCCATATCTCATCCAATGGAATTTTGTACGTTTTCCCTGCCTTTACTGCTTTTTCACTCCTTTTTATCTTAGCTACAAAATCAGGGTTATATGGACTTTCTGTCTTGGTTTTCACAAAAGGAACTTTCAAAGCTTTTAAAGCTGATTCTACTTTGCTTAATTGTTCTTTATCTTTCGGATGTATTGTTATGGCTTCCATATTTTTAAATTTGAGGTTAAACAAATATAATTAATAAGCACAAAAGTATTGAAAAGACGAAAAGACTTATCGGAGAAGTAAATCCCGAATAAGCGTCTTTATGAAAAAGTTGAGATGGAATAAGACTTTTTTCTAAAATGAAAACAAGATCAAACCCTGTGTAAAATACTCTGGTCTTTTGTTTCCAGCAGTGAAAAACCCATCAGGTATTCATCTACTTTTCTTGCACATTCCCTTCCTTCAGAAATGGCCCAAACTACCAATGACTGGCCGCGGCGCATATCCCCGGCAGTAAATATTTTGGAAATATTAGTATGAAATTCTTTGTCGGATGCTTTTACATTTCCGCGTTCATCCAGTTCAATATCAAGTTGGCTTAATAAGCCTTCATGTTGTGGATGTACAAATCCCATAGCAAGAAATGCACGTTCACAAGGGATTTCGGTTTCGCTGCCCGGTACTTCTACAAACTGGGCAGCCTTTTGTTCTTCATTGAATTTCCATTGAAGATCTACTATTTTTAATGCTTTGAGATTTCCGTTTTCATCACCAATAAATTCTTTGGTAGCTATAGCCCAATGACGTTTAGCACCTTCTTCATGTGAACTGGTGGTTTTTAAGATCATCGGATAAGTAGGCCATGGCATATAAGGAGTACGGCTTTTAGGAGGCATAGGCATCAATTCGAATTGGGTTACCGACGCGGCTTTCTGGCGGTTGGATGTTCCCACGCAATCGCTGCCTGTATCTCCGCCACCGATTACTACTACATTCTTTCCTCTTGCCAAAATATCCTCATCTTTTGCTTCCTTTTTGCTAACTCTTTTATTCTGCTGTTTCAAAAAATCCATAGCATAATGAATTCCTTTTAAATCTCTTCCCGGAATTTCCAAATCCCTTGGAATGGTAGATCCTCCTGCTAATACGATAGCGTGGTATTCACGCAAAAGGTCACTGATGCTGATGTTAACACCTACATTGGCATTACATCTAATTTCAACACCTTCTTCTTTCATCACATTTATTCTTCTTTCTACCACCCATTTTTCTAATTTAAAATCAGGTATGCCATACCGTAACAAGCCTCCCGGTTCATCATCTCTTTCAAAGAGAGTTACATTATGGCCTGCTGAATTTAATTGAGTAGCAGCAGCCATTCCTGCCGGGCCCGAACCGATAACAGCAACTTTTTTCCCGGTCCTTACGTTGGGTATTTTGGGCTTTACATATCCATTTTCAAAAGCAATTTCTATGATATGCTTTTCTATTTCTTCAATAGTGATTGCCGGCTGGTTAATTCCTAATACGCAGGAAGTCTCGCAGGGAGCCGGGCAAATTCTCCCGGTAAATTCAGGAAAGTTGTTGGTGGAAGAAAGTATCTCGTATGCTTCCTGGTAACTTTTGCGATACACAGCATCATTAAATTCAGGGATCAGATTGCCTACCGGACATCCGTCGTGGCAAAATGGAGTACCACAATCCATGCACCTTGCAGACTGCTGGTTCAGTTTTTCTTCTGAGTATCTTTCCTCAAATTCTTTATAATCCTTTACCCTTTCCTGAGGAGGACGCTTTTTGGGTAGTTCCCTGGTAAATTCTAAAAAACCTGTTATTTTCCCCATATAATTTTAAATTTTTTTGCCACAAATACCACGAATTATTTTTTGACAATTCTTATTTCTTTTGACAATTCTTTGGATTTTCCATTCGTGAAAATTTGCGTAATCTGTGGCTCTTTCTTTTCAGCCAGCGCTTTTTTATAATCCTTCGGAAATACTTTTACAAAATTTTTGAGTTGGTTTTCAAAATCATTTAAAATAAATTTTGCTACTGTACTTCCTGTATATTTAAAATGTTTTTTTAGTGTTTCCTGTAAAAACTCTTCATCATATTCTTCCACCGGATCCAGGTCAACCATTTCTTTGTTACATAAAGAATCAAAATTGTGTTGCACATCATATACATAAGCAATACCACCGCTCATCCCTGCGGCAAAGTTTCTGCCTGTTGCCCCGAGAATAACTGCTTGTCCACCGGTCATATATTCGCAACCATGATCGCCAACGCCTTCTACCACTACCTTTGCTCCGGAATTACGCACACAAAACCGCTCGCCAGCTTTGCCACGAATATAAGCTTCACCCGAAGTAGCTCCATAAAAAGCAACATTTCCAATGATGATATTTTCTTCAGGAACAAAGCCTGCATTCTTTGATGGATAGGTAATTAATTTAGCGCCGCTTAATCCTTTTCCAAAATAATCATTGGCATCTCCTTCGAGTTCCATTGTTATTCCTTTGGCATTGAACGCTGCGAAACTCTGTCCTGCTGTACCTGTAAATTTGAAGTGTATTGTATTGTCCGGCAAACCCTTGTCTTTGTATTTTTTTGAAATCTCATGGGACAAAAGTGTACCGGTAGTCCTGTCTGTATTTTTAATATCAAACTTTGCTTCTACTTTTTCAAGGTTATCCAAAGCAGGTTGAGCTACTTTTAATAACTTGTTATCAAGTATTTCGCTCAATCCATGATCCTGTTCTTCTGATTGAAACAACCCAACAGATTTTGATGCCGATTCTTTATAAAGTATGGGCGAAAGATCCAATTTGCTGAATTTCCAATGATCTATTTTTTCTCTTTTTTCGAGGAAGTCTGCCTGGCCTACCATTTCATTGATGGTCCGGAAGCCCAGTTCAGCCATAATTTCTCTCAATTCTTCAGTTAAGAACTTAAATAGATTTACAACATGATCAGCTTCTCCGGTAAATCTTTTTCTCAATTCCGGGTTCTGTGTGGCAACACCAACGGGACAGGTATTTAAATGACATTTACGCATCATGATACAACCTTCCACTATTAAAGCGGCCGTAGCGACTCCCCATTCTTCTGCGCCCAATAAAGTAGCGATAGCTATGTCGCGTCCAGTTTTTAATTGCCCGTCTGTTTGAACGACCACGCGGCTGCGCAATTTGTTTTTAACCAAAGTCTGGTGTGTTTCTGCAAGGCCCAATTCCCACGGTAATCCCGCATGTTTTATCGAACTCATCGGCGACGCGCCTGTTCCGCCATCGTGCCCTGAAATCAAAACCACATCTGCTTTTGCTTTGGTAACACCGGCAGCTATAGTTCCCACGCCGGCCTTGGAAACTAATTTTACATTGATCCTTGCATTTCTGTTGGCATTTTTTAAATCAAAAATTAATTGCGCCAGGTCTTCAATAGAATAAATATCATGGTGCGGCGGCGGCGAGATCAATCCCACACCCGGCGTTGCATGCCTCACTCTTCCGATCCAGTCATCCACTTTGTATCCCGGAAGTTGTCCGCCTTCACCGGGCTTGGCACCCTGGGCCATTTTTATTTGTAATTCATCTGCTTCGCTCAGATACCAACTGGTAACTCCAAACCTGGCAGAAGCTACCTGCTTAATAGCGCTGCGCATAGAATCACCGTTTGGCAATTTTTCATAACGTATTTCATCTTCTCCGCCCTCGCCGGTATTGCTTTTGCCACCAAGCCGGTTCATGGCAATCGCAAGTGTAGTGTGCGCTTCCCATGAAATGGAACCAAACGACATTGCGCCCGTAGCGAATCTTTTGTAGATATTTTCTGCCGGTTCCACTTCATCAATTGAAATAGACGGACGATTTTTTTTGAATTGAAAAAGACTTCTTAAGGTTGCTGCCTTTTCACTTTGGTCGTTTACTGCTTTGGAATATTTTTTAAATATTTTATAATCATTCATCCGGGTAGCATGTTGCAGCAAATGAATGGTAATAGGATTAAATAAATGAAATTCTCCTTTGCGCTTCCATTTATAAAGGCCACCTACTGTGAGACGATCCACAGGGATATCTTTTTTGCTGAAAGCAAATGAATGTTTTACCAAAGTTTCTTTGGCAATTTCGTCCAGCCCCATTCCTTCAATCCTGGAAGTAGCGCCAATAAAATATTTATCTATTACGGATTTATTGATGCCAAGTATTTCAAAAATTTGTGCTCCCTGGTACGATTGGAATGTAGAGATCCCCATCTTTGAAAACACTTTCAGTAAACCATCATTTATTGCCTTTTTGTAATTTTTCTTGAGTGCATTAGAATCTAATTCAGTTCCTAATTTTCCCTGTATTCTCAGGTCGCGGATGGTAGAAAGTGCCAGGTATGGGTTAATAGCCGTAGCGCCAAATCCAATCAGGCAGGCGAAATGATGTGTTTCCCATACGTCGCCGGCTTCGATGATGAGGCCAACTTGCCCGCGCAAACCTTTCTTAATAAGATGATGATGAACCGCGGAGCATGCCAATAAGGAAGGAATGGCCGCATGTTCTGAATCAATCGCTCTGTCAGACAAAATCAATACTTCAAAACCGTCCTCAACTGCTTCTGCAGCATAACGGCACAGGCGTTCAATGCCTCTTTGCAAAGAACCCGGTTTGCCATCGGCCATAAAATAGGTCTGCAATGTATGTGCCTGGAAAATACCCGTATCAATGCTTCTTATTTTTTCTAACTCAGTATTGGAAAGAACCGGATGTCTTAGCGCAACCGTGTGGCATGACAAGGGATCATCTTCAAGTAAATTACCATTATTGCCCACGAATGTGGCAAGTGACATTACCAGTCTTTCTCTAATAGGGTCTATTGGCGGATTGGTAACCTGGGCAAAAAGCTGCTTAAAATAACTGGTCAAATGCTGAGGTTCATCACTCAAGACAGCCAATGGCGCGTCATTACCCATAGAGCCGACCGGCTCCTTCCCTGAAAGGGCCATAGGCGAGATGAGAAGTTCCAGATCCTCTGTAGAATATCCAAATGCTTTTTGATATTTGAATATCTGATCATGTTCCAAATGAGTAAACATTACTCTTGGCGCCGGCAATTCTTCTAACCGGATCTTGTATTTATTCAGCCATTCGCTGTATGGGTTCTGAGAACAAATCTTTTCTTTTATTTCGGCATCGCTGATAATTCTTCCTTCTTCAAGATCCACTACAAACATTTTTCCCGGCTGCAATCTTCCTTTTTCTTTTATAAGATTGGGATCAATAGGAAGCACACCGGTTTCCGAAGCCATGATCACTCTGTCGTCTGTGGTAACGCAGTATCTTGATGGGCGCAATCCATTTCTATCCAAAGTGGCGCCTATTATTTTTCCATCCGTAAAAGAGATGGAAGCCGGGCCATCCCAGGGTTCCATGAATGAAGCATGAAATTCGTAGAAAGCTTTTTTTACAGGATCCATTTGCTCATTTCCATCCCACGCTTCCGGTATCAGCATCATCATTACATGTGGCAAAGAACGGCCACACAGATGAAGCAGTTCAATCATGTTATCCAAACAGGCTGAATCAGATTGGCCTTTGTCCACAACCGGCAAAAGCATTTCCATTTCTTCTTTACTGAAGAATTGTGAAATAAAATTCTTTTCACTGGTGCGGAGCCAGTTCAGGTTTCCCTGCAAGGTATTGATCTCACCATTGTGGGCTATATAGCGGAATGGCTGCGCCAGTTTCCATGAAGGAAAAGTGTTGGTGGCAAAGCGCGAATGAATTAATCCAAAGGCAGATACGATTTTTTTATTGCTGAGGTCAGGAAAATATCCCCTGAGCTGGAGGCTTGTCAGTTGTCCTTTATAAATAATAGTTTTATACGAAAGTGATGCCACATAAAAACCAATAGCATCTTTTTTAACCGTATTATTGATTGTTTTGGTAGCGTAATTTCTTAATACAAATAACTTTCTTTCAAATTCTTCCGCGTTAGCAATATGATCAGGGCAGGCTACAAATACCTGTTCCATTTCAGGCTCCACTGATAAGGCAGACGCCCCAAGGCCTTCGGTGTTTACCGGAACTCTGCGATACCCCATAATTTCCATGCCCAGCGTTTCTGCGCAACGGTTAAATATATCACGGCATTCTTCCCTTAAACGAATGTCTTTTGGGAAAAATAAAACGCCCACTCCATATTTGCTGTATGAAGGCAGGTGGATTCCCAGTTTGACGCATTCATCGAAGAAAAACTCGTGTGGTATTTGTATGAGAATACCTGCGCCATCACCGGTATTGATTTCGCAACCGCTGGCTCCGCGGTGCTCCATGTTTTCAAGTATTGTTAAGGCATCAGAAACGATGCGGTGGCTTTTGTTGCTTTTGATATTGGCAACAAAACCGATACCGCATGAGTCGTGCTCAAAATCCGATGAGTATAAACCTTTATTTTCCATAATTGATCAACCTTTGTTCAGATTCTTAATTTCACAATTTCGTATTGACTTAAAGATATTGCAAAGTTATTAATTCCCGCAAATTTCTTTACAAGGCAATGCTGTTGAAATTATCTTTAAAAGTTTGGGAAATAAAATTAAAAATACATTCGTTCTACAACCGGCAATCGGTTTTGTTGATTATGAAATGCGTATTGGTAAAGGGTTTTGAATAAAAATAATTACAGTTTCCAAATTTTATTAAAATTTGAAAAATTAGATTTGGTTAAAATATAAAGGGAAATATTGAATATTTGTAGGTTTGCTGAAAGCGCAACAAACTAAATTAAAAAATTAGAGCCGCCGTCTGGTCTCCAGCCAACGGCAAAACAGGATATAAAGGTTGGTCGGAGACCAGACCTGGGTGTGGCGATTAGGAAATATTTCAAATTTGAAAATAGGAACACTCTCAAAGGCTAAATGGAAATATCATATATTTATAACCTTTCAAAAAAATAATTATGAATAACGGTGATGAAAAAATATATTCAAAAATGGTTTGATCCTCTTGTAATTGTGACTATCACTTTAGCTTTTGCAACGTATTGGCTTTTTCGAGAAGCTGTAAAACAAGGAAAACTGACTGAGAAAACACTGAAAGAAGCTATACATAGTGATAGTATTTCTGAACAAAATCTAGTTCTGGCGAAAAAGCAATTTTATTTCATTGATTCTGTCAATAAATTAAACTTTGAAATAGAGCATCGGCCATTCTTAACTACTGTTAATTTAAATATTGATTCTAATTTTGTTGACAATAGAATTTCTATCACTAGCCAAATTCGAAATACCGGTAAATTGCCTGCAAAAATTTCTACATTGATGTACAAAATTAAATGCGGGAAAGATACTTCACATTTGGTGTTTACGACTGTCGGTTGGGTGAGTTATCCAACGAAAGGCGAGATATCAGGTAATGCATTCTATGATGGATATACAGGTTTAACAATAAATCCAGAAACTATTCAAGATGTAAAAAAAGGAAATATCAATGTTTATTTTTATGTATATTTAAAATATAGTAGTGTTGATCTAAAAAGGAATTACTCTAATTATAGTGTTTGGAAAATAACCTCAATAGACAAACACTTTGATTATCTCATAATCCAAAATAAATAAAAATTTTTTCAGCCTCTGCGGGTGTTCAATATAATTGATGAGTCTTACTTCATAACCGAGAGAGCCGATATCTGGTCTCCGACCAACGTCCATAATTTTATTTTATCATTGAGATTGCCCCCCCTCTGGCGCAAGCTTGGTAGCAAGGATATCGTGCATTAGCCACGCTTGTGCCATTTAAAAATAATTTAATACTTTAAATTGAAAATTTATTTTCGTGTACGCTTCACTGTTATACTTTAATAAAAAACAGAAATCCTGGATATTTGTTGTTTTACTGTTGCGGGCAGAAAAAATATTTGGATTGAAGAACTTTAAATAAAATACACACAACAAATAAGACTTCATTGGGTACGAAGTGCCTCCCCCGCCTGACGGACGGGAAGGGATGAAGTCCCATGTTATAGAGCCTGTCCCGTCCCGATGAGTTATCGAGATTCGGGAGAACCGGTGGCTGAATAATCGGAGGCTATGAGTTTGAGTTGAAAGGATTTTGCGTTTACGGTAGGGCGTTATATCTCACAATATTTGGTAAACAATTTTAAAAACCTGATTTGACACGGTTTTATTTTGCGGCGTGGAGCGTTCTGTTAATAAAATTCATTACTTCGCAGGTTCATAGAACCCCTATGCTCAAGGAACTCTCCATAGGGGTCCTCCTTGACCTTTGGAGGAAAGTCCTTTAGACAGTAACCAAAGAAATAATCGTAATTTCTATTTCTTTTTTTGCCACAAAAAGAATTTAAAGATGTTTTAGTTAAGTTCGCCCAATAAACCAACAAATAACCACGATTCCTATTTCCTATTCTCCTTACGTAGCATAAGTTAAATCAACGCAATCGTTTGCCTTTATTATTTTGAATTCAATTGTTTAAGTTTGAATACTATCATTATAAATTTTCAAAAATTCCTGCATGAAGAAATTTTTTTTATTTCTTTTTTTATTCATGGTTTTGATAACCTCTTCTTTTGCGCAGCAGAAACATACGTTTGAAATAAAAGGCGGTAATTTTTTGTATGACGGGAAACCGGTTCAGATCCATTCCGGTGAAATGCATTTTGCGAGAGTGCCCAAAGCTTATTGGCGCCAGCGCTTACAAATGATGAAAGCTATGGGATTGAATACCGTTGCTACCTATGTTTTTTGGAATTACCAGGAAACTTCACCTGGTGTGTGGGATTTTAAAACCGATAACCGGAACATTGCTGAGTTTATAAAAATTGCAGGTGAGGAAGGGATGATGGTGATATTAAGGCCGGGTCCTTATGCCTGCGCTGAGTGGGAGTTTGGTGGATATCCCTGGTGGTTGCAAAAAGTAAAATCATTGGTGATCCGTTCTTATAATCAACCTTTTTTAGATTCATGCAGAACTTATATTAATCATCTTGCCGCACAGGTAAAAAATTTGCAGATCACTCATGGCGGCCCGATAATAATGGTGCAGGTAGAAAATGAATTTGGCTCTTATGTAGCACAACGAAAAGATATTTGCTTGGAAGACCATAAAAAATATAGCGCTGCCATTAAACAACTATTGATTGATGCAGATTTTGATGTTCCATTGTTTACCTCCGATGGAAGCTCGTTGTTTAATGGCGGTACTATTGCAGGTGCGTTGCCCGCAGCCAATGGAGAAGACAATATTGATAATCTGAAGAAAGTAGTGAATCAATATCATAACGGTGAAGGGCCTTACATGGTGGCTGAATTTTATCCCGGCTGGCTCGATCATTGGGCAGAGCCTTTTCAGAAAGTATCTACAGAAAGTGTAGCAGCACAAACGGAAAAATATTTAAAAGCAGGTGTGTCTTTCAATTATTATATGATTCATGGCGGTACCAATTTTGCATTTACCAGCGGCGCTAATTATGATGAAAAACATGATATACAACCCGATATTACAAGTTATGATTATGATGCGCCGATAAGCGAAGCAGGTTGGGCAACGCCAAAATACATAGCCCTTCGCGAATTATTTCAAAAAAGTATTTCTTATAAAATTCCACCAATACCGGCGCCCACTCCTGTCATTGAAATTCCTTCTATCAAATTAAATAAAGCAGTTGACCTTTTCGCGATAAAAGAAAAAATGAAACCGGTTGTAAGTGATACGCCTGAAACCTTTGAAGACCTTAACCAGGGATACGGATATGTTTTATATAGCAGGCATTTTACACAACCCATTCACGGCAAATTAGAAATTAAAGGACTAAGAGATTATGCACTCGTGTATGTGAACGGCGAAAAAGCGGGTGAGCTTAACCGTTACTATGATAACTATTCCTGCGATATTGATATTCCTTTCAATGCAACGCTTGATATCCTTGTAGAAAATATGGGCCGCATCAATTATGGCGCAGAGATTATTCATAATCTCAAAGGAATTATAAGCCCTGTAACAATTGCGGGAAATGAAATCACCGGCAACTGGAATATGTACCAATTTCCAATGGATCATGAGCCGGACTTAAAAGGATATCCCAATAAATATAAAAAAGATCAACCTGTAATTTATGAAGGCACTTTTAGTCTTTCAACAACCGGCGATACATTTTTAGATATGAGTAAATGGGGAAAAGGAATTGTATTTGTAAATGGCCATAGCCTTGGCCGTTACTGGAATGTAGGGCCACAGCAAACTTTATATTTGCCGGGTTGCTGGTTGGAAAAAGGAGTGAATACAATTGCTGTTTTTGAACAATTGAATACAGAGAAGCAAACGGAAATTCGTGGTGTGAGAGTACCTGTGTTGGATGAATTGAGAAAATAGGAGATTGTTAAATTGTTTTATTGTTAAATTGTTGAGGCATGGCGACCGATGCCGAAACTCAGACTGCTGTATGATTCAGTTACATTCACACAGTATTTACGCACGCAAACTGGTTAGTGGTTTTAAGTGAATCTTACCACTTTCTTTTATCTTCCAAAGATCAAAATCTCTCTGTAAATCCAACCAGAAACTGGCAGCTATCTTAAAAACTTGTTCAAAACGAATAGCCATCTCAGTTGTAATTGAAGATTTTTCATTTACAATTTCACTTAGCTGCTTACGGCTAATCTGCAGATCATGGGCAGCATCAGTGATTGTCAAATTGTAGGGTTTTAATACATCTTCCCGAAGAATGGCTCCGGGATGGATAGGTTTCATTGCTCTTTTCATAATTAAAAATGCTTGTTTTTATCGTAACATTCTATGTGAAATGTTTATAGCTCATTTTAATGGTAATCCTGGTAATCCACAACAAAAACATTTTCTCCATCGAAACGAAAAGTAATCCGGTAATTACCTGTAACTGTTATAGACCAATACCCCTTTAAATCTCCGGTTAGTTGATGTAACCGATATCCGGGGATAGCCCTAAGAGGATCCAATGTTTTTGCCTTATCCAAAGCCATTAAAATACGCCTGATCTTATCTACTTGTTCAAATGGTAACCTGGAACCATCATCTTTCTCCCATAGTCTTCTCAATCCTTTATGCACAATTGATACGATCATATATCAAAGGTAATGCGTAACCTGTAAGGTTACAAATTTATTTTATAAAAAAATGAGAATTCAGCCGATCAGGAAGATTTTGTATTTACCGGAAGAAAGGTGCAAACACGATTGCCGTTTTTGAACAATTGAATACTCAACAGTAAAAAAAATACGCGGAGTTAAAATGCCTGTGCTTGATGAGTTGAGGAAATAGGAATTAGCAGTCGGTACCGCGGGTCAGACTGCGGGTTATAGAACTATTATGGCAGGATATTTTTTTGATAGAATGTATAGTATCGAATAGTCACAGGTCATGAGAATATATATTATTCTATTCATTTAATTGAAATTTTTATTCCTTCCTTTATCTCCTAACTTCCTTTTTGCAATATGATATCTCCTCCCTGTAAATCTCCAAATACTTCTATCAAACTATTCACCTAGCGAACTAAATAACTAATTCTATTAAATAAAAAAATAGAAATCAGGATTATTTGTTCCCTGCCCGAATTGACTTGGTCAGGCGGCGTTTACTGTAACTCATTTTAAACAAACATTTAATCCTAATTATTTTTCTTTCCTCGTCATTTCATCCGCCAACTTTACTGCATTGTATGCATTTACAATGCCGCCGCTTTTGCTCATTGTGCTAAAAGGTATTTTGTTTTTAATACCTGAATTATATGGCGTGATAACCATTATATCTGGTTTGTAAACTGATTTTACAAGTATCTCTTTTAGTTGCTTTGCTGTAAGCGATGGGAAATAAGATTTTAATAATGCTGCTACACCAACTACAACAGGTGTTGCAAAACTTGTTCCATTGCCAAAGTCGTATTTATTGCCGGGAGTGGTTGAATAAATGGCTGTGCCGGGAGCAAACAGGTCAACTGTTTTCCCGCCAAAATTAGAAAAAACACTCACCAAACTATCATTCAATAAAGTAGTGGTAGCGCCTACGCGTATATAATCATCATGGTCTTTGCCATTTGAACCTTGTCCCAAATTATATATTTCATTATCCATATTTACACCATCATTGCCCGCACAATTCACAAATAAAACCCCATGCCGGCTGGCATAATCAAATGCCTCCATTATTTCTTTTACATGTTCCGAATAAGCCGGCGTCCCGCCCATACTCAGGTTAATAATTGATGCGCCATTATCCACTGCATAATGAATGGCAAACACAATATCCTTATCCCTTGATGGCGCTTCTTTTCCGATAACGACAGGCATCAGCAGCACATTATCAGCAATGCCTTTTATCCCAATATTGTTTTGCCTGTTAGCTGCAATGATGCCTGCAATGAGGGTGGCATGCCAGTCTGAATGTCCAGGTACTTTAATGGTGGGTGCGCCATATATTGTTTTAAAATCATTATCATCATCGCCTTCAACCATCCTATAATTTTTTGTGGTATCATATAAGTTGTCAATGCCAATCATAGTTTCAAAAAAATATTTTTCGCCATCGAGAGCTTTCATAAACCCAATAAGATATTCTAAAGTTGCCGCCTGCGCATCTTCTTTCCGTTTTTCGTTAAATACGGACCAGAAAATATTTTCCAATGAATCATAAGAAGTTGAAAAAGGAATTGTAGCAAAAGGAATATTATACAGTATTGTGTCTTTATACCTGACCGATAAATTATTAAGGTATTGCATGAAATGGAAAGTATCTACCCGCATAGCTTTAGCAAGCGTGATAAGCTGATATGAATCAGCCATCTTTTTATATTCAGCAAACACCTTTTTTTTGGATAATTGATACATTGAATATTCAATTTTTAAACTGCCTGTTAATGTACTGGTATCAATATTTTCAAACTGCTTGCGCCAAGTTATATAAGTACGTACTCCATCAGGAGCTTCATCATTTTGCGAAGTATTATTTTTACCACACACAAAACACCAGCCATGTACATCATCCACATAGCCATTTTTATCATCATCAATTCCGTTGCCGGCAATTTCTTTTTTATTTGTCCACAGAATATTTTTCAAGTCTTCGTGTGATGTATCAATACAATCATCAATAATGGCAACAATAACAGGTTTTGACTTTCTCCCTTTCAAATAATTATATGCTTCATCCAAACTTATTCCGGGCAGGGAATCTTTTTGCGGATCTGCCTGCCACCAATCGTGTGGGCGTTTTGCGGGCTGCTCTGCACCTGATTGTGCGAATACTTGAATGCAAAAAAAGGAAATTAAAAAACAACCTACTAAAGTGAGAATAATCTTTTTCATGATTGATTTTTTTTATGATTTAAAATTGAAACTTTATGAAAATAGGTTTTTCAACTAACCGGGAAACTAAATTAACCGACCAATGTATTCAGATAATCGTCAAACGTTATGTCGTAGCCGAGTCCCTCTTTTGGCGCAAGCGTCTCGCTTGTGCCATTTCCTAAGAATAACATTACCATCTTTAAATTCTGTTTAACCTTTCCTGTTATTAAAGTTAGAGATTAAAGATAAAATGTATTACACTTCCGCATACAACGACACCTTGTGCAATTCTTTTATAAGGCTGCGGATAACATCTTCTAATTTCTTAGCCTGCTCTACAGATGGAAATTTTTTACCGGAAGCATATTGGCGCACTAACGATTCATTCATATTAGCATGCCGGGCAATTGCTGATGCGTTTAAAAAATCGTGTTCGTTAAAAAATGCCTGTAAGTCGTAAACCATTTCAAATTGCAATGCCTTGGTGTCCAATTTTAACCAAAAGCTATCACCTGTTTTTTCATGTTTCTGGTAGTCCTTTATTAATTCTTTGAGATTTTGTAACACTTCTTTTTTTGATTTTCCAAAAGTAACTGGTAAATAGCTTTTACGACCTTCAATTCTGCCATAGAGTCCATTATCGCCTTTTTCAATTATTACTTGTAATGTTTTCATTTTGTATTTTTTTGAGTTATCCATCTTTTGAGAGAAAAAGAATAAAATTACAAAAAAACCGGCGCTGGTCTCCATTGATTGTTCGTTTCTTCTTGATTTTAAATTTGATTTTGCCACCAGACCTTCCAGGTTTTTAAAACCTGGAAGGTCTTTTATAGAAGTTCTTTTAAAAAAAGCGCAACCGTTTGCATATCTCTTTGCTTAATAATTTGTTTAAGTTTGAATTGCGTTATTTCTTTTTGTGATACTAACAGCATTGTATATACGAAATTTAAAAATCAAAATTGAATTCATGAAAAATATTTTTCTCATTCTAAGTATATTTTTATTTATTGGCACGTCAAAAGCACAAAACAAAAACAACACTGATCCAAAAATTTTCTGGCAGGAAAATTTTAAAACTTCAGCACTTCCTGAAGGCTGGTATATTCCAAAAGTGGGAAAATGGGACCCACAGTGGATTGTAACAAACCAGCCATATCAGGGCTCTTATAAATTTCAACAACAAGCGCCGCCGATTGCATCCAGAAGCCGGGGCTATCATTTGCAATTCCAGGCCGGATATTTTACTGATGAAGATGTGGCTAACTGGATAAAGAAAAAAGAATATCCTGATGGGTATGTGGTTTCTGCGCCAATAAATTGTACAGGAAAAAATTCGGTGATTTTAAAATTCCAGCAAACTTTTCGCTGGTGGGATTATGGCAAAAATGATTCGGCAGGATTATTTGTAGGTGTAAGCACTGATAGTATTCATTGGCAACAATGGGATGTAAGAAATAATGTGGCTGCCGCAACAGATATGTTTTCGCCGATGAATGAAGAAATTAATATTACCAAATGGGCGGCTAATCAGCCCAAAGTATTTCTGCGTTTTTATTGGAAGGGTTTAATGGCGTGGTATTGGATGGTGGATGATATTTCTCTTTCAGAGGCTTATGATTATGATGTGAGCGCTGTGCAATTAACATCTCAAACCGAAGAAGGAAATGTATTTAAAAAAAATGATGAACTGGTTTTGAAAATAAAAAATTCAGGAACAAAAAATATTACTACCGATTTTGATGTTGTGGTAAATGTAGATGGAAAGAAAGAGTATAAAGTAAAAGTCCCCGCCAGTAAACAAACTTTTATGGCCAATTCTGAATTAGAAGTTCATTTCCCTAACATTGATTTGAGTTTATCGCCAACACATACGTTAAAGTTTTCAATCGGGTATAACGATGATGAGCAGCCGCAGAATAATTTTCTCCGGGTAAAAATAAATGCCCGGGAAGCCTCTCTTGGTAACCTGTCTGATTTTAAGAGTGAAGGAAATGAGGCTACGATTACTTCCGGCATCTCCAAATTAAAAGTAATTTTTTACCAGGATGATATTTTCCGAATCTGGCTGGCGCCGGATGGAAATTTTACCGACCCCACCGATAGCGATATTGTTGTAAAATATCCAACCGAAAAACCGGTTATTAAAACTTCGGATGAAGGGACGTACTATAAAATGCAGAGTGCAAAATGTGTAGTGCGCATTTATAAATCACCTTTACGTTTTGCAATGTATGACGCTGCCAATCAAAAACAAATCTGGGAAGAAACAAAGCCTCTCTTGTTTGGTGCAAGAACTATACAAACTATGAAACGAGGAAGCGAAGAATATTTTTATGGATGTGGAATGCAGAATGGATATTTCTCTCATCGCGGCAAAAATATTTTGATAGAAAAAGGCGGTGGTTGGGATGCCGGTGGACGTGCTAATCCTGCGCCATTTTATATGAGTACAAACGGATATGGAGTATTTAGAAATACATTTGATGCAGGGGAATATTCATTTAAAGACACGCTTCAATTTTCACACAATGAAGACCGTTTCGATGCATTTTATTTTTATGGCCCGTCATTAAAAAAGATATTGGGGGATTATACTGAAATTACCGGTAAGCCCTTTCTGATGCCTCGCTGGGCATTAGGTTTAGGCGATTCAAATTGTTATAATAAGAAAGACAGAAGCGGCAAGCCCGAAACTACACCAGTAGTTATTTCCACAGTTGCTGATAAATATATTCAGGAAGATATGCCTCACGGGTGGATATTGCCGAATGATGGTTACGGTTGCGGTTATACGAATTTGCCTTATGTAGTAAAAGAATTAGCTAAGCGGGGATTTAAAACCGGTTTGTGGACAGAAAACGGTGTGACAAAGATTGCAAAAGAAGTTGGGCAGGATGGAACCCGCCTTTGCAAACTCGATGTAGCCTGGGTAGGCCCTGGATATAAATATGCATTGGATGCCTGCAAAGCTGCTTACAATGGAATTGAGAATAACAGCAATGCCCGCGGATTTGTTTGGAGTGTGATGGGATGGGCCGGTACTCAACATTATTCCACTGTCTGGAGTGGCGACCAGAGTGGTAATTGGGAATATATCCGATTTCATATTCCAACGGTAATTGGTTCGGGATTGTCTGGTTTTAATTGCGCTACCGGCGATGTTGACGGTATTTTTGGAGGAAGCGATTCCACTTATACGCGCGATTTGGAATGGAAATGTTTTACACCGGTATTTATGGTAATGAGTGGTTGGGCCAAAAAAGACAAGCAGCCTTATATTTCAGGATATACAGACATCAACAGAAAATATTTGCAATTGAAAACGCGCCTTACTCCGTATATGTACACGTATTGCGAACGGGCGTATGAAACAGGTGTGCCTGCATCACGGGCAATGGTACTCGAATATCCAAAAGACTCTGTAACATGGGGAACAAAAACGCAATACCAGTTTATGAATGGCGAATGGTTTTTGGTAGCGCCGGTTTATAAAAGCGAAGGCAAACGGGACAGCATTTATTTGCCCAAAGGAAAGTGGATTGATTACTGGAATGGGAAAAATTATGAAGGAGGTACCTGGTTGAATAATTACGACGCGCCTTTGAACAAACTTCCGCTGTTTGTAAAAGCCGGAGCTATCATTCCTATGTATCCGCAGATGAATTATGATGGCGAAAGGCGCGCCGATACACTAACATTAGATATTTATCCTTCTGGAAAATCTTCATTCAACATGTATGAAGATGATGGGATTACCCGGGAATACCGAAATGGCGCTTTTGCAAAAACATCGTTTGAAGTGAATGCAGCAAAAGATATTGATGTAAATATAAATGCGGCAAAAGGGAATTATAAAGGCAAGTATGAAAAGAGGGTTTATTTATTGGAAGTACATTCTACAAACCCGTCTTCAGTTTTAATCAATAATAAATCTGTAAAAAAGTTTACTTCTGAAACCGCTTTTGAAAAAGCGGCTACAGGTTTTTATTATGATGCCAATGAAAAGAATGGAGTTGTTCATATAAAGACCAAATATTTATCTACATCACAAAGGCAAAATATCAGGTTAAATTATAAGAACTGATAGTCATAAAACATTGATGGTTTTATTTGCCTGAGGGATTCTGTCTTACAATTAGAACAAACGTTTGCGCTTCTATAATTAATATTTGTAACTTAAGTTTGTTTAATAAAATTATATAATGATACCCATGGATGAAATTCTTTCCGCTTATGATTTATTTAAAGATGATGTAGAAATAGAACTTATTCATACCGGGCTTATCAACTCTACCTGGCGCATTAATAATTCTCACCAATCCTATATTTTACAAAAATTAAATCACCAGGTTTTTAAAAATCCGGAAGCTATTGCGGCTAATGTAAGATTGATAGCAGACTATTTGCTAAAACATAATCCGGGTTATTTGTTTGCAGCACCTTTAAAAACAAAGGCGCATGAAGAGATGAAGTATGTAAAGGGTTCCGGCTATTTCCGGCTTATGCCTTTCATTGAAAATTCGCACACGATCAGCACAGTTGAAAAAACGCAACAGGCTTTTGAAGCAGCCAAAAAATTTGGAGAATTTACTAAATTAGTATCAGGCTTTCCTGTAAAAAAATTACAAATCACTTTGCCCGATTTTCATAATCTCACTCTGAGATACCAGCAGTTTTGGAATGTATTGGAAACAGGGGATGCAATTCGTTTACAACAATCAAAAGTGTATATTCAATTTATAAAAGACAATAAAAATATTGTGGATACTTATGAAAATATTTTGCAAAATCCCTCTTTCAAAATGCGCGTAACTCATCACGATACCAAAATAAGCAATGTATTATTTGATGAAGATGATAAAGGATTGTGTGTGATAGATCTTGATACGGTGATGCCCGGATATTTTATCAGCGATGTAGGAGATATGATGCGTACGTATTTATCACCCGCCAATGAGGAAGAAAAAGATTTTTCTAAAATAGAGATAAGAGAAGAATATTTCAAATCTATATGGGATGGATATATGAGCGAAATGAAAAACGAATTAGATCGTGAAGAAAGAAGGCATTTTATCTATGCAGGAAAATTCATGATCTATATGCAAGCCATTCGGTTCCTTACCGATTATTTGAATAACGATACTTACTATGGCGCTAAATATGAAGGCCAAAATTTTGTGAGAGCAGGAAATCAAATTGTTTTGTTGCAAAGATTAATAGAAAAAGAAAACGTGTTGAAAGAAGTAATTAAACACCAGGATCCTTAAATACTGAAACTTCTTTTGGTAAAATCATTTCTTAATCAAAACATAAAACCAAAAGTAAAGGGCACTTAAAAACCAAACATCTTCTTTATAATTTCTGCTTTGACCTTTGCATATCTTTCTCCTTTAATGGAAATCTTTATAGATAAAGAGGTAAAAATTATAAAAACATACCAGCGTAATTTTATTTTCATATCGTTTTTGGGAAAATAACCTTGTTCGATTTTTTGTTTAGTTTTGTAGAACAAGAAAAATAAATATGGAAACGCATCTTTCAGATAGAATTACCACAAATCCCGGGATATTTAATGGTAGGCCGATTATCAGAGGAATAAGGTTCGGGGTGGCAGATGTACTTGGTTATTTGGCCGCAGGAATGACTGTTGAAGAAATATTAACTGATTTTCCTTTTTTAGAAAAAGAAGATATCATTGCTTCACTGGAATATGCGCAAAAAAAAGTGGATCATTCAATAATTACTATCAAATTAGATGCAACAAAATAATCTGGAGTTTTGGATTGATGTGAATCTCCCTTCTGAAATGGCACAATGGATAGAAAAAGATTTTGGCATTTCTGCTAAATCTTTTAACGAATTAAATTTTGGCACTGAAAAAGATATTGTGGTGTTTACAAATGCTGCAAAAAGATTTAATACAGTTGTTATAACTACAAAAGATATTGACTTTAAAAATCTTGCGCAAGAAATTGGCATAAGGCCAAGGATTCTTTATTTGAATATTGGAAATATTTCAAACAAATTCCTGAAAGAAATAGTGTATAAATCATTCAAAGAAATAATAAGAATATTTTTGGAAACTAATGATTCTTTAATCGAAATCACAAAATAAATATGTCCCAATTTTCCCAACACAATTTCAAAAACGAAAAAGCCCTTGTAAGGGTAGATTTTAATGTGCCTCTTGACGAACATTTTAATATTACTGACGATACAAGAATGCGCGCGGCAATTCCTACCATAAAAAAAATTTTAGGCGATGGAGGAAGCGTTATTTTAATGTCACATTTTGGGAGGCCCAAGGGCGGCCCGGAAGATAAGTTTTCGTTGAAACATCTTTTGCCGCATTTGAAAGAATTATTATCCGGCACTACGGTTTTATTTGCTGATGATTGCATTGGGGCTGATGCAGAGCAAAAATCAAAAGACCTGAAACCAGGTGAAGTATTGCTTTTGGAAAATCTCCGTTTTCATAAAGAGGAAGAAAAAGGTGATGAAGAATTTGCAAAAAAACTTAGTTTACTGGGAGATGTTTATGTAAATGATGCTTTTGGTACCGCCCATCGTGCGCACGCTTCCACAGCGGTGATTGCGCAATTTTTCCCAAAAGATAAAAAAATGTTTGGCTTGTTAATGAACGCCGAAGTTTCCAATGCAGAAAAAGTGTTGCACAATTCAGAGAAACCATTTCTTGCTATTATCGGCGGAGCTAAAGTTTCCGATAAAATTCTTATTATAGAAAATTTGCTTGACAGAGCAACAGATATTATTATTGGTGGCGGCATGGCTTATACTTTTTTTAAAGCTATGGGAGGTCATATTGGAAATTCTCTTTGCGAAGATGACAGACTGGACAAAGCCAGCGAATTGTTAGAAAAAGCGAAACAAAGAAATGTTACTATCCATTTACCTGCAGATTCTATAATCGCGGATAAGTTTGCCTCAGATGCGATGGTATCAGGCTCGTTAAGCAATGATATCCCTGATGGTTGGATGGGGCTTGATATTGGTGAGATGGCTTGTGAAACTTTTATTAAGGTGATTCACCATTCCAAAACCATTTTATGGAATGGACCGATGGGTGTTTTTGAGATGAAGAAATTTCAAAACGGCACAAAAACCATTGCAGAGGCTGTAGCAGAAGCTACTTCCAATGGCTCTTTCAGCCTTGTTGGCGGCGGCGATAGTGTTGCGGCGGTTAATGAATTTGGCCTTACCGATAAAGTGAGTTATGTATCTACTGGTGGTGGCGCTCTGCTCGAATATTTTGAAGGAAAAGAATTGCCCGGGATAAAAGCGATTTCGAATGATAAATAAAGAATAAAAAATAAACAATAAGGAAGACAAGAACCACATTCAATGTTCAAATGTAGGATCGCGCCGCGCCGCGTTCTATTTACGGATGTAATCCACAGAAAAAAATAATAACCCACATATCAAAATCCTTTATCTTTAGTTTTTTAAAATAAAAAAATCAATTATGAAATCGAAAAACATCCTCTTTATTATTCTCGGAATTATCGTCATCCTGTTTTTTTGGGGATGTAGCGCCTACAATAATCTAATCGGTGTTGATCAGCAAGTGAAAACCAAATGGAGTAATGTGGAAACCAACTACCAGAGAAGAACTGATTTATATAATAGCGTAATCAAAACAATTGAAGGATCAGCCAACTTTGAAAAAGGAACTCTTACAGAAGTGGTGGCAGCCCGTGCCAAAGCGACATCCATTACAGTAGATGCAAACGATCCTAAATCATTGGAAGCATATCAAAATGCCCAGGCTGGTTTGCAAAGTTCTTTCAGTAAATTATTAGCCGTTGTGGAAAACTATCCTGACCTGAAAACCACTGCCGCTTTTCAGGGATTTCAAACCCAGATAGAAGGCACAGAAAACAGGATTAATGTGGCACGGCAGGATTTTAATACGGCTGTACAAAGCTATAATCTGAAAGTAAAAACTTTCCCAAATAATATTTTCGCAGGTATATTTGGATATCACGAAAAGCCATACTATAAAGCAGATGAAGGAAGTGAAAAAGCACCCAATGTACAATTCAATATAAAATAAACCGAAACCGGTATGTGGCGATTCTCAAAAAAACCTTTCTTTTCTAAAGAAGAAAATGAACAGATCGTTCATGCGATAAAAGAAGCTGAAAAGGAAACGAGTGGAGAGATCCGTGTTTTTGTGGAAGGCCGGTGCAAATATGTAGATGCTTTGGACAGGGCAGTAGAAATTTTCACAAAGTTACATATGGAAAAAACGGAACTGCGTAATGGGGTACTTTTTTATATTGCTATAAAAGATAAACAATTAGCCATTTTTGCCGATAAAGGAATTCACCAGCTTACAGGAGATAAGCATTGGAAAAATGAGGTAAAAGAAATTCTCAAAGTATTTAGCAAAGACAGTGTGGTGGCTGGTATTACTACCAGTATCTTTAAAATTGGTGAAGCACTTAAAACTCATTTCCCCTACAATAAAGACGTTGATAAAAACGAACTTCCTGATGAAATCGTTTTTGGTAAATAAAAAGTAACCACTCATTCATGAAAAAAATATTCTTATTGCTTTTTTGTTTTGTTGGTTTTCAATATGGCTTTTCTCAAAATATTGAAAAAAAACCAAATCCACCAAGAGCAGTAAACGATTTTGCCAACTTGCTTGCCCCTTTTCAGCAACAGGCATTAGAGCAAAAGCTTGACGCATATAATGATTCCACTTCATCAGCCATTGTAATTATTACTGTTCCTGATTTACAGGGTTATGATATCGCACAGGTTTCTTTAAAATATTTACGTGGTTGGGGTGTAGGAGTGAAGGGAAAAGATAACGGAGTCGTAATTCTTGTGTCAAAAGCAGATCGTAAAGCAAATATACAAACCGGCTATGGAATGGAAGGCGTATTGCCCGACATACTTTGTGGACAGATCATTGATGAAAGGATGATTCCTTTTTTTAAAAACAATGATTATTACGCCGGGTTTAATAATGCAGTAGATGCGATTATACAGGCCGCAGCAGGTGAGTACAAAGCAGACCCTAATGCAACCAAAAGTAATAGTTTTTCCATCGGTAAAATTATACCCCTGGTTGTATTTTTTATCATTATCATCTTTCTTTTTTCCGGTCGGGGCGGTGGAGGAGGTAGCTCCTATAATAGCAGGAACGGATCCAAAAGCTGGCTTGGCGGGTTGCCCTGGTTTTTAATGGGAAGTATGCTCGGTGGGGGCGGCGGCGGAGGTGGCTTTGGAGGCGGGGGTGGCGGATTTGGAGGAGGTGGCTTTGGTGGCTTCGGCGGAGGAAGCGGCGGGGGAGGCGGCGCAAGTGGAGGGTGGTAAATACTGGCATATATATAATCCCTGATCAAATTATTCGATCCGGGATTTTTAATTCACTATTTATTTGCACTCTGTTTATAGGCTTTCATGCAGAAGAAATAATCTTTTGATCTGTGGTACTTTATTGTAAAAAAAATAAAAATTTATACAAATAAAGAAATAGAAATGCTTAATATTTCTTTGTTTACTGCGAATAATTTTCGATAGAATATTATTTCTCTTTGCGAGTGAAGAAAAAAAGGTTAATTGTTGCGAAATAAAAAATCAGAAATTCTCAATATTTCTTTGTTTACTGCGGATAATTTTCAATAGAATATTATTTCTTTTTACGAGTGAAAAAAAAGGTTAATTGTTGCGAAATAAAAAAATCAGAAACCCTCAATATTTCTTTGTTTATTGTATTTAAACAAAAATCCGGTTCAATAAATTTGAACCGGATTCTTAAAATTTAATTTAACCAACAAACTTTTATTTTAATAAGCCATCTATATAATTTGCTGCATCTGTATTTCCATTAGCCTGTTGTGCGGCGCTTATTTTGCTGAAAGCCTGTTTGAATCCCGGATCAATAAACCCCCTGTACTGTTCAGGAATCTGGTTTCTGAATTTCATTATTTCATCTACTCCTTTTTTTACTTTTTCTGTGTCTTTAATATTGACCAGGTATTTTGCAAATGTAAAAGCGCCCGTTATTTTTTCTTCTGAAAGTGGTTCATTTTTAAAATGATCAAGCAAAAAATCATAATCATCTGCGGAGGCATTTTTTGTGATGATATCTGAAACGACATCTCCT
Source organism: Hanamia sp. (assembly GCA_036509335.1). GTDB lineage: Bacteria > Bacteroidota > Bacteroidia > Chitinophagales > Chitinophagaceae > Ginsengibacter. The sequence goes on from DATCFT010000014.1 coordinate 40,856, forward strand.
AATTTTCCCAAAGCGTCATTGCTGTATTTTTTCGCGAGCGTGTATGCCTGTTCTGGTTCAAGCTGCGTAAGTCCTTCGAGTGCTGCGCCTGCTACAGAATAAGATGAATCATTTACATATTTTTCAAATAACGGCTGGTACTTTTTATCATTTAATTTAGCCAATATTTCAATAGCTTTTGCCTGCACTTTTTTATTAGGATCTTTTGCGGCCATTTCCTCTATTACTTTCAGTACTGAAGGAACTGTATAACCACTTTGCTTATCCAGGTAATCCAAGGTCAATAAACGTAAGCCATAATATTTATCATTCAATCCAAGCGAGAGGTTACTCAATTTATTTTTTGCAAAATATTCAAGAGCTTCTCTTCTGTCGAGATAGTTAGGCGCATATTTATATTGTTGCTCAAATTCATCTGCCGATTTATTGTCTTTTTTTATGCAAAGCAAAACTTTATCTGCATCTACATTTACTAATGAAGGTTTTTGGGCACTGGCAAAATAAAAAGTGTCGGATTTGTTTTCCAGCCAAACTTTGTATCTTTTTTTATTGGCCCCACTGCTATATACATCTATAGCAGTCGGCATTTTAAATATTTTACCTGTATTTTGAGTTTGATTTACTATCACTCTTTCTACCTCATTGGAATAATTATAATTGATATCAAGTGTGGGCTGCCCGCTCCCATAATACCATTCATTCCAAAACCAATTCATGTCTTGTCCGGTTACGTCTTCAAAGGCAAGCCTTAATTCCTGTGCTTCTGCAGGTTTAAATTTATAAAGATTCAGATATTCATTCAGCGATTTAAAAAATGCAGCATCGCCTACATAGTTTCTAAGCATATTTAAAATACGTCCTCCTTTATTATAACTTACTGCGTCAAACACATCTTCCCTGTTTTTATAATAAAATCTCACCAGGTCTTTATCGCTGCTACCACTCAATAAATATCCCTGCATATCTTCATAGTTGAGTGCATCGGCATCATCTTTTCCATGCCGGAATTCGCGCCATAAACATTCACTGTAATTAGCAAATGATTCATTGAGAGTAATGTTGCTCCAGCTTTCACAGGTTACCAAATCTCCAAACCAATGATGAAATAATTCGTGTGAAATATCATCTTCCCATGCATTTCCATCTACCAGCTGACGTGCATTTTGGTATGCGCCATCCTGGTGAAGAGTAGCTGTTGTATTTTCCATCGCTCCGCTTACATATTCTCTTCCTACTATCTGGTCATATTTTGTCCACACGTAAGGGAAGTCTAAAATTTTAGAATAGAAGCCAATCATAGCAGGAGTTTCGCCAAAAATTTTCCTGGCAACCGGAGCATATTCTTTTTCTACATAATAATCCACAGCTATATTTTTATAATGATCTTTTACAATCGCATAATCACCCACACCCATAAAAAATAAATAGGGAGAATTAGGATACTTCATTTTCCAGTCATCAGTGCGCGTTCCGTCTGAATTTTTCTTCTGATGAATCAGAAGTCCATTGCTGAGTGTTACATATTTTGCCGGAACTGTCATTAAAATTTCTTCTAAAGTCTTTTGGTCGGGTTTATCAATAGTAGGAAACCATGCGCTGTTAGATTCTGTTTCGCCCTGTGTCCATATTTCTATATGTTCTTTGGTTAACCCTTTCGGATTAATAAAATACAAACCTTTAGCTTCTGTAATGGCGGAGCTGCCCGGCAATTTCAGATCGTTAGGTTTAGAAATATAGTTGAGGTACAAAGTGTATTTTTCATCTTTTTTATAGGTCTTATCCAGAGTAATTCTCAAATGCATATTATCATAAGTATATTTCAAAGGGATTTTTGATGCCCCTTTTATCATTGCTATTTCATTTATCTGCATTCCTTTTGCATCCAGCGTGAGAGAATCTGTTGGGTAAAAATGTGGCTGAAGCGTTACCCACTCCTGTCCATACATCCATTGTTTGTTGTAATCAAAACTTACTGCAAGTTTGGTATGTACCAGGTCATTGATTCTTGGATAAGAAGCACGGTAAATATGCATCCAGGCTGTATCAGCTTTAGCTGCGGCTTCCGTAGAATCTGAATTAACATCCTGGGCCTTTGATATCACAATGGCTCCCAAAAACAAGAAAACAAGAAAGACTTTTTTCATAAATATTTATTTGATTGGGTGCAAAAGTACAGGCTAAATATAAAAAGTTCTTATTTTTTGTATGGAAGGTGATATTTATTATTATATTAAATAGATTTGCGATTATGTTTATTTCCAGTATCAAAAAATTGTTTTTTTTATTTTTAATGGTCTTGTTTGCTTTTTCTGTAAAAGCACAGCAAGTTCATTTTATTTATTTGCAGACAGATAACGGGCAACCATTTTATGCAAAGTGGAATAATAAATTAGTAAGCTCAACTGCGGAAGGATATATTATTCTCCCCAACATTACTGATGGATTATATAGTTTGGTAGTGGGTTTCCCCAAGAATGAATTTCCCGAAAAGACCTATACCGTTTTAGTTGATAAAAATAATGAAGGATTTCTTCTAAAGAATTTTGATGACAAAGGATGGCAGCTTTTTAATTTACAAACCCTTGCTTTTATACAAGGAACTACGGATAAACCTGTAGCCGTTGCCGTAAATAAAGATGAAGATTCATTTACCACAATGTTGGCAGGTGTAGTAAAAGATTCATCCATACTACAAAACCACGAAATAACTACCGCGCCTCCGAAGCCTGTAGATACAGTTACCAAAGTGGATAGTACTAAATTAGCAGTTATACCAAAAACGGATTCAACTACTGTAACTGCTGTTAATAAAACTATCGAACCTGCCGTGCCTAAAGCAGATTCGGCCACGCTAAATAATACAGCACCAGCTACTTCCGGAGAGGTAAATTCTACGCTTTCAAAAATTTTAAGCCAGCAGGACAATAATGGATTGCAGATGATCTATGTGGATAAAACTGATAGCAGCTCGGATACTGTCAGAATATTTATGCCTGTTGAAAAAGATCAAACTATAAATAATACAGAACCAAAGGGTGTTTCTGAAAGTAAAAATTCAAATATTTCTTCTTCTGCTGATACCTCTCAGCTTACTATTACTCCAACACCTGTAACGCCACAAATTATTGATACAACGACTTCGGCTAATGTTACGGCACCTGTAAATGATACAGATACACAAAAAAAATCTTTAATTATTAATAAAACCGACACTTCTCAAAATGTTACTCCATCTTCTGAAAGTGATAGCTTAGGAAAAATTAGAAATTCCACTGACGTAAATAGCATAGTAAATTCAACAACGGAGCAAGCCGTTCCACAAAATAAAGTATTTAAAGATTCTTCATCTTCTCAAAGCAACAGCGGTGTGATAACTGATGTAAAAATCACGAATGTGCCGCCGGCTAATGGGAATCCTGATACCCAAAATAGTAAAGCAGACAATAATAACGCAGAAGGCCAGATGACCGTATTGCCAAAAGAAGTAAGTGCATCAAAAGTAAATTCTGATTGCAAAGATTTTGCAACTAATGATGATTTTTTTAAATTACGAAAGAAAATGGCTGCTGAAAGTGATATGGATAATATGCTGAAGATTGCCAAAAAATATTTTAAGCTAAAATGTTACAGCACAGAGCAAATTAAAGATCTTTCCTTCCTTTTTTTAACGGATGAAGGGAAATATAAGTTTTTTGATGCGGCTTATGCTTTTACATCTGATTCAGATCAATATCAAATACTTCAATCACAATTCACTGATCCCTACTATCTCAACCGGTTTAAGGCGATGATTCGAAAATATTAATTTCATAATGGGCTTTATATGCCAAGATATTTTATAGAATTGAGTTATAAAGGAACCGCTTATTCAGGCTTTCAGGTTCAGAAAAATTCAATTACCATTCAATCGGAGGCGGAGAAAGCGCTGAAAATATTTTTCAAACAATGGTATTCTCTCACCGGGGCTTCCCGCACAGATGCCGGTGTGCATGCATTACAGAACTTTTTTCATTTTGATACTGACCTGCTTTTAAATGAAAATAAAAGCATTAATGAATCTCAGACTTCAAAAGTGCCGGACTTAAAGGAGTCAGGATATGTTTACAACCTTAATGCTATTCTCCCCCACGATATTGTTATAAAAC
>DATCFT010000015.1:0-43019 GCA_036509335.1 Hanamia sp.
GTTTGTCCGTAAGTGTTATGTTGTCTGCGGACACCCGTGAGGTTGATACAAGGGAATAAATTCCCATGTTACAAAATCGGTCGTGCCGATGGCACTTGTATTTCGCTGTGGTTTGTGTGCCCGCCATGGTTTGTGTGTCCATCAAGGTTTTCGTCTCAGCCATGGTTCGTGTCACACGAACCACATTAATTTTTTTTCGTTTGTCCGTAAGTGTTATGCTTTCTGCCGACACCCCGCGAAGGCTTAAAAATCATCATCCATTGAACTTTCAAATACTCAGAGTCCCCCGCTATGGTTCGCAGGATACGGACCACAGCCACCGTATAATGCCAGCCTATCCCGAAAATCGGGAATGATACAGTCGTTTAGTCCAATGGAATTGGACTCTTATGAATGTACAATCGGGATAATTTACCGGCTTCGTATGGCAGCCATTTCCCCGGTTCCTGCCATCACTAAACGGAATTACTGAAGTGATTTTGAAAGAATGGAACAATATTGAGGGATTATTCAAAAAGTTGCAGGCATTTGATATTAGCGTAACAATATTAATTTAGGAATGTTGGGTGAGGACACCCGCCAGGAAGGGTGAACCGCATCTATAGGTTATTCAATTCAGGGTTCATTTTTAAAAGGGTTATTGAATTGTTAGCACTATAGTCTTGTACAATAATAAAATTATTATTTTCTGCTTCGACCAGGCCTTGCGCATATCTGCCCATAGGCAAAATTTTATCGGCTATATAATTTCCCTGCGCATCGAATTTCACTATTTGAGTTGACCATTCACTTCCAAGTTCTAAATTTAACAACACATAAATGTTCCCATTCTTTGTTTGTAAAACATCTGCGATCCTGTAAACCTGGGTGCCCGAAAGTTTTCTATTGATGTCGTTTGTCAGAGACAAGACGACGGCATTAATTTATTAATGGAATACCGGCATCGGATGAAATCGCCCGATTGTAATATTATCCAATTATTAATTCAATCAATCCTTAATCGCCAAATCAGGTTTATAAATACAGTAAAGCAATAAATAAATTGATTTCTTATTTTCTGGTAAAATTAAAAATCACGGGCGAATACCTGCGCTAAGAATCAAACTTTAACCTGGCGCCAGTTGTAGTATTCTAATCCCTAATTATAACTTTTGATTTATTACTCTATAGAACCGGCTAATTTGTATATTTTTATATTGCAAAGTTATATATGAGCAGAATCTCTTTTTTTACTATATCAGCTTTTTTTTGCAGCCTGTTGCTGCTGATGCAATCGTGTACAAAAGAGTACAGTTATGAAGGCGGCAATACTTCCTCAGTGGCCTCGGGGTCGTTGCAGGATTCTTTGGGTAACTGTAAACTGATAGAAGTGAAAGGAAGCTACCAGCCCGGCATTGCGCTTACAGGTGATAATTATATAAATGTTCAGGTAAACATTACCGAAACAGGCGCTTACCATATTTTTACAGATACAGTAAACGGCTTTTACTTTACAGCCTCAGGCTTTACGGGAACCAATGGGTTACAAACTATTCAATTAAAAGCTTACGGTCAACTCCTGGTGGCAACCTCAGAGAATTTTAACGTCCACTTTAATGAAAACTTGTGTGAATTTACCATACCGCAGGATTCAGCATTATTTACTTTTGCCGGGGCTTGTGGTTCAGCAATCGTTAACGGAATTTATAACATTGCCACACCACTTGATGAATCTGATACCGTAAACATTTTGATGAATGTAACCAGGCCCGGTCCGTTTACAATACAAACACTAACAGTGACGGGTATGCTATTTTATGCCGCCGGCAATTTTTCGCATACCGGCAATAATATTGTTACGCTTAAAGGAAGCGGCATACCAACAGCTACGGGTAACATCACAGTACCAATAACAGTTGCAGGTACCAGTTGCAGCTTTAATATCACCGTAGGCGACGATACTACTTCCGGAAATCTATATTGGCAATTTACTGCCGATGGCATCGAACACAAAGGAATATTAGATAGCGCCATCGTGAGCATTGTACATAATGATTTATATCCTGCCAATAAAATTTATGAGCTTATAGATTATGGCAATCCATACACACCTAAAGGCGCCCCAATAAGTTTTCAAATAAACCTTGCCCGAAATAACAAGTTTCTGACTGCCGGCGCTTATACACCTGGTTTCCTGGGCAGCCGTGACTTTGTTGGATATGTAGAACATGTCGATATCACAGGCAATTTATCCACCTCTACTACTCTGCCTTCTTTTACAATTAAGGTAACCAGCCTCGACACAATGGCGAGGCGTGTGGAAGGCACTTTCAGCGGCCCTGTAATAGACGAATTCGGGCAAACACACACTATGAAAGATGGCGCTTTCCAAACGTATTTTAAAAAGTAAATTAGAATTGTCACTGTATTGGCAAGCATCAAACTTCAATCTGGCGCCAGTTGTAGGCTTGATTGAATTGAACTTTAGTTAGTAGGATAATAGCACAAGCGGATGCTTGCGCTAACAAAAGCTTGGAAAAGTTGGTTATAAAGCGGAAGAATTAGTTTAAAAGAAATGTTATAAAACAGGCAGGATTTTTGGGGTGAATTTTAAATACAAACTAAAATATACTTTTGTTGTAAGATAAGATGAATAGAAACAAATCCATACAATTTAAGGCAGCCTTCCTTTTAATAGCATTCTCACTAAATACTGTTATAGGTTTTGCATGTGCTGTTGGGCTGGATATGGGTTTCAATTCACATCATCATGAAGAAAGTGTAATAGAAGCTACGAAAAATCATCATCACGAAAAATCTCATCATCACGGTGAGGCGGACGTTCATCATCATAATGCGAACAGTGATAAAGACAATTGCTGCAATGATGGGGTAATGAAATTTCAAAAGGTTGATAAGGCGATTTCATCTTCGATAAATATAATCAATCCGGTATTTTTTACTTCTTTCCTTACTTCCTTTTATAATATTGATATTTTATCTTCCAGGAATAAAATTTCAGACATCAAATATTTTGTCCGAAGTCATCATCCCCCGATACCGGACATCCGTATAGCCATACAGAGTTTTCAAATATGATTTAATATCATCCTGATGATGTTATACCACCAAAATAATAGTTTGGACTTACTTACTAATTATATTCGGTATAATGTTTTTAAATGCCACGCGCATGGATGTATTTTTCCATGCGGGTAATTATTGTATTAACATTAAATCAAAATAAAATGAAGAAGATTCTTCTATTCGTTGCCATCTGCGCAACTGCGTTTATGCAACAAAGTTTTGCTCAAAATATTTCTACACCAAAGACTTCGGAATTACTTTCTTCTTATTACAATATAAAAGATGCTTTGGTAAGTGGAGATGCCACTAATGCTGCTACTAATGCAGAAATATTTGTGAAAACAATCAATAGTATTAGTTCAGAAATTATTCACGAATCCTACAAAGAAGCGTTGCTGGAAGATGCCAGTACGATTTCTTCAACTAAAGATTTAAAAAAACAGCGTGAGGCTTTCTCTACCTTTTCTGCAAATATGTTTGCGTTGGCAAAAGAAGTGAAACTCAATGCCGGACCGGTTTATTATGTGTATTGCTCAATGAAAAAGGCAACCTGGCTGAGCAGCAGTAAAACAATAAAAAATCCTTATTTCGGTAATGCAATGCTCACTTGTGGAAAGGTTACTGAAACCATAGAGTAAATAAACAAATAACATACATTCTAAATTTTAAAACAAGAAAAATGAAAACAATAATGGTTATTAGCGCCTCAATTTTTGCGTTCTCTTTTGCAGCATGTAATTTTAATAGCAGCAAACAAACAAATAATACTGATACTGCTCAAACCCAAGCGGTTATTACGCCTGCATCAATTACTGCTAATAATGCGAAACCTGCTGATGGTATTTTGACCGGCTACATAAATCTGAAAAATTCTCTTGCTGCAGATAACGGTAGTGATGCAGCAAAAAACGGTCAGGAAATTCTGGATGCTGTGTCAAAATTCGATTCTTCTTCCTTGACACCTGAACAGAAAAAAACGTTTCTTGATTTGATTGGGGATATAAAAGAAAACAGTCAGCATATAAGTGTAAGTGGCGATAGAATTCATCATCAACGCGAACACTTTGAAATGCTGAGTGAAGACATGACAGACCTAATAAAAGCAGTTGGTACAGGTAAAACACTGTATCTGGATTCATGTTCGATGTACGATAATGGGAGAGGAACCTGGCTTAGCGAATTTAAAGAAATAAAAAATCCTTATTTCGGTAAAAAAATGGATACCTGTGGAACTGTAAAGGAAACCATTAAACAATAAGTTTTATGAACCTCATCAAAAAAATATTGTTGGTTCTTTTAATCGTATTTATTGCGATTCAGTTTATACAACCTGCATGGAATACAAACGGGCAGGTTTTACCAACTGATATTTCTAAAACAGTTTACGTTCCTCAAAATGTGCAATCGCTATTACAAATTGCTTGTTACGATTGTCATAGCAACAACACAATTTATCCATGGTACGCTTATATGCAACCGATTGGATGGATACTGGCTAATCATATTAAGAACGGAAAAAAGGAACTCAACTTCAGCGATTTTGGTTCGTATTCAATCAGAAAACAGCAAAGCAAATTGAAAGCAATAGCAGACCAGATTAAAGATGGAGAAATGCCACCGTGTTCTTATACAATTATTCACAAAAACGCAAGGCTTTCAAAAGAACAAAAAGCATTGATTGTAGATTGGGCAGAAAAAGCTCAAGACAGTCTTTCACAAAAAAATCCATAATGAAAAATTTAAAGAAAGTGATACTTAAAATTCTTAGAACAGTTTTTGTTCACAAAAAACAATGCTGTCAATAAAAATAAAACAATGAAAAAAATAATTCTAATAGCATTTCTTTTCTCTTTTTATTCCTTCGCATCAGCGCAGGATATGCAGGGAATGAGTATGTCAAAAAATGGCGATAGTTTACAAGATAAACCAACGGAAATTGTAGAAAATGCACCGCCAAAAATAATTCGTTACGATTTATATGTAGCAGACACAATTGTGAATTATACAGGAAAACTAAGACATGCTATTGCAATAAATGGCCATCTTCCGGCGCCCACCTTGTATTTCATAGAAGGCGATACTGCGGAAATTTATGTGCATAATACCATGAAAATGGAAACTTCTATTCATTGGCATGGCGTTATTTTGCCCAATCAATATGATGGAGTTCCTTATTTAACTACACAACCAATTGCACCTCATACAACGCATTTATTTAAATTTCCTATCGTACAAAATGGAACTTATTTTTATCACAGCCATACTATGTTTCAGGAGCAGAGCGGAATGTATGGCGCACTTGTTTTTAGAAAAAGAAAGGTTCTCTCTCCTTCGGAGAGGGCGGAGAGTGAGGCCGAATACACCATGGTTTTAAGCGATTGGACAGATGAAAAACCTTCTGAAGTAAACCGCCGTTTGCACAATGAAACCGATTGGTATGCCATAAGAAAAGGAACGACACAAAGTTATGCTGAAGCTATTCGGACAGGACATTTTAAAACCAAGATAAATAATGAATGGAAACGCATGTTGGCAATGGATGTGAGCGATGTAGCTTATGATAGATTTTTGAATAATGGAAGACCTGTGAATGAACAACCGCAATTTAAAGCTGGTGATAAAGTAAGATTGCGTGTTATCAATGGTTCTTCTTCCACTTATTTTTGGCTGCAGTTTGCCGGTGGAAAATTAACGGTGGTTGCTAATGATGGACAGGATGTAGTTCCTGTAGAAGTTGACCGGTTGATTGTTGGCGTTTCGGAAACGTATGATGTTATAGTAACCATTCCTGAAAACATGAGTTATGAATTTCGCGCTACCGCGGAAGACCGAACAGGCTATAGTTCGCTCTGGCTGGGAAGCGGCATGAAAATGCCTGCGCCTACATTGCCGCCTTTAAAATATTTTGCCGGCATGAAAATGATGAATGACATGATGAAAATGAATGGCGATATGAAACCGATGGAAGGCATGGATATGACCAATCAAACGATGGATATGAACAATGTGATGTATACTGAGGCCTCCCCTGACCCCTCCAAAGGAGGGGAACAAGACACACACAACATGGATGATATGAACATGCATTCTATCTCCCCTTCTCCACTTGTGGAGAAAGGGGCGGGGGATGAGGTTACCTTGAATTACGGCATGTTGCGTTCACCTTTTAAAACTACTTTGCGTGATGGGCCAACTAAAATTTTACGATTTAATTTAACCGGAAACATGAACCGCTACGTTTGGACTATCAACAACAAAACCATTTCAGAGTCTGATAAAATTTTGATTAAGAAAGGTGAAAATGTAAAAATCATATTGTACAACAATACCATGATGCGCCATCCGATGCATTTGCATGGGCATTTCTTCAGATTGATAAATGACAATGGAGAATATTCGCCATTAAAATCGGTAGTGGATATAATGCCTATGGAAACAGATACGTTGGAATTTGCAGCAACAGAAAGCGGTGACTGGTTTTTTCATTGCCATATTTTGTACCACATGATGAGCGGAATGGGAAGGGTTTTCAGTTATGAAAATTCACCGCCAAATCCAGAATTTCCTAATCCAAAAGAAGCATACAGAAAATTTTTACGTGATGATAAAATGCTGCATTTCATGGCACAGGTTGGTTTAGAAAGTAATGGAAGTGATGGAATGCTTATGCTGGCAAATACACGCTACCGTTTGCAAACAGAATGGCGAATAGGTTTAAATAAAGAAATGGGTTATGAAAGTGAAAGCCATCTGGGAAGGTATTTGGGTGTAATGCAATGGCTGTTTCCTTATATTGGTTGGGATTTTCGTAAACGAACATTGATACCAGGTGAAAAAAATCTTTTCGGGCAATTACTTGCACCTAAGAAAAATTTATTTGGGCAAACCAATACAAAAAATTTCAGGCAGGTAGCTCATGTTGGCGTTGAATACATGCTTCCGATGCTGGTGATAGCCGATGGTTCTATTGATAGCGAAGGGAAAATTCGTTTTCAATTGAGCAGGGAAGATATCGCGATATCCAAACGTTTGCGTTTCAATTTTAGGGTAAATACGGATAAAGAATACACAGCAGGTTTTAGGTATATCACCACCAAATGGCTTTCGCTATCTACTCATTTTGACAGCGACATGGGCTTAGGGGCTGGCGTTACTTTGACTTATTAAATATAGGTTTCAGGTATCAGGTTTGAGATATCAGGAAACAAATAAACCATTACAGTAAACAAACAAATAAACAATAAATCAATTTTCATAACAATAAAATCAACAATTATGACAGGGTATCACACGTACAAAAATTGTATTGATGCATGTTTAAAATGTGCAGCAATCTGTAATCATTGCGCTTCTGCCTGCCTGCAGGAAGATGACGTAAAAATGATGGCGAAATGTATTCAGTTAGACATGGAATGCGCAGCTATTTGTTATGCATCCGCGCAACTCATGAGCATCGGAAGCAGTAAGTCAAAAGACATCTGTAAAATTTGTGCAGACATTTGCGAAGCATGCGCTACAGAATGTTCTAAACATGAAACAGAGCATTGCAAAGAATGCGCTGAAGAATGCAAACAATGCGCGGAAGCATGCCGGGCAATGGCTTAGTTAGTTTTATGACGAATGCAGATAAATTTTATCTGCATTCGTTCTTTTAATTACTCAAAAAAAACAATCAATGGAAAATAATCATCAGAAAAAGATGCAGGGAATGAATGATATGAAAAAGGACAATTCATATCGAAAATTATTCATCATGCTGCTGTCTTTTATTTCAATGTATATTTTGATGTATTCAATGGTAAACAGTATTAAAAATGTTTATCCCAATATCAATCAGTTTTATATGGCTGGTTTAATGACGATGCCGATGATGATAATTGAACTGGGGTTAATGGGGAAAATGTATATGAATAAAAAATTAAACGCTATTCTTATTTCCTTAAGTTCTGTAGCATTAATTACCTTCTTTTTATTGATTCAAAATCAAACCGGCGTTACTGACAGACAATTTTTAAGAGGAATGATTCCACATCATGCAGCAGCCATTTTAATGAGCGAACAATCAAAATCCACCGATCCTGAAATAAAAAAATTACAGCAGGAAATTATTTCAAGCCAGCAGGAAGAAATAAAAGTGATGAAAGCTAAATTAAAGGAACTGAAAAGTAGTTTTTGAAGATAATCAAAAGAAATAATTATGCAATCTTTCTTAAACATTCATTGGAATATCAATCCTGAAATCTTTCGTATCGGAGGGTTTGCAATCAGGTATTATTCATTAATGTTTGCAGCCGCATTCTATTTCAGTTATCTGATATTGTCAAAAATATATAAGCGGGAAAGTGTATCAATTCATCTCTTGGACAAACTTGCGATTTTTGTTATTCTTGGAACATTGATTGGTGCAAGATTAGGACAAGTTTTCTTTTATGAATTCGGCTATTATAAACAACACCTTCTTGAAATTATTTTACCTTTTAGCATTCAACAGGGAAATTTTGAATGGACGGGTTATCAGGGTTTGGCAAGTCATGGAGGCGCCATAGGAATACTTATAGCATTGGGCTGGTACTGTAAAAAGTATAAACAATCTTTTCTTTGGGTAATAGACAGGTTGGTAATTGTCGTTGCTCTTTCAGGTTTTTTTATTCGTGTGGGAAATCTTTTCAATTCAGAAATAATTGGTAAGCCAACAAATTTGCCCTGGGCTTTTATTTTTGAAAGGGTTGATTTTATTCCGCGCCATCCCGCACAGCTTTATGAAGCGATTTGCTATCTTATTATCTTTTTTATTTTATGGCACATTTATAATAAACGTGGCTTGCAATTGAAACAAGGTTTTTTATTCGGATTATTCCTGGTACTTGTTTTTTCTGTTCGTTTCCTAATGGAGTTTTTAAAAGAAAATCAGGAAGTATTTGAGAATACATTACCAATTAATATGGGACAAATCTTAAGTATTCCATTTATGATAGTTGGATTGTATTTTGTTTTTAGAAAAGCGCCAGATCATTTTGTTGGCAAAACTATTGTATGAATTTTAGCTTGAGAACTATCGGAAGAGTGCGAACATTAAAAGCAGTGTAACCATACAAAAAATCAATAATGGAAAAAGAAACAAAGGAAGTAAAGGCATTTAAGCAATTCGTGGAATTATGATTGTCTTTCCTGGCTTGAGCCAAAAGTTAAAAGGCAGTATTCTGTAAAGAATCAATTGATTTTGGCTAAGGCCTTTGAAGATATTTCACTATCCACGGATTGAAACCCGTGGCAATTAAAATACTCTGACCTTATACTTCAAAAAGAATAAAATTAGTCAGCTTTCCAAGTTAAATAATTCACTGTTTTGTCCCTTGCAGAGTATAATAATCTCAAAGCGGGTAATCATTTTACTAAAGAATACGTTAAGCCCTACCTGTATCAAACCGCGACACACGGTGTATCAAAACCGAACAGTTTTATTTTATTTTAAATTCTAAAATATTGAATATCAGCAACTAAATATGTGGCTTAATTTTTTGAGCAGATGCATGTAGTAAATCCCAAATCGCATCATCAATGTTAAAAAATTATATCAAAATCGTCTGGCGTAATGTGATGAAAAGTAAATTATTTTCATTCATCAATATTTTTGGTTTGGCAGTAGGGCTTACCTGCTGTATGCTGATCACCTTATTTATTTTAAATGAAACGAGTTATGATGCATACCAGAAAAATGCAGATAATATTTACCAGGTAGGTACCCAGTTTATAGGGCTTGGAAATTTCAGCAAACTGCCTAATACACCAGCAGATTTGGGAGAGATGATGAAGGAAGAATTACCGGGAATTGAACAAACCACAAGGCTTGCAGCTTTATATTCAGAAGATAAGACCTTGCTTCAGTATAATGAAAACAATGGAGCAATCAAATCTTTTTATGAAACAAAAGGTTTTTTAGCAGATTCTACTTTCTTCAGGATGTTTACCTATGATTTTATTGAAGGCAATCCGGCAACTGCTTTGGATAATCCGAATACTGTTGTATTGGAAGATGACATTGCAAAAAAATTGTTTGGTGACCAACCAGCATTAAATAAGGTAATTCATGTAAGCAGCAGTAGTAATGGTGATCATGATTTTTTGGTAACCGGTGTTTTTAAACCTATTAATAAACCTTCGCATATTGATGGGCGGTTTTTTATGAGCATGATGGGCGGCAAGATGGCGGACCTTATAAAACAACAGACAGGAAACCTTGCAACTAACAATATGTTCTTCACTTATTTGCAATTAAAACCGGGTACCAGCGAAGAAAAACTCCAGGCAAAATTTCCTGCATTCATTGAGCAATATGCGGGTAAAGATTTAAAAGCAGTTGGTTTTTATAAAAAACAATTTTTGGTTCCACTCAAAAAAATTCATTTGGATGAAGATGTGAAAAAGAATATAACGCCCGGCGGCAGCGTACTCTATTTATACATCCTTGCTTCCATTGCCTTATTTACCTTACTGATCGCATGCATCAATTTTATGAATCTTGCCACAGCGCAATCATCCAAACGTTCAGCAGAAGTAGGCATCAGAAAAGTGCTGGGCGCTGAAAAAAGATTCCTTGTATTTCAATTTCTCGGCGAATCTGTTTTAATGAGTTTGCTGGCGTTGATACTTGCTTTTGTGTTTACCAAATTGCTGTTGCCCGTTTTTAATTCCGTTGCCAATAAAAATCTTTCATTTACATTTTCAAACAATCTTTTATTGATTGCCGCATTCATTGTATTGGCAATTATTACAGGATTAATTGCCGGCAGTTATCCTGCCTTTTATTTATCATCTTTTAAACCGGTAAAAGTTTTAAAAGGAAAATTTTCCAACTCATTCTCTGCAGTAGCTCTGCGCAAAGGTTTGGTGATCTTTCAATTTATTATTTCTGTTGTATTAATTATTGCATCTGTTGTTATTGCCGATCAAATGAAATATCTCCGTTCCGCCAATCTTGGTTTTGATCAAAATCAGCAGGTAGTTATTCCACTACGAAGCAACAATGCAAAAAAAATGTATCCTTCGTTTAAAGATGAATTATTAAAACAATCAGACTTTTCAAACGTAGGTGGCTCTCTATTTTATCCCGGCATTATCAATGTAGCTGATAATATTTTTTATACTGATGGCGAGAGCATGCAGCAGGCAAAAGATATAAAGATGGATTATATAGATACGGGCTATCTACAAACATTAGGAATTAAAGCGGTTGCTGGCAGATTATATTCTCCAGAATATTATGCGGGAGACACGACTGGTACAATTATAATAAATCAAACCGCAGTAAAAACTTTAGGATTTGCAAATGCAGATGAGGCTGTAAATAAAAATCTGCATAATGATTTTAATAACAAAACTTACAATTATAAGATCGTCGGCGTTGTTAAAGATTTTCATTATGAGGACCTGCATTTACCCATCGACCCTTATGGCTTTCAGTTAAATACGCCGCCTTTATTTAATTATATGATCGTGCATGTAAAGTCGTCTAATATTGGTGCGGCTTTAAAATCTATTCAAAATACCTGGCACAGTTTAAATCCCAACGAACCTTTTGATTATAGTTTCCTGGATAAAGATTTTCAAAAGAATTATGATGCAGAAAACCGGCTGGCAGGCATTGTGAGTGATTTTACCATTATCGCAATTCTTATTTCATGCCTGGGTTTATTCGGGCTGGCCACATTCAGTGCAGAGCAACGCATCAAAGAAATTGGTGTTCGCAAAGTACTGGGGGCAAGTGTAACCAGTATTGTTGCTTTGTTGTCAAAAGATTTTTTAAAGCTGGTAATTGTAGCGGTAATTATTGCTTCGCCGCTTGCTTGGTTCGTGATGAATAAATGGCTGCAAAGTTTTGCTTATCGCACCAGTATTAGCTGGACAGTTTTTGTAATAACCACATTGGTTGCCTTATTCATTGCATTGATCACAATAAGTTTACAGGCAATAAAAGCAGCGGTGGCAAATCCGGTGGATAGTTTGAGAAGTGAATAAAATTAATTAGCTAATGTGATAATTGGATAATATGCTAATGAAGGAAACAGGAATTGTGAATATTTGTTGGTTTACTATAAAATAACAATCACCCATAAACGAAAATAATATGTTTAAAAATTATTTCAAAACAGCCTGGCGCAATATTAGTAAAAACAAAGGCTACAGTTTCCTCAACATTTTTGGATTGGCTATTGGTATTGCATGTGCAGGCCTTATATTTTTATGGGTAGAAGATGAAATGAATTTTGACAGTAATAATGTAAATAAAGGCCTCATCTATCTTGTAAAAACAAACGACAAAGTTGATAACGGCACCTTCACCCATTCCTCAACGCCAGGCCCTCTTGCGCCGGCAATGCAATCTACGCTACCGGGTGTTGAAAACACTTGCCGTACTACAGAAGGCGGTACTTCATTTTTGTTTACCATTGGCAATAAAGCGGTGAATGCTTCAGGAAAATATGTGGAGCCTTCTTTCTTCAGCCTATTCACGCTGCCTTTCGCTGAGGGCAATCCTGCAAGTGCGTTTTCCCAATTGCATTCGATTGTGCTTACTGAAAAAACGGCAAAAAAAATTTTTGGCTATGAAAAAGACGTGATTGGTAAAACGGTGCGCATGGATAACAAACAGGATTATGTGGTTAGCGGTGTTTTAAAAGACCTGCCTGAAAACTCAACATTACAGTTTGAATGGCTGGCACCTTTTAAGGTATGGTATGATGAAAATCCATGGGCCGCGAAGTGGGGTAATTTTGGTATCACGACTTATGTTGAATTAAAACCTCGTGTTGACGCTGCTTCGATTAACAGGCAATTGCTAAATCCTTTTTACGATTTCACTACACAAAAAATTGAAACTGAAAAATCAACTGTGCACGAGTTTTTGTTTAGCATGAATGACTGGCACTTACGTGATGACTTTGACAATGGAAAGCCAACTGGTAGTGGGCAAATACTGTATGTGCGTCTTTTTAGCATTATTGCCTGGATCATTCTATTTATTGCGTGTATCAACTTTATGAATCTTGCCACTGCAGGCAGCGAAAAACGCTCAAAAGAAATAGGCGTGAGAAAAGTATTGGGTTCGGGAAAGAAAAGGCTCATTGTTCAGTTTATTGGTGAAGCAATATTTATGTCTCTGAGCGCGGCAGTTGTTGCGGTTATTCTTATGTCGTTGCTCTTACCGGCCTTTAATTCATTAGTGCAAAAAGGCCTCTCGTTAGGATTAACCAATCCATATCATTTCGTCGCCTTGTTGTTGCTCACACTTATCTGTGGGCTTGTTGCAGGAAGTTATCCGTCATTGTATTTATCATCGTTTAACCCGGTATTTGTTTTAAAAGGAATAAAATTAAAAACAGGAAGTGCAGCCATTATTAGAAAAGGGTTGGTGGTAATTCAGTTTGCTGTTTCGATTATTCTTATTATCAGCACTATTATTATTTACCGGCAGATACAACATGTAAAAACCAGGGATATTGGCTACAACAAAAACAACCTGTTGCAAATAGATGCGCAGGGAGATATTGTAAAAGATTTTCCTGCAATTAAGCAAGATCTCATTAACACCGGCTTTGTGAAGAATGCTGCATTAGCAGATCATACCACTATTGACGGCGGAAATAATACAACAAGTATTTCCTGGCAGGGCAAAGATCCTAGCAGTATTGTTGTTATTTCCCAAAGGTTGGTTAGCCCTGAATTTATGTCAACCATCGGCATGCATATTATAGAAGGAAGAGATTTTCAGCCTACTGATGCAGTTGAATTGGGTGATAACCACATGCCGAAAGATTCTAATCAGGCTTTTAATGTCATTGTTACCCAATCCATGGAAAAATTGTTAGGCAAGGGAAGTGCAATAGGAAAAACAATGGAACGCCCGGTCAATAATGGCACTTTTCACCTGAGGGTTACAGGTGTGGTAAAGGATTATATCTATGGTGATATGTACGGCAGGTCCGCTCCCGTAATTTTTTTCAGTATACCTGACGCAGCTAGTTTATTATATGTAAAAATTGCACCACAAAGCAACCCTGAAAATGCATTGGCAAAAATAGCTGCGGTGATGAAAAAAGATAACCCAGCCTATCCTTTTGAATACAAATTTGTGGACGACCAGTTCAATAAAATGTTTTTAAGCGAAATGCTGATCAGTAAATTATCACTTGTGTTTGCTGCGCTGGCAATTATTATTTCATGTTTAGGCTTATTCGGATTAGCAGCATATACAGCCGAGCGAAGAACAAAAGAAATTGGTGTACGAAAAGTGTTAGGAGCAAGCGTTACGGGAATTACAGCCTTGTTATCAAAAGATTTTTTAAAGCTCGTTGCTATTTCATGCATTGTTGCTTTTCCTGTATCATGGTGGGCGATGAATGATTGGTTAAAGAATTATCAATACAGGATTGAGATAAGCTGGTGGATATTTTTAGCGGCTGGTATTACTGCCATCGTGATTGCGTTGATCACTATCAGCTTTCAATCAATTAAAGCAGCGATGGCAAACCCGGTGGATAGTTTAAGAAGTGAATAAAATTAATTAGCTGATATGCTAATTAAGAAAACAGAAATATTAAATATTTGTAGGTTTACTGGAAAAGAAATTTAAGAACTAAAAACTAATAAGCATGTTCAAAAATTATTTAAAAATCGCCTGGAGAAATCTTATTAAGAATAAAGCGTTCTCTATTATTAATATTACAGGGCTTGCCATTGGTCTGTCTTGTTTTTTACTGATCACATCTTATGTTACAGATGAACTGAGCTATGACCGGTTTTATCCAAATGCCCAAAATATTTATAGAATTAATTCTGACATTCGTTTTGGTGGTGCCAATATGCATATGCCTTTGACAAGCGATATGATGGGCCAGTTGATAAAGAAGGATTATCCCCAGGTTGAAAATTACACACGCATTTATACAAATAACAATAACAGGCTCATAAAAAAGAATAATGATTACATTGATGAAAACAAAACTGCAAATGTTGATTCCACTTTCTTTGATGTGTTCCAACTTCCGGCAATAGAAGGTGACGTAAAACACGCATTAAATGAGCCCAATACAGTTGTAATTACAGCTTCAACAGCAAAAAAATATTTTGGTTCTACAAATGTTGTAGGAAAAACAATAGAAGTAAAGGGTGATAAAAATCCTTTCTATAAAATAACTGCAGTTATAAAAGATATACCAAAAGATTCTCATTTTCATTTCGATTTTTTCTTTCCAATGAGGAATGTGGATTATAACTGGGGACAAATAACCAGTCATAATTTTTATACCTATTTAGTACTCACCCCAGGAACTAATTATAAGGTCTTCGACAAAAATTTCGATCAGTACATTGATAAATATGTAATGCCCTATGCGAAAAAATTTATGAATATTAATAGCATAGAAGATTTTAAAAAAGCGGGTAATAATATTCAATATTCATTGATACCACTCACAAAAATTCATTTGTATTCCGATCGCCCTATGGAATTAAGCCCAAGTGGTAACATCGAATATGTGTATATATTTTCTGCAGTTGCCTTGTTCATATTAATTATTGCCTGCATTAACTTCATGAACCTTACCACCGCCTATTCTGCAAACCGTGCCAAAGAAGTAGGCATAAGAAAAGTGCTGGGTACCCAAAAACGAAATCTTATTTCCCAGTTTCTTTTTGAATCCATCACGATGGTATTGTTGTCGCTGATTATTGCGATTGTCATTGTGTGGCAGGTATTGCCTTTGTTTAACAATATCGCTGATAAAGAAATCACCATATCGAGCTTATTTGGCCCTTACATTTTGCCTATACTTATTGCACTTCCCTTTGTAGTTGGTTTATTGGCGGGAAGTTACCCGGCATTTTATTTATCGTCATTCAAGCCTATTGAAATTTTAAAAGGAAAGCTGAATCTTGGCAGCAAAAGCGGCGGTTTAAGAAGTGTGCTGGTTGTATTTCAGTTTGCTGTCTCCATTATTCTAATTGTAGGTACGATTGTTATTTACAAACAGCTCCACTATATTCAGACAAAAAATCTTGGATATAATAAAGACCAGGTATTGGTTGTAGATGGTATTTCTGCATTGAATGGTAATGTAACGCCATTTAAAAACGAAGTGTTGCAAATGCCCGGCGTTGTAAGTGGAACTATAAGTGCTTATTTGCCTGTTTCTAATTCTTCCAGAAGTGATAATACATTTTCCAAAGAATCGGTTATGACTTCCACAAATGGTTTTGATATGCAGGACTGGTACATTGATTATGATTATATCAAAACACTGGGAATGAATATAGTTTCAGGTAGAAATTTCTCCCGCGATTTTGGAAGCGATTCAAGCGCAGTTATTATCAATCAAACAGCAGCAAAGACTTTAGGGTACGCCAATCCTGTGGGTCAAAAAGTTTATCAAAGCCAGGATAATGGCAAAACTATGCCACTTACAATTATTGGTGTAGTTAAAGATTTTAATTTTGAGTCATTACATCAAAATGTAAGTCCGTTATGTTTCTCGTTGGGTGGTGGAGTAGGCCTGGGCATCTTTAAAGTGAATTCAGCCAATCTACAAAACTTAATTGCAGGTATTCAAAACAAATGGAAAACAATGGCGCCTGGTTTGCCATTCAATTATCGTTTTTTAAATGAATCTTTCGATGAAATGTACCGTGCAGAACAAAGAGCAGGAACCATTGCATTGATATTTTCTGTGCTTGCCATATTTATTGCCTGCTTAGGCTTATTTGGCCTCGCAACATTTATTGCAAAACAGCGTACCAAAGAAATAGGCATTCGCAAAGTACTTGGCGCAAGTGTTACTTCGGTAACCAAAATGCTTTCTAAAGATTTTATAAAGCTGGTAATTATTGCCTGCATCATTGCGATCCCGTTATCATATTTAGCTATGAATAAATGGTTGCAAGGTTTTGCGTACAGGATTCATATCAGTTGGTGGATTTTTTTAATTGCGGGTATTATGGCGATTTTAATTGCTTTGATTACAGTGAGTTTCCAGGCGATAAAAGCAGCAATTGCCAATCCGGTAGAAAGTTTGAGGAGTGAATAAAATTAATTAGCTAATGTGCTGATTAGCTGATGTGATAATGAAAGAAATGAGAATCTGTAATATTTGTGTGTTTACTTGTTTCTGAAAGTTGAAAAATATCGAATCAATAAAAAGAATACCATGTTCAAAAATTATTTCAAAATTACTTTTCGCAATTTTAAAAGAAGACGTGTTTATAGTATAATTAATATTCTTGGCTTTTCATTGGGGTTAACGGCTGCTGCTATAGTAATACTTTATACCAGGCACGAATTAAGCTTTGATAATTTTCATCATCATTCAAAAAGGATCTTTCAGGTTTCAGGAAAAAATCAGGATACGTGGTTTGCTCCACTCTTTATTTCTTACTCAGATGCAATCTATCAACATACATTTCCTGAAGTGGAAATGATGGCACGTGTAAGAGGATATCCACCTAGATTTATACATTATCAGAATAATCAGTTTTTTGAAGATAAAGTGTTATTTACTGACCCGGGTACAGATTTTTTTAATCTATTTAATTTCCATTTTATTAATGGTAGCCCAGATGCTGCATTGAGGCAACCAAATAGTGCAGTAATTACAGCAAGTATTGCTCAAAAGTTTTTTGGTAATGAGAATCCAATAGGGAAGCTCCTCGTATTTGATTCATTAAATCTTTCTGTAACCGGAGTTATACAAAATCTTCCATCCAATACAAACTTTGATTTCAATATTTTAATTTCCAATGAAAAAATAATGGAAGCGGCTTCAACACTTGATACTTATTGCCTGCTCGGAAAAAATGCAAATATCAACCACATAAAAAATGAAATTCTGAATTTACCTAAGCCTTCCGATCAATTCAAAATCTTAACAGATGCAGCTATAATACCTTTGGACAAACTTCACTTTGAGACGGGTATGACTTATGGAATGAAACCGCCTGCAAGTAAAATTTATCTTGTGTTGTTTAATCTTATTGGTTTTATTATCGTAATACTTTCCTGCACTAACTATATGAATCTTTCCATTGCATTGTATTCCGAACGAAAAAAAGAAATAGCGATCCGCAAAGTTTTAGGTGCAGCAAATGTTTCGCTGGCCATGCAATTTTTTGTGGATGCAATTTGTATGGCATTAATTTCCATCCCGCTTACTTTGGGATTACTTGAATTGATATTGCCTCAGTTTAATCAGTTTATGAATGTTCAATTACAGAATGAATTCATTAAATCTCTGCCTGGTTTTAGTGTTCTTTTAGGCGTTATTTTATTAGTAGGCATCGTTTCCGGTTCTTATCCCGCCTGGGTTTTACCAAAATTAAAAACAGTTTCACTTTTTAAAAAAGAAAGCGTAATAAGCCGCCAAGGAATAAGTTTAAGGCAAGTACTTATAACCTTTCAAATTACTATTCTCATACTAATTTCATCTGTAAGCTGGATTGTCTATAATCAATTGCAGTATGTTCAGCAAAAAAATCTTGGCTTTAATAAAGAGAATATTGTAAAGTTAACCGGTGCTTATCGTGTGGACTCAGAACAATATTACAGGTTGAAAAACGAATTATTACTTAATCCTGATATTAAAAATGTGTCGCAGGGACTTGTACCTGGTGATGAAAATTATGCTTTTTCTTTTAAAGGTGCGCGTTCAGATGTTGTTTATAATGATTTGTTTAGAATTGGCACTGATTACAGTTACCTGAATACCCTTGGACTTAAATTATTACAGGATGACTTTAATGATAAGAACCGTCCGAAACGATTAACCCTGATTAATGAAACGCTTTCTAAACGATTGGGTTATCCAAATCCGATAGGTAAAACTATCACAATTTCGCCAGGGAAAAATGAAAAAACATATACGATTAACGGCGTGGTGAACGACTTTAATTTTTTTTCCTTGCATCAGCCTGTAACGCCTATCGTGTTGAATATTTATCCGTTTGGTAACGGAATAGATAAAAATATATTGATAAAAATTCAAACAAAGAATCTTTCGAAAACCTTAAACTTTATAAAGAAAAAAGTAAGTAAGATTATTCCCGATATTCCATTAACAATGAAATTTCTTGATGATGATCTTAATAAATTATATGATAAAGAACAAAAATTTTCTATACTAAGTGAAGCCTTGTTATTGATTACACTGTTTTTATCTGTAATAGGATTGATTGGATTATCAGCTTACATGGCAACATTGCGGACTAAAGAGATTGGCATTCGAAAAGTGCTTGGTGCAGGAGTGAATAATATTGTGCTGCTTTTATTTAAAGATTTTATCATGATAGTTATAATAGCTATTATCGTCGCCACGCCAATTGGTTGGTGGGCAATGAATAAATGGTTAGAAGGTTTTGCATACAGGATAAATATTTCGTGGTGGGTGTTTGCACTGGCAGGAGTTCTGGCTTTATTTATCGCATTGATAACAGTAAGTTTCCAGGCGATAAAAGCCGCGGTGGCAAATCCTGTGGATAGTTTGAGAAGCGAATAAAATTAATTAGCTAATGTGATAATTAGCTAATATGCTGATGAGGAAAATAAGAATTGTGAATATTTATCGGTTTACTATAAAAAATAATCTATATAACAGGTACGATTAAACGCAATAAACTATGTTCAGAAATTATCTTAAAAGCGCTTTTAGAAGCCTTGTTAAAAGTAAGTTTTACACGTCAATCAACATTGCCGGGCTCGCAGTTGGTATCGCTACCTGCCTGATGATCTTATTATTTGTGATGGATGAATTGAGCTACGATAGGTATAATGTGAAAGCGGACAGAATTTATCGCGTAAATAATGAAATAAAGTTTAATGGCAATTACCTGGATCTTGCGCAGGTACCTGCATTAATGGGTTTAGCAATGGTGAACGAAATGCCACAGGTTGAGAATTATACACGCCTTAGCTGGTATGGAAGTTTTCTTGTAAAAAAAGGAAATGAAGACATACCGGAAGGAAGGGTTGCTTTTGCAGACTCAAGTTTGTTTGATGTATTTACTTTACCCGTAATTGCTGGCGATCCTAAAACGGCGTTGAAAGAATACCATTCTTTAGTGATTACAGAATCAATTGCCAAAAAATATTTTAATAGTACAGATGTTATTGGAAAAATGATGCTGATCAATGATACGGGAAATTATAAGATCACTGCAGTAATCAAAGACATCCCCAAACAATCACATTTCCATTTTGATTTTTTTGTGCCTATGATGGAAAACCGTGGCAGCAACGAGGATAACTGGCTTGCCGAAAACTATACTACTTATATTCTTTTAAAGAAACATGCAAAGGTAAAACAGGTGGAGGCACAACTGAATCCATTCATGGACAGGCATATTGGCCCACAACTAAAAAGCATGGTTAATCAAAGCGTTGCTGAATTCGAAAAGGGAGGAGGATATATTAAGGCAACGCTTACGCCCTTGACGGCTATTCATCTTCATTCAAACAGAACAGCAGAACTTGAAGCAAATGGCAACGCTGAATATGTATATATTTTTTCAGCAATAGCCCTGATGATTTTGCTGATTGCGTGTGTCAACTTCATGAATCTATCAACAGCACGTTCCTCAAACCGCGCAAAGGAAGTTGGCGTAAGAAAAGTATTGGGATCATTGAAAAGAAATCTTATTCAACAATTTTTAATTGAGTCACTTTTAATAAGCTTTATCGCAGTTGTGTTGGCGCTTATTATCGCATGGTTGCTACTCCCCTATTTTAATCAACTTTCCGGAAAAGAGATTCTTGCTTCTTCTCTGTTTCAGCCTAAAATGTGGCTGTCGCTTTTTGTACTGATGATTGTTGTCGGATTACTTGCCGGCAGCTACCCTGCATTTTTCTTATCATCATTCCGGCCGGTAGATGTGTTGAAAGGTAAACTGGCCAGCGGTTTTAAAAGATCATGGCTGCGTAATGCATTGGTAGTTTTTCAATTCGCCATTTCAATCATTCTCATTTTCGGAACGGTAGTTATTTATAACCAGCTAAATTACATTCATAATAAAGATGTTGGGTTTAACCGTAACCAGGTTATTACCATCAACCATACTGATGCATTAAAGGATCAGGCAACCACTTTTAGAAATGAGCTATTGCAAATAAGTGGTATCAAGGATGCTACAATGACCGGCTATCTTCCGGTAAATTATTATCGGAATAGTAACACCTATTTTACATCGCCAGCTCTTGACCCAAGCACAGGAATCAACTTACAGGCATGGACAGTTGATGAAAATTATATTCCGACGCTCGATCTGAAAATATTACAGGGAAGAAACTTCTCTCCTCAAGTTGCTACAGACTCAACTGGTATCATCATAAATGAAGCTGCTGCAAAATTTCTTGCCACAAAAGGCCTTCTGAATAAAAAGATCTATACCCCGGTAAATATGAATTCAAAAACCAATCTTGATTACCACATCATCGGCATAATAAAAAATTTCAACTTCAGCTCTTTGCGCGATGTAGTTACCCCACTCGCGCTTTTCCTTGGAAAAAGCAACGGAAACATCTCGGTGCGTATTGATTCAAAAGACATTCCAAATATTATTGCACAGATAAAGAATAAATGGAAAACCATGGCACCATCAAAGCCTTTTGATTATACTTTTATGGATGAAGATTTTAATAAATTATATACTACAGAACAGCGCACAGGGCAGATTTTTATCACTTTTGCTTTGCTTGCCATTCTTATCGCCTGCCTCGGTTTATTTGGCCTGGTTACTTATGCAGCACAGCAGCGCACAAAAGAAATTGGCATAAGAAAAGTGCTGGGTGCAAACGTGGCTGGTATCGTACAAATGATTGCCCGCGATTTTTTAAAGTTGGTAATTATTGCTTCTCTTATCGCATTTCCTGTTGCATGGTGGGCCATGAATAAATGGCTCCAGGGTTTTGCCTATCGGATAAATATACAATGGTGGATTTTTGTTTTAGCCGGAGTTATTGCCATTTTGATTGCGCTCATTACAGTAAGTTTCCAGGCGATAAAAGCAGCGGTGGCTAATCCTGTGGATAGTTTGAGGAGTGAATAGAATTAATTAGCTAATGTGATAATTAGCTGATATGCTAATGAAGAAAAAGGGAATTGTGAATATTTGTTTGTTTACTGTCCGGGGAAAAAATAAACAAACCTGGATGATTAAATGAAAAATAATTAATAATAGATAAATCAAATTCTAATGTTTAAAAATTATTTTAAAATCGGCTGGCGAAATCTTACTCGAAATAAAACTTATGCAATAATTAATGTAGCTGGTTTGTCATTAGGCATTGCATGCAGTATTCTTATTTTCACAATTGTTTTTTACAATTTAAGTTTTGAAAAATTTAATAAAAACAAAGACAGGATTTATCGCGTAGTTACAGAGGTTCATGTTGATAATGCATTTTCTTCACCTGGCTCGCCTTCGCCATTGGCAAAGGCTATTAGCAACGATTATACGTTTACCGAAAAAGTGGCAAGAGTTATTGTGTATTGGAAAGCTCAGGTTACAATACCGTCATCTTCGCAAAGCGATAATAAAAAATTTATTGAAGACAATGGCTTTGCAATTACAACTTCTGATTTCTTCAGCATATTTAATTTTCCGCTTTCAGAAGGTAATATAAAAACTGCGCTTGCTGAACCAAATACTGCCATCATCACACAGAATTTAGCTAAGAAATATTTTGGTAATGAAGATGCGATGGGAAAAGTTATTCGCATTAACAATACTACTGATTTTAAAATTACCGGCATCTTAAAAAATCTTCCGTTAAATACTGACAGAACGCAGCAAATTTATGTTTCAGATAAAAACCTGAAAGACTTTAGTGCCTGGCAGGCAAGCAACGACAACTGGGGTGGTTTTAATAGTGAAACCAATACTTTTCTCTTATTAAAGCCCGGCGTTTCTTCGGCTTCTGTTGAAAAGGTTTTTCCGCAAATAATGAAAAAATATTATGCAAACAATCCTAATAAAGATGTGTTCAGGTTTAAGCTGCAGACATTAAATGATATTCATTTCAATACAGATCTTAATGGTTATGCCGATAAAAAATATTTATGGGCTGCTGCATTAATAGGATTATTTCTTATTATAACGGCTTGTGTAAATTTTATTAATCTTGCTACCGCACAAGCGCTTAACCGAAGTAAAGAGGTGGGCATAAGAAAAGTATTGGGCAGCAATCGCAAACAGTTGTTCTGGCAATTTATTGCAGAAACAACTTTGATCACTTTGCTTGCGGTTATACTTGCTTTTGCTTTGGCGCAGTCAGGCTTGCCTTTTCTAAATAATTTATTCAAAACACATCTCACTGTTAGTCCGTTTACCAATTCATCGCTTTTAATTTTTATTGCCGTTATTGTTTGTATTGTTGTTTTTCTCTCAGGCTCTTATCCGGCATTAGTATTATCAGGGTTTAAACCAATTGCTGCATTAAAGGGAAAATTATCTCAGAAAAGTGTCGGTGGTTTTTCATTAAGGCGCGGATTGGTTATTACACAGTTTGCTATTTCGCAATTGCTGATTATTGGTGCGATAATTATTGCAGGGCAAATGAGCTTTTCAAAAAATACAGATTTAGGGTTTAATAAAAATAATATTGTAATGCTGCCTGTTCCTGTAAATGATAGCATCGGAAAATTAAAAATGCAATTATTAAAAAATGAACTCAGAGAAATTCCAAATGTGCAGCAGGTTTCATTCTGTATGGAAGCACCGGCTTCACAACTTTTTGATACAAAATCTCTTACTTATGATAACAGGCCAAAAGAAGAGCCATGGTCGGTAGTTTCAAAACCAGCCGACGATCAATATATACCTACATTTAATTTAAAGTTGGTTGCAGGAAGAAATATGTATGCTTCTGATACGATTAATCAATACATAGTAAATGAAACTATAGTTAAAAAACTTGGTTTACAATCTCCGCAACAAATCATAAATAAAAATATTACTGTAGATGGCATAACTGCTCCTGTTGTTGGTGTAGTAAAAGATTTTTATAATAATTCATTTCATAACGCCATTGCGCCAGTCGTACTTTTTTCTGCTTTTTATAATTATGAGAACTGTGCGGTAAAGATTAGTTCGCAAAACATGCAATCTACTTTAACTGCAATGGAAAAAACATGGAATAATGTATATCCTCAATATGTTTATAACAAAGAATTTTTGGATGACAGGATTGCACATTTTTATGCGCTTGATGATACTATGCTTAAGCTGATTGAGTTTTTTGCTGGCATTGCTATCTTAATTGGTTGTCTCGGTTTATACGGATTGGTTTCGTTTATGGCATTACAAAAAACAAAAGAAATTGGCGTGCGAAAAGTTTTGGGCGCGCGTGTTACAAGTGTGTTATGGTTGTTTGGAAAAGAGTTTAGCCGTTTGTTGATAATTGCTTTTGTGATAGCGGCACCTATCGGCTGGTGGCTTATGAATAAATACCTGCAGGATTTTAAATACCGTGTACAAATTGGTGCAGGTGTTTTTGTATTGGCAATTTTAATAACTTTTTTTATTGCCATGATAACAGTTGGCTATCGTTCAATCAAAGCCGCGATGGCCAATCCTGTGGATAGTTTGAGAACGGAGTAAAATTTAGCTAATAGCTAATGGCCAATAGCTATTAGCTTAAAACAAAAAATTATGTTTAAAAATTATTTAAAAACCGCATGGCGGAATATGCAGAAACAAAAAATGTATGCTGCAATCAATATTGGCGGATTCGCTATTGGTATTGCAGCTTGTTTATTAATTGCTTTATTTATACAAAACGAAACGAGTTACGACCAGGATAACCCAAATAAAGATCGCGTGTACCGGATAGTGGGAGAAGCAAAACAAAACGGCGAAACCTACAGCGGCATTGGATTTCCGGCGCCAATGGCAAAAGCTTTACTAAACGATTTCCCTCAAGTGGAAAAAGCCGGTCGTATTATGAGCAACGAATTATTTGGCGGTGCAAACAACCAGGTAAGAAGAACCGATGAGACAACCGATACTTATGAAAAAGGATTTTGCTTTGCAGATACTTCTATACTTGGTATTTTAAATGTGCACATGATTTATGGCAACAGGAAAGATGCTTTATCCGAACCGAATTCTGTTGTGATTTGCAAAAGCATGGCAGATAAATATTTTCCCAATCAAAATCCTGTTGGCAAAACACTTGTATTTAATGATAACACAAAAAACCTGATAAAGATTGGCGGCGTGATGCAGGATTTTCCAAAGAATTCCAGCATTCAATACCGCGGATTTATTTCATTAACAGGGATAAATTTCTGGAATGGGGAGCAGCAGCAATGGACAGCAAGTAATTACGACATTTATCTTCAATTGAAGCCAAACGTTAACATCAGCGCGTTCAATAAAAAGATTACGGATGATGTGCTTGATAAATACCTGATACCTGCAATGATTGCTGAAGGAACAAAAAATGCAAAAGAAAATTTGAAAGGTGCAAGGCTTTACCTGCAACCATTAACCGATATTCATTTGCATTCCTACAATATTCAGCAGGATGATGTGAAGCACGGCGACATTCGTTTCGTGTATTTATTTGCTGCAATAGCTGCTTTCATTTTAATATTAGCATGCATCAATTTTTTAAATCTTTCTACTGCACGCTCTGCCAACCGTGCAAAAGAAGTTGGAGTAAGAAAAGTGGTTGGTTCATCAAGAAGAAATCTCATCAAACAATTTCTTACAGAATCATTGTTGTATAGTTTTTTTTCATGTTTTATCGGAACGATCATCGCAATCATTGTATTACCTATATTTAATAAGGCAGCCGGCGAGCAACTAAGTTTTCCATGGAATGAATGGTGGTTATTGCCTTCGCTTGTCTTGTTTGCTTTTATAATTGGCTTGATTGCCGGTTTGTATCCTGCATTTTATTTGTCGTATTTCAAACCTATTAATACTTTAAAAGGGAATCTCAGTTTAGGCAGTAAGAATGCACGTTTGCGCAGCACATTGGTTGTATTTCAGTTTACCATTTCAATTGTATTGCTCATCGGCACTTCTGTTATTTATAAACAGATGCAATACATACTCAATTCAAAAATTGGTTTTAATAAAGATGAAGTCGTGATGATACAAGGCACTGATGCATTGCGTGATCAAACAACTGCATTCAAAAATGAATTGCTTCGCCTGCCGGTTGTAAAGAATGTAAGTGTAAGCGATTTTCTTCCCGTAGATGGTACAAAAAGAAACGGTAACACATTTCATGAGGAAGGAAAAGATGAGCAAAACATACAGTTACAGCATTGGGTAGTAGATGAAAATTATATTCCGACTCTTGGTATGAAAATCATAGCGGGTAGAAATTTTTCAAAAGATTTTCATACAGATTCTGCGGCAACAATTATTAATAAAGCATTGGCAAGCCAGCTGGGTTATAAGAATCCCATAGGAAAAATAATTACCAATGGCGGAGAGCATTTAACCATCATCGGCGAAGTTGATAATTTTTATTTTGAAAGTATAAAACAGGAAGTAAAACCATTGTGCATGGTGTTGGGCAACAGCAACAGCATTATCTCCGTAAAAGTAAATGCTGCGAATATGAAATCAGCGTTGGCTTCGATACAAAAAGTTTGGAAAGATTTTATGCCTAATCAGGCCATACGTTACGATTTCCTTGATCAGCGTTATGCGGCAATGTATGCAAATGTTACACGAATGCAATACATCTTTACAGGCTTTGCTATACTTGCTATAATAATTGCCTGTCTTGGTTTGTTTGCCTTATCAGCATTCATGGCAGAACAGCGGAGCAAGGAAGTAAGCATAAGGAAAGTGCTTGGCGCTTCTGCAACCAATTTATTTGTATTGCTAACCGGAAATTTTATAAAGCTTGTATTGATATCATTAATGATTGCCATTCCGTTAGGTTGGTTATTAATGAATAAGTGGCTACAGGATTATGCATATAGAATTAAAATTACGTGGCATTTGTTTGCCTTTACAGCTGTTGTTGTTTTATTGATTGCATTAATGACCATTTGCTGGCAGGCCATTAAAGCAGCGGTGTCCAATCCGGTGGATAGTTTGAGAAGTGAATAAATCCCTAAATCCCCTAAAGGGGACTTTTGGAAGTCTGGAAATCGGAAGAGTTTTTTTGTGAATGCCTGCCCGAAGGTTAACGGGCGGGGTGAATAAGAATTCTTACTATTTGTTTGTTTGCTAACAGCTATAGTTAAATGAAAAATAAAATTTTAAAATAAGATTTATGATAAAAAATTATTTCAAAATCGCATTCAGAAACCTTTGGAGAAACAAAGAGTTTTCAGCCATCAATATTTTTGGTTTGGCTATTGGAATGGCAAGCGCCATACTCATTTTTCTGTGGATACAGAATGAAATGAGTATGGATCGGTTTTACAAAAAAGGAGATCGTATTTATGTAATGTACAACCGGGATATAAACGCAGGAGGGCAAGCGTGGGCATGGCCTTCTACTCCAAAAATACTGGCACCTACATTAAAGAAGGATTATCCCGAAGTGGAAGATGCAGTAAGATACAGAAATATCACCTTCCTTTTAACGGTCGGTGAGAAAAAACTGAATACCCAGGGAGCCTTTGTGGATAGTTGGTTTTTGAATGTCTTTTCTTTTCCATTGATAAAAGGCAATCCGGATGAAGCGTTGGAAGGGAGTTACAGTATTGTTCTTACGGAAAAATTTGCCAAAGCCCTTTTTGGAAATGAGGACGCTATGGGTAAAACAGTACGCATTGATAGCGTGAATAATTGCACCGTAACAGGAATATTGAAGGATCTTCCTAATAATACCCAATTTAATTTTGCTTACCTGCTGCCGTGGAGTTATATGCATAAATTGGGCTGGGACGATGCATCCTGGGAACAAATTCGGTATATACCTATACTCTGTTAAAGCCCGGAACTTCAGAATCAGCATTCGATTCAAAAATCAAAAATATAATCATTGACCATACAAAAGGTACTCCTGATGAATCCACCACAGAAGAATTTACTCAGCCTCTGAACCGGTATTATTTATATGCGAAATCAGAAAATGGAAAATTGGTAGGGGGTCAAATAGAATCCGTCCGTTTATTCGGTATCATTGCCGCATTTATTTTGCTGATCGCCTGTATCAACTTTATGAACCTGAGTACTGCCCGAAGTGAAAAGCGTGCCAAGGAAGTAGGCATAAGAAAAGTAGTGGGTGCGCAAAGGAAATTTCTTGTTTTGCAATTTTTAGGTGAGAGTATATTATTGAGTTTACTTGCATTTATTGTTGGTTTATTTTTTGTACAAATCAGCCTGGGTTCTTTCAACCAATTAGTGGGTAAGCAATTGGTAATTGATTACTACAATCCTTCATTATGGTTTTACTCTTTTGCATTCATCCTATTTACAGGCGTATTGGCCGGAAGTTATCCCGCGTTTTATCTCTCCGGTTTCAAACCAGTAAGAGTGTTGAAAGGTGCCATACAAAAAGCCAATGCATTAGTAACACCCAGGAAAATTTTGGTGGTGGTACAATTTTCTTTTGCCATTATCCTGATCATATCCACCATAATTGTGGTACAACAAATAAAATATGGACTCAACCGCGAATCAGGGTATGACAGAAATAACCTCATTTATGTATTTACACAGGGCGACGTTGGCAAGCATTACCTCGCCATTAAAAATGAATTGTTGAATAGTGGAACTGCTATATCCATAACCCAATCCGGTAGTCCTATCACTCAGAAATGGAGTGATGGATGGGGTTTCCAATGGGATGGAAGCACTAAGGAAGATGAAAAAATTGATTTCCTTCAATTGCAATCTGATGCAGATTTTGCCAAAACAATTGGTGTGAAAATTTCACAAGGGCGCGACATTGATATATATCAATACCCAACTGATAGTACTGCCGTCGTATTGAATGAAGCTGCAGTAAAAGCTATGGGTTTAAAAGATCCGTTGGGAACCGTGATCAGGCAGACGGGGGATTCCCAGCAATTCCACGTAGTGGGGGTATTAAAAGATTTCGTGATAGAATCACCATTTCAGCAAAAGGTAAACCCACTCATGTTGTTTGGCCCCGGACAAATGTTCGCTCAAATCCTTCATATAAAACTCAATCCCAATAAACCCACTAAAGCTTCTATCGCCAGCGCAGAAGCGATTTTTAAAAAGTACAATCCTCAATATCCATTTGAATATGTTTTTGTAGATGAATCCTACGCAAAAAAATTTGAAAGTGCCGAACGCACCGGAACATTGGCCGCTTTGTTTGCAGGTCTTACCATTTTTATTTCGTGCCTGGGCCTTTTTGGGCTGGCCACATATATGGCAGAAAATCGCATCAAGGAAATAGGAGTAAGAAAAGTTTTGGGCGCATCAGTAACCGGCATTGCAGCGTTGCTTTCCAAAGACTTTTTGAAGTTGGTAATCATTTCATTTTTGATTGCAGCTCCCATAGCCTGGTGGGCAATGAACAAATGGCTGGAAGACTATACCTATAAGATACAAATTTCGTGGGAAGTATTTGCTTTGGCAGCTATCCTATCGGTATTGATTGCAGTCCTCACAGTAAGTTACCAGGCGATAAAAGCCGCAATAGCCAACCCGGTTGATAGTTTGAGAAGTGAATAGAATTAATTAGCTAATATGATAATGAAGAAAATAGGAATTGTGAATATTTGTTGTTTTACTATAAAATAACAGTCATCAATAAACGAAAACAAAATGATAAAAAATTATTTTAAAATCGCATGGCGTAACCTGATGAAATATAAATTCATCTCGTTCATTAACCTGTTTGGTTTAACGGTAGGGCTTACCTGCTGTTTGCTGATCACGACTTATGTTCTTAACGAATTAAGCTATGATCGTTATAATAAAAATGCAGAGAACATTTATCGCGTTACCAGGAGTTTTAATAATGCAGCAGGCGTTGTTTCTTTAAAATTCGGTACCGTCTCTCCCCCATTCGGATATTATTTCCCAACAGATTTTCCGGAGATAAAAAAAATGACAAGATTGCTGAATGCAGGCACACTTCCTTTTAAATATGATGATAAACTTATCGCCGAAAGCAACGTGTATTTTGCTGATGAAAACTTGTTTAATGTTTTTACCCTGAAGACCTTGGAAGGCAATCCACAAACGGCATTGAAAGATCCGTTTAGTGTAATGCTTACGGAAGATGTTGCCAAAAAATATTTTGGCAATGAAGATCCGATGAACAAGGTCATAAAAGTAAATAACCAGTTCGATGTAAAAGTAACCGGCATATACAAAGGTTTTCCTGAAAATTCTTTTATGCATCCTGACATATTAATTTCTTTCAACACGTTAAAGGATTCTGCGGTCTATGGCGAAAAAAACCTGGAAACCAATTGGGGTAATAATTCGTTTTTTACCTTTTTAGTGCTTCCCAATCATTATGATCCCAATAAAATGATTGCACGCTTTCCTGCCTTTCTTGATAAGAGAATGGCAGGCCAATATGGGCCAACCAAGCCTTCAAAAATGACAAAACTTGGATTGCAAAAACTTACCGATATTCATCTATATTCTCATACTGACTTTGAAGCCGAACCTAATGGAGACATTAGCAGGGTTTATATTTTTTCGGCCATTGCCTTATTTATTTTATTGATAGCCTGTATCAATTACATGAATCTTTCCACAGCCCGTTCGTCTTTACGGGCAAAAGAAATTGGCATTCGAAAAGTAATTGGCGCGCGAAGAAAAGAATTGATTTTTCAATTTCTGAGTGAATCAGTGCTTATTGCCTGGAGTGCTATTTTAATAGCTTTCGTTCTTTTATATGTAACGTTGCCGTGGCTTAATCAAATTTCAGGACAACAACTTTCCATTGACATATTATTGAAATGGCGCGTTATCATTCCGCTTTTTTTAACGCCATTTATCATAGGTATTTTATCCGGGTTATATCCTGCCTTATTTATGTCTTCCTTTCAGCCGGTAAAAACTTTGAAAGGCTTATTTAAAGTCGGCGGCGGCAATATTTCTTTCCGCAAAGTATTGGTGGTAGCGCAATTCACCATTTCTATCGTACTTATTATTACTACGATTATTGTTTTTCAGCAGCTGCGCTATATGCAGGATACCTCTTTGGGCTATAACAAGGAACACATCATCACGTTGCCTTATTATAATTCTGTTAATCCCAAATACGATGCCTTTAGAAATGACTTATTGCAAAGCCCGGGCATCAAGGATGTAGCGCGTTCTTCGCGTATTCCAACAGGAAGATTACTGGATATGCAGGGCGCCTCCGCAGTGGTTGGCAATTCCATGCAACCTGTTACGGCAGACATAAAAGATGTATCGGCTGATTATGATTTCATTCCCACTTATGGTATTCATCTCGTCGCAGGTAGAAATTTTTCCCGCGATTACGGTATGGACACTTCCAATTTCATTTTGAATGAGTCTGCTGTAAAAGCCATCGGATGGAAATCGCCAAAGGATGCCATAGGCAAAGATTTTAAATACGGAGGCACGCAGGGACGTGTAATTGGGGTTATGGCCGATTTCCATTTTGAATCGTTGCAACATGCAATTGTTCCAATGGTTTTATTAAATCCGAAAACAACACCAACCAATTCTGCATTCAACAGTCTTTCCATAAAACTGGCCGGTAATAATATTCCGGACGAACTAGCTTCCGTTGAAAAAATATGGAAAACTTACATGCCTGAATTACCTTTTCAATACACGTTCCTTGATGAGAATTTTAATAAAATGTACCAGTCAGAACTAAGACAGGGAACCATCTTTACAGTTTTTGCGTGCATCGCCATATTCATTGCGTGCCTGGGATTATTTGGCCTTTCAGCATTTGAAATTACACAGCGAATAAAAGAAATTGGAATAAGAAAAGTATTGGGAGCCAAAGTAAGTTCCATCGTTACTTTATTATCAAAAGACTTCTTAAAGCTTGTGTTGGTCGCTACCATTATTGCTTTTCCAATAGCATGGTATGCCATGTCGCATTGGTTGCAGGGTTTTGCTTATCGGATAAATATTCATTGGTGGGTGTTTGTATTAGCGGCAATTCTTGCATTAATTGTGGCATTAATAACGGTTAGTTTCCAGGCGATAAAAGCGGCGATAGCCAATCCCGTGGATAGTTTGAAAAGTGAATAGGAATGTGGCGCGGCGCGTTCAGGTAAATGGGAAAGAGGGATATTAAATATTCCTTTCCGAATGACGGCCAGGCGGGTGTTAGTTGACTATAATGTAACAGTTATCTATAAACGAAAATAAAATGATAAAAAATTATTTTAAAACCGCATGGCGGAATATAAAAAAACACAAAGGATTTTTTGCGCTCAATTTTGTTGGGTTGTACATAAGTGTTCTTTGTTGTTTGTTGATTGCATTAATCATATTGCACGAAACCAATTTCGATAAAACGGCAAATAAAAATGACAACACTTACAGGATAGTAGAAAGTTCTGTTTCGTCAAATGGGAAAAGCTACACTCCTGTAACTCAGTACCCGCTTGCCACAGCGATGCGCGCAGCCATGCCCGATGAAAAACGAATCTCTCAAATTCACTTGCTAAAAAGTGGTATGATTTCTTTTGATAACAAGAAATTTAAGGAAGAAGATATCGTTTTTGCTGATTCTGTTTTCCCCAAAATATTTTCGCTAAAAGTAAAACAAGGAAGTACAAAAAGAGTTCTGTCAGAACCAGGCTTTGCTATTCTTACTAAAACAACAGCTCAAAAATTTTTTGGTAACACGGATCCGATTGGGAAGCGTTTTAAATTGGAAAACCTTGTTGACTTGCAGGTAGCTGCAGTTGTTGCTGACGCTCCATCCAACAGCCACTTGCCTTATAACATGCTCGTTTCATTTTCCAACATGCGCCCTGAATTTATTGGCGGCTTTCCTTTGGATCAATGGGGCGTAAGTTCGCAGGGCTTCACCTATATAAGTCTGCAAAATAAAAATGAAGCAAAACATACTGAAACGGTATTGGCTTCGATAGCGAAGGAACATTTGAATGATACAAAACAGGGAGAAATTACAACTCTTTCTCTTCAGCCTTTACCTGATATTCATTTCAATCAATTATATGCCGCACAAAATCCTTCCTATACTATTAATTATGATTATTTATACCTGTTAGGCGCTATCGGGCTATTCCTGATTTTAGCGGCGTGTATTAATTATGTCAATCTATCCACTGCGCTTGCTGTAAAAAAATCGAAAGAAGTGGGTATAAGAAAAACGTTGGGCGCTACCCGCAACGAATTGATTAAACAATTTTTATCTGAAACATTTTTCCTTGCAGGGTTGGTTATTTTAGCAGCCGCTTTATCCGTGAGTTTCTTTCTTCCGTCTTTAAATAATTTTTTGGGCAGAAATATTCCTCTTGATTGGTTTCATACAAATAGCGTTCTTATATTAATTGGATTATGGTTATCAATTTCTATTCTATCAGGATTATACCCCGCGTTGGTATTATCTTCTTTCAACCCGGTTACTGCGTTAAAAAATAAAACTGCCGCGCCAAAGGCTTCTGTAAATACTTTACGAAGAGGATTAGTTGTTTTCCAATTTTTAACGGCTCAGATTTTAATTATAGGCGCTTTGGTAGTTGCCAAACAAATGAATTTTATTCAATCAAGATCATTAGGTTTTAATAAAGAAAATGTTGTTGACATTTCACTTCCAGAAAACAAGCCTGAACAGTTGAAATTATTGCATGATAAATTATCCGGAATTCCGGGTATCAAAAGTTTTAGTTTTTCATTGGGAGCGCCGGTATCGGATGACGCCGCTTGGACAAGTTTTAACACGAAAGAAAAATTTGCTTCAGAAAAAATTAATGTGACAATAAAAGCAGCAGATGAAAATTATTTACAAACGTATGGATTGCATTTAATGGCCGGCCGTTGGTTTGATAATACCGATGAAAAAAAAATTGACAATTCAATACCGGATTCTTTAAAAAAATATGCCTTTGTATTGAATGAAACTGCAGTAAAGGCACTCGGTTTTTCATCTCCCCAGGACGCTTTGGGAAAACAGGTATCTTTTGGCATGTATGATATTTCAGCACCGGTTATAGGTGTGGTAAAAGATTACAATACCTCCTCTTTGCATACTGCCATTCAGCCGGTTGTGATGATTGAGTTTCCTTTCTTTTATTATGATGCGGGCATCAGGTTGGCAAGCAGCAATCCTGCTTCTACCTTATCTGCCGTAGAAAAAGCCTGGAGTTCCGTTTATCCCCAATATTTATTCCAAAGCAGTTTTTTAGATGAAAATATTGCCAAATTATATAAGAATGACAAACGGACACAGCAGTTATTCAACCTCTTTGCATTTCTTTCTATCGTTATCAATATACTTGGGCTTGTCGGTTTGCTTTCATTTATGATAGAACAAAAAACCAAGGAAATAGGCATACGAAAAATATTAGGCGCTTCCATAAAAGACATCTCTTTCATTTTATCAAAAGATTTTTTGCGCCTGATTATTATTGCATTTTTTATAGCAGCGCCTGTTGCGTGGCTGCTTATGAATAAATGGTTACAGGATTTTGCTTACCGCACATCAATAAGCTGGTGGATTTTTGTTGTAGCTGTTTTAGCAGCG
Source organism: Hanamia sp. (assembly GCA_036509335.1). GTDB lineage: Bacteria > Bacteroidota > Bacteroidia > Chitinophagales > Chitinophagaceae > Ginsengibacter. The sequence goes on from DATCFT010000015.1 coordinate 34,724, forward strand.
GTTGTTATAACATGCATTGCGGTTGGGTTTCAAACAATAAAGGCAGCGGTAGCTAATCCGGTAAATAGTTTGAGAAGTGAATAGAATTAATTAGCTAATGTGATAATGAAGAAAACAGGAATATTGAATAATTGTTTGTTTACTGCAAAAGTATTTTGGACATAACTATTATGAGTAAACGCAATTGAAGAACTAAAATTTAAGAACTAAAAACTAATAACCATGTTTAAAAATTATTTCAAAATCGCATTCAGAAATTTAAGCCGAAACAAAGTTTATTCTATCATCAACATAGCAGGATTAGCCCTGGGACTTGCTTGTGCCATGCTCATTATTTTATATGTAAAAGATGAAGTAAGTTTTGACCGGTTCCATAAAAATGTAAATAACATTTACCGGGTGGCTGTCAAAGGAGAACGACAGGGAACTGAAATGCAAAGTGGAATTACAGGTTTTTTACAAGGCCCACGGTTTGCACAAAATGTTGCTGGCATACAATCCTTTGTTCGCATACAAGACGGCAATGAGGATATAAAAACCGGTACTGAAATTCAATCGCAGGATTTACTCTATGTTGATTCGAACTTTTTTTCTGTATTCACTTTCTCCCTACTTGGTGGCAATCCAAAAACCTGCCTTACTGAACCTCATTCTATCGTACTATCTGCAAAAGCCGCTAAAAAACAATTTGGTACAACAGACGCAGTCGGGAAAACGGTTATGGTAAAAGAGGACAGTGCGTTTGTACCCTATAATGTAACTGCGGTGGCTAAAAACTGTCCACAAAATTCCTCTATACAATTTGACGTATTAATGCCTTTTAAAGAATCCGCCGAGGATGCACAAAATAATGATAACTGGTTCAATTTTTTCCTAAACACTTTTGTGGTATTGAATCCGGATGCGAATCTTCAATCGGTGGATAATCAAATGCAAAAATTTTATACCGGTGATGCTAAAGAAACCTTTAAAAAAATGGTCGCGCAATATGGTGGTGATATAGGAAATATGGGCACTTATTTTTTGCAACCATTTACCGATATGCACATGAGCACCAAGTTAAGTGCACAAAACGGACTTACAAACGCCAGCAACCCAATGTATTCCTATATTCTTTCAGGAATTGCTTTGTTTATTTTACTCATTGCCTGTATCAATTTTATAAATTTAACTGTCGCTCGTTCATTAAAGCGTGCCAAGGAAATTGGAATCCGAAAAGTAGTGGGTGGAAACAGGAAACAATTGATCATGCAGTTTCTCGGAGAGTCATTTGTTCTTTGTTTGATTGCATTCATAATGGCGTTAGTGATTGTAAAATTAGTTTTGCCTGTATTCAATGAACTATCTAATAAAGCGCTCGCCTTCTCTTATCTTTTTGATGCAAAATTAATCGCCGGATACATTATTCTTTTCGTGCTTACTACTTTGCTGGCAGGCTTCTACCCTGCTTTGGTATTGTCAGGTTACAATCCTGTGCAAACATTGTACAGCCGTTTTACATTATCAGGAAAAAATTATTTACAAAAAAGCCTGGTAGTGTTGCAATTCACACTTTCTTCTTTCTTAATAATCGCTACGCTTATTATTTATTACCAGTTCAATTATCTCACCACTGAAAAATTGGGCTATGACGACAGTAATCTGGTAGTGGTCAATAAAGATAATTTGAAACGTGACCAGGCAAAATTATTCAGGAATGAATTAATGAAAGACCCCGATATTATTGGTGTAGCCGCAAAGAACGGTGGTTTCTGGTCAACCCTCGCAAAAGTAAATGGTGATTCAAGTTTACAGTTTGCTTATGAAACGGTTGATGAATCATTTTTGCCATTATTAAAAATACCGATTCTAAAAGGAAGGAATTTTTCTCCTGATTACCCTTCCGATTCATCCCATTCTGTTTTGGTAAACGAATCTTTTGTAAAGAAAGCCGGTTGGGAAAATCCCATCGGGCAAACTGTTGATTTTTGGTACAATAACAATGAAAAATATACGGTTATTGGCGTGGTAAAAGATTACCATTATCAATCTTTATATGAAAAAACAGGGCCGCAGTTATTTACTATGAAGCGGGGTAATGATTATGGAACATCTTATATAAAAATAAAACCTGGTTCCGCATCTGCGTCGCTAAAATACATTCAAAGTACTTTTAAAAAACTATTCCCTGTAAGCCCCTATAGCTATACATTTAAGAACGATGAAAATATTAAAAACTATGAAGCCGAAGCGAAATGGAAACAGATTATGTTATTCAGCGCCATACTCACCATCTTTATTTCGTGCATTGGTTTGTTTGGTTTATCCGTTTTTTCAGCAGAAAAAAGAACAAAGGAAATTGGCATTCGAAAAGTGTTGGGCGCTTCTGTGCAAAACGTGGTTACAGCGTTGTCCATTGATTTCCTGAAATTAGTATTGATTGCGATGATCATTGCTATTCCCCTTGCATGGATGGCAGCCAATAAGTGGCTTGAGAAATATCCTTACCGCATTCAAATAAGCTGGTGGATTTTTGTTTCGGCAGGATTGCTTGTAATTATTATCGCTTTGATCACGGTAAGCTTCCAGGCGATAAAAGCAGCGATAGCGAATCCGGTGGATAGTTTACGTTCTGAGTAGGATCGCGCCGCGGCGCGTTCGAATAGTGCTCTGGCACGTTCAAGTGAATGCTGATATGTTAATGGAGGTATGGGAAAATGCAAATCCTTAATATTTGTTGCTTTATTGTAAGGATGTTGAGAGCAAAATCAAAAATTATTTATAAAATCAACAGCGTTTAAAATGAGAATATTACGAAACGGATTTAGAATAAGCAGGTCTTTATCACCGGTGATAATGCAGGAAGCGTTTGCTGAAATCGCTAACTCAAGGAATTTGTCGTCTTTAGGATCGCGGCAAGCTTTAATGATTTCAGAAGGGAAAAATTGTTTAATACTATTTTCAATTTCATTTAATAATTCTAATCTTTCTTCATTGGAAACAAAATACCTGTCAAATTTTTTGCTAAATACCACTTCTTTAAATTCATTAAGAGTTTCATTGGAAAAAGCGATTTCTCCTAATAATACTGCTTTTCTTACGCCTTTTTTATTTATAGAGTCAACCAACAGTGAAGCGCTTATTAAAGTGTTTGTATCAAAAACAAAATATTTAATCATTGTCTTTCAGAATATCATTAAGAGCCTCTTCTGTAAGGCCACGTTGCTTCATTTTTTCACCAATTTCATCGAGGTAAGCCAGGAAATTTTCCTTTCTGGTATCATTCAAAATCTTGCTAATACTATCAGAAATCTTTTCGGAAATTTCTTTCCTGAATTTGGCAGGTGCAAGGCTCCATTTTTTACCTGTAGCATCATCCACTTCAATTACTATCCGTTCCATAATTTTTCTTTTTTACTGTTCTCAAAATTACAAAAAATAATTCTTTAAAAAAATAAGCCAATGATAAAAAACTATTTCAAAACAGCGTGGCGTAATCTGATTAAAAACAAAGCCCATTCCTTTATCAATATTACCGGTCTATCTGTAGGTATGGCGGTCGCAATACTTATTGCGCTTTGGATTTATGATGAAATTTCTTTCAATAAAAATTTCGAAAATTATGACCGGATTGCGCAGGTAATGCAACACCAGACATTTAATGGCGATGTGGGTACACAAACTGCAGTTCCGTACCTAATGGGTAATGAATTGAAAAAAAGCTATGGAAGTGATTTCAAATACGTGAGCATGGCTTCATGGACAAATGATCACATATTAGCAGTTGGACAAAAAAGAATCACTAAGAGCGGAAATTATATGGAGCCGCAGATCACTCAAATGCTCTCCTTAAAAATGTTGGAAGGAACAAGAGCTGCATTAAATGATGATCATTCTGTTATCCTTTCTTCATCAACTGCCAAAGCCTTATTCGGAGATGCTGACCCAATGGATAAGGTAATAAAAATTGATAACAGGTTTGATGTAAAAGTAACAGGTGTATATAAAGACCTTCCATACAATTCAGACTTTAAAAACCTGACTTTTATTGCACCATGGCAATTGTTTATTGATAAAGCTTCCTGGGATGAAAAAGCTACCAATCCCTGGCGAAATAATTCTTTTCAAACTTATGTGCAAATAGCTGATAACGCTGATATGCAAAAGGTTTCAGTGAAAATAAAAGATTCCAAACTTAAAAATGTGACTCCTGCAGATGCAGCATTTAAGCCTTTTATTTTCTTACAACCCATGAGTAAATGGCATTTGTATTCTGAATTTAAAAATGGTGTAAATACCGGAGGAAGAATTGAATTCGTTTGGCTGTTTGGCATTATAGGTTTTTTTGTATTACTGCTCGCCTGCATCAACTTTATGAACCTGAGTACTGCACGAAGTGAGAAGCGTGCAAAAGAAGTTGGTATCAGGAAAGCGATCGGTTCTTTGAGAGGACAATTGATAAGGCAATTCTTTTCTGAATCATTATTGGTCGCTTTGTTCGCATTCGCGTTTTCCCTGATTTTAGTTCAACTTATTCTTCCATTTTTTAATGAAATAGCAGACAAGAAAATTTCAATTCTATGGACCAATCCTTTGTTCTGGTTAATGGGAATTTTATTTACTTTATTCACCGGATTTATTGCAGGTAGTTATCCCGCATTGTATTTATCTTCTTTCAAACCTGTAAAAGTTTTAAAAGGCACTTTTCGCGTTGGGCGTTTCGCAGCGATTCCACGCAAAGTATTGGTGGTATTGCAGTTTACGGTTTCCGTGATTTTAATTATTGGAACGATCGTTGTTTTCAATCAAATACAATTCGCAAAAAATCGTCCTGTTGGTTACAGCCGTGATGGATTAATATCTTTTCCCATGATAACAGAAAATATACACAAACATTTTGATGCGGTAAGCACAGAATTAAAAAACTCAGGCGCTGTTTCTGAAATGGCAGAATCTTCCGGCGCTACTTATTATGTTGATGAAACAGACAACGGATTTACCTGGGAAGGAAAAGACCCTTCCTTACAGGGAGATTTTAATGTTGTATTTATTTCAAAAGATTTTGGTAAAACAATAGGCTGGCAAATTAAAGAAGGCCGTGATTTCTCAAAAGAATTTGCAACAGATTCATCGGGAATGATATTAAATGAAGCGGCCGTAAAATTTATGAACATAAAAGATCCTGTTGGTAAAACTATTAATTGGGATGGTAATCTTTTTCATGTGATAGGAATTGTAAAAGACATGGTGATGCAATCTCCTTATCAGCCTGTATTTCGTACTGTTTTTGTTACCAATAATGATCCGCAGCAAGTTGTTGACATGAGGATAAACCCTTCGTCTAATATGCATGATGCCCTGGCTAAAATTGCAACTGTTTTCAAAAAATATAATCCCGAGCAACCTTTTGAATATCATTTTGCAGATGAAGAATATGCCAAAAAGTTTGGTGATGAAGAACGCATCGGAAAGCTCGCGAGTTTCTTTGCGGCACTTGCCATTTTCATTTCTTGTCTCGGATTATTTGGCATGGCCTCTTTTATGGCGGAGCAAAGAGTAAAAGAAATTGGTGTGAGAAAAGTATTGGGCGCAACTGTCTTCAATTTATGGAAATTATTATCAAAAGATTTTTTAGTACTTGTAATGATTTCATTAATTATAGCTGCGCCGGTAGCCTGGTATTTTATGAATAAATGGTTGCAGAATTATCAATACCATACCGGTATTTCGTGGTGGATCTTTGCTGTAACTGGCATTGGAGCATTACTCATTACAATAATAACAGTAAGCTTTCAGGCGATAAAAGCGGCTTTGGCGAATCCGGTGGATAGTTTGCGTTCTGAGTAGGATCGCGCCACGGCGCGTTCGGACGAATGGTACAGGCGGCCCTGACCGAACGGTAACGGACGGGGTGAATAGGAATCTTTAATATTTGTGGGTTTACTATAATCAATCTAATAATTAAAAAAAATAAAATGGCCATGTTTAAAGTCTATATCGGAAGCGCTTTCCGCAATCTTATGCGCAACAGAAATTATTCAATTGTAAACATACTGGGGCTTGGCGTCGCTATCGCTTCGTGCCTGTTAATTGGACTGTTTATTTACAACGAAATCAGTTTTGATAATAACATTCCCGATAAGAATAACAAGTACCGGCTTAATGAATATGTTCATTACGATGGCACTGCTCCACTGGTATCTGCGGCGATTGGGCCGCCTATTGCTTCTTTTTTAAAAGATACCCATTCTGAAATTCGAAATTATACCCGGGTATTTCCTGCAACACCGGATATCTACCCGTCTATAACATTGGAGTATAACGGCAAAAAATTTAATATCAGCAAAATAGCATGTACTGACACATCTTTTGATGATATGTTCGGTATAAAAATAATTGAAGGGGAGAAACAAAATTTTCTACGCAATAAAAATAGTATCGTACTAACGCAAAGTTTGGCCAATAAAATTTTCGGCAAAACTTCAGCAGTCAATAAAATGATAGCATTGCATTCAACTGATAGTACTATCACTTTTTTTGCAGTGAGCAATGTTATTGCAGACATGCCTAAAACTTCGCATTTACAGGTGGATGCATTGCTTCCTGTCCCGGAATATATCGGTAATAACCTGGAAAATAATTATGGAGTTTTATTGGGACCAACTTATTTACAATTACAACCCGGAGTAAATATTAGTGACCTGCAATCGAAGCTCACTAAAACCATACATGATAAAAACAAATTCATTGATATGCGCCTTCAACCTTTAATGGATGTGCATTCTAAGTCAAGTGATATCATGTACGATTTCTATAATTATAATAAAATTGATGGTAAATATCTAAACATTTTTCTGATTATAGCATTAGCTATTTTTCTGATAGCCTGTATGAATTTTATAAATCTTTCCACTGCAGTTGCAGCATATCGGGGCAAAGAAATTGCGATGAAGAAGATTGCAGGAGCTAATAGATTTCAGATCGTTTTGCAGGTAATGATGGAAGCTTTTATTACAGTTCTTATCTCAATTTTGCTATCTATTTTACTGGCTTCAATCTTCCTCCCCTATTTGAATAATATTCTAAATCGTGATTTAGACGTGAGTTTATTGTATCAGCCAAAAGTAGTTGGCTTTTATCTTATAATACTTTTGGTTACTACTTTTCTTGCCGGGCTGTATCCTGCATGGTTAATATCATCAGTAAAAATTAATGAAGTTTTAAAGAACAAAGTTTTAGTGGGGCGATCAGGTTCTTTACTGCGTAATGTATTGGTAACTGGTCAATTTGGTATTGCTATAGTTTTTATTATAAGTCTTATTGTTATTGTTAAGCAAATGAAATTTTTACATAATAAAGATTTGGGGTTCAATTATAACCAGGTAATAAAACTTCCGCTGGATGCGGAAAGCGCTGCTAAATTACCAGTACTGCATTCTGAATTAGTAAAAATTAAAGGAGTTGAAGATGTGACTTATGGCTATCTGAATCTGGGAGGTAGTGGAGGTCTTATGGGAATAGATTACGAAGCGCCTACCGGTCAACAGCAACATATATCAGTAAACTTTGAAAATGCAGGAGCAGAATATGTTCGTTTTTTTGGAATGAAATTAATTGATGGACATGTCTTCAAAAAAGATAATAACGGAAATGAATACCTGATAAATCAGACGCTTGCAAATCAGATTGGCTATACGAATCCGGTAGGGAAAGAAATTAATTTATCAGGAGGATGGCCGCAAGGCGTAATTGTGGGAGTTGTAAAGGATTTTAATTATAGCTCTCTGCATTCAAAAGTTGAACCTCTCATTATAGGCAATATTAATTTTCCTTTCTTCCAAACACAATTGTATGTAAAAGTATCAAGCGCTGATTTATCTGAAACTTTGCAACAGGTTGTCACTACTATGAAATCAATTTCAGGAAATTCTGAAATTAGCTACGACTTTCTTGATGATACTTTTAAAGAGTTGTACAATTCAGAAAGACAAGCCGAAACGCTCGTTGCAATTATTGGTGTCCTTGCTATAATCATTGCCTGTCTGGGTTTGCTGGGAATTACAACGTTTATGACTATCCGGCGTACAAAGGAAATCGGAATCCGGAAAATATTGGGAGCATCGGCGGGTAAAATTGCAGTTATGTTATCAAAAGATTTTCTGAGATTAATCTTCATATCATTAGCGTTGCGTTGAAGTAACAAATAGTTCTTTGAAAATATTGTCAATATTGAGTTACAGCGGATTTGATGCCTAAGACGACTTGATTTTTTTCAGCCTTGAAATTTTATATTTGTCTGAAGACCAATAAGTTATGT